>QAPD01000014.1 GCA_003052455.1 Sphaerisporangium cinnabarinum | reverse complement strand
CTGCGCCTCGGCGCCGGCGCGCGCGACCCCGAGTGCCGCGGCGGGCAGGCCGGCGACCCGCGCGGCGTGGGGCCACGCCCCGGCCGGGCCGACGGCTCCGCCGCCCAGGACGCCGGGGACACCGGGCAGACCGGGCACCGCGGCGGTCAGGTCCTCGGGCACCGGGCCGCCGAGGAGGCGGACCACCTCGGCGTGCTCGTCGAGCGCGATCGTCGTCCAGGCGTCCGCGCCCGCGTCGTCGAACAGCTCGATCGCGGACAGGAACAGGCCGTGGGCGCGCTGCAGCTCGCCCGCGCGGACGAGGGCGCGCGCGGCGCACAGGTCCGTCCGCGCGTGCTCGTAGGGCGACGCCGTCGTGCGGTTCACGCGCGTGGCCCGCTCGAGCGGCGCAGTGAGGTCCTCGGGCGCAGCGAGCGAGACGTCGGCGCGCACGAGCGTCGCCGACCGCAGCGACGGCGGGAGCTCCTTGGCGTCGACCCGGCGCCGCGCGAGCGCACGCTGCGCCGCGTCGTGGCGCCCGGCGACGACCCACGCCTCGACGTCGTCCAGCCCGGGCAGCGGCAGCATGCGTGCGCTGTCGGGGCGCTCGCGCTCCGCGGCGAGCTCGAGCAGCGTCGCGGCCTGGGTCACGTGGTGGGCGAACGCGGCGCCCATCGCGCGGTCCACGAGCAGGCCGAGGCGCACGGGCCGCGACGTCGGGCTCGCGCACGTCTCCTCGAGCGCCGTCGCGACGGGCCCGACGACGCCCCGGGTCATCATGTCGAGCCGACGCGCGGCGGCCACGCCCATCCCCGCGAAGGGCAGTCCGAGCGGCAGCCGGAACGCGGCCTCCGCGAGCTCGTCCGCGGCGCGCGTGAGGGTGCCGCGCCACAAGTGCACGAGCGCCTGCGCGAGCCGGACGTGCGCCTCGGCGAGCGGTGTGAGGGCGGCGTCCGGACCGTCGAACCACCGGCCGCCGTCGCGCACCGGGGCCAGGGAGGCGACGACGCTCGCGAGCGTCTGCGCGGCGTCGTCCAGCCGGTCGTCGGCGGCGAGACCGAGCGCCCGGCTCACCTGGAGCGCGGCCTCGTGGTCCGGGCCCAGGTCGACGTCCAGCACGACGCCGCGCTCCCCCACCCCGAACACCGCGGCCCACGAGCGGGCGAGCGCGAGGCGGGCCGGGGTCGCGTCGTCCTCGCACCACGACGCGAGGAACGTCGCGGTGTCGAGGAGCTGGGACGTGCTCACGCCGTCGCCCCGCTCGGCGTGCAGCCGCGCCGCCGTGAGCACGCCCGTCACGACCCCGGCGACCGCGTCCGCGGGGAGGCCGTCCGGCCGGCCCCCGCGCAGGTAGGGCGACAGGACGTCGTCGGGCACCTGGCCCTCGGCGAGCGTGAGCGCCGCGACGAGCGGGCCGAGCGTGCACGCGCGCAACGCGTCGTCCCCGCTCCGCGAGGCCTTGCGCAGCCAGTCGGCGGCATCCTGCACGTGGCCCGACCGCAGGGCCGCGACCCCGGCGATCGCGAACGCCTCGGCGCGGTGCTCGGCGCCCGCCTGGCTCGCCGCCTCGCGCGCGACCTCGTGCGCCCACACGACGTCGCCGCGGTCGAGGTGGCGGCGTGCGATGCGCAGGAGGCCCGGGACGAGCGCCGGGTCGCCGACGAGGGTCGCGAGCGCCGAGTGCCACACCGCGACGTCCTCCTCGCCCGCGCGCCGGTGCGCCTCCGCGAGCGCGACGTGCGCCGCCGTGCGCTCGGCGAGGCGCGCGTCCGCGTGCACGAGCGAGCGCATGCGCGGGTCGACGAACGCGAAGCGGCCCCCCGCGAGGACGAGGTGCTCAGCGAGCGGGCCGTCGAGGACCTGCTCCATCGCGAGCCCCGTCGCGGACAGCACGAGCTCCGTGCGGTCGACGACGGCGACCGCCGCGACGAGCAGCGCCTGACGCTCCGCCTCGCTGAGCGCGGCGAGCCGGTCGGCGAAGAGGGACCGGACGGCGGGGACGGCGGGCAGCGGGTCGGGCAGGATCGACCCGCCCGAGAGCTGCTCGGGGGTGAGCAGCGCCGCCGTCTGCGTGATCGCCGCGGCGTTGCCGCCGAGGAGGTGCGCGAGCCGCGCCGCGACGTGCGGCGCGACGGCGAGCCGCCGCTCGACGAGCAGGAGGTGGAGCGCGTCGGCGGGCGCGAGCGGCGGGACCGCGCGCAGCTCGAACGGGCCCACGGACGGGTCGAGCGCACCCGCCGGCGCGGTCCCGAGCAGGACGACGGGAGCGTGCCGCTGCGCGACGAGGCTCGCGAGGACCGACCGGCTCAGCTCGTCCTGGAGGTGCAGGTCGTCGGCGACGAGGACGACGGTCGCGCCGTCGAACGTCGCGACGAGGAGCTCGGCGAGCGCGACCGCCGCCACCTCGGGGAGGTAGCCGAAGCCCGGGTCGACCGGCTCGAGGACCCGCGTGAGCCGCTCGGGGACCACGCCGCCCGCGAGCTGCGACACCTGCGACACGACGGAGACGACGGCCGACCCGGGAGCGGGGACGCCCGCGGGCGGGCGACAGCGGAGCGTGACGGTCGGCTGGGCGAACTCGTGCGTCGCGACGGCCTCGCACACGAGCTCGAGCGTCGCGCTCGCGCCCATGCCGTGCTCGGCGGTCCACACGAGACCGCCCTTGCCCTCGCTCACGGCGGCGAGCGCGCGGTCGACCTCCTGCGCGCGGGACGAGAGCCGCTCGAGCCGTCGTGCGAACCGCGAGTCCGCACGACGGACCGGCTCGGGAACCATGTAGTCCTGCTGTTCTGACATGTCGGGACCCTCCGTCCGGGGGCTTCGTCGCCCGTCGACCGGATGAAATGTTAACAACCCTCCGTAAACAAGGGATCACCTCATCGTTTCCCGCTCATCACACGGTCGCCACCTGGGCCGACGCCCGCACCTCGGCGGTTGCTGCCCGCTGCCCGGAGGGCTAGCCTGGCCTCGATCCCCGTCGCGGCCACGACCCTCGTGCGTCCCGACCCGGGTGCGGCGCCCACGGCGCCGCCGCCACGAGAGCGAGGTGAGCCCCATGCCTGACGGCAGCAGTCATAGATCCGTGCACTGCGCGCTCACCCCCCGTGGCTCGCGACCCGACGCCTGAGCCCGGCCGACGCAGGTCCCCTGCGTCCCCGGCCGTCGTCCGTCCCGCGCGGGGAGGTCGCCAGTGCGCTCCGCGCGCGCCTCGTGCGCGCCGCCGGACCTCCCCCGCCGACGCACCCGCGCCGCCCGCCGTGGCCGCGCTCGTGCCGTCCGCCCGCCGGAAAGGACGACCACCATGACCCAGCGTTCCCCTGCCACGGGACCCGCCACCACGCCCGCCGCCACCCCTGCCGCGACCCCGGTGCGGACGCGCCCCGCCCGGACGCCCGTGCGCGCCCCGCGCGAGGAGCGGCGCCGCGCGCGCCGGCCGAACCTCGAACGGCAGTCGATCTCCTTCACCGTGGGGCTCTACCTGTTCATCTGCGCCGCGCTCCTCACCACGCACTTCACGGCCGGCGGTGCGTGATGACGACGATGCTGCCCGAGACCCCGGGCCTCGCTCCCCGGACGGAGACCCGCCTGCCCGCCCCCGCGCGCGGCGGGCTCGACCTGCACGCCCGCGCGCACGGCGACGGCGCTCCCCGGTTCGACCCGCGCGTCCTGCGCTCGCGCTGGGTGCAGGTCGCGGTGGGCGACCCGGAGTCCGCGGCCCGCGCGGCCGAGCACGGCGTCGACTTCGCGGCCGCCGGAGGGCGCGTCTGGGAGACGGACGCGCACGTCTACCTGCCGGTGACGGCGACCCGGCGCGACGGCGACCGGGTCGTGGACGAGCGCATCGTGCTCGCCCTGTCCGCCGACGTCGTCGTGACGGCCCAGCCGCAGCGGCACTACGCCGTCTTCGACAAGGCGATCGCCCGCATGCGCCGCACGCCGTGGCTCATCGGCTCGTCGTACGGCGTCGCGTACGCGCTGCTCTACGCGCTCAACGAGGCGGCGGACCGCGTCGTGTCCTACGCGAGCGACCTGCTCGAGGACATGTCCGACGAGATCGACGAGGCCACGCGGGGAGTCGACTCGCGCGGCCGGGAGATCGGGGTGAGCGACATGCAGGACACGATCACGCGCATGAACCGCGCCGAGGAGATCGTGTCGCGCGCCCAGGAGTCCCAGCTCTCGCTCGCGCGCGCCGCGCGGCACCTGCGCAGCGAGATCGCGGACTCGGACCCGGTGCTCGCGGGGCTCGTCGAGACGCTCGTCGCGGACGTCGACGGCGTGAAGCAGCACGCCGGGTTCGAGCACGACAAGGTGCGCTACCTGCAGCAGGCGATCATGACGTCGCTCGACGTCAAGCAGGCGCAGATCGTCAAGGTCTTCACCATCATCACCGCGGTGTTCCTGCCCCCGACGCTCATCGCGTCGTTCTACGGCATGAACTTCACGCACATGCCCGAGCTCGACCGGCCGTACGGGTTCACGCTCACGGTCCTGGTGACGCTCGTCGCCGCGGTCATCCCGCTGGCGTACATCAAGCGCCGCGGCTGGCTGCGCTGAGCGGCGGACGGTGCGGTGCGCGGCCGAGGCCGCGCACCGCACCCTCAGGTCAGGCGCAGGTGCCGACGACGCGCCAGGCCGGGTACCACTTCTCCGTGCCCGGGACGTTCGTGCGGACCCACCACGCGGCGCGGTAGTTCACACCCTCGTGCGCGACGACGCGCCCTCCGACGTACGAGGTGCCGCGGTCCCAGCCCGGGAAGCACGAGCCCGGCGCGCTCGGGTCGACCGGACCGGCCGGAGCCGCGCGGTAGACGTCGGCCGCCGTGCCGACGAGCTCGTCCTCGTAGTCGCCCGCGAGGTCCCAGAACATCGAGCCGCCGAGGCCCTTCTCCGTGATCCACGACGCCTTGAACGCGACGGCGCGCGGCGTGTCGACGCTCCACCACTGGTCGCCGTCGTAGCGCCACGAGGCGCCGCTGGCCTCGTCGAAGTACTCGGTCCCGTGGTCGCGCAGCTCGAAGTACTGCTTGTTCCCGGCCTCGTAGGTGCCGGGGGCGACGCCCGCGGCGGGCTGCCAGGCGCCGTTCGAGTCGCCGGCCTCGACGCCGGACCAGCCGCGGCCGAACGCCGGGATGCCGAGCGTGAGCTGGGCGGGGTCGACGCCGCGCGACAGGTAGAGGTCGATGCCGTCCTCGAGCGAGATCGTGCCCGGCTGGGTGGTGTCGTGGAGGTTCGCCTGGTGCCCGGCGAGGTTCGGCGACCAGCCGCCGTGCAGGTCGTAGCCCTGCATGTTGCCGTAGTCGAGGTAGTCGAAGATCGTCGGGGCGTCCCAGCCGGCGTTCACCACGGTGGGGCTCACCGGGATGTAGGCGGAGAGCAGGTAGTCCTCGCCCCGCGCGGCGCCGCGCTCGTCGAGCTGCTTGCGGAACTCGGCGAGGAGGGCGGTGAAGTTCGCCTTGTCGTTGACGGGGTCGACGTGGTTCTCGGGGTGCTGCGACCAGTCGGGCGCCCCGGGCCACTCCCAGTCCACGTCGATGCCGTCGAACAGGCCCGCGGCCGCGCCGGGGCCGCCGCGGCCGTCGATCACGGGCAGGTTGCCGTCGATGTAGAGGTCGATGCACGACGCGACGAACTTCTCGCGGCTCTCGGGCGTCGCCGCGGCCTTCGAGAAGAACTTCGACCAGGTCCAGCCGCCGAGCGACATGAGGACCTTGGTGTCGGGGTGCTGCTCCTTGAGCTTGCGGAGCTGGTTGAAGTTGCCGGCGAGCGCCTGGTCCGCCGTGTCCGCGACGCCGTCGACGGAGTCCTCGGCGGAGACGGCCCGCACGAAGTCGGCCTGCGCGTCACCGGCGCCGTCGTTCCCGCCCGGCTCGGGCGTGCCCGGGGCGTCCGCGAGGAAGCACGTGAGGTCGGTCGGGTGGATGTTGCCGAACGCGTAGTTCACGTGGGTGATCTGCTCGGCCTGGCCGGACTCGACGAAGTCGCGCACGGTGTAGCCGTAGTTCTCCGGGGCCCAGGACATGAAGTAGCCGACGTTGCGGTACCCGTTGAGGGCGGCGTCGCCGTTCGGGGAGTCGGGCGTCGGGGCGGTGGCCGCCGTCGTGGCGGTCAGGTGGGCGGGCGACGCGGCGGCGGTCGTCGCGGCGACGACGGCACCGCTCGCGGCGAGCGCGAGGGCGGTGAGGCCGGCGGCCGCGCGCGTGGCGCGGGCGCGGCGCGGGGCGGACGGGCGAGGACGGTGCATCGAGAGAACCTCTCGTCGACGAGGTCGGTCGCCGACCCGCGCGGACGCGCGGCGGTGCGGCCTCCTGCGGGGCCTGAGCGACCGGCTGACGTCAGCGACCGTAGCCGCGGGCGGGCGCGGGGGGACTACGTGCTTCCCACACTCTTCGCGTCACGCACGTCGCGCGGCGTACGCGGTCCTGCGTACGCGGGCCCCGTACGGGACAGCCCGTACGACGACGGTGTCAGGCTTCGAGGATCAGCGTGACCGGGCCGTCGTTGACGAGGTCGACCGCCATGTGCGCGCCGAACCGCCCGGTCGCGACCTCGACCCCGCGGGCGCGCAGCGCATCGACGACCGCGTCGACGAGCGGCTCCGCGACGGGACCGGGCGCCGCGCCGTTCCACGACGGGCGCCGGCCCTTGCGCGTGTCCGCGTAGAGCGTGAACTGGCTGACGACGAGCACGGGCGCGCCCTCGTCGAGCACGGACCGCTCCCCCGCGAGGATCCGCAGCTCGGCGATCTTGCGCGCGATCGTCTCGACCTGCGCGTCGCCGTCGTCGTGCGTGACGCCGACGAGCGCGAGGAGGCCCGGCCGGTCGATCGCGCCGACGACCTCCGCCGTCCCGTCGTCGGCCACGACGCGCACGCTCGCGCGCGTCACGCGCTGGACGACGGCCCTCACGGCCGTCCCCCGTCGGCGTGCCGCACCGTGA
Source organism: Sphaerisporangium cinnabarinum (assembly GCA_003052455.1). Classification (GTDB taxonomy): domain Bacteria; phylum Actinomycetota; class Actinomycetes; order Actinomycetales; family Cellulomonadaceae; genus Cellulosimicrobium; species Cellulosimicrobium cinnabarinum. The sequence continues at coordinate 22,337 of QAPD01000014.1, read as the reverse complement.
CGGGCGCAGGGTCCTGGGGGAGGTCCTGCAGGGCGTCCGCCGCGGCCTCGTCGAGCACCGCGCGGACCGTGCCCACCGGCTGCCCCGCACCGAGGACCGGCACGTCGCCGAGCGCGTCGAGCGCCGGCCCGTCCGCCCCCGCGACGTCGAGCGCGCCGAGTCGTCGCAGCGCCGCGGCGAGCACCGCCGGCCGGGGCCGGGACGCGCCGTCGAGCACCTTGAGGGCGAGCGCACGGCCGTCGGGCAGCGCGGCCCCGTACACCCCGTCCGCCCCGTCCTTGGCGACCACGCCGGGCACGGCGCGCATCGCGAGCGTCGCGTCGCGCCCCGTGCCGCCCACCATCTCGGGGAACGCCGCCATGGCGCGCGCGACCTCGGCCTCGGGGGAACCCGGGTCGTGCTGCGGGGCCGCGGCGAGCCGCCCGAAGGCGCGCGCGAGCCCCCGCACGCTCGTCGAGAAGAGCGGCGCCCCGCAGCCGTCGACCGTGACGTGCTCGACGGCGACGCCCGTCGCCTCCGCGACGGTCTCCCGGACCGCGACCTGCAGCGGGTGGTCGTGCTCCAGGTACGTGCGCGGGTCCCAGCCCGCCACGACGCACGTCGCGAGCATCGCCGCGTGCTTGCCGGAGCAGTTCTGGGTGATCGACGACGGGCCGTTCCCCGCCTCCTGCCACGCGAGCGCGGCGGGCGGGTGCAGCGGGAGGTCGGGGGTGTTGCGCAGCGCGGACTCGTCGAGCCCGGCGCCCGCGAGGATCTCGCGCACCCCGTCGAGGTGCTCGGGCTCGCCGTCGTGGCTCGCGGCGGCGAGGGCCAGGAGGCGCGGCGGAAGGCGCAGCCCGTGCCGCAGCATCGCGACGGCCTGGAACGGCTTGACGCTCGAGCGCGGCCAGATGACCGTGCCGGCGTCGCCGCGCTCGAGGAGCGTGCCTCCGTCGGCGTCCAGCAGCACGAGGTGGCCCGTGTGGACGGACTCGACGAGGTCACCGCGCACGACCTCGGCCAGCGGGACGGCGGCGCGCGCGACCCCGGTGCGGACGCCGTCGGTCACCGCGGCGCTCACCAGCCGCCCGGCCGGCCGGACGACCCGTTGCCGCGCCCGTTCCCGTACGGCTGGAGGCGCGGGCGCACGTCGACGAGGTACACGATCGCCGCGACGACCGCGATGATCCCGATGAAGCCGAGGTTGATCCCGCCGCCGAGGGGGATCGAGAGGAAGCCGAGCGCCGCGGCGACGCCGAGGATCGCGAGCCAGATCGGCTTGCTCAGCTTGCCCTCCGCCGTGAAGGCGCTCGCAGGCCGCCGGAGGGCGTCCACGAGCGCGAAGAGCTGCGTCCCGAACACGACCAGCGACAGGAGGAGGTAGACGATCCACTGCAGCGACCCGAAGATTCCCACGGGCACGAGCCTACGGTCTGACGAGCGGCCACGGCACCACGCGCAGCCCGGCGGCACGCGCCGCGGTGACGACGTGGGGGTCCCACGCGGCCACGACCGTGTCGTCGTGCGCGACGGCGAGCGCGCTCGCCACGTGCACCGCGTCGTTGCTGCGCATCGACCCCGCGGAGACGAGGCGCGACGCGCGGTCGGCGACCGCGCCGGACACCTCGACCACGTGCAGCGCGGGCCGCAGGGTGTCCCAGGTGCCGAGCGCACGGGCGTGCGCCGGGCCGTCGATCACCGCGCCGCGGGCCCCCGCGGCGAGCGCGGCGCGGACCTCGACGTCGGCGAGGCGGCTCGTGACGACGACGTCCGCCCGGTTCCACAGGCGGCTCGCCAGCGCGGAGCCGGCCTCCGGGACGCACAGCTTCACGAGCGCGCTCGCGTCGAAGTAGACGAGGGCCACCGCGGGCCCCTCAGCGCCGGATCCGGCGCACGAGCGCCGCGACCCCGCCGCCGCGGGCGGCCCGGGCGCCGTCGGTGGGACGCGACCCGTCCGGCCCGGCCGGGCGAGGCCCGTCCGGCCCCGCGACGAGCGCCGGCGCGGGCACCGTGTGCACGGGACGCTCCCCCGCCGGGGGCACCAGGACGCCGTCGCGCACGAGCTCCGTGACGAGGTCGGCCGTCGCGACGCCGGTCAGCCGGGCGACGGGGACGCCGCGCTCGGTGATGACGACCTCCTCACCGTCCCTGGCCCGCTCGATCCACGACTTGAGCTCGGCGCGCAGCGCGCTGACAGGGACCTCCATGCCCCCGACCGTACCGGCCCGCGGTACCGCTGTGCAGGGGTCGGCCGTCCCGGGCGCGAGCCCTCTCAGAGCTCGGGGAGCGCGTCGCGCGCCTGCTCGGGCGTCGCGCCCGCCGCCTCCAGGGCGTCGACGATCGGCGACCGCACGAGCATCACGAGCGACTGCACCTGCCAGTCGCCGTCGCCGAGCGCGTGGGGGTCGGCGCTGCGGGCCACCTCGAGGAGGACCTCGCGCGCGACCGCCGGGTCGCGGCCCGCGCCGACCGCCTCGGCGAGCACGTGCACCCCGGCGCCGAACCGGCCGACGAGGTCCGCCACGGCGTCGAGCTCGTGGTCGTCCGGGCTGCTCGCGACCGGCCGCGCACGCCGCGCCAGGACACGCACGCTGCGCATCGCGCGGTCGACGAGGACCGCCTGCCGCTCGAGCCCGCCCAGCTCGTCGCGGTGCCGCAGGCCCGCCGCGCTCACGCGCGCGAGCTCGCGCGCGGACGACGCGGACGACTGCCACTCCTCCAGCGCACCCTCGGACGCGCGGCCCTGGACCAGCGCGGCGTCGAGGTCCGCGGGGTCCCGCGCCCGCAGGCCGCGGGCGATCACGTCGAGCACGCCCGCGAGCTCCGACGTCGCCTCGGACCCGAGCAGGCGGGGTCGTCGCCGGGGGTCGCCCGGCGTGAGGGCCGCGACGGCGAGCGCGACGGCGCCGCCCACGAGCGCGTCCGTCCACCGCCCGAGCGGGCCGCCCGCCTGCGCGGCCGGGAGCCCGACGATGACGATCGCCTGCACGCCCGCCTGCGTCGTGAGCATCGCGCCCCGGTCGATGAAGCGCGCGGCGAGCGCCGAGACCGCGAGCACGACCGCGACCTGCCACCAGCCGGACCCGATCGCGTGGACCACGAGGTCCCCGAGGCCGACGCCGATCGCGACGCCCACGGCGAGCTCGAGGACGCGGCGGAGCTGCCGGTCCTGGCTGAAGCCGAGGCAGATCCACGCCGAGACGGGCGCGAAGAACGGTGCCGTGTGCCCGAGCCCGTACCGCGCGATGCCGAACGCGAGGCCCGCGGCCGCCGACGCCTGGAGGATGGGCCACAGCGCGACGCGCACGCGCGACGCGCCCTGCCGGATCCGGGCCCGCAGGAGGAGCCGGCGCCACGCGGTCCGGGCGACGTCGACCGCCCCCGGACCCGAGGACTGCCCTCGCGCCGGCCCCGACGTCACAGCATGCTCGTGGGTGCGCCCTCGCCGCGCGGCGTGACGCCGCGCCCGACGGGGCCGCGCGCGGCCGGACGGTCGACGGACACGCCCTCGCCGGGCACCACGACCTCCTGGGCCGCGGAGATCGCGCCGCCGTCGCACTCGACGAGGAGCTCGGCGTCGACCGGCGCGCTGCGCTTGAGGACGGCCAGCGCGATCGGCCCGAGCTCGTGGTGGCGCGCGACCGACGTCACGGTGCCGACGGAGCGACCGTCGAGCGTGACGTCGGCCCCCGGTGCGGGCAGCAGGTGCCCCGAGCCGTCGAGGTGCAGCATGACGACGCGGCGCGGCGGACGCCCGAGGTTGTGCACGCGCGCGATGGTCTCCTGCCCCCGGTAGCAGCCCTTGTGCAGGTGGACCGCGGTGCGCAGCCAGTCGGTCTCGTGCGGGATCGACCGGTGGTCGACCTCCGTCGCGAGCCGCGGGCGCCACGCCTCGACGCGGGCGGCCTCGCTCGCCCACGTGCCCACGAGGCGCCACCCGGCGGCCTCGCGCGCCGCGACGGCGTCGGCCAGCCCCGCGCGCGGGACGAGCACGAGCCGCCACGGGCGCTCCCGGCCCGGGTGCTCGTCCTCGGGCGGCCCGTACCGCGTGCCGCCCGCGAGGACGTGCGGCCACGGGTCGCGCCAGGTCACGGGCTCGTCCTCGGTGCCCTCCGCGTCGACCGGCTCGCCGAGCGCGGCCCACTCGTCCGTGGCGTCCGCGATCTCGACGCGGAGCATGAACTTCATGCGGTCCAGCCACGCGGCGAGGTCGGCCGCGTGCGAGCGCTCGGTGACGAGCCAGGTCGTCGTGCCGTCGTCGACGACGGACGCGGCGTGCTCGACGTGGCCCTGCGGCGAGAGCACGAGCAGCTCGGTCGAGGTGCGCGGCGCGAGGTCCGTGAGGTCCTGGGACGTGATGGAGTGCAGCCAGCTCAGGCGGTCCGGGCCCGTGACCGTGACGACGCCCAGGTGCGACTGGTCGACGACGGCGCCGCCCGTGCGCAGCGCGCGCTGCTCCCCGGTGGGGTCGCCGTAGTGCCAGGCGACGCCCTCGTCGGGGCCCGTCGCGGGCACGGCGCCGTGGCGGGACAGGAGCGGGCTGGTGTAACCGGTGGTCACGGGTGGTCCTCCTTCGTCGACGCGTCCGGTCCTGGCAGGCCTGCGGGGCTGCCCGGTGGCCTGCGCGTCAGGCCGACGGGCGCCGGGTCAGCTTCGCGGACGCGTACGACTGCAACGGCTGACCGAAGGCCGCCAATTCCCACACCCACAGGAGCTGGCCCTCGACGAACCCGTAGAGCCGCTTCGAGGCCGTCACCTCGGACGCGGTGGACGTGCGCGCGATGAGGTCGCTCGCCAGGTCCACGCGGCCGTTGCCGACGGCGCCCAGGTACACCGACACGCGGCCCGCCGGGTCGGCGATCAGGACCTCGAGGGGGTGGCGGTCGTCCTCCAGACCCTCGGGCCGGTCGGTCGACACGCGCCAGTAGCCGGTCTCCGTGGACCAGACGGGCGACGCGGCGGCCGCGGCGTCGAGGGTCGCCTCGTCACGCTCGGGCCACTCGCCCTCCGCGGGCACGGTCTCGGGGACCGCGGCGTCGAGGACGCGCAGCGTCGACTCGTACCGCAGGTAGGGGCCGCCGTCGTGGTCGAACACGACGTCGTGGACGAACGGCGTCTCCTCGATGCCCGGGTACTTCACGACGCCCTCGCCGCGCCAGCTCCCGACGAGCCAGGCGAGCGGGTACACCTCGGGAGCGAGGCCTTCAGGGAACTCGAACGGCATCAGCGACCACCTCTCGGAGTCGGGCGACGCACGGCGCCCGCGCGGGGGCGGGCCCCGCGCGGCGACGTCAGCGCTGGCCCTTGAAGAGCTTGTAGACGACGTACCCGGCGAACCACGTGATGGTCACCGTCGCCGCGAGGAGCAGGCCGAGGAAGATCAGCTCGAGAGTGTGCGGGCTCATGCGGGCGATCCTACCGGCCGGACGGCACCGGCACGCCGTGGCCGTGGTCACCCGCGGGGCTACGCTCGGCCGCGTGACCGACTCCTCGCTCCCTGCCGCCGCCCCCCGCTCCCGCTCGCTCGTCGTCAAGACGACCTCCGGGCTCGACCGGCCCGAGGCCGCGAACCAGGCCTTCACCGTCGCCGCCGCCGCGGTCGCCGCCGGCGTCGAGGTGAGCGTCTGGCTCACGGGCGAGGCGGCGTGGTTCGGGGTGCCGGGCCGCGCGGCGGAGCTCGAGCTCGAGCACGCGGCGCCGCTGCCCGACCTGCTCGACGCGGTCCTCGCCGCAGGCACGGTGACCGTCTGCACGCAGTGCGCGGCACGCCGCGGGATCACGGCCGACGACGTCCTGCCCGGCGTGCGCATCGCGGGGGCGGCGGTGTTCGTCGAGGAGGCGCTGCGCGAGGGTGCCCAGGCGCTCGTCTACTGACCGACCCGCGCCAGCCGACGCTCGGCTGCCGGGCGGGGGTGCGACGGGCCGTCAGCGGGCCGGCGCGACCCGGCGCAGCAGGAGGTACAGCTCGCACCCGAGGCACAGGCCGAACGCGGCGTTGAGGACGGCGGCCACGAGCGCGAGCGCCGCCGCGGCCGGCACGGCGCCCGCGACGCCGAGCAGGCCCAGCACGACCCCCGCGGCGGTGATGACGAGGCCCACCGCCTGCGCGAACCGCGGCGGCCTCGGGTCCTCGCGCTCCGTCGTCGGGCCGATGCGCGGGAGCAGGACCAGCCGGTAGACGGCCGCCTGCCACGTGCCCTGCGCGCCGCGGACGGTACCGAGCAGGAAGCTCGCCGCGACGACCGCGAGCAGCACGAGCGCCGCGGGCGACGTCCAGAGCAGGATGACCACGGCGAGCAGGACGGCCGTCATGCCCGCCCCCGCGCGCGGACCGCGCGGGTCGATGCCGACGGGCGTGCCGTCCGGCTCGGTGACGGTGGCCTCCGGGCCTGCCTGGTCGCTCACTCGGGTCTCCTCCGGTCGGGCCGTCGGAGACGGCGGTCAGCTGCCTGGCACGCTCGCGGGCTGCGCGCCCGGGCCCGCGACGGCGAGCGCCGCGAGCGCCTGGGCGCGGTTCATGCCCCCGCTCGTGCGGGCGACCTCCCGGCCCTCCGCGTCGAGCACGAGGACGGTCGGCGTGCGCAGTATGCCGAATGCTCGCACCAGGTCGAGGTGGTCGTCGACGTCCATCTCACGATGCGTCACGTCCGGGTGCGCGGCGCTCACCTCGCGCAGGACCCGGGCGGTGGCCCGGCACGGCGCGCAGAGCTCGGCGGAGAACTGGACGAACGTGCGGCGCTCCGCGAGCGCGACGCCGTGCGTCGCCCAGTCGACGGCCGCGGGCCTGGCGGCGGACGACGCGGCGCCCGCTCCCTCGCGCGCGGCGCGCACCACGCCCTGGCGGCGCTGCCACCACACGCCGAGCACCGCCGTCGCGACGAGGGTCACGACGAGCAGCACGACGGCGAGCGGCGACGGCGTCACCCGACGATCACCCGGCCGACGACGAAGATCAGGGTCCCGCCGACGGCGACGGGCAGAGCTGTCGCCGAGAACGCGCCCAGCCGGCCGCGCAGCTCGGGGAGCTGGTCGAAGAGCGCGTGCAGCGACGCGACGAGCAGGCCCGCGACGACCCCCGCCCAGACGCCGCCCAGCAGCTCGAGGTCGGGCATGACGTAGCCGACGGCGCCGCCCGCGAGCACCGCGAGGCCGAGCGTGAGCGCGGCGTTGAGCCACCCGCCGAGCGGCAGCGCGGACACCGCGGACGCCACGGCGAGCGCGACGGCCGTCGTCACGACGAGGGACTCGCCGGCGTCGGTCCGGCCTGCGGCGATCCAGCCCGCGCTCGACGTCGCCACGACGATCCCGCTCACCGTGCCGATGAGCGACTCGACGAGGCGCGGACGGCCGTCGCGCCGCAGGAGCTCGGCCACGAACGCGAGGACGACGGAGAGCGCGAGCACGACGGGCAGGTGGCGCAGCGCGGGCTCGCCGTGCGTCGCGGCGGTCGCAGCCACGGCGCCGAGCCCGGCGATCGCGATGACGACCCGGGTCCCGCCGTGGACCGGGATGTCGAGCAGCCGCGGCCAGCCGATCGCGACGCCCAGAGCCAGCGCGCCCGACGCGATCGTCAGCGGCAGCGGGCCGAAGAACGCGGCGACGGCGACGACCGCCGCCAGGCATGCCGTCACGACGGCACGGGTCGAGAGGTCCACGCGGTCAGCGCCCCGTTCGGGGGTCGCGGGAGGGCGTCGGGTCGTGCAGCACGCCTCAGAGTGTCGCAGAGACTCGCCGCGGGACGCTCACCGGCTCCCGCTCCGCGATCGAGCGGCGGTCGCGCGGGCGGGCTGCCGCGCCGCCGTCGGGCAGCGCTGTCACCGGCCGGGGAGAGCGGACGCGCGCGATGTGAGACACGCACCGTGCGCGCGGCCGGCACGCGATACGGTAACCGTCCACGGACCGAGGACGTGGCCGACGACGTGGCGTGCCCCGTAGAGGTCCGTCCCGCCCGGTCGCCACGCGTCGACGCCCGGGGGCGCCGCCCGCGCCCCGCGACCCGGAAGGAGGTGCCGGATGGCCGACCTGCTCATCCTCACCCCCGCGACAGGCGGTTCCGTCGAGGTGCTGCCCGCGCTCGGCCTGCTCTCGCACCGCATCCGGGTCCTGCCCATGGAGCCGTCGGCGCTCGTCGACGCGCCGGACTCCGACGCCCTGCTGCTGGACGCGCGGCGTGACCTCGTCGCGGCCCGCACCACGTGCCGGCTCCTGCACGCCACGGGCCTGACGGTCCCGCTCGTGCTCGTGCTCACCGAGGGCGGGCTCACCGTGGTGACCGCCGAGTGGGGTGCGGACGACCTCCTGCTGGAGGGCGCCGGCCCGGCCGAGGTGGAGGCCCGGCTCCGGCTCGTCATCGAGCGCTCCGCGCGCGGACCGGCCGAGGACGGCCCGCAGGAGATCGCGGCGGGCGAGCTCGCGATCGACGCCAGCGGCTACACCGCGCGGCTCCGCGGCCGCCCGATCGACCTCACGTACAAGGAGTTCGAGCTCCTCAAGTACCTCGTCCAGCACCCGGGCCGGGTGTTCACGCGCGCGCAGCTCCTCCAGGAGGTCTGGGGCTACGACTACTACGGGGGCACGCGCACCGTCGACGTCCACGTGCGGCGCCTGCGCGCGAAGCTCGGGCCGGAGCACGAGCAGCTCATCGGCACGGTGCGCAACGTCGGCTACCGGTTCGACCCGCCGAAGGACCGCCGCCCGGCGGCGGCCGCGGAGCCGGGCGGGGCGGACGCCGCCGGGGCGGACGCCGCGTCGTCGGCGGACAGCGGGTCCGGGACGCCGGTAGGTTCGTCCGGGTGACGCCCGACCCCTCCGACTTCACGTCCGCGCTCCTCGACGGCCCCTGGCGCCACGAGTTCGTGCCGGCCAACGGGGCCCGCTTCCACGTCGCGCTCGCCGGTCCCGAGGACCGCGGCGTGCGGGACCCCGGCCCGCCCCTCGTCGTGCTGCTCCACTCCTTCCCCCAGTTCTGGTGGGCGTGGCGGCACCAGCTCGAGCCGCTGGCCAGCGCTGGCTACCGTGTCGCCGCCATGGACGTGCGCGGCGTCGGTGCGTCCGACAAGCCGCCGATCGGCTACGACGCCCCGACGCGCACGCGCGACATCGCGGGCGTGATCCGCTCGCTCGGGTCGGGGCGCGCGGTCGTCGTGGGTCACGGCACCGGCGGCAGCCTCGCCTGGGCGATGGCCGCGCTCCAGCCCGCCGTGACGGCCGGGGTCGCCGCGTTCTCCGCGCCGCACCCCGCCCGCCTGCACACGTCGGCCCGGCGGCTGCTCACGCCCGCCGCGCGGCGCCAGCTCGCGTTCTACCAGGTACCGACCCTGCCCGAGCGCGCGCTCGTCCGCGGCGACCTCGTGGCCGACGTGCTCGCGACGGGCGCCGCGCAGCCCTTCGCACCCGACGTCGTCGACACGTACCGCACCGTCATGCGCATCCCGTTCGCGGCGCACACGGCGATGGAGTCGCTGCGCTGGGCCGTGCGCTCCACCCCCCGGCCCGACGGGCGCCGCTTCCTCGCCGCGCTCCGCCACCCGGTGGAGGTCCCCGCCCTCCAGGTGCACGCGGCGCAGGACGGTCTGCTGCGCCGCGACCTCGCGGACGCCGACGGCGCGGCGCTCGCCCGGGACTTCCGCTTCGAGGTCGTGGACGACGCCGGGCACTTCCTCCCCGAGGAGGCACCGGACACCGTGACGGAGCTGCTCCTGGACTGGCTCCCCACGACGCAGCGGCCCGCGGGCTGACCCGAGCGGCCGCCCGGTCGTGAGCGCGTGACCCGGCGGCACCTCAGCTCGTCTTGACGAGCGCGGCCGCCTTGACCGGGTCGACCTCGCCGACGCCGAACGACGGGCACCACCGCGCGATCGTGCACGCGCCGCACGCGGGCTTGCGCGCGAAGCAGACGCGTCGACCGTGGAAGATCAGCCGGTGGGACAGCATGGTCCACTCCGACTTCTCGATCAGCCCGCCGACCACCTGCTCGACCTTGACCGGGTCCTCCTCCGTGGTCCACCCCAGGCGGCGCACGAGGCGGCCGAAGTGCGTGTCCACGGTCAGCCCCGGCACGCCGAACGCGTTCCCGAGCACGACGTTCGCCGTCTTGCGGCCCACGCCCGGCAGGGAGACGAGGTCCTCCAGGCGGGCGGGCACCTCGCCGTCGAACCGCTCGACGAGCGCCTGGCCGATCCCGATGACCGACTGCGCCTTGGCGCGGAAGAAGCCCGTGGGCCGCAGGATCTCCTCGAGCTCGGCCCGGTCCGCCGCCGCGTACGCCGCGGCGTCCGGGTAGCGCGCGAAGAGCGCGGGCGTCGTGAGGTTCACGCGCTTGTCCGTCGTCTGGGCCGAGAGGACCGTCGCGACCAGCAGCTCGAGCGGCGTGGTGAAGTCGAGCTCGCAGTGCGCGTCCGGGTAGGTGACCGCGAGCTCACGGTTGGTGCGGCGCGCGCGCCGCACGAGCGCGAGGTGCGACTCGGGCTTCGGGGCCCGCGCGCGGGCCTGCTCGGTGGTGGTCACGAAACCCACCGTAGCCGCCGCCCCTGACACCCGAGTTGCAGCGGTAGGGCAGACTTGTCCTGGAACATTTCCGAGGACGAGACGATAGGACACCCCGCGTGGACGACGACGTTGTGCTCTCCGCCCCCCTGTTCGCGACGATGGACGCGGACGAGACGCGCACCCTCTTCGAGTCGATGCAGCAGATCGAGCTCTCGCGCGGGGACGTGCTCTTCCGCGAGGGCGAGCCGGGCGACCGCCTCTACGTGATCGCGAGCGGCAAGATCAAGCTGGGGCGCCGCTCCAACGACGGCCGCGAGAACCTCCTGTCGATCCTCGGCCCCGGCGAGATGTTCGGCGAGCTCTCGCTCTTCGACCCGGGCCCCCGCACCGCCACCGCGAGCTCCGTCGCCGACTCCGTCATCTACGAGCTCGGCCACGACCAGCTCGTCGAGTGGATCGAGAAGCACCCGAGCGTCGCCAAGCACCTGCTCAACGCCCTCGCGCGCCGGCTGCGCCGTACGAACGAGACGCTGGCCGACCTCGTGTTCTCCGACGTGCCGGGCCGCGTCGCCAAGGCGCTCCTCGACCTGTCCACCCGGTTCGGCGAGGAGACGGACGAGGGCATCCGCGTCGCGCACGACCTCACGCAGGAGGAGCTCGCGCAGCTCGTCGGCGCGTCGCGCGAGACCGTGAACAAGGCGCTCGCCGACTTCGCGACGCGCGGCTGGGTCCGCCGCGAGGGGCGGGCCGTCGTCCTGCTCGACATGGACCGCCTGGAGCGCCGCGCGCGCTGACGCACGACGCCGCCCGAGACACCGCACGAGAACGGGGTCGGCGACCGGATCCTCCCGGATCCGGTCGCCGACCCCGTTCTCGTGCGGGCGTTGCGGGCTACTTCGTGAGCTCGACGACGAGCTCCACCTCGACCGGGGCGTCGAGCGGCAGGACCGCGACGCCGACGGCGCTGCGGGCGTGCACGCCGGCCTCGCCGAAGATCTCGCCGAGGACGGTGCTCGCACCGTTCACGACGCCGGGCTGGCCCGTGAACGACGGGTCGCTCGCCACGAACCCGACGACCTTGACCACCCGGACGACGTCGTCGAGGTTCCCGACGACGTCGTGCACGGCCGCGAGCGCGTTGAGCGCGCACACCCGCGCGAGGTCCGCGGCGTCGGCGGGTGCGACGAGGCCCTCGCCGTCGCCCACCTTGCCGGTCGCGAGCAGCGCGCCGTCGACGAACGGGAGCTGGCCCGAGGTGTGGACGTACCGGCCGGAGCGCACCGCGGGGACGTAGGCGGCGACCGGGGCCGCCACCCTCGGGAGGGTGATCCCGAGCTCCGCGAGGCGCGCGGCGACCGCCCCGGCGGGGACGCCCGGCACTACTTCTCCCCGGTGGGGCGCTTGAGGTAGGCGACGAGGCCGTTGCCGTCCGGGCCGGTCACGACCTGGACGAGCTCCCAGCCGTCGGAGCCCCACTGGTCGAGGACGGCCTTCGTGTTGTGGATGATGAGGGGGATGGTCGCGTACTCCCAGGTGGTTGCCATGGGGCGAGCGTAGTCGGACGGCACGGGCCGCGGCGCGGCCGGACGGGCGTGCCGCCCCGGGATGCTTACACAACCCGCACACCCGGGAGAGCCGGTTTTCCGGGGCTCTCCGGGCGCTGCTCCCGTAGGGTTGGCACCATGGCTTCCCCTGTGCGTCCTCGCGGCCGGCAGATCAACGCGTACCAGCTCGTCGCCCTCTTCCTGGCGTTCGTGCTGGTCTCCGGCGTCGGCGGGGTGCTCGCGGCCGGGCTCCTCGTGCCGCTCGCCGCCGGGGCGAACACGGCGACCGACACCGCCGTCGAGGTGTTCGACGAGCTGCCGGCCGACCTCGAGCCGGGCCCGCTGTCCGAGCAGTCGCGCATCTACGCGAACGACGGCACGACCCGGCTCGCGACGTTCTACACGGAGAACCGCATCGTCGTCCCGCTGGACCAGGTCTCCGAGCCCATGAAGAACGCGGTCATCGCGATCGAGGACAAGCGCTTCTGGGAGCACGGCGGGGTCGACGTCGAGGGCATCCCGCGCGCGTTCGTCAACAACCTCACGGGCGGCTCGACGCAGGGCGCCTCGACCCTGACGCAGCAGTACGTGAAGAACGTCCTCATCGAGCAGGCCGTGCGCGACGGCGACGTCATGGCGCAGCACGAGGCCAAGGCCGACACGCTCGGGCGCAAGGCGCGCGAGGCGAAGCTCGCCATCTCGCTCGAGAAGAGGATGGGCAAGGAGGAGATCCTCCAGGGCTACCTCAACATCGCCCAGTTCGGACGCTCCGTGTACGGCGTCGAGACGGCCGCGCGGCACTACTTCGGCATCTCGGCGAAGGACCTGGACTACCTCCAGGCGGCCACGATCGCCGGCATCACCAAGGCGCCGTCCACGTACGACCCGACGGCCGACCCGGAGAAGGCCCAGAACCGCCGCAACGTCGTCCTCAACACGATGTACCAGCAGGGGTACATCACCAAGGAGGAGTACGACAAGGGCTTGGCCACCCCCATCGCCGAGACGCTCCAGAACATCCAGCCGCTCGAGGCGGGCTGCCAGGCGTCGGGCGGCTCCGCGTTCTTCTGCGACTACGTCACGAAGGTCATCATGTCGGACCCGGTGTTCGGCGAGACGAAGGCCGAGCGCGAGGCGCTGCTGTACCGCGGCGGGCTCGACATCTACACGACGCTCGACCCGAACATGCAGGCGGCCGCGGAGCAGCACGCGGCGGCTGCGGTCCCGGCGGACGACCCGAGCCAGATCGAGGACGCGATCGTGTCGATCGAGCCGGGGACCGGCAAGATCCTCGCGATGGCGCAGAACCGCGCGTTCGACAACACGCAGGACCCCGCCCCCAACACGACGGCCGTGAACTACAGCACCGACGAGGCGCACGGCGGCTCGCGCGGGTTCTCGCCCGGCTCCACCTGGAAGCCGTTCGTCCTCGCCGAGTGGCTCAAGGAGGGGCACTCGCTCTACGACACGGTCAACGCGAACAAGCGCACCTGGATCGGCAGCCGGGACTTCCGCGCGAGCTGCAAGCGCCTCGGCAACGACCCGTGGACGCCCGCGAACTCCGACGGCCCGGGCAGCGGCTCGATGACGGTGCTCAAGGCGACGTACAACTCGGTCAACACGGCCTACACGACGATCGCCTCCCAGCTCGACCTCTGCGGCGTCGCGGACACCGCGAAGGCGGCCGGTTTCACGCCGTCGTCGAAGGACAAGACCGACATCGAGATCGTGCCGTCGATGATCCTCGGCACCCAGAACTCGTCGCCGATGCACATGGCCGCCGCGTACGCGACGTTCGCCGCGGGCGGCACCTACTGCCAGCCGATCGCCATCACGAAGGTGGTCGCGGGCGACGGCGAGGAGCTGCCCGTCCCGTCGGCGAACTGCCAGCCCGGGGCCATCGACCCGACGATCGCCAACACGGTCACGTACGCCCTCCAGCAGGTGCTCACCCAGGGTTCCGGCCGCGGCAACGCGCTCGCCGACGGCCGGCCGGCCGCGGGCAAGACCGGTACCGCGAACCTCAACAAGCACACGTGGTTCATCGGCTACACGCCCCAGGTCGCCACGGCCGTGTGGATCGGCAACGCCGAGAACGACGTCGAGATGAACGGCCGCTTCACCATCAACGGCAAGACGCGTCCCTACTGGTACGGGTCGAGCCTCGCCGCCCCGACCTGGCGCGACTACATGAACCAGATCCTCGCCGGCCAGCCGGCACCCGGGTTCGCCGAGCCGGACTGGGGCCGTGTCAACGCCCCGACACCCCCGCCGCGCACCCCCTCCCCCTCGACGCCCGAGGGCGGCGGTGACCAGGGCGGTCAGCAGCCCGGCGGCGACCAGCCGGGCGGCGACCAGCCCGACGAGCAGCCGGACAACGAGGCCGACGGCGGCCGGGGCGACCGCGGGGACCGCAGCAACGGCGCGGGCCGCGAGAGCGACCTCGGCGCGTGGCTGGAGAGCCTCGGCGGCGGGGGGAACGGCTGAGCGCCGACGGGGCGCGCCGGGCCCTGCGTGGGCTGGGCGCGCTGGCCGCCGTCGGTGTGGCGGGCGTCGCGTACGCGCACGTGGAGACGAAGCTCTTCACGCTCCGTGAGGCGACCGTCCCCGTCCTGCCGCCCGGCTCGCGCGACCTGCGGGTGCTGCACGTCTCCGACCTGCACCTCGTCCCGACCCAGCGGCGCAAGATCGAGTGGGTGCGCTCGCTCGCCGAGCTCGAGCCCGACCTCGTCGTCGACACCGGGGACAACCTCGCGCACGTCGACGCGCTCGAGCCGCTGCTCGACGCCCTCGCCCCGCTCCTGGCGGTGCCCGGCGCGTTCGTCCTGGGCTCGAACGACTACTTCGCCCCCGTCCCGAAGAACCCGGCGCGCTACCTCCTGCCCGACGCGCGGCTGCCGTTCGCGTCGCAGGCCCGCCTCCTGCCCGCAGCCGAGATGGCCGGCGCGATGCGCGACGCCGGGTGGGTCGACCTCACGAACCGTCGTGACGTCCTCGACGTCGGCGGCGTCCGCCTCGAGCTCGTGGGCGTCGACGACCCGCACCTCGACCGCGACGTCTTCCCCGCGCCCGCGTCGCAGGCTCCGGCCGCTCCGCCGGAGGGCGGCGTGCTCCGGCTCGGGGTCACGCACGCGCCGTACCGGCGGGTGCTGGACCAGATGCACGACGACGGCGCGGAGCTCGTGCTCGCCGGCCACACCCACGGGGGGCAGCTCTGCGTCCCCGGGTTCGGCGCGCTCGTGACCAACTGCGACATCGACCGCAAGCGGGCCAAGGGCCTGCACGGCTGGCCGGGCCCCCGCCCCGACGCCGCGGGCGGCGAGGACTCGACGTGGCTGCACGTCTCCGCCGGCGCAGGCACGTCCCCGTTCGCGCCGATCCGGTTCGCGTGCCGCCCCGAGGCGACGCTGCTCACCCTGACGTCGCGCTGACGACGACGCCCCACCCCTCCGCCGAGCACGGGGTCGGCGACCATGATCCCGGGTTTTCGGTCGCTGATCCCGTGCTCGGCGGGAGCGGGGTGGGGGGTGTCGTCAGGGTGACAGGGATCGGGTTTCGTGGCACGGCACTTCGTCGGCTATTCTGGGCAGGCTTCCCGCGGGGAAGACGGGGAAACTTCCCGTCGGACCGTCACGTGGACGAGCAACCGGGGTGTGGCGCAGCTTGGTAGCGCGCTTCGTTCGGGACGAAGAGGTCGCAGGTTCAAATCCTGTCACCCCGACCAGCCGAGAGGCCCGGGATCCGCGAGGATCCCGGGCCTCTCGTCGTTCTCCCACCGCCGCTCCCCCGGCGGCGCGCCCCGGTTCGCGCGAGACTGAGGCCGTCCGCAGTCCCGAACCACCGCGGAGGTCGCCATGAGCGCTGGACGTCACGTCGTCGTCGGAGGAGGGCTCGCCGCGGCGAAGGCGGTCGAGACGCTGCGCGCGGAGGGCTACGACGGCGGGATCACCGTCGTCGCGCGCGAGCCGCACCGCCCGTACGAGCGCCCGCCGCTGTCCAAGGACTACCTGCGCGGCGAGGCCGAGCGTGACGCCGTGTTCCCGCTCGCGGCGGACTGGTACGCCGCGCACGACGTCGAGTTCCTCACCGGGACCACGGCGACGGCCCTCGACCTCGCCGGGCGGGGCGTGACGCTCGACGACGGCCGCACGCTGCCGTACGAGAAGCTGCTGCTCGCGACCGGCTCGGACCCCCGCCGGATTCCCCTGCCCGGCGGCGACCTGGGCGGCGTCCACGAGCTCCGCACGCTCGACGACAGCGACGCCCTGTCCGGCGCGCTGCGGGCGGCCCGGGACGACGGCGTCGGGCGGCTCGCCGTCGTCGGCGACGGCTGGATCGGGCTGGAGGTCGCGGCGTCCGCCCGCACGCTCGGGCTCGACGTCACCGTGATGGGGCTCGGCGCCCACCCGCTCGAGCGCGTGCTGGGGCCCGAGATGGGCGAGCTGTACGGGCAGGTCCACACCGACCACGGGGTGCACCTCCACCGCCGCGCCCAGGTCACGGGCATCTCCGGCGACGGTCGTCGGGCGACGGGGGTGGACCTCGCCGACGGCACCCACGTCGACGCCGACCTCGTGCTCGTCGCCGTGGGCGCGGTCCCGAACGTCGGGCTCGCGCGGGACGCCGGGCTCGCCCTCGACTCCGCGACGGGCGGCGTCGTCGCGTCCGCGACGCTCCAGACCACCGACCCCGACGTCTTCGTCGCGGGTGACATCGCGAGCGTGCCCTCGGCGCGCTACGGGCGGTCGCTGCGCGTCGAGCACTGGGCGACCGCGCTCCACCAGGGCCCGCACGCCGCCCGCGCGATGCTCGGTGCGACCGACCCCTACCCCGAGCTGCCCTACTTCTTCTCCGACCAGTACGACGTCGGCATGGAGTACCTCGGCTTCGTCGCCGGGCCCGACGCCTACGACGAGGTCGTGCTCTCCGGCTCCGTCCCCGACCGCGAGCTCGCCGCGTTCTGGCTCAAGGACGGCCGCGTCGAGGCCGGCATGGCCGTCAACGTCTGGGACCGCATGGAGGACGTCAAGGCACTGATCCACCGCGACGGCCCGCCCGATCGCCCCGAGCTGGAGTCGTTCGTCCACTGACGCCCTCCGTCGGCCGACCAGGCGGTCCCGGCGGTTCGAGCAGGTGGTCTCGGCGCGTCCGGCCGACGGGACGCGCCCAGACCACCTGTTCGGCGCAGGGGCGGGGGGAGGGTGAGGGTCAGGGGAGGGCGCGCTCGGGCGAGCCGACGTACTGGCTGAGCGGGCGGATGAGGGCGTTGGCGGCGCGCTGCTCCATGACGTGCGCGGTCCAGCCGACGACGCGCGACGCGACGAACAGCGGCGTGAACATCGGGGTGTCGAAGCCCATGAGGTGGTACGCCGGGCCGGCCGGGTAGTCGAGGTTCGGCAGGATGTTCTTGCGCTCGGTCATCGCGGTCTCGAGCGCGGTGTAGAGCTCGAGGAGGTCCGGGCGGCCGTAGTGCTCGACGAGGTCGTCGAGCGTCGCGCGCATGGTGGGGACGCGCGAGTCGCCGTGCTTGTAGACGCGGTGCCCGAAGCCCATGATCTTGCGCTTGTGGGCGAGCGCGTCGTCGAGCCACGCGGCGGCGCGGTCGGCGGTGCCGATCTCGGCGAACGCCGCCATGACGGCCTCGTTCGCGCCGCCGTGCAGCGGGCCCTTGAGCGCGCCGACGGCGCCCGTCACGGCGGAGTGCAGGTCGGACAGTGTGGACGTGATGACCCGCGCCGTGAACGTGGACGCGTTGAACGAGTGCTCGGCGTACAGCACCATCGACACCTCGAACGCGCGCACGACGGCGGGCTCGGGCTCCTCGCCGAACGTCATCCACAGGAAGTTCTCGGCGTAGGAGAGGTCGTCGCGCGGCTCGACGAGCTGGAGGCCCCGGCGACGGCGCTGGTCGAGCGCGACGGCGGCGGGCAGCACGGCCCACAGGCGGACCGCCTTGGCCTGCTCGGCCTCGGGCGAGGAGTCCTCGGCGTCGGGGTCGTGCGCGCCGAGCTGGGAGACGGCGGTGCGGACGACGTCCATGGGGTGGCACGTCGTCGGCAGCTCGAGGATGGCGTTGCGCACGTGGCCGGGCAGCGCGCGGTGCGCCCGCTCGACGGCGGTCTGCTCGGCGAGCTGCTCCGGCGTGGGCAGCTCGCCGTGCCACAGGAGGTACGCGACCTCCTCGAAGCTGCGGCGCGCGGCGAGGTCCTGGACCGGGTAGCCGCGGTACAGGAGCGAGTTCGTCTCGGGGTTGACCTTCGAGATCGCGGTGACGTCGACGACGACGCCCGCGAGGCCCTTGCGGATCTCGGGCGCGTCGGTGGTCGGTGCGGTGGTGGTCATGCGGTCACTCCTTCGTGCAGCACGGGTCGCGGGGAGATGCCGGCGCCGCGGCCCCACGGGCGCGCGGCACCGGCCGGTCGTCAGGGCCGGTAGGTGAAGATGCCCTCGTCGAAGGTGTTGTAGGCGGCGTAGTCGAGCAGCTCGTAGAGGCGCGCGCGCGTCTGCATGCCCTCGACCTGCCCCGCCTGGGTGCCGGTCGCGGCGATCTCGTCGAGCGCGCGCTCGGCGGCCCCCATCGCGACCCGCAGGAGCGTGACGGGGTAGATGATCAGCCGCACGCCCGCGTCGCCGAGCTGGCGGCGCGTGAAGAGCTCGGACTTGCCGAACTCGGTCATGTTGGCGAGCACGGGCACGTCCACGGCCGACGCGACGGCCTCGAACTCCGACAGGTCCTTCATGGCCTCGGGGAAGATCGCGTCGGCCCCGGCGTCGACGAGCGCCTTGGCGCGGTCGATCGCGGCACGCAGCCCGGCGTCGCCGGGGATCGTGCCGCGGACGTCGGTGCGCGCCATGATCAGGAAGCCGGGGTCGCGACGCGCGTCGGCGGCCGCACGCACGCGCTTCGCCGCCTCGTCGAGCCCGACGACCTCCTTGCCGTCGAGGTGGCCGCACCGCTTGGGGTTGACCTGGTCCTCGACGTGCGCGCCCGCGACGCCCGCGTCCTCGAGCGCCTGGACGGTGCGCGCGACGTTCATCGGCTCGCCGAAGCCGGTGTCGGCGTCGACGAGCGCGGGCAGGTCGGTGACGCGCGCGATCTGCTGCGAGCGCCCCGCGACCTCCGTGAGGGTCGTGAGGCCGATGTCGGGCAGGCCGAGGTCGGCCGACAGCACGGCCCCCGACACGTACACGCCCTCGAAGCCCTTGTCCTGGACCAGGCGCGCGGACAGCGGGTTGAACGCGCCGGGGAGCCGCAGCGGCTCCCCCGTGGTCGCCGCGGCGTCGAGCGCCGCGCGGAACGCGCGCCGCTTGTCCGACGGCGTCACCTGGCTGTAGAGCATCAGCGGGCCTCTCCCTCGGTCGTCGCGTCCGCCTCGTGCATGGTGAAGCCCTCGCCCTCGAACGCGGCGGGCGCCTCGCCGGCGTCGTCGCGCCCCAGCTCGAACAGGCCGGTCGGGGTGGGGACGGAGTCGAGGAGTCCGGGCCGCCCGACGATCGTCAGCTCGCGCACCTCCGCGGGCGTGAGCTCCGGGAGCCGCTGCGCGAGGTCGAGGAAACGCTCGATCTCGGCGTCCTCGAGGACGCCCGCGGCGAGCGTGCGGAACTTCTTCACGTACTGCTCGCGGCCGAACGGCCGCGCCCCGAGCGGGTGCGCGTCGGCGACGGCGATCTCGCGGACGAGGCGGCCGCCGTCGGCCAGCTCGATCTCCACGCGCCCGCCGAACGCCTTCTCGGCCGGGTCGGTCGAGTGGTAGCGGCGCGTCCACTCGGGGTCCTCCGCCGTCGTGACCTTGGCCCACAGCGCGACGGTGTCGGGGCGGCCCGCGCGCTCCGGGGCGTACGAGTCGACGTGGTGCCAGCCGCCGTCCTGCAGCGCGACCGCGAAGATGTAGGGGATCGAGTGGTCGAGCGTCTCGCGCGACGCCGTCGGGTCGTACTTCTGCGGGTCGTTCGCGCCGGAGCCGATGACGTAGTGGGTGTGGTGGCTCGTGTGGATGACGATCGACGCGACGTTCTCGGGGTCGGCGAGCCACGGGTGCTCGTCGTGCAGGGCCCGCGCGAGGTCGATGAGCGCCTGCGACTGGTACTCCGCGGAGTGCTCCTTGGTGTACGTGTCGAGGATCGCGGTCTTCGGCTCGCCCGGGGCCGGGAGCACGACGTCGTACGCCGCGTCCGGGCCGTCGAGCAGCCACGCGACGACGCCGTCCTCGCCCTCGTAGATCGGCTCGGGCGACGTCTGGCCGCGCATCGCCCGGTCGACGGCCTCGACCGCGACCTTGCCCGCGAACGCCGGGGCGTGCGCCTTCCACGTGGAGATCTGGCCCTTGCGGGACTGGCGCGTGGCCGTCGTCGTGTGCAGGGCCTGGCCGATCGCCTGGAACACCGTCTCGGTGTCGAGGCCGAGCAGCGTCCCGATGCCCGCGGCGGCCGACGGCCCGAGGTGCGCGACGTGGTCGATCTTGTGCCGGTGCAGGCTGATCGCGCGCACGAGGTCGACCTGGACCTCGTACCCGGTCGCGATCGCACGGACGACGGCGGCGCCGTCGGACCCGGCGTGCTGCGCGACGGCGAGGATCGGCGGGATGTTGTCGCCCGGGTGGGAGTACTCGGCGGCGAGGAACGTGTCGTGGAAGTCGAGCTCGCGCACCGCGACGCCGTTCGCCCAGGCCGCCCACTCGGGGCTCGTGCGGGTGGTGAGCTCGCAGCCGAACACCGTCGCGCCCGGCGTGTACGGGTGCGCGAGCGCCTGGCCGCGCGCCGCGACGGCCGGGCCGCGCGTGAGGCTGGCCGCGGCGACGGCCGCGTTGTCGATGACCCGGTTGACGACCATGTCGACGACCTCGGGCGTGACCTCGACCGGGTCGGTCGCGAGCTCGGCGAGCTTCCACGCGAGCTGGTCGGTGCGGTCGAGCGGCTCCGCGCTGGGGTAGACGCGCAGGTGGTGGGTGTACGGCATCGGTGTCTCCGTCGTGCGGTGGGCGGTGGTCAGGGGAGGTCGTCGGTCGTCGACCCCGCGCCGCGCAGCGACTGCTCGGCGAGGGCGGCGCTGCGCTCGATGTGGGCGCGCATCGCCGCCTCGGCGGCGGCGGCGTCGCGGCTCGCGATCGCGTCGGCGACGGCGCGGTGCTCGTCGACGTGGTCGGTGGTGCCGACGCGGCGGCGCGCGGCGAGCGCGCGGTACCGGTCGACGTGGCCGCGGATCTGGCGCAGGAGCGCGGAGCCCCAGCGGTTGTCTGCGAGCGTCTCGATCTCGCCGTGGAACTGGGCGCCGATCCGCAGCACCTCGTCCTCGTGGTCGCGGACCGCGTCCATGAGGGTCACGAGGCGCGCGAGGCGCGCGACGTCGTCGGGCGTGGCGCGCTCGCACGCGTCCCGGGCGAGGAGGCCCTCGAGGCGGGCGCGCACGTCGTAGACGCGCCGCGCGTCGGCGAGGTCGAGCGGCGCGACGCGCACTCCCCCGGTAGGCAGCTCGACGACGAGCGCCTCGGCCTGGAGCAGCCGCAGCGCCTCGCGCACCGGGGTCCGCGAGACGCCGAGCTCGGCGGAGAGCACGGGCTCGGTGAGCCGCGCGTCGGGCGGGAGGGAGCCGTCGATGATGCGGCCGCGCAGCAGGTCGTAGACCGCGCGGGCGCCGGACTGGCGGCGCGCGAGGCCCGCGTCGCCGGGCACCGTCATGGCCTGCCCGACGGCGGTGCGCAGCTCGGGCGTCGTCGTCACCCGGCCATCGTGCCACAGCCTCTGCGCACTTGTATACAACTCTGCCGCGTGCCTCACGCCCGCGCCGCGATGTCACATCGCAGAGGGCTGCGTCGTCGTCCGGGTATGAGGATCGCCGTGGTGGGTGGGACAGGGACCGTCGGTCGGCACGTCGTGGCGGAGCTGGCCGCGCGCGGCCACGAGGTGCGGGCGCTGAGCAGGCACGTGCGGGAGCACCCCGTCGACCTGACGACGGGCGCGGGCCTCGCCGCGGCGCTCGACGGCGTCGACGTCGTGGTCGACGCGAGCAGCACCGCGACGTCGCTGCGGCACGTGCGCGCGGCGGTCGTCGACGGGACGCGGCGCCTGCTCGCCGCCGAGCGCGCCGCGGGCGTGCAGCACCACGTGCTCGTGTCGGTGGTGGGGTGCCACGATGTGCCGATGGCCTACTACGCCGCCAAGGTCGCGCAGGAGCGGGAGGTCGCTGACGCGGGCGTGCCCTGGACCGTCGTCGCGGCGACCCAGTTCCACGAGCTCGTCGCCGCGACGCTCGGGGCCGCAGCGCGCCGGGGCGTCGTGCCCCTGCTGCGCGCCCCGGTCCAGCCGGTCGCCGCCGCCGAGGCGGGCGCC
>QAPD01000134.1 GCA_003052455.1 Sphaerisporangium cinnabarinum | reverse complement strand
GAGGGGGAAGGGGTGGCTGGGGGGGGGGGGTGGTGGGGGGGATGGGGTGGGTGGGGGGGGGCGGGTGGGGGAGGGGGGTGGTGGGGGGGCTGTGGCGGGGTGGGGGGGGGGGCTGGGGGGGCGGTGAAGCGGGGGAACGGGGGAAGGAGGTGGCGGAAGGCAGCAGGAGGGCGTGCAGGGGCGCAGGAGGGTGCGGACCGGCGTAGCCGGAGCAAGCTAGATACTTAACCGTGCTAAGTGGCTTGCGGCCTGGTCAGGCCGGGATGCGTTGCACTGTGCTGGGGGTGCAGGCGCAGGGGGCCAGAAGTCGTTGGAGGCGTCCGTTTTGACGCGTTGGGTTGCTTGCGGGTTCTTTACAAGCTGGCCAACTTCTTCGTGACCTTCCTCTTCGACCTGTTCAGCCGCCACCACGAGATCGAACTCTTGAGCTGGAGAGCGCCAAGCTCATCGAGCGCGGGCAGGCCCTTCTCGGCCAACTTGCGGGAGGTACGTCCTGGGTCTTCCCCTGGATGAGCGTCGATGAGTGCGTGCGCCTCCCTGACTCGGGTTGAGGCAAGCGGATGACGGCTCAGTCTGTCTTCGATCTCCCTCAACTGGGCTTCAAGAGCTGCCCGAGATTTCTTCCGAAGCGCCATGTCCAGCCCTCTTCTCAATCGTCCTTGTGGATCGCGTAGTGCACCGTTCCGACGGTGACGCCCTCCTTGGCGGCAATGGCGCGCATGGAGAGCCCTTCCGCGCGCAGGGCGCGGATGCGTTCATGGCGCGCGGCGGCGTCCGCCAAGTAGTCCGCGCGCTCCTGGGCGACGGTGCGGCGGATGGTGCGCGGCGAGACTCCGAATCGCTCGGCTAGTTCGCGGGCGGACTGCTTGCGCTTGGCGCGTGTGGGGCCGGTGCTCATGCGTTCTCCTCCAGGATCAAACGGGCGCGCTCCTGACGCTCCTGCGTCCGTGTTTCGCCGCTCTTAGTGCCGCCCTTGCGGCCTCGTGCGGCCTGGATCGTGGAGAAGGTGGCTTCGTAGACGGCGGGGCCGTCGGCCCACATGCGTGAGCAGGTGGTGATCCAGCGGTGGATGCTGTGGGCGATGTCCAGGGCCTCCCGGTGCGGGAGCGGTTCGGAGAATCCGGCGTTGAGCTCGTGCACGCGCTCGACGATCGCCAGGCGCAGCCTTTCGGGGTCGCCCCAGTGGTGGCGCACCTCGCGGTAGGCCCACACGCGGGCGGTCTCGAAGATCGAACAGTTGCGGCCCAGGC
>QAPD01000133.1 GCA_003052455.1 Sphaerisporangium cinnabarinum | reverse complement strand
GCGGCCGCCGCCGAGCGATCGGCTCCGGCGGGCGCGGCGACCGGGGCCGGCCGCGCCGTCGCGACGAGCAGCGCCGCGGCGAGCAGCGCGAGCAGGACGAGCGACGTGACGCCCGCGAGCCGGGGGTCGAGCACGAGGGTGAGGACGAGCGCGAGCGCCGCCCACGGGGCGAGCGCGCGCCCGGTCACGACGAGGGGTGCCGTCCCGAGCCGCGGCGCCCCACCGAGGAGTGGCGGCGCGGTCCGCGGCGTGCGCAGCAGGAGGCGGGCCGCGACGAGCAGGACGACGAGCACGGAGAGGAGCCCGACGAGCGTGCCGTCGAGGAGCGTGGCGCCGACGGTCCCGCGCGCCGTGCCCTCGCCCGCCAGCCCGGCGGACAGGATGCCGACGCCCAGCGGTGCGTCGTCGAGCGCGGTGCTCGTCCCCGCGGTCAGGGTCACGAGCACCTCGGCGGCCCGCAGGCCGGCGAGCGCGAGGGCCGGTCCCGCCATGACGAGCACGACGACGGCGCCCCCGAGGAGCGCGTCCGAGCGTCCGACCGCGGGGACGGGTGCCCGGAGCACCCCCGCCGACAGGCTGCGGCCGGTGAGCACCAGCACGACGACCCACGCGAGCGCGCCGAGCGCGGGCGCGAGGCCCACGAAGCCGACGCCGACGCCCGTGCCGAGCAGCGCTCCGGCGAGCACCGCCGCGGCGCCGCCGACCGCGTACCAGCGCCGCTCACCCGTCGTGACCCGGAGCAGCGTCGCGACGAGCGCCGCCCCGAGCGCGACGAGCGCCGCACCCGCGCCCCCGGGCAGCTCCGGCGGCGCGGGGACGGTGAGGCCGACGAGGACCGCGAGGAGCACGGCGACCGTGCGCACGACACCCAGGAACCCGCGCTCCGCGCCGAGGCGACCGCCCACGCGCGCGCCCGCCGCCGCGGTGACCGGGCCGGCGACCGCCGTCAGGCACGCCGTCACGAGGAGCGCGACCGCCCAGCCCCACGACGCCTGCGCTGCCGGCGCCGCGACCAGCGGCACGAGAGGACCGAGCACGACGGCGCCCGTCACCCAGGCCCGGACGCGCGCCCGCTCGCCCACGACGCCGAGACCGACGAGCACGACGGCGAGCAGCGTCGCGCGCGCCGCTGAGGCACCCACCGGGTCGAGCGCCCACGCGCTGAGCGCGAGCTCGACGTCGACCAGGGCGAGCACGACGGCCAGCGCCGCGACGGCCTCCGCGGACGACCGCAGGCCGCGCGACCGCAGGAGCATTGCGGCCCCGACGGTGAGCGCGGTGACCACCCCGGTGACGAGGGCGCGCAGGGCCAGGTCGTCGGCGAACGTGAAGAACACGAAGACGACGGCGGCCACGGCGAGCAGCCCGGCCCCCGCCCCGGCGAGGACGGGCTGGAGGCCGACGGACCGCGCGGGGGCCGCACCCGGACCGACGCCACCGGCGCGCGCGCCCGCAGGCCCCGGCACAGGCGCGATCGGGCCGGCCGCTCCGGGACGCGCCGGCCCGCCCGGTCCGGCCACGGGCGACAGGGTCGACGAGCGAGGCCCCGCCGCGCCGCGCCCGCTCGCGTCGAGCGGACGCATCGGCGGCGG
>QAPD01000132.1 GCA_003052455.1 Sphaerisporangium cinnabarinum | reverse complement strand
CGTCCGCCCGGTCGTCGTGGTGCCGGCCCCCCCCGCGGCGGTGCCGACCGCCGTCGCGCCGGGCGACGTCACGGAGCCGCTCGGCACGCCCGTCGCGCCCGTCGCGATGCCGGCCCCCGGCGAGCGGACGGTCGTCGTCGCGGGCGACGGCGCGGGCCCCGTCGCGCGCGACCTCGCCGAGGCGCGCGGCTGGCCGCTGCTCGCCGAGCCGTCGTCCGGGGCGGCGGGCGGCCCGCGCCTCGTCGTCGCCCACCCGCTCGTGCTCGGGGCCGACGCTCTCGTGGACGACGTGGAGCACGTCGTCGTGCTGGGGCGGCCCACGCTCTCGCGGCCGGTGCAGCGCCTGCTCGGCCGAGGTGACGTCGCGGTGACCGTCGTGGCGCCGGGCTCGCGCCCCTGGCCCGACGCCGCACGCAACGCCTCGACCGTGCTCCCCGTCGTGCCCGCGGGCTGGCTCGACCCCGCGCCCGCCACGGGCTGGGCCGAGCGGTGGCGGGCGGCGTCGGCCGCGGCGGCGGACGTCGTCGCGGCGGCGACCGACGGGACCCGGACGGACGGCCCGAGCGTCGCACGCGCGGTCGCCGCGGCGGGCGGCCCGGACGACCTGCTCGTCGTGGGATCGTCGAGCCCGGTCCGCGACCTGGGCCTCGTGCTCGGCCTCGACGGGCCCGGCCCGCGCGTGCTCGCCAACCGCGGGCTCGCGGGCATCGACGGCACCGTGTCGACGGCGCTCGGCGCGGCCCTCGCGACGGGCCGGGGCCACCGGCGCACGCTCGCGCTGCTCGGCGACCTCACCTTTCTCCACGACGTCGGCGGGCTGCTGCGCGGACCGGACGAGCCGCACGCCGACCTGCAGCTCGTCGTCGTGAACGACGACGGCGGCGCGATCTTCTCGGGGCTCGAGCCCGGGGCGCTGGGCGAGTCGTCCGCGGGCGCGCGCCGCACGTTCGAGCGTGTCTTCGCGACGCCGCACGGCGCGCACCTCGCGCCGCTGTGCGCGGGGTACGGGGTGGACCACCAGCTCGTCCAGGACGTCCCCTCGCTGCGCCACGCCCTCGCGGCCCCGAGCCACGGCGTGCAGGTCCTGGAGGTGCGTGTCGGGCGCGCGGACCGTCGTCGCGAGGGCCTGCGCCTCGCGGACGACGTCCGGGCGGCCGTGCGCGCGGTGCTGTCCTCGGGCGGCTGAGGGGCGAGAAAAAACTCGCAGCGGACTCCCAGGTTCGTTCAAGCGTCGTTCAAGCGCGGCGGTGTGAAGTAGTGGGCAGAAGAAGGAGGCCCACCATGACGAACACCCCGGGCACCGAGCCCACCCCCACCCCGACGCCCGACGCCACGCAGCCGCTGCCGGCCGCGACCTCGGGCGAGCAGGCACCGGTCCAGCCGTCGGCGCACCCGACCGGCCACCCGACGCAGCCGCTCCCGCCGCACCCCGTCCAGCACCTCACGACGCCGCAGCCCGCCCCGACCAGCCACGGCGCGGCGCCCGCGGGGCAGACGCCCGCCGCGGCGCCGGCCAACCCGTATGCGCGCCCCGCGCAGGGCGCGCCCGGCGCGCACACGC
>QAPD01000131.1 GCA_003052455.1 Sphaerisporangium cinnabarinum | reverse complement strand
AGCGCCGCCGGCCCGACGACGGCGGCCACCACCGCGAGGACGCCGCCCACGCCCGCGGCGGCCACCGCGACGAGGGGGCCGCGCCGTCGCCGCGCTCGTGGTGGGGCCGTCCGCGCGCCGGGGTCGGTGGCGCGCTCGGGGGAGGGCGTGCCGTCGTCGTCCACGGCCGCGACCGTACCGGCCGCCGCGACGGCGCGGGGTGGCGCGCCGACGTCCTCCCCACGGTCCGCCCGGCGTCTTCACCGTGCCGGGAACAGGCACGACCCGACCCGGGGCCGGTCACGGCGGGGAACCGGTCTTTTCGGCGCATCGCCGGACGAGCCGGGCGCGCAGGGGCCCCGCGCTTTTACCAGGACTCCTGCGGACCGGCAACATCTGGCATGATCCGGCCATGACAGTGCGGACGGCTGCGGAGCTCGCTGCGGTCGACGACCCGGCGTGGCCGACGCTCTCGCGCATGCTGGGTCGCGGCGGCGTCGAGGTCGTGCCTGCTCCCGCCTGGTCGCTCGAGGTCCTCTACCGGCTCCAGGTCACCGTCCGCTCGACCCTCGGCGCGCTCGCCCTGCACACGGGCGGGGTCCTCGTCGACGGCGGCTGGCTCCGGATCATCGGCGGGGGCGGGGCCGGGCTGCCGGACCTCGCGACCGTCAACGGCCTCGGGGAGCCGGGCGAGGACAGCGTCGCGCCGTCCGTCCTCGTCGTCGCGTACGACGTGCTCGGCGGCACGTTCGCGATCAACGGCGGTGGGCTCCCCGGCCCGCTCGGCAACGTCCACTACTTCGCGCCCGGCTCGCTCTCCTGGCTCGACCTCGGGTTCGGCCAGGCCGCGTTCCTCGAGTGGTCCGTGAGCGGGGGGACCGCCGAGTTCTACGCGCCCGTGCGCTGGCCCGGCTGGTACGACGAGATCGGCACCGTGCGCCTCGACGAAGGGCTGAGCGTCTACCCGCCCCTGTGGTCGGAGGAGGGGCGCGACGTCGCCCGGTCGTCGCGCACGCCCGTCCCGCTCGGCGAGCTCGTGGACTGGCACTTCGAGATGGCCGAGCGCATGGCCCCGGTCGACGACTACGTGCGCGACGCCGACGAGCACCTGGACGGCTACGGCACCTGGCCCGCGGACGGCTACCGCCCCTGAGCCCTGGTCACGCGGGGTCTGTGTCGAGGAGGCCCGTGGGCACCGTCCCCAGCTTGTCGGGGTTGCGCACCACGTCGATCGCGGCCACGCGCCCCTCGTCCACGGTGAACGCGATCACCGTGAGCACCCCGGAACCGTCGCGCAGGAGCAGCCCGGGCGCGCCGTTGACGTCGACCAGGCGCATCGCCTCGGGCGGCGTGCGCAGGTAGCTGAGCAGCACGGGACCCGCCGTCGCCGCACCGCGCACGGTGTGCCGCAGCGCGCGGACCTTGCCGCCGCCGTCGCCCCGCAGCACGACGTCGGGGTCGAGCACCGCGAGCAGGGCGGGCAGGTCGGCGTCGGAGCAGGCCGCGACGAACGCCTCGACGGCGCGGGCCTGCTCGGCGCGCGTCGCGGTCCCGCGCGGCCGCCCCGCCTCCACGTCCTTGCGGGCGCGCGCCGCGAGCTGGCGGACGGCGGCGGGCGAGCGCCCGACGACGTCGCCCACCTCGTCGAAGGGCAGCCCGAACACGTCGTGGAGCACGAACGCGACGCGCTGCGCGGGGGAGAGGCGCTCGAGCACGACGAGCAGGGCCATGCTCACCTCCTCGTCGAGCGTCACGCGGTCGGCCGGGTCCGCCGCGTCGACGGCGCTCGCGGCGACCGGCGAGGCGGCGCCCGGGGTCGTCACGACCGGCTCCGGGAGCCACGTCCCGACGTACCGCTCGCGGCGTGCCCGCGCGCTCCCGAGCACGTCGAGCGCGAGCCGTCCGACCGTCGTCGTGAGCCAGGCCGCGAGGTTGCGGATCGCGCCCGCGTCCTGGGTGCGCAGCCGCAGCCACGCGTCCTGGACGCAGTCCTCGGCGTCGGACCAGGAGCCGGTGGTCGTGTAGGCGAGGCGCAGGAGGCGCGGGCGCTCGGCCTCGAACGCGCGCGCGAGGTCGTCCGCGGCCGGGCCGGTCACCGCGCCGCCGCCCGCTCGGCGCGCTGCGCGGCGAGCCAGACCCGGAACGTGGTGGTGCCGCGGACGTCGGGGCGCGGGTCGGTGAGGCCGCCGGCGCGCAGCGCGCGACCGAGCGCGCCGGGGAGCGGCACCCGGACGGGGACGCCGCGCGAGCCGGTCGCGGCGCGCCAGGTGCGCGCCGCGTCGCGCAGGTCGAGCACCTCGGGACCCGCGACGGTCGTGGTGCCACCGAGCGGGTCGCGCAGGGCCGCGGCCGCGACGGCGGCGCCCGCCTCGGCGGCGGCGACCGGCTGGACCGGGGCGCGCAGCAGGGGCACGACGCCCCGGCGCGCTGCGGCCCCGAGCGTCGCGGCGACGAGCTCGTGGAACTGGGTCGCCGCGACGACGGTCCCGGGCACGCACGCGTCAGCGACCCCCCGCTCCTGCGCGACCTTGGCGGCGTTGTAGCACGTCGGCCATCTCCGCC
>QAPD01000130.1 GCA_003052455.1 Sphaerisporangium cinnabarinum | reverse complement strand
GGGTGTCCAGCGCCCCCTGCTCCCCCTCCGGCGCGGGCTCGTGCGCGGGCGGTCCCGCCGCGATCCGGGCGAGCCCGGGCCCGCCGATCCCCGGGACGGACCGGACGAGCGGGAGCTCGCGCGTCCCGGTGCCCGACGGGCGACCGGCCTGCTCGGGCCGCTCCTCGGCCTGCTCGCCTCGTCTGCTCCACGCTGCTGTGCCGCTCTGGCCCGGCCGCTCGTCGTCCGCGTCGCGCTCCGCCGACGCACCGGGCGCGGGCGGGGTGGCCGCCTCGCGGCGACCGGGCGCGGGCGGCGCGACGTCGGCCGCGCGCGTCGGCCGCGCGTCGAGCGCCGGGTCGGTCGGCAGGACGCCGCGGTTCAGCTCGCCGTACGGCACGTGGACCGACGGCGCGACCCGGCGCGCCGCCTCGACCACGGCGCGCTGGTCGTCGAAGAAGATGTGCGGTCGCAGCACCTCGAGCACGCCGCCCTTGTCCACGCCCCCGAGGAAGAACGCGTCGTCGACCGTCACGCCCCACGAGGAGAGCGTCGCGACCGCGCGCTCGTGCGCCGGGGCCGAGCGGGCCGTGACGAGCGAGACGTGCACGCGCGGCCGGTAGGACGGGTCGGTCGCGTGGCGCTCGCGCTCGACGACCTGTACGCGGTGGATGCCGACGAGGAGCTCGCGCAGCGGCCCCCGGCCCAGCGGCACGTCGGCGTTGAGCGCCTCGTGCTCGCGGAACGACGCGAGCCCGCCGTCCTGGTAGCGACGCTCCGAGGAGTCGTCGGCGAGGACGCCGTCGAAGTCGAACGCGATGCGCAGCTCGTCGCCCTCCTCGTCCGCGAACGTCGGGTCGAGCACGTACCCCGCGGGCAGGCCCAGGTCGACGGCGTCGCGCACGGAGCGCTCGTCGGCCGAGAGGAAGAGGTCCACGTGCAGGGGACGGATGAACTCGTGCGGGCTGCGCCCCTGGCGGAACACGGCGCGCGTGATGTCGAGGTCGTGGTGCCGCACCGAGCGCATGACGCGCAGGCCGGTCTCCGGGGAGTTGCGGGACATGACGATGACCTCGACGAGCGGGTCGTCGGCGGAGGGCGCGAGGTCGTTGAGCGCGAGCAGGCGGCGCACGAACCCGAAGGCGACGCCGGGGGCCAGCGCGTCGTCGCGGTGGCGCTCCTGGAAGTCGCGGTACGCCGCCTCCCCTTGCGTGCGGAACACGCGGTCGGACTCGGTGAGGTCGAACAGTGCGGACGAGGCGACGCCGACGACGAGGCGGCCCGAGAGGTCGTAACCCATGCGCGCATGATGCCAGGTGCGGGTGACGTGCACGAAGACGGCCCGGGACCGGCCCCCGGAGGGCGCGCTCCGCCCCCGCACCCCCTGGGAGAGAGGGCAGCAGGACCGCCCGGGGAGACGCAGCAGGGGCGGGGTTCGCAGACCCCCGCCCCTGCCGCACCGCTCAGCTCTCGGCCGGTTCCGACGCGCCGTCGTCGGCCGCCGCCGGTGCGGCCTGCGCCGAGCCGTCCGCCGGCGCCTCGGCGCCGTCGTGCTCGTGGGCGTGCGCCGCGGCCGCCGCGATCGTCGCGAGCGTGGCCTTGACCGCGGCCCGCGCCTCCGACGTGACCTCCGGCAGGACCGGGACGGCCGGCTGCGGGAGGGTGATCCCGGTGTCCTTCGGCGCCGCGGCGCCCGAGCCGGAGCCGGAGCCGCGCTTGCGGCGCGACCGGGAGCGACCGCCCTCGGCGGGCTCGTCGGCGGCGGCACCGCCCCCGTTGCCCGCGGCGTTGCCGTTGCCGTGGTTGCCGTGGTCGTGGTTGCCGCGGTTGCCGCCCGACTTCTCGATCGGGTCGGTGTGCACGATGAACCCGCGCCCGTGGCAGTGCTCGCACGTCTCGCTGAACGCCTCGACGAGGCCCTGGCCCACGCGCTTGCGCGTCATCTGGACGAGGCCCAGCGACGTGACCTCTGCGACCTGGTGCTTGGTCCGGTCACGGCCCAGGCACTCGACGAGGCGGCGCAGCACGAGGTCGCGGTTCGACTCGAGCACCATGTCGATGAAGTCGATGACGATGATGCCGCCGATGTCGCGCAGCCGGAGCTGGCGGACGATCTCCTCGGCCGCCTCCAGGTTGTTGCGCGTCACGGTCTCCTCGAGCGTGCCGCCCGAGCCGGTGAACTTGCCGGTGTTGACGTCGACGACGGTCATCGCCTCGGTGCGGTCGATGACCAGCGACCCGCCCGAGGGCAGCCAGACCTTGCGGTCCATGCCCTTGGCGAGCTGCTCGTCGACGCGGTGCACCGTGAAGACGTCCTGCGTGCCCGTCCACTTCGAGACGCGCTCGCGCAGGTCGGGCGCGAGCTCCTCGACGTACGTCGAGATCTCCGACCACGCCCCGTCGCCCTCGACGACGAGCGAGCTGAAGTCGTCGTTGAAGATGTCGCGGACGACGCGGATCGCGAGGTCGGGCTCGCCCTGGAGCAGGGCGGGGGCCGACGCGCTCTTCGACTTCTTCTCGATGGCCTCCCACTGGCCGCGCAGGCGCTCGACGTCGGCGCGCAGCTCCTCCTCGCTCGCACCCTCGGCGGCGGTGCGCACGATGACGCCCGCGCCGTCGGGCACGACCTCCTTGAGGATCTTCTTCAGGCGGTTGCGCTCGGTGTCCGGGAGCTTGCGGCTGATGCCGGTCATGCCGCCGCCGGGGACGAACACGAGGTAGCGGCCCGCGAGCGTGATCTGCGACGTGAGGCGCGCGCCCTTGTGCCCGATCGGGTCCTTGGTGACCTGCACGAGCACGGAGTCGCCCGACTTGAGCGCCTGCTCGATGCGGCGCGGCTGGCCCTCGAGCCCGGCCGCGTCCCAGTTCACCTCGCCCGCGTACAGGACGGCGTTGCGGCCCTTGCCGACGTCGATGAACGCGGCCTCCATGCTGGGCAGCACGTTCTGGACGCGGCCCAGGTACACGTTGCCCGCCATCGACGCCTGCGACTGCTGCGAGACGTAGTGCTCGACGAGCACGCCGTCCTCGAGCACGGCGATCTGCGTGCGACCGTCGCGCTCGCGCACGACCATCGACCGCTCGACCGACTCGCGGCGCGCGAGGAACTCCGCCTCGGTGATGATCTGACGACGACGACCCGCGTCGCGGCCCTCGCGGCGGCGCTGGCGCTTCGCCTCCAGACGCGTGGAGCCCTTGAGCGCGGTGACCTCGTCGGCGAGGCTGCGCTCGCGCGGACGCGAGCGCGTCGTGGTCGCCTCGCCCTCGCTCCTGCTGCCCCGGCGGCGACGGCGACGGCGACGGCTCCCGCCCGCCTCGTCGTCACCCTGCTCGGCGTCCCCGGGCTCCTGGTCGCTCTCCTCGACGTCGGCCGGCGCGCCGGTGTCGACCGGCTCGTCGTCCTGCGCCGACGGCGTGGCGTCGTCCTCGTCCTGGTCGCGGTCCTGCTCGCGGTCCTGGTCGCGCGCCCCGTCCGGACGACCACGACGCCCGCGGCCACCACGGCGGCGACGGCGGCGCGGGCCGGACTCGGCGTCGGCGTCGTCGGTCGAGGGCTGCTCCTCGGGCTCCTCGGCCTCGTCGAGCTCGACGAAGTCCTCCGGCCCGAACGCGTCCTCGGGGACCTCGACGCCCTCGGCGACGAGCTCGGACTCGATGGCCTCGATCTCCTCGACCGCGGCCGCGTCCTCGCCCGTGAGGACGAGCTCGGCGGAGGTGGGCGGCTCGGCCGGGGTCGACGGCTCGGCCGTCTGCGGCTCGGTCGCGCGGGACTCGGCCGCGCGGGACTCGGGCGCCGACGCCTTCCGGCCCCGGCGGCCGCGGGTCGCGGTGGCGGGCTCGGGCGTCGCCGTCGCGGTCGCCTCCGTCGTGGCGGTCGGCTCCGTCACCGCGGGTGCCGGGGCGGCGGGCTCG
>QAPD01000013.1 GCA_003052455.1 Sphaerisporangium cinnabarinum | reverse complement strand
CCCCGCCCCGGTCGCCGTCGAACACGGGGCTGGCGACCTCTTCTCGACGAAAACGGTCGCTGATCCCGTGCTCGGCGCCGGTCGCGGGCGACGGTCAGGACCGGGAGCAATGAAGTTGCGGCGAGTTGAGAGAATGGACCGTCGTGAGTACCGAGCCCGCAGCGAACCAGCCTGACGCGCGCCCTCCCCAGCGGGAGGGTGCCGCCGAGGGCACCCCGCGCGAGGGTCGCCGACGCCGCGGGAACCGCCGCGGTCGTGGCCGGGGCGAGCGGGCGGCGTCGGGCCCGCGGCAGGTGAGCCGCGCGCAGCTCGACCGGGCCGCGCAGGCGCGCGAGAACGTGACGGTCCCGCCCATCACCTACCCCGAGCAGCTCCCGGTCAGCGCCCGACGCGCGGACATCGCCGCCGCGATCCGTGACCACCAGGTCGTCATCGTCGCGGGCGAGACGGGCTCCGGGAAGACGACGCAGCTCCCCAAGATCGCGCTCGAGCTGGGCCGTGGCCGCACGGGTCAGGTCGGGCACACGCAGCCTCGCCGCATCGCCGCGCGCACGGTCGCCGAGCGGATCGCGGAGGAGCTCGGCACGGAGCTGGGCGGCGTCGTCGGGTACCAGGTGCGGTTCACCGACACCTCCAGCGAGGACACGCTCGTCAAGGTCATGACGGACGGCATCCTGCTCGCGCAGATCCAGCGCGACCCGGAGCTGCTCGCGTACGACACGATCATCGTCGACGAGGCGCACGAGCGGTCCCTCAACATCGACTTCCTGCTCGGCTACCTCGCGCGGCTCCTGCCGCGCCGGCCCGACCTCAAGCTGATCATCACGTCGGCGACGATCGACTCCGCGCGCTTCGCGCAGCACTTCTCCCCCGCGCACCTCGCCCAGCTCGGCGGCGCGCCGGAGTACGTGGTCGACGCGCTGCCCGACGCCGCGCCCGTCGTCGAGGTGTCCGGCCGCACCTACCCGGTCGAGATCCGGTACCGGCCGCTGTCCCCCGACGTCGACCCCGGCTCCGGGAAGGCGAAGGGTCGTTCCGGCGCCGAGGAGAAGGACCTCGTGACCGGCATCGTCGACGCGTGCGACGAGCTCATGCGCGAGGGACCGGGCGACATCCTCGTGTTCCTCTCCGGCGAGCGCGAGATCCACGACGCCGCCGACGCGCTCACCGGGCACCTCAAGGACCGCGTCACCGACCCGAAGCACCCGCAGCGCGTCGAGATCCTGCCGCTGTACGCGCGGCTGTCGTCGGCCGAGCAGCACCGCGTGTTCCAGGCGCACTCCTCGCGGCGCATCGTGCTCGCGACGAACGTCGCCGAGACGTCGCTCACGGTGCCGGGCATCCACTACGTCGTCGACCCCGGCACGGCCCGCATCTCGCGCTACTCCAAGGCGACGAAGGTCCAGCGCCTGCCCATCGAGCCCGTCTCGCAGGCGAGCGCGAACCAGCGCTCCGGCCGCTCCGGCCGTGTCGCCGACGGCATCGCGGTGCGCCTCTACTCCGAGGACGACTTCCTCTCCCGGCCCGAGTTCACCGAGCCGGAGATCCTGCGCACCTCCCTCGCGTCGGTGCTGCTCCAGATGATCTCCGTCGGCGTCGTCGAGACCCCCGACGAGGTCGCGCGCTTCCCGTTCGTCGAGCCCCCGGACACGCGCGCCGTGCGCGACGGCGTCCAGCTCCTCACCGAGCTCGGCGCCCTCGCTACGTCCGACGGCGTCACGCGCCTCACCGAGGTCGGCCGCGTGCTCGCGCAGCTCCCCATGGACCCGCGCCTGGCCCGCATGATCTGGGAGGGCTCGAGGCTCGGCGTCGCGCGCGAGGTCGCGATCATCGCCGCCGTCATGTCGATCCAGGACCCGCGCGAGCGCCCCGCCGAGGTCCGTGCCCAGGCCGACCAGGCGCACGCGCGCTTCACCGACCCGCACTCCGACTTCCTCACCTACCTCAACGTCTGGGAGTACGTCCGCGAGCAGCAGCACGAGCTCTCGTCGTCGGCCTTCCGCCGCCTGTGCAAGGCCGAGTACCTCAACTTCCTGCGCATCCGCGAGTGGCAGGACGTCGTCGCCCAGCTCCGCGAGATGTCCAAGCCCCTCGGCATCGACATGTCCTACACGCCGCGCGCACGCGGCGCGGCCGGTGACGACCCGCGGCGAGGCCCAGGACGAGCGGCGGCTGCGCCCGAGGATGCGAAGGGCGTGGCGGGCCTGGCGGGAGCGACGCGAGGAACGAGCGGCGCGGATGGTAGCCCGAGCACCTCGGGGGCAGCCGCCGCGGACCCGACCACCGCTCCCGACGCAACCCCCGACACCCAGGCCCACAAACGCGCCTGGGACGGCGACACGATCCACAAGGCGCTGCTGTCCGGCCTGCTGTCGCAGATCGGGATGCAGGACACGGGCGAGGTGAAGGCGTCGTCGGTCGCGCACCTCAAGGGCGAGGCCCGCGCCAAGGCGCTGCGGCGCGCGCAGAAGCAGGCCCGCAACGAGTACACCGGCGCGCGCGGCGCGCGGTTCGCGATCTTCCCCGGCTCGCCGCTCAGCAAGAAGCCGCCGGCGTGGATCATGGCGGGCGAGCTCGTCGAGACGTCACGGCTGTGGGCGCGCGACGTCGCCCGCATCCAGCCCGAGTGGGCCGAGGACCTCGCCGGCGACCTCGCGCGGCGCACGTACTCCGAGCCGCACTGGTCGACCAAGCGCGGCGCCGCGATCGCGACCGAGAAGGTGCTGCTGTACGGCGTGCCGATCGTCGCGGACCGCAAGGTCCTGTACGCGAAGGTCGACCCCGAGGCCGCGCGCGAGATGTTCGTGCGGCACGCGCTCGTGCAGGGCGAGTGGACGACGCACCACCGGTTCTTCCACGACAACCGGAAGCTCCTCGCCGAGGCGGAGGAGCTGGAGGCGCGCTCGCGCCAGCGCGGGCTCGTCGTCGACGACGACGTGCTGTTCGACTTCTACGACGACCGCGTGCCCGACGACGTCGTCTCCGCCGCGCACTTCGACCGCTGGTGGAAGACGGCGCAGCGCCGCGACCCCGACCTGCTCACCTTCACGCTCGAACAGCTCGTGCCCGACGCCGAGCAGGTCGACACGTCGCAGTTCCCGGAGACCTGGCCCCAGGGCGAGCTCACGCTCCCGCTCACCTACCAGTTCCAGCCCGGGACCGAGGCCGACGGCGTGACCGTGCACGTCCCGATCTCCGTGCTCAACCGCGTCGTCCCCGACGGGTTCGACTGGATGGTGCCCGGACTCCTCGACGAGCTCGCCACCGCGACGATCCGCTCGCTGCCCAAGCCGGTCCGCGTCCAGCTCGTGCCGGCGCCGGACGTCGCGCGCGACGTCGTCGCCTGGCTCCGCGAGCACACGCCCGCCTGGGAGGACATGGCCCGCGCGGGCGACATGGCCGAGCCGTTCCACGTCGCGTTCACGCGCGCCGTGCGGGCGCTGCGCGACGTCGTCATCCCCGACGACGCGTGGGGCCCCGAGCAGGAGGCACGCCTGCCCGCGCACCTGCGCATGACGTTCCGGGTCGAGGACACCCGGGGGCGCGGTGGCTCCGTCGTGCTCGACGAGTCGAAGGACCTCCTCGCTCTCCAGCGCCGTCTCGCCGCCCAGAACCAGGCCGCGGTCCGCGCGGCGGTCAAGGGAGCGGTGGGTGCGGCGCTGCGCGAGGCGGCGTCGAGTTCCGTCTCCGGGTCGGGCGCGGCGGTCTCGGGGTCGGGTTCGGCGGCGGAGGGGGCGTCGGTGCTCGGGCTACCCTCCGCCAGCCCCGCCACGCCCTTGGCATCCGACGCCCCCTCCCCCGCCTCGGCGTCCGGCTCACCCGGGCGAGGCGCAGGACGAGCGGGCGGCGCGTCGTCCGATGCAAAGGGCGTCGAGGCCGCGCGCGGCCGCGGACGGCCTACCGCCCGAGGCGACGGCGCGGCCAGCCCGAGCACCGACGGCGCACCGGCCGCGGGCTCGGCCGCGAGCCTGGTGAGCGAACGCACGGACCTGACGACGTGGCCCGACCTGCCCGGGGGTGCGATCCCGGCGACGGTGTCGACCGACCTCGGGGGTGGGGTCGTGGTGCGGGGGTACCCGGCGGTCGTCGAGGAGCAGGACGCGAAGGGGAAGCCGGTCGTCGCGCTGCGCGTGCTGGCCGACGCGACCGCTCAGGCGCGCGAGCACGCGCGGGGCGTGCGGCGGCTGCTGCTGGCCGAGACGGCGCTCCAGACGGGGCGCATCACGAGCCGGTGGAACGGGACGCAGTCCCTCACGTTGGCCGCCGGCCCGTACCGGAACACGGACGCGCTCGTCGCGGACCTGCAGCTCGCCGCGGTGATCGCGCTGACGAGCGGAGGCAGCGGGCCCCACGGCGCGCAGCCGGACGCCGCGACGATCCGCGACGCCGAGGCCTACGCGGCCGCGCGCACGTTCGTCCGGGCGCACCTGGAGGAGCACGTGCACCAGGTGGTCGGGCACGTGGTCGCCGCCCTCACCGCGTCGCGGAACCTCGACGCGGAGATCCGCGCGTCGAACAGCCTCGCGCTGCTCAACACGCTCACGGACCTGCGCGACCAGGCGGCGGGCCTGATCCACGACGGCTTCGTCTCGCAGACCCCGCCGCGGCGCCTGCCGCACCTCACGCGCTACCTGCGGGCGGCGTCGTACCGGCTGGAGAAGGCGCAGTCGAACCCCCACCGCGACGCCGAGCTCGCGTGGCGCGTGCACGACGTCGAGGACGCGTACCAGCGCGCCCGCGCCGCCTCCGCGCAGGGGCCCGCAGACCCGGTCCGCGCGGCCGACCTGGCCGAGGTGCGGTGGCTCATCGAGGAGCTGCGCGTGTCGCTGTTCGCGCAGCAGCTCGGCACCGACGGCCCGGTGAGCGAGAAGCGCATCCGCAAGCTCCTCGCGCCCGACGGCTGGTGACGGCTCGATCGCCGGCACGGCCTCGGCGCGCGGACGGAGGAGCGGGCTAGAGGCTGGGGAAGTCGTGCACCTCTCGCCGAAGGCGGCGCCGTCGCACGCGCCAGAGGATCTCGGCGGTCTGCCGCTCCATCCAGATGCCGTCGCTGCGCTCGTCGGGCGAGTCGGGGGCGAGCACGAGCTGGCTCCGCGTCTGCGTCGAGCCGGCAAAGGTCAGGACGAGGCGGCTGGGTCCGCGGACCGCGGCGACCGCGGTGGCCAGCCGATCACGAAGCTCATTCGGC
Organism: Sphaerisporangium cinnabarinum; assembly: GCA_003052455.1. Lineage (GTDB taxonomy): Bacteria > Actinomycetota > Actinomycetes > Actinomycetales > Cellulomonadaceae > Cellulosimicrobium > Cellulosimicrobium cinnabarinum. The sequence continues at coordinate 38,111 of QAPD01000013.1, read as the reverse complement.
TTCTCGTCCTGCTCGTACTCGAACGTCACCCCGGCGTGGGAACCGAACAGCAGCACGAAGACTTCCTCGCCGCGGTGGACGAGCACGCGCGCGACACGCTCCGGCGCTCCGACCGAGCTCATCACGACGCAGAGGGCGTCGGACACGTCGTCGTCGAGCTGCCACACGATGTCGTCGTACCCCGCCATCAGCTCCGGGACGAGTGCCCGGAGAGCCGCACCGGCAGGAGTCTGTGCGCTCACACCGGACAGTGCACCAGAGTGCCGGGGCGACCGCCACGGCGCGTCGGCTGCCTGTAGCCGATGCTGCCGGCCGCCACTCCTCGACACCGCGGTCAGCACGACGCGTAGACGTAGCCCGGTTCGTCCGGGCCGACGAGGTCGCGGTCGCGCAGCACGGTGAGCGGGGCGCGGTCGTCGCGGGCGCAGACGTCGTCGAAGGCCAGCCCGGCGCGGGCGAGCGCGTCGGGGTACTCGACCTGGAGCACGTGGTGGCCGTAGACGTCGGTGTACGCGGCGCACTCGTCGAAGACGGCGCACTCCTCGGTGACGGCGAGGTCGAAGCCGAGGTCGTCGTGCGCGACGGACGCGATCTCCGCCGCGTTCTTCTGCGCGACGGCGAGCCCGGCGTCGTGCGCGAGGTCGACGTACGCGCGGGCGAGGGCGTGGGCGCCGTCCGCGTCGATGGCGTCGAACCGCGTCCAGGTGTCGAGGTTGTCGAGCTCGACGGCGTCGAAGCCGGCGTCAGCGCAGCCCGTGACGACGGGCCCGAGGATCGCGAGGATGCCGTCGCGCTGCTCGGGGGTGGACGGGTCGAGGACGTGCTCGTCCGGCCAGTCGGGGTCGACGACGAGCGTCCCGTCCACGTCGTGCAGCAGCAGGTCCTCGTGGTCGTCGAGCCACCGGTCGGTCTCTCCCGGCTGGGTCTGGAACCCGTTGACGTAGCAGACCGAGTACGCGCCGGGCAGGGGCTCGGCGGTCGCGTCCCGCACGACGACGTCCGGCCGCACGGGCCCGTCTCCCGCGTCGACCTCGTCGTACGCGGCGCCGAGCTGGTAGTCGAGCACGCCGCCGGTGGGCGGGAGGGCGGGCGTCTGCGCCCGGGCAGAGGCCGCGGGCGGAGGGGGCCCGGGGGCGGTGCACGACCCGGTCCCGAGCGCGACGACGCCCACGGCGACCGCCACCACGGCGCGGTGCGCGCGCCGTCGGGCAGCAGGCACTCGCGCTCTCGCTCGCCGCACCGCCGCTCCCCCGCCCTCGTCACGCGGCCTCCCCGACGGCGGCCGCTGTGCCGACCGTACGCGGCCGGCGCGCGACCGCGGGAGTCGTCCGCCGCTCCTGCCGGGACGTGGGCGTGCGCACCGTCACACCTGCGAGGGCGACAAAGACCGCTGCGATGACTTGGAATAAGACCCATCGACCACACCCGTCGCCGTTCTCGGCGGCTCGGCTGCAAGGGGCACACCATGACACGAGTCGTCGTCACCGGGTACGGGGCGGTGACCCCGGTCGGGCGCACCGCTCCCGACACGTGGGAGGCGCTGCTGCGCGGGGAGCCGGGCGTGCGGGCGATCGACGACGACTGGGCGGCCGAGCTGCCCGTGCGCATCGCCGCGCGCGTCGACGACGCCTTCGCCGAGGCGCTCTCCGTCCGGGAGCGGCGTCGCACCGACCGGGCGGAACAGCTCACGCTCGTCGCGGGCCGGGAGGCGTGGGCGTCCGCCGGGTCGCCCGACGTCGACCCGACACGCCTCGCCGTCGTCGTCGGCTCCGCGAACGGCGGGATCGCGACGACGCTCGACCAGTCGCGCGTCCTGCACGAGCAGGGCCACCGGCGCGTCTCCCCGCACACCGTCACGATGCTCATGGCCAACGGGCCGGCCGCCTGGCTGTCGATCGACCTCGGCGCCAAGGCCGGCGCGCGCGCCCCGATCAGCGCGTGCGCGGCGGGCTCGGAGGCGATCACGATGGGGCGCGAGATGATCCTCGCCGGCTCGGCGGACGTCGTCGTGTGCGGGGGCGTCGAGGCGGGCGTCCAGCCGTTCTCGCTCGCGGCCTTCGCCGCGGCCCGCGCCATGTCGACGCGCAACGACGAGCCGGAGCGCGCGTCCCGGCCCTTCGACGTGGACCGGGACGGGTTCGTCATGGGCGAGGGCTCGACGCTCCTCGTGCTGGAGCGCGAGGACCACGCGCGCGCCCGCGGGGCGGTCGTCCACGGCGTCGTCTCGGGTGCGGCGCTGACGTCGGACGCGTACGACATCGTCGGCGGCGACCCGGAGAACCAGGCCCGCACCATCACGATGGCGCTGCGGTCGGCGGGCCTCGCCCCCGAGGACGTGGGGCTCGTCCACGCGCACGCGACGGCGACCCCGGTCGGGGACGTCAACGAGGCGGACGCGCTGCGCGCGGCCCTCGGGATGCCGCCGCCCGTCACGAGCACGAAGGGCGCGACGGGCCACCTCCTCGGCGCGTCGGGCGCGCTGGGCGTCCTCGTCGCGCTCCTCGCCCTGCGCGACGGCCGCGTGCCGCCCACGCTCAACGTCGACACCCTCGACCCCGCGATCGACCTCGACGTCGTCCGGGAGGCGGCCACGACGTCGGCCCGCCACGCGCTCGTCGACGCGTTCGGGTTCGGCGGGCACAGCTCGAGCGTCGTGGTCTCGCGCGACTGACCCCGTCCCCGGGCACGATGGGGAGATGGACCTCGACGCACGCCTCGCCGACATCACGACGCTCGACGTCGACGCGATCGTCAACGCCGCGAACTCGTCGCTGCTGGGCGGCGGCGGGGTGGACGGCGCGATCCACGCCGCGGCCGGGCCGCGGCTGCTGGAGGAGTGCCGCCGGCTCCGGCGCACGGCCCTCCCCGACGGCCTGCCCGTGGGCGACGCCGTCGCCACCGACGCCCACGACCTCCCCGCCCGCTGGGTCGTGCACACCGTCGGGCCGAACCGCTACCGCGGCGAGACGGACCCCGCGCTCCTCGCGTCGTGCTTCGCCCGCTCGCTCGACGTCGCGGACGACCTCGGCGCCACGACCGTCGCCTTCCCCGCGATCAGCGCGGGCGCGTACGGCTGGGACGTCGACGAGGTCGCGCGCGTGGCGGTGGACGCCGTCCGCGGCTGGTCCGCACCCGACCCGCTCGACGAGACCTCGGGACCGACGGCGGACCGGGACCCGGACGCCTCGCGCCCCGGGCCGGGCGTCGCGGCGGTGACGTTCGCCCTCGCGACGCCGCGCGCGCTCGCGGCGTTCCAGGCCGCCCTCGCCCGCTGAGGCCCCGACCCGACCCCGACCCTCGGGGTCGCCGCCCCGAGGATCAGGGTCAGGTCGGGGGACCACCGGATACCGGCGAGGCCGGGCCGCGCCTACCGTCGAGGTATGAGCACCTCAGACGCCTCCGCAGCCGCGTTCCGCCCGACGCTGTCCCGCCCGCGCCACGGCCGGATGATCGCGGGCGTGTGCGCCGGGATCGCCCGCCGGTTCGGCTGGGACCCGACCGTCGTGCGCATCGTCGCCGCGGTCTCGATCCTGCTCCCGGGCCCTCAGGTCATCGCGTACCTGGTCCTGTGGGCCCTCATGCCGAACGACCGCGACTGACCCGTCCCGCTGCCGCACCGGGCAGCGGGACGGGCTCCCCTAGCGCGGCAGCCCGCGCAGGCGGCGCCGGGCGACGACGATCGTCACGCCGCCCGCCACGAGCACGATCGCGAGCCCGACGAGCGCGCCGACGTGCGACCCGGTCGTGGCGAGCCCGTCCGGCCCCGCCGGCGCGGCGCCGTCGTGCCCGCCGGTCGCGGCGTCCGTCGCGAGCACCTCGAGCTCCGTCCACAGCACGCGGCCGTCCACCTGGCCGACGAGCGCGAACCGGTGCTCGCCCGCCGCCGTGTCGGCGGGGACGGTGACGGTCGCCGTGAGCCGGCCCGACGCGTCGGCCCGGACCATGCCGAGGTCCGCGGGCGTCGAGAAGAGGGTCGCGGAGACCCACTCGCCGGGCGCGAAGCCGTCGGCCGTCGCGGTGACCTGCTCGCCCGCGCGCACGCGCGTCGGGGAGAGGCTGACGCCGCCGTGGTTCGCCGCGGTGAGGTCGTCCACCCCCACGGTGTGCCGGGGGGCCGACGGCGGCTGCTCCCCCGCGCCGGGCGTCTCGCCGGGCTCACCCGGGCCGCCCGGCGTCTCCTCGTCGAGGTGGCCGTCGAACACGTCGGACGCCGCACCCAGGCCCAGCAGCACCGTCTCGCCGGTCGCGTCGGCCAGGCCGTCGTTGTCCGTGATCGCCCAGACCGTGCCGTCGCCGCCGACCGTGAGGCCCTCGAGCTTCTCCTGCGTCCAGCCGTTCGTGGCACGCAGGTCGGGCAGCACGTCGTGCGCGAGCGTCTTCGTCACGGGGACCGGGGTGGTCGACGCCGCGCCGACGGCGACGTCCGGGACGTCGACCGCGTACACGCGCTTCACCGCGGCGGCGGGACCGTTGAGCTTGTCGCGCTCGATCACGGCGAGCGTGTCGTGGTCGACGACGGTCACCTCGCTCAGCCCCAGCCAGTCGCCGTCCGTCGTGGTGCGCTCGAGCGGGTAGGCGAACCAGTCCCACGTGCGCGTCGCGACGTCGTAGCGCCCGATCCGCGCGGTGCCCGCCGTGCCGCCCGCGTCCGTCGTCAGGCCGCGCTGGAGGGCGACCCACACCTGCTCGCCCGTGGTCTGGTCCCCGGGCCCGCGTGCGCCCGCACCGGCCGGCGCACCGACCGCGACGCCCTCGATGCCCTGCTTCCCGAGGCCCGCGACGACGGCGTCGGGAAGCGCGACGGACTCGACGACCGCGCCCGCGGCGTCGACGTGCACGATCGCGTTCTCCGCGCCCTTCGCGCCCTCGACACCGAGCCAGAACCCGCCCCCGGGGCGCGCCGCGACCCCCTCGACGTCGAGACCCACGGGTGCGCCGTCGCGCGTGACCGTGACCGTGCGGTCGATCACCGCGGGCGCACCGTCGCCGTAGCCCCGCACGTCGAGCGACAGGAGCTGCGTCGGGGAGTACGCGGCGTCGGTCGCCGTCCACAGGCGCTGGGGATCGGTCGGGTCGGCGCTCAGCGCCCCGAGCGCGCCCCAGCCGATCGGCGCGCCGGCCTGCGGGCCCGTGGTCGCGTCCGCGGAGACGACGCTCGGGAACCGGGGCGACCCCGCGGCGTCGGCCCACGCGTCCCCGCGCCCGAACACCGTGACGGCCGAGCGCACGCCCGCCGCGGCGTCGTCCTCCTCGCTCGACACCACGAGCAGGTCGCGCTGCGGCACGACGAGCAGCCCCTCGGGACCGTTCGTCGTCGCGAGGACCTGGACGAACCGCGGGGCGGCGCCGTCGGTCACGTCGTAGACGGCGACGAAGTTCGAGCGCTCGGAGCCGACGAACGCGTACCGCGTCCCGCCGAGCGTCGCGACCGCCAGGCCCTCGGGCTCGACGCCCTTCTTGGCCGCGCGGTCCTCGGTGTGCAGGCCGACACGGACGGCGAGGCGCTCCAGCTCCGCGCCCGCGTCCCACACGACCTCGCCCGTGACGGCGTCGAACACCGACCAGCCGCGGGAGCCACCCTTCCAGTCGCCCTCGTTGGCGGTCGCGACGTGCGCGTCGTCGACCCAGCCGACGGCGTCCGGCTCGCGGGGCGTCGCGGGGATCGACCCGGTCTGGTCGATCGTGCCGTCCTTCTTCACGTCGATCCCCGAGACGGCGACCGCACCCGCGGAGAAGACGCTCTCGACCTCGCCCGAGGCGACGTCGACGACGGCGACGCCGTTGTTCTCCTGGAGCGTCACCGCGGCCTTGGTGCCCGCGGGGTTGATCGCGACGTACTCCGGCTCCGGGTCCTCGGGCGTGTCGAGGCCTGCGGCCGCGACGACGGGCAGCGGCGCGCCCGCCTCGTCCACGAAGGGGACGGCGCGCGTCGACCAGGCGGCCGGGTCGCCGCCGGGCAGGTCGAGGATCTGCACGAACCCTGCGGGGAGCTGCGGGAGGTCGCCCTCGTCGCCGCCCTCCGGCGTCGCGTCCTCGTCGCGCTGGTTCTCGATCGCGACGACGGCGTGCGCGCCGTCGGGCGTGACGGCGATCGAGTCGGGCTGGCCGCCGAGGTCCAGCGACCGCACGCGCTCGCGCGTCGCGAGGTCGACGACGTCGAGGCGGCCGCTCGGCTCGGTGAAGCTCACGGACGTGTCCACGACGACGAGGACGTACCCGCCGACGACCGCGACCGACGTCGGCTCGTCGTGCTCCGACCCGAGCTCGGCGAGGCTCAGCGTGCCGAGACCCTGCGGCGCGCCGGGGTCGGTGAGGTCGAGGAAGCCGATGCGGCGCGCGAGGGCGTCGGTGTGGACGAGGGTCCGCCCGTCCTCGCTGACCGCCGAGATCTCCGCGACCGTCTCCGCGGCGGCGTCCTCGCCGGCCGGGCGGTTGTCGAAGACGGGGTAGGTCGCGAGCCGGTGGAACGTCTCGGCCGGCGCCGGGGTCGGCCAGGCGTCGGCGACCGTCGGGGCGGCGGTGGTGCCGCTCGGGGCGTGGGCGGGCACGGCCGCGAGCGCGGGCAGCGCGCCCAGGCCCAGGGTGAGCGTCGTGCCGGTGGCGACGAGCGCGGCGAGGCGCGGACGACGGGCCAGGGCGCGCTCCGGCGCCCCCGCGGGCGTCCGCTCGGTGATCGGTGGCATGTCTCTCCTTCGACGAGGGTCGAGCAGAGGGTGGTGCGACGCCGTGGCGGGACGACGACGGGCCGCGGGCGGTGGGATGACCGCTGGGTGAACACTCGGCGGGCGCGCGCGGGCTCGTCTGCGACGGCCCGGACGGCCGTCCGTTGCTCCGAGCGACGGACTCGCGCGCGGAGTACCTGATACTTCGGGCCCGTGACCGAATCGTGACGGCGAAAGTACCTAGTACTCGCTGTCCGTGGTGTCCGGGGCGTTGCTAGCGTCGCTGGGGATCTACCTGCTACTCCACGTCCCGCCAACGGTGGTGGGCGCACCGGCGCACTCCCGCGCCGAGCAGACCGGTACCCGCCTCTCCCGCACCTCTCCCCTCGTGCCGAACGCCCCGCGACGACGCCGGGCGTGAGGAAGGACGACAGATGACGCAGCACGCTCTCCGACCGTCGCGCACGCACACGGTCCTCACCTCCGTCGCGCTCGCCGTGCTCGCCCTCGCGGTCGCCGGCCTGGTCGCGTTCCTCCTCGTGTACAACGGCAAGGTCGCCGACGGCGCGACCCGCCTCGACGACGGCGCCGCCGCGCTCGACGCCGGCGCCGCGACCCTCGCCGACGGCACGACCGAGGCCCAGGCCGGCGCGCAGCGTCTCGCCGACGGCGCGGGCGACCTCGAGGCGGGTGCGAACGACCTCTCCGCCGGTGCGCGGAAGGCGTCCGACGGCGCCACCCAGCTCGCCACGGGCGGCACCACCGCGCTCGGCGGCGCGACCGAGCTCGCCGCCGGTGCCGACGAGCTGAACGCCGGCGCGGCACGCCTCGCCGCCGGGACGGGCGACGCGGCGAGCGGCGCGGCCCGTCTCGCGGCGGGCAGCAAGGACCTCGACTCCGGGGCGGCACGCCTCGCCGCGGGCAACGCCCGGGCGGCCGACGGCGCGTCCCAGATCGCGACGGGTGCGGGCACCCTGAAGGACGGCGCTGCCGAGCTCTCCGCCGGGAACACGACGGCCGCGCAGGGTGCCGGGCTGCTCGCCGACGGCACCTCGGCGCTCGCCACCGGCGCGTCCGACCTCGCCGACGGCACGGCGCGGCTCGCCGTCGGGGCGAGCACCGTCGCGGACGGCGCGTCGACGGTCACGACGGGCCTCTCCGGCGCCGCGTCCGGCGCGCGCGACCTGGCGAGCGGGGCGAGCAGCGTCTCGGCGGGCGCCTCGACCCTGCGCGACGGCGTCGCCGCCACCGCCCGGGGCGCCGGCTCGCTCGCACCGGGCGCGGCGACGGTCGCGGCGGGCGCCGAGCAGCTGTCCGCGGGAGCGGGCTCGCTGCGGAACGGCACGGCGCTCCTGGCGCCGGGCGCGCAGCAGGTCGCGGCGGCGTCCGCCCAGCTCCGGGACGGCGCGTCCGGACTCGCCGCAGGTCTCTCCACGGCCCGCGACGGCGCCGTCCGCCTGGCCGACGGGACGCGTTCGGTGGCCGAGGGCGCCGACCAGGTCCACGCGGGAGCGGACTCCCTCGCGGCACAGCTCCAGGGGCTGGCCGCGGCGACCGACGACCCGGCTCTCAAGGCGAGGCTCGACGCCCTCGCGGGTGCCGCGGGCTCGGTGCGCGACGGCGCGGCGAGGGTCGACGCCGGGGCCGGAGGGCTCGTCACCGGCGCGTCCGCCCTGCGCGACGGGCTCGCGGGCGACTCGGGCGCCGCGGCGGGCGCGGCCCGGCTCGAGGCGGGTCTTCGGGACCTCAGCACCGGAGCCGCACGGGTGTCCACCGGCGCCCAGGAGGCGGACGCGGGCGCGACGCGGCTCGCGGAGGGTGCGGCCGGGCTCGCCTCCGGCGCCGCCGCGGTCTCCGGCGGGGCACAGAGCCTCGCCGCCGGGACGGCACAGCTCTCCGGAGGGGCCGACGCTCTCGCCGCCGGTGCGAGCACGGTCTCGGCCGGCAACGCCTCGCTCGCCGGGGCGACCCGCGCCCTCGCCGTCGGCGCCGCGAAGGTGTCGGGCGGCGCGACGACCCTGGCCGCCGGGAACGCGGCGTCGGCAGACGGCGCCGCCCGTCTCGCCGCCGGGAACACCGACGCGGCCGCCGCCTCGGCAGCGCTCGCCGAGGGCACGGCTCGCCTGGCCGACGGCGCCTCCCGGGTCGCGGGCGGCAACGCCCAGCTCGCCACCAAGACCTCCGAGCTCGCCGCAGGCGCGTCGGAGCTCGCGTCCGGCGCCGCCGACCTCAAGGCCGGGACGGCGAAGGCCGCGACGGGCGCGGGCGACCTCTCCGCCGGCACGGTGCGGCTGCGCACGGGCGCGGGCGACCTGTTCGCCGGGACCACGCGGCTGGAGGACGGGACGCTGCGCCTGCAGAACGGGCTCACGACCCTCTCGACGGGCGCGACGACCCTCGCCGCGGGCAACGCGGCGCTGGCCGAGGGCTCCGCGACGCTGCACGCCGGCACGACGACCCTCGCCGACGGCGCGTCCGACCTGCACGACGGCAGCACCCGCATCGCCGACGGCGCGGCCGCGCTCGCGGACGGCACGGGCACCCTCTCCGACGGCACGACGGAGCTCAAGGACAGCGTCGAGAACAGCCCCGTCGGACGGGTGTCGCTCGGCATGTCGGCGCTGGTCGGCGGGTCCGTGCTCGCGGGCGTCGCGGGCGTCGGGCTCGGGCTGCGCCGTCGGCTCGCGGCGGTCTGACGGACCGGCGCGCACGGCCGGGCGGCGCTCTCGCCGCCCGGCCCCCGACTCGGGGGCGGCCTCACGTCGACGGTGCCGCCCTCGCGGGCGGCGGTCCCGGTGGACAGGACTCCGGGGCCGCCGCCCTTCTCTCTCGTTACCGGGTTCCGGGCCCGCCGCCGCGGCGCGCTGCCGCGTAGCCGCGAGCGCGCAGCGCGTCCTCCCAGCCGTACGTGCCGAGGTGGTGCGGCGCGTGACCGGTGGGGTCGAAACGGACCTCGGGGTCGTCGCCGTCGTGCGGGGAACCCGTCTCGGGGCCGTGCAGCTCGATCGCGCCGAACCGGTGCCAGACGCCGAGCGGGGTCGCCTCGAGCACCTCGAGCACCGGCGTGCCGACGACCCGCGTCGCGTCGTGGTCCGGCCGCAGGGCGAGCACGGAGGGACCGTGCGGCGACCGCAGCGGCATGAGCGTCGACAGCCACCCGCCCAGGAGCGCACGGCGCGGCACGAGGAGGAAGCGCGTGAGCCGCCCGCTCCCCGCGGAGGCGAACAGGACGTCCTGGGGCACGCCGTCGTCGGTCCAGCGCACGGCGATCCCGACGACGTCCGGGAGCCCGCGCGGGAGGCCGACCCCGAGGGACACGCGCACCGTGACGGGCGTGCGGCCCTGCGGGGCGCTGGCCGCGCCCGCCTCGTCCTCCGCGACGACGAGCGTGCCGCGGAGCACGACCCCGCGCGCGTGCATCGGGCGGCCCGCGCGCACGCGCGCGACCGTGCCGGTCACGGCCGCGAGCGCCGCGCCGACGGGTCGAGAGAGCGTCTCCACGAGTCCTGCCACGCGGCCACGGTCGCACCGCCCGCGGTCACCCGCACGGCCGCGGGCCCGGAACCGCCCGGGGCGCCCGGGATCAGGGCGTCTGCTGCCCCGTGGAGCCCGGCGCCTGGAGATCCGGGAGGTCCGGCACGTCGAACGTGGGGACGTCGATCGTGGGGACGTCGAGGTCGCCCAGCCGTTCCTGGAGCTCCTCCTGGCGGACGCGGTTGTTCTCCTGGATGCAGGCGAGCCGCGTGGCGGGCCGGCCGGAGCACTCCTGCACGGCCGAGCCCGGGTCGCGCGGGGCGCGCTCCTCCTGGACGTAGCGGCCGTCGGCGTCGTGCTCGTCGGGGCCGACGGGCAGCGCGGCGAGCGCTGCCGCCTCGGCGAGCAGCAGCAGGACCGTGGCGAGGAGGAGGACGGCGCCACCCAGCCCCGCGCGGACCGCGGCGGCCGTGCTCACGGGCGGGCGCTCGTCGGACGCCGCGCGCTGGCGGGCCGCGACGCGCCACGCGGCCCACATCCCGACGACGAGCGGCAGCACGTACGCGACCGCGGCGAGCGCCGCGACGGGGCGGGCGTCCTCGCGCGCGAGCGCGCCCGACCCGACGCCCGCGACCACGACCGCGACGACCCCGAGGACGACCACCCGGCGCACGACGGCGCGGCGGAGGTTCGCGCGCAGCGCCGCGACGCGCGCCGCTCCGGTCGCGCCGGGCGGCAGGTAGCCGAGCTCGCGCGCCTGGGTGAACATCGCCCCGTGCAGGACGGCCGAGGTGACGGTCACCAAGGCGAGCGCCGCCCCGAGCCCGACGAGGAACCACCGGACGGCGACGGCGTCGCGCACGAGGTAGAGCAGGGCGAGCCCCGCGAGGACCCCCGCCCACCCGACGGCGATCGCCACGACGGTGCCGCTGCGGAACGGCGTCCGGCGCAGGGTGCGGCGCAGCAGCCCGCGCGGGACCTGGAGGAGGACGGGCACGACGCGCAGCGCGGTCACGCCCGTCCACAGCAGCACGACGATCCCCCAGACCGGCACGCTGCCCACGTGGGCGTCGCTCATCGCGAAGGCGACGACGAGCGCGACGGCCCCGACGAGGAGGACCGGCATCTCGACGAGCCGCAGCACCTGCTGCCACACGCTGAGGTGCAGCAGGTACCCGGCCTCGGCGTGCTCGGGGTTCATCGCGAGGACGCCGCTGTACCCCTGGGCGCTGCGGCTCGCGTCGAGCGCGAGCGCCGCGTCGAGGTAGAGGAGGTCCTCGTGCTCCGGCGCGACGGCGAGGCCCTGCCGCACCAGGGCGCGCGCCCGGTCGTCGTCCCCGAGGCGCGACCAGAGCCGGGCCGCCTGCGCGAGGCGGTCCGGCACCTCGGGGGCGAGCTCGAGCGCCGCGGCGATGCGCTCGCGTGCGAGCCGCCGGTCGGCGCCGCGCACGCGCCCCGAGAGGTGGGCGTCGGCGAGCTGGAGGTGGTAGCGCGCGTCGTCGGGGTCGAGCTCGAGCGCGCGCCGCGCGGCGTCGCGCGCACCGGGGACGTCGCCGGTGTTCTGCCGCGCGACCGACAGCAGGTAGAGCGCGCCGTCGGCGGTGGGCTGGGCCGCGACCACCTGCTCCAGGAGGGGCAGCGCGTCGGCGGAGCGCTGGAGGTGCAGCCGCACCCATGCGGCGGCGAGGAGCAGCCGCGCGTCGTCGGGCACGGCGGCCAACGCCTCGTCGACCTCGTCGAGCGCGCGCTCGGGCCGCCCCATCTGGACGAGCAGCTCGACGCGCGCGCCGACGGCGCGCGGGTCGATGGTCGTGGTCACCGTCGGCAGCCTCGCCGTCTCAGAGCATGCGCCGCGCGCGCAGGTACGCGGCGAGCTCGTCGTAGCGGCCGTCGTCGTTCGCGAACGTCACGACGTTGCGCGCGGACTGGAGCCACGCCGTCGTGGACGGCCGCACGTCCGCGAGCGCCGACTCCATGTCGGCCATCGTGACGGGCCGCACCTGGCCGGACGCGATCGAGTCCATCATCGCCTTCTCGGCCGCCGTGGCCGCCAGGTGCTCCAGGTCCGCGCCGGAGAATCCGTCGGTGCGCTGCACGACGGAGCGCAGGTCGATCCCGGCGACGGGTCGCCCCGCGAGGTGGTGGCGCAGGATGGCCTCGCGCGCGGGCTCGTCGGGCGGCAGGACGAGCACGACGCGGTCGAACCGGCCCGGGCGCAGGAGCGCGGTGTCGACGTCCCACGGGTGGTTGGTCGCGCCGAGCACGAACAGGCCGTCGTTGTCGGAGCCGATGCCGTCCATCTCCTGGAGGAGCTGGTTGACGACCGTCCGCATGCCCGACGACCCGGAGTACTGCGCGCGCTTGCCGCCGATCGCGTCGACCTCGTCGAGGAACAGCACGGCCGGCGCGAGCTGCCGCGCACGCTGGAACAGGGCGTGGAGGTTCTGCTCGCTCTCCCCGATGTACTTGTCGAGGATGTCCGCGAGCGTCACCGTGAGGAACCGCGCACCGAGCTCGCCCGCGACCGCGCGCGCCATGTACGTCTTGCCGGTGCCGGGCGGCCCGTAGAGCAGCAGGCCGCCGCGCAGCGACTTGCCGAACGCCTGCGCGATGGCCTGGTTGCGCATCGGCTCCAGGAACGCCTCGCGGATGCGCTTCTTCACCGGCTCCAGGCCGCCGACGTCCGCCAGCGTCACCGTCTCGCGCGACACCTCGAGCAGGCCCGACCCGTCGTCGGGGGCGTCGTCGCGCGCGGGCACGAGGAAGGGCTGCCCGCCCCCGGGCGCCGGGTCGCCGTGGGCCTGCCCGGGTGCCGGGCTCGGGTCGGCGGGAGCGGGGCCCGTGGTGCCGACCGCAGGCTCCTCGACGAAGGGCGGCGGGACGCGCACGTCGAGCTCGTCCTCCAGCCGGTCCCAGTCGATGCCCGACGCCGGGCTCCCCGGCCCGGCGGGAGCGGGGTCCGCCGGGCGCGACGCCGCGGCGGCGGACGCGGCGGACTCCTGGACGAGCCGCAGCGCCTCGCCGTCCGCGGGGTCGATCCGGAGCCCGGCGCTGGCCTGCTCGAGCGCCTCGACGGGACGTCCCGCGGCGAGCAGGAGGCTCGCGTAGTGCACGCGCAGCGGCGCGCTCGCGGGCGCTGCCGCGACGGCGGCGGCGAGCGCGGCCAGGGCGTCGGACATGGGGCTCCTCAGGGACGGCGGTCGGGACGACGGCGTCGTGCAGCCCAGCACGGGGCACGGCCGGGACCAGTGTGCACGGGACCGCCGACGCGCACGATAGGGAGAGGTCCCCATGGAAACCACTTGCCATGATGGAAAGTAGATGCTTCGATGGCATCCATGAGCACCGACGACACGACCTACCCGGCGCCCCTCGACGCGGCAGCCGCTCTCGACCGTGCCGACCGCCTCGCCGGCGCCACCCGGACGCGCGGGTGGCGGTGGGTCCGGCTCTACCTCACGGGGTGGGCCGTCGGGAGCGTCGGGCTGGTGCTCGCGATCGGGCTCGGCGGCCGCGTCGGCTTCGTCGCCGGGATGGCCGCCTGGGTCGCGATCGTCACCGTCGGCGCCACGTGGGCCGCCCGGCAGGGCGCCCTGGCCGTCGGCACGCGACGCCGGATCGCCGTCGGTGCGGCGTCCTGGGCCGTGGTCTACGGGGCGGTGCTCGTCGCCGGGATGGTGGTGTGGCCCGGCTCCGTCGCGTACTGGGTGCCCGCGGCGCTCGTGAGCGCCGTCCCGCTGCTCGTCGCGGCGTGGCGGCCTGCCCCGCGGGACGCGGCGGTGACGGCGTGACGACGAACCGACCCCCGGCAGGCGACGGGGCGGCCGTCGACCACCACCCGCGCCACACGCTGGACGAGGTGATCCACTCCCCCGTCCGCCTGTCCGTCGTCGCCGCGCTCTCGGGCGTCGAGAAGGCCGACTTCCGGACCTTGCGTGACACGATCGAGCTGTCCGACTCGACGCTGTCGAAGCAGCTCACGGTGCTCGAGGACGCCGGGTACGTCGACATCAGCAAGGAGCGCGCCGGACGACGCACGCGCACCTGGGTGCGCCTCACGCCCGCCGGCGCCGCTGCCCTGCGCGCGCACCTCGACGCACTGCGCGCGATCGCGGAGGTCGCGCTGCCCCCGGCCGACGCCTGACCACAGGCGCCTCGGCGCACGCATCCGGGCGCGCGCCGTCCACAGGGACCTCGTGGGTGTCGGCGGGAGGCGGCAGAGTGGGGCGCATGACGACCGAGACCGACGCGTCCACCCCGCTCGCCGTGCCCGACGACGCGCCGCCCGCGCCGCGCCCCGGCGCACGCTGCTTCGGCGACGGCGACCCGCTCTACGAGGAGTACCACGACACCGAGTGGGGGGTGCCGGTGCACGGGGACACCGCGCTGTTCGAGCGCCTGGTCCTCGAGGGCTTCCAGTCCGGCCTGTCCTGGATCACGGTGCTGCGCAAGCGCCCGGCGTTCCGCGAGGTGTTCGCCGGGTTCGACCCGGAGGCGGTCGCGGCGCTCGACGAGCCCGACGTCGAGCGGCTCCTCACCGACGCCCGCATCATCCGCAACCGCCAGAAGATCACGGCGACGATCGACAACGCGCGGGCGCTCCTCACGCTGCAGGCAGGCGGCGGCTCGCTGGACGAGCTCGTGTGGTCGTTCGCGCCGCCTGCGCGCTCCCGGCAGCCCGCCACGTGGGGCGACGTCCCCAGCACGAGCCCCGAGTCGGTCGCCCTGTCGAAGGCGCTCAAGAAGCACGGCTTCCGGTTCGTCGGGCCCACGACCGCGTACGCGGCCATGCAGGCGTGCGGCCTCGTGGACGACCACCTCGCGACGTGCCCCGTCGTGCTGGGCCGGTCCGCCTCCGCACCGTCGTGACCGATCCGCTATAGCAAAATCCGCCCGCATCGTGGACGAGGTGCGACCATGGTGGGCATGAGCGCCTACGTCTCGGTCCTCGACCTGTTCTCCGTCGGCGTCGGCCCGTCGAGCTCGCACACCGTCGGGCCGATGCGCGCGGCGAAGGCGTTCGTCACGACCCTGGCCGCGGGCGACACGCTCGACACGGTCGCCGGGCTGCGGGTCGTGCTGTGCGGCTCGCTCGGCGCGACGGGAGTGGGCCACGGGACGCCGGACGCCGTCGTCGCGGGCCTGCTCGGCCTCGACCCCGAGACGTGCGACCCGGCGCGCGTGCCCGGGTCGTGGGAGAAGCTCGGCGACGGCGCGCCCGTCACGCTGCTGGGCCGCCACCGCATCACGATGACCCGCGACGACGTGCGCCTCGCGCCGCTGACGCGGATGCCCGGTCACCCGAACGGGATGCGCTTCACCGCGCTCGACGCCGACGGCGCGACGGTCGCCGAGGAGGCCTACTACTCCGTCGGCGGGGGGTTCGTCCTCACCGCGGCCGAGCTCGAGGCAGCCGCCGCGAACGAGGCGGCCCAGGTCGGCGCCGAGCTCGCGGGCGAGACGATCGACCCGCGGACCGAGCCGACCGGTGTGCCGTTCCCGTTCGCCAACGCGGCCGAGCTCCTCGCCGTGTGCGAGCGCGAGCGGACGTCGATCGCCGCGGTCGCGTGGACCAACGAGACCGCCCTGCGCCCGGTGGCCGACGTCGAGGCGGGCGTCGACCGGATCTGGGACACGATGAGCGCGTGCGTCGATGCCGGGCTGGAGCGCGACGGCGTCCTGCCCGGCCGGCTCAAGGTCCGGCGTCGGGCCCGCGCGCAGCGCGAGCGCCTCGAGCTGGCCGACGAGCGTGGCGCCGACACGACGATCGAGTGGCTCCAGGCCTTCGCGATGGCCGTCAACGAGGAGAACGCCGACGGGCGGCGCGTCGTGACCGCCCCGACGAACGGCGCGGCCGGGATCATCCCGGCCGTCGGGCGGCACTTCCTGCGCACGCACCCGGACGTCGCCGCCGACCCGGCACGCCGCCGTCGGGCGATGCGCACATACCTGCTCACCGCCGCCGCCATCGGCGCGCTGTACAAGCGCAACGCGTCCATCTCCGGCGCGGAGGCCGGGTGCCAGGGCGAGGTCGGGTCGGCCTGCTCCATGGCCGCCGGTGCCATCTGCGCGGTGCTCGGCGGCACGCCCGCCCAGGTCGAGAACGCGGCCGAGATCGCGATGGAGCACAACCTCGGCCTCACGTGCGACCCGGTCGGGGGACTCGTCCAGGTCCCGTGCATCGAGCGCAACGCCATCGCCGCGTGCACCGCCGTGTCCGCCGCGCGCCTCGCGCTCCAGGGCGACGGCTCGCACGTCGTCTCGCTGGACACCGTCATCGAGACCATGCGCCAGACGGGCGTCGACATGTCGACCAAGTACAAGGAGACCTCGACGGGTGGCCTCGCGGTCAACGTCGTCGAGTGCTGAGCCGGAGCGCAGCGGAGCAAGCGCAGGCTCCAGCACGACCGAGGACACGAGTGCTGAGCCGGAGCGCAGCGGAGCAAGCACAGGCTCCAGCACGACCGAGAGAACCCGTGCTGGGCCGGCGGCCCCTCACCAGGTGCGGCGGACGTCCGCCCGCGGCCCGGTCACGAGGCTGCGCGGCGGGACGTCGTCGGTGACGACCGCGCCCGCCGCGATGACGGCGTCGCGACCGATGGTCACGCCGGGCAGGATGGTCGCGCCCGCGCCGATCCACACGTTCTCGTGGACGTCGATCGGGCCGCCGGTGAGCCAGACCTTGCGGTCGTCGGTGTCGACGGGGTGCCCGACGGTGATGAACGTGACCCGCGGCGCGACCAGCACACGGTCGGCGAGCCGGATGCCGGCGTAGTCGAGGAACGTGCAGTTCTGGTTGACGAAGACCCGCTCGCCGAGGTCGAGGTGCAGGCCGTGGTCGGTGAAGAACGGCGGGTAGATCGTCACCTGCGGCAGCAGCGGCCGCCCGAGGATCTGCTCGAACAGCCGGGCCTTGCCCTCCTCGTCGTCGAACGGGAGCACGTTGAGCCGCGAGGTGAGCGCGGTCGCCTCCAGCACACGCTCGGACATGGCGCGGAACTCGGGACCGTGGATGCGCATGAGCAGGTCGCTGGGCATCCCCCGATCCTCCTCCCCCGTCAGCGCGCGACGCGCCGCGCGGCGCGCCGGGCGACGACCTCCTCCACGACCGCGACGACGCCGTCCTCCCCCGGCGCGGCGGCGATGCGCTCGCCGAGGCGCGCGGCGGCCCGGGTGTACGACGGGTCGTCGAGCAGGCGGCGCACCGCACGTCGCACCTGGGCGGGCCGCGGCGTGCTGGTCCGCAGCCGCACGCCCGTCCCGGTCCACGCGACGCGGGCCGCGACCTCCGCCTTGTCCTCCGTCTTCCCGGCGACGACCACGGGCACGCCGTGCCGCAGCGCGTGGTGCACGCCGCCGTAGCCGCCGTTCGTCACGAGGACCGACGTGCGCGGGAGCAGCGCGTCGTACGGGAGGTACTCGGCCGCGCGCGCGTTCGGGGGCAGCGCGCCGAGCGTCTCGACGGGCCGCCCACCCGTGGCGGCGACGACGAGCACGTCCTCGTCCGCGAGCGCGCGCAGGGTCGGGAGGAGGAGCTGGTGCGGGTCCTCGTTCGCGACGGTGCCCTGCGTGACGTGGACGACGGGACGGCGCGTGCCGAGATCGTCCCACCACGCGGGGAGGTCGCCGTGCGCGGCGACGGGCCGCGGCGGGCCGACGAACCGGACGGGCGTGACGACGTCGGGCCGCGGGTACTCGAGCTCGGGGACGGTGAGCTGCACGATGGCGTCCGCGTCGGCGGGCCAGCCCAGGAAGAAGGTGTCGCTCGGGGTCG
Organism: Sphaerisporangium cinnabarinum; assembly: GCA_003052455.1. Classification (GTDB taxonomy): domain Bacteria; phylum Actinomycetota; class Actinomycetes; order Actinomycetales; family Cellulomonadaceae; genus Cellulosimicrobium; species Cellulosimicrobium cinnabarinum. The sequence goes on along the minus strand of QAPD01000013.1, from coordinate 20,201 downwards.
CGCCGGTCGCGCGCACCATGTCCTGCGCGGCGCGCTGCGGCGCGGCGAACGCGACACCTTCGACGAACCGGTGCAGCGCCCGGTTGCGCAGCACCCCGAGCGGCCCGCGCGCGGGCGGCACGCCGAGGCCGAACGGTGCGGTGAGGTCGCTCTTCAGCCCGAGCGGGAAGATGCCCAGCGCGAGCACGGGGGGACGTCGGTCGGCCGGGCTGGCGACGAGCGCCATCGCGCCGAGGAACAGGGGCTCGACGAGCACGACGTCGGCCGGGCGTGCGGCGAGGGCGTCGACGACGGCGCGGTGCTGCGCGGCACCCGGCCGGACGAAGATCTCGAGCATGTCGTGCCGGATCGCGTCGAGACCGGTGCGCCCCGCGCGGCCCGGGAAGGCGGCCGCGAGGTCGCGGTCGTCGAAGTCGGCGGCGGCGGGCAGCGGGACGTGCTCGGCGCCGGCCGCCCCCACGGCCGCGGCGAAGCGCGCGCCGGTGAGGAACCGGACCTCGTGGCCGTGCGCGACGAGCGCACGCGTGACCGCGAGCAGCGGGGTGACGTGGGCGTGCACGGGGGTGGAGCAGAGCAGGACGGTGGCCATCGGTGTGCCTCTCTCGGGCGGCGCGGGACGCGCCGGTCGGACGGGAAGGGCGCGGGACCGGGCCGTCCGCGCGAGGACGCCGAGGGGGAGGCGGCGTGTGAGAAGATCGGTAACCGTCAGGAGTATTCATCACCCTGGAGGGGTAGTCAATAGTGGTCCCCCGCGCCTACACGTCCGACCTCCGCACCGAGCAGGCGGCGCGCACCCGCGAGCGCGTCGTGCGCGCGGCGGCCGCGGAGCTCGCCGAGCGCGGCTACGAGCGCACGACCCTCGCCCGCGTCGCCGAGCGCGCAGGCGTGTCCCTCGAGACCGTCAAGGCGCACGGGCCCAAGCGCGCCCTGCTCCTCGCGGCCTTCGAGGTGACGTTCGCGGGGTCGGAGGGCCGGGAGTCGCTCGCCGCCCGGCCCGAGGGCCAGGCCGTCGCCGGGACCACCGACCCCGAGGACTTCCTCGACGGGCTCGTCGCGCTCGTGGCGGCGGCGAACGAGCGCGTCGCGGCCCTGTGGTCGGCGTTCACGTCGGCGGCACGCTCCGACGAGGCCGTCGCCGCCGAGCTCGCGGCGCTCCTCGACCGCCGCCGCGCGGACCTGCGCGCGAGCGTCGACGTGCTCGCCGACCACGGGTTCCGGCTGCGCGCGCCGCGGGACGAGGCCGCCGAGTCCCTGTCCTACCTCCTCGCCCCGGAGGGCTGGACGCACTTCGTGGCCGGTGCGGGCTGGTCGCGCGAGCGGTACCGCGCGTGGCTGCGCGACGCCGTCGTGCGCCTCGTCGCCGCACCGCCCCCGGGCGGCCCGGACGCCTGACCCCTGGCGCGCCCCGCCAGGCCGCGCCTACCGTGTGCCATGAGCACCCTCACCCCCGGCTTCCAGGGCCGGCCACGCCCGCAGGGCGTGGCGCTCCCGCCGGGCCAGTACGTCGAGACCGGGTTCCCCGTGCTCTCGGCAGGGCCCACTCCGCGCGTCGACACCGCGACCTGGCGCTTCGACGTCACCACCGAGACCGGCGCGACCCGCTCCTGGTCGTGGGCCGAGATCATGGCGCTCCCCCAGGACGAGCCGACCGTCGACATCCACTGCGTCACCCGCTGGTCGAAGTTCGGCACGTCCTGGCGCGGCGTCTCGCTCGACACCCTCCTCGGCGAGGTCGAGTCCACGGCTGACTTCGCGATGATCGGCTGCTACGGCGGCTACACGACGAACCTCCCGGTCGCCGAGCTGCTCGGCGGCAAGGCGTGGGTCGTGCACACGTTCGACGGCGCCCCGCTGCACCCCGTGCACGGCGGCCCCGCGCGGCTGCTCGTGCCGCACCTGTACTTCTGGAAGTCGGCGAAGTGGGTCAACAGCATCACCCTCATGCCCATGGACCGGCAGGGCTTCTGGGAGCGGCTCGGCTACCACGACCTCGGCGACCCGTGGCGCGAGCAGAGGTACCAGGGTGACTGAGGCGCCCGTCCGCCTCGGCGCCCGGTACGCGACGCCGTCGCGCTGGCAGGTCGCGACGCTCGTCGACGCGTGGGCGGAGAGCCCGTCCGCGCGGACGCTCGTCCTCGAGGTCCCCGCGTGGCCCGGCCACCTCGCCGGCCAGCACGTCGACCTGCGGCTCACCGCGCCCGACGGCTACACCGCCGAGCGCAGCTACTCGATCGGCAGCGCCGCGACGCGCGCGCCCCTGCCCGACGACGGCTCCCCCGCGCGCGTCGAGGTCACCGTCCAGCGGGTCCCCGGCGGCGAGGTCTCGACGTACCTCACCGACGTGTTCGCGGTGGGCGACGCGATCGAGCTGCGCGGCCCGGTCGGCGGGTGGTTCGTCTGGTCGCCCGAGCGCGACGCGGGGACGCCCGTGCTGCTCGCGGCCGGCGGGTCGGGCCTCGTGCCGCTCATGGCGATGCTCCGTACCCGGCGCGACGCCGGCGACCGCACGCCCTTCCGGCTCGTGTACTCGGTGCGGCGGCCGGAGGACGAGCTCTACGTCGACGACCTCGACCGCCTCGCCGCCGCGCACGACGGTCTCGACGTCCACGTCGTCCACACCCGCTCGAGCCCGCTCGGCTCGATGCGCGGGCCCGGCCGCGTCGAGCGGCGCGAGCTCGCCGCGTGGGGCTGGCCGCCCGAGATCGAGCCAGCGTGCTTCGTGTGCGGGCCGACGGGCTTCGTCGAGGCCGTCGCGCGACAGCTCGTGGCGCTCGGCCACGAGCCGGCGCGCATCAAGACCGAGCGCTTCGGGCCCGCGGTCGACTGAGGGGCGAGCGCCGCGAGCGGTTGACCGGGCCTCTGCCGCGTCGAGCACACGAATCGCGGTTCCACCGATCGGGGTGGACGGTGATGCCCCGTCCGGGCGATCACCCGAGATGAACCATGCTTCTGCTTCGGCGAGCCGACGTCCTGCCTGGCCCGACCTCGGCACGACGAACCGGGCACATCGGGCGCTTGCGGCATCTCTTGACGCCTCCTTGGGACGCCAGTAGCGTTCTTGCGTGTTGACGCAAGAAATCAACACTCCGTTGTGCGGTGCGGCACAGCGGGTCCGCAATTCTCGAGGGTAATGACCCGAGCCACCCGGCCACGGCCGGACGTGCGCCGTGGCCCGTCCTCCGACCCGGGCGCCTGGTCCGGTGCGGGGTCGCGCTCGGCGCGGCCTGACGCCCGTCGACGACGACGGGAGATCGAGGACACCGATGAGACATCGACCCAGCACGTCGAACCGCACACCTTCCGCTGCGCCGCAGCGCCGCCTCCGGCTCGTCGCCGCGACGGCGGCGGTGACCGCCCTGCTCGTCCCGCTCGGCCTGACGACCACCGCGACGGCGGCGCCCACGGTGCTGTCCACCGGGAAGGCGACGGCCGCGAGCAGCAACACGTCGCCGTACCTGTCCGGCAACCTCACCGACGGCAACCAGGGCACGTACTGGGAGTCGACCAACAACACGTTCCCGCAGTGGGCGCAGGTCGACCTCGGCGCGACCGCCACGGTCGAGGACCTCGTGCTCAAGCTGCCCACCGGCTGGGAGGCGCGCAGCCAGACCCTCAGCGTGCAGTCGAGCACGGACGGCTCGAGCTTCTCGACCCTCACGGCGAGCCAGGCGTACACGTTCGCCCCGGGATCCGGGAACACCGTGACGATCGACGTCCCGGACACGTCCGCCCGCTACGTGCGCGTGCAGATCACCGCGAACACCGGCTGGCCGGCCGGGCAGCTCTCGGAGCTCGAGGTGCGCGGCACGGCCGGTGGCACGGACCCGGGACCCGGGAACCCTCAACCGCCCGCCGGCACCAACCTCGCCCTGGACAAGCCGATCGAGGCGTCGTCGACGGAGTGGCAGTTCGTGGCGAAGAACGCGAACGACGACAGCACGACGACCTACTGGGAGGGCGCGGGCGGCCAGTACCCGAGCACGCTCAGCGTGTCCCTCGACTCCGCGACGCAGCTCACGAACGTCGTCGTCATGCTCCCGCCGGCGTCCGCCTGGGGACCGCGCACCCAGACCTTCGAGGTCCAGGGTCGCGCGACCGCGACCGGTGCGTGGCAGACGCTCAAGCCGTCGGCGGGCTACGCGTTCTCCCCGTCGTCGGGGAACACGGTGACGGTCCCTGTCACCGGCACGGCCAAGGACGTGCGCCTGCGGTTCACCGGAAACACCGGCTCCGGCAACGGCCAGGTCGCCGAGCTGCAGGTGTTCGGCACCCCCGCGCCCAACCCCGACCTCGTCGTCACGAGCGTCACCGCGACCCCCGCGTCACCGCTCGAGTCGCAGGCGATCACGCTGTCGGCGGTCGTCAAGAACATCGGCACGCAGGCGTCCGCCGCGACGGACGTCGCGTTCACGCTCGACGGCCAGACGGTCGCGACGAAGCCGGTCGGCGGCCTCTCCGCCGGTGCCCAGGCGACCGTCACCGCCGACGTCGGCGCGCGCCCCGCAGGCAGCTACACGATCGGTGCGGTCGCCGACGCGGGCGGCACGGTCCCGGAGCAGAACGAGGGCAACAACGCCTACGCGAACCCCACCCCGCTCGTCGTCACGGCCGTCCCGAGCTCGGACCTCGTCCCGACGCTCACCTGGGCGCCGACCAACCCGTCCGCGGGCAGCACCGTGACCTTCTCCGCGACGATCGCCAACCAGGGCAACGTCGCGACCTCCGCGGGCGCGCACGGCCTCACCGTGACCGTGACGAGCAAGGCGACGGGCGCCGTCGTGCGCACCCTCACCGGCTCCGCGAGCGGCGCGATCGCCGCGGGCGCGAGCAGCGCGAGCGTCAACCTCGGCACGTGGACGGCCGCGAACGGCAGCTACGACGTCAAGGTCGTCGCTGCGCCGGACTCCACCGAGGTCGCCGCGAAGCAGGCCAACAACACCGCGACCCGCGCCCTGTTCGTGGGACGCGGCGCCGACCTCCCGTTCGACACGTACGAGGCCGAGGACGGCGTCACGGGTGGCGGCGCGAGCGTGCTCGCGCCCAACCGCGTCGTCGGCGACCTCGCGGGCGAGGCGTCCGGCCGACGAGCGGTGACGCTCAACCAGACCGGCGCCTACGTCGAGTGGACCACCAAGGCCCCGACGAACACGCTCCTCACCCGCTTCTCCATCCCGGACTCGGCGGGCGGCGGCGGCACGAACGCGACCCTCGCGATCTACGTGGACGGCCAGTTCCTCAAGAACCTCGACCTGACGTCGCGCTACGCGTGGCTCTACGGCAACGAGACCAACCCGGGCAACCAGCCGAGCCAGGGCGCACCGCGCCACGTCTACGACGAGGCGAGCACGCTGCTCGGCACCACGGTCCCCGCGGGCTCGAAGATCCGCCTGCAGAAGACCGCGCAGAACACGTCGCAGTACGCGATCGACTTCGTCGACCTCGAGCTCGCGACGCCGCGGGCCAACCCGAACCCCGCGCAGTACACGCAGCCCGCGGGCTTCACGCACCAGGACGTCCAGGCCGCGCTCGACAAGGTCCGCATGGACACGACGGGCACGCTCAAGGGCGTCTACCTGCCCGCCGGCGACTACCAGACGGCGAGCAAGTTCCAGGTGTACGGCAAGGGGGTCGACGTCGTCGGCGCCGGGCCGTGGTTCACGCGGTTCTTCGCGCCGCAGGGCCAGGAGAACACGGACGTCGGCTTCCGCGCCGAGGCGAGCGCCAACGGATCGACGTTCCGCGACTTCGCCTACTTCGGCAACTACACGTCGCGCATCGACGGGCCGGGCAAGGTGTTCGACTTCGCCAACGTGAAGAACATGACGATCGACAACATCTGGGTCGAGCACATGATCTGCATGTTCTGGGCCTCGAACATGGACGACTCGGAGGTCAAGAACTCCCGCATCCGGAACACGTTCGCCGACGCGATCAACATGACCAACGGCAGCGCGAACAACCACGTGCACAACAACCAGGCGCGCGGCACGGGCGACGACTCGTTCGCGCTCTTCGCGGCCACCGACAACGGCGGCAGCGGGCAGCGCGGCAACGTGTTCGAGAACCTCACCTCGACCAACACGTGGCGTGCCGCCGGCCTCGCGGTCTACGGGGGCCAGGACAACACGTTCCGCAACATCTACATCGCGGACACCCTGGTCTACTCGGGCGTCACGATCAGCTCGCTCGACTTCGGGTACCCGATGGAGGGCTTCGGCCCGGCGCCCACCGTGCTCGACGGGATCACCGTCGTCCGCTCCGGCGGGCACTTCTGGGGGAACCAGGTGTTCGGGGCCGTCTGGATGTTCTCGGCGTCCAAGGCGTTCGGGAACATCCAGGTGAACAACCTCGACGTCGTCGACCCGACGTACTCCGGGATCATGTTCCAGACGAACTACGTCGGCGGGCAGCCGCAGAACACCTTCCAGAACCCGACGTTCACCAACGTCACGATCACCGGGGCGAAGAAGAGCGGCGACGCCTACGACGCGAAGTCCGGCTTCGGCATCTGGGCCAACCCGATGCCGGAGGCGGGCCAGGGGCCGGCCGTCGGCACCGCGACGTTCACCAACCTCACGTTCTCGGGCAACTACCGGGACATCGAGAACACGACGTCCACCTTCACCATCACGCGCAACTGACCCTGCCCGACGCCGCAGCCCGCCTCACGGGGCGGGCTGCGGCGCGCGCGGCGACCCCGGGCCCGGCTCCTGACCGTCCTGGCCGAACCGCCACCGCATCGCCGCGTGCTCGGACGTGCGCTCGTACGCGAACACGACCTCGGGCCGCACGGCGAAGACGAGCGCCGGGTCGCCGTCGTGGAGAAACACGCCGTCCCCGACGTCGAACGTCCAGTCGTCCCCGTACTTGCAGCGCCACCGCTCGGCGAGGCGGTGCAGCGCGGCGTCGTCGGTGACGCGCGCGGCGGTGCCCTCGACGACGACGTCGAGCGCGTCCTCGTAGGCGTTCGTCCCGGTCGTGAGGACGACGCGCGCGTTCTCGGCCAGGTTGCGGGCCTTGCGCTCGTCCGGCCCGGTGGTCACGTGGAGGGAGCCGTCGGCGACCACCGTCATGAGCGGCGTGACGTGCGGGCGCCCGTCGGGCCGCACGGTCGAGATCCACGAGATCTCGGCCCGTTCGAGCGCGTCGCGCACCGTCTCCCACGGGACGGGACGCGCGCCGGGAGAGCTGAACCCGGGGACGAGCGTCCCCTCCGGTCCGTCGGGGGCGGCGGGTCGGGCGGCAGGCTGGTCGGCTGTGGTCATGGAGGTTCCTCTCGTCGGTCCTGCCCCTGGGACCGACGAGCGCGCCCGGACTCATCGGTGGCGCGGGCAGCGGACCTGCGCCGACCGGCGGGACCTCACCGCACGTCGTCGGGGCCGGCCTCGTGGCCGGGGCGGCCCACCGTGCGCCGGTCCTGCTTCATCCGGGCCTCGAACAGGTGCCTCGCGCCGCCCGCGAGCTCGTCGCGCGCGGCGCGCTCGTGCTCGCGGAACGCCGACCAGTAGCCGTCGTCGTACTCCTCGACGAGCTGGAACGTCCAGCGGCCGGGCACGACGTTGCGCCCCACGAGGTCCGCCTCGATCCGGTCCGCGACCTCCGCGTGCCCCGCGGCGCGCAGCTTCTCGACCGCCTCGCCGAGCGCGAGGTCCGCCTCCCCGGTGAGCTGGTGGAACGTGTACAGGTGCCCGCGCGCGCGTTCCGTCGTCTCGAGCGCCTCGCTCAGGGCCCCGAGCGCGTCGACGGTCGCGTCGCTCACGCCGTCGGGCACGGGACGGCCGGGCAGGTCGGCAGGGTTCCGGCGGGTCTCGTCGCTCACGCGGCCACGCTAGGCACGGCCCGCCGGGCCCGCACGCCCTCGTCGGCGACCAGCCACTGCCCCCGCGCGACACCCCGCGCTCGGGGGCAGGCTGTGACAGGGTTGACCCGCCACCCCCGACCGAGGACAGCGCCCCGAGCCATGCCGCAGACCGCACCCGTACCGACCGTCCCGAGCGAGCCCACCCCGAGCCAGCGCCCCCACCGGGCCGCGCGGCTCGAGGACCGGTGGCGCGCCGTCGTCTCCCGCTTCCAGAAGGCCCGCGGGTGGCGCCCGCGCGTGGAGCCGTTCGCCGGCTACGGGAGCCCGCGCCGGGTGCGCGTGCTGGGCCGGGTGCTGCTCGCGAGCCCCGCGTTCGACCCGGCGCTGCACGAGCGCGAGTCCGCGGACCGCCGCGGCTGGCGGTACTTCTTCACCGCCCCGGCGCCGCGCGAGGAGGTCCGCGTGCGCGTGGGCAGCACGACGGTCGACCTCGTGTCCGACCGCGGCGGCTACCTCGACCGGGTGATCGACGTCGACCTCGCGCCGGGCTGGCACGACGTCTCGTTCCGCACCTCGGCGGGCGCGACCGCGACCGGCCGGGTCTTCGTCGTGGCCGACGGGCGCCGGCTCGGCGTCGTCTCGGACATCGACGACACCGCGATGGTGACCGCCGTCCCGCGCCCGTTCATCGCGGCGTGGAACACGTTCGTGCGGCACTCGAGCGCCCGCGTGCCGGTACCGGGCATGGCGGCGCTGTACCGCGGGATCGCGACGTCGCGGCCCGGTACCCCGTTCGTCTACGTGTCGACGGGTGCGTGGAACACCGCCGCCAACCTGCGACGCTTCCTCCAGCGCCACGGCTTCCCGCCCGGCCCGCTGCTGCTCACCGACTGGGGGCCCACCAACACGGGCTGGTTCCGCAGCGGCCCGGAGCACAAGGACACGTCGCTGGACCGGCTGTTCCGCGAGCTGCCCGACGTCGACTGGCTGCTGATCGGCGACGACGGCCAGCACGACCCCGACATCTACGCGCGCGCCGCACGGCGCCACCCGGGCCACGTCGCGGCCGTCGCGATCCGCGAGCTGACGCCCGCGCAGCAGGTCCTCGCGCACGGCTCGCCGCTGCCCGCGCCCGGCAGCCTGCCGGGCGACGTCGGGGGCGTCCCGACGGCGCACGGCCCCGACGGCGACGCGCTCACCCGCTCGCTCGCCCGGGTCCTGCGCCGCTGACCGTCCGGCCCCGCTCGGGGCCCCGCACCACGAGGTAGAGGCACGGTCCGAGGACCACGCCTCTACCTCGCGCGTCAGGGCTGGCGCGTCAGACCTCCAGGTTCGCGAACAGGACGCTCGCGAGGGCGAGCCCGACCACGAGGTTGAACACCGTCGCGGACCCGAACACGACGAGCGGCTTCCAGCCCGCCTCGCGCACGGCCGTGACCTTGAGCTCGAGGCCGATCGAGACGAACGCGACGATGAAGAACACGGTGCTCAGCGACTTGAGGACCGCGATCTGGTCCGCCGACGCGTCGGCGCCCACGGCGCCGACGTACACCGTGGCGGCGACGGAGGCGGCGAGGAAGCCGAGCACGAACTTCGGGAACCGCGTCCACAGCTCGCGCACGCGCGGGGCCGAGGCTCCCGGCGTCCGCTCGACCTTGAACGCGAAGTACGCGGTGAGGGCGACGGCGACGACGCCGATGAGCGCGTTCTGGGTCGCCTTGACGATGGCCGCGACCTGGAGCGCCTCGTCCCCCGCGAGGGCGCCCGCCGCGGTGACGGCCGCCGTCGTGTCGATGTTGCCCCCGATCCAGGCGCCCGCGACGGCGGGGCTGAGGCCGAGCGACTCGGCCAGCGCCGGCAGGACGAAGATCGACGGGAGCGCGAAGAGGATGACGACGCTCGCCGTGTACGCGAGCTGCTCCTTCTTCGCCTGCACCGCGCCGGCCGCGCTGATCGCGGCGCTCACCCCGCAGATCGACACCGCGGAGGCGAGCAGCGCCCGGAGCCTGTCCTCGATCCCGAGCCGACCGCCGAGCCACCACGTGAACCCGAACACGAGCGTGATGAGGAGGAAGGCCTGGGCGATCGCCGGGCCCGCCGCGGACACGATGAGCGCCAGGTTCACCGTCGCGCCGAGCAGGACGAGCCCGGTCTTGATGAAGAGCTCGGTGCGGAACGCGGCGGAGAGCCGGTCACGCAGCCCGAGCACGGTGAGCACGAGGTTGCCGAGCAGGCCGAGGGTGATCGCGTACACCGGGTACTCGACCGCCTTGGCGATACCGGACAGCGGCGTGCCCGCCAGCCAGTCGGGCACGTGCTGCTCCAGGTAGCGGACCGACCACGCCAGCCCGAGGAGGACGACGACCCCGGCGACGACGTAGCCCGCGCCGGGGTTGCGCCCGTCCTGGACGACGGACTCCTCCAGGCGCGTGCCCGACGTCGGGCCGCGCCCCTCGGGTGCCGTCGCCGGGTCCGTGGTGGCCCCGCCGGTCGGCGGGGTGCTCGGCGCGGTGCTCGGCGCGGAGGGCGGGGTGGGAGCGCTCATCACGGCACCAGCCCTTCGGGGATCAGGCCGAGGAGGCCGAGGGCGACGATCAGGAGCCCGACGCCGGTCGCGAGCCAGTCCTCGGACAGATGGACGCGGCGGACGGTCTCGATGGTGACGGGTGGCTCGACGCGCGCGGCGCCGGGGGTCTCGTGCTCGCTCATGGTGGTCCTGTCGCAGGAAGTCGGCGGGGTCGGCGGTCCGGGGCGACGGACGGCCGCGCGACGGCCACGAGAGCGCGGCCTACCTCGCGACGTGTCGGGGTCCGTCGCCCCGTCGACACAGCGCGCCGGGGCGCGGGGCGCGCTCGGCGGGAGGTCGGGTGGCGGTCATGGCGACATGGTCCTCGGGCCGGGCGGTCGACCGGAAGCGGGTTCTCGCATCTCGGGCGAACGTGACGCAACGTGACGCGTCCGGGGTGCCGTCCCCCGCGCGTGGTGGTTGCCTGGGGACATGACCACGCCCGGAGACCCCTTCCCCACGCCCGACCCCGAGCCCGCACCGACGCGCCGCACGTGGCCGTGGATCGTCGTCACGGTCGTGGCGGTGCTGGTGATCGCGCTCGTCGTGTGGCTGGTCAACCGCCCGACGGACGACGGCCCCGCCGTCGAGACGCCCGCGCCGTCGACCGGCGCTCCCGCGAGCCCGTCACCCACCGACGCGGCGTCCCCCACCGACGGCGCCTCGACCCCTGCGGCCGAGGGGTGCCCCGCCACCGGCGACGGCGTCCCCGCGGGGGCGGGCACGCACGAGATCGTCGACGTCGACGGCGACGGCCGCCCCGACACCGCGTGGCTCACGGGCGGCGCGGACCGCACGTTCGGCATCACGACGGCGTCGGGCGCCACGTTCTCCGCGCCCGTCGAGTCGGCGAGCCCGCAGCCCGCGAGCGCGATCGTCCAGCTCGTCGCGGCGGGCGACGGGACCGCGCCGATCGCCCTCGTCGACACCGGCCGCGAGGTCCTGCTGCTCTCGGCCGCCGACTGCGCCCTCACGCCGACGCAGAACGCGCAGGACGAGCCCTACACGTTCGACAAGGGCTTCACGGGCTTCGGCACGGGTGTCGGCTGCACCGAGGTCGACGGCACGCTCCGCCTCGCGGGCCTGGACGCCGTGTCCGACGACGGCTCCTCCTTCACGGTGTCGCGCACCTTCGTCGACCTCGACACGGGCGCGAAGGTCGCGACGAACGGCGAGGAGGAGACGGTCGCCCGGGACGCCGCCGCGGACGACCCGGTCGTGACGACGGCGCAGGAGACGAGCTGCGGCGACCTCGTGGCCGGCCAGGACGGCCCCGTCGAGCCGCAGTAGCCCCGCCGAGCGGTCAGCGGGCGTCGGCGAAGCGGTCCAGCTGGCTCGGCGACAGCGTGACGTCGCGCACGGCCATCGCCTCGTCGACCTGCTCGATCCTGCTCGCCCCGACGATGGGCGAGATCCCCTGGCTCATGAGCCAGGCCAGGACGACCTGGTTCGGCGTCGCCCCGGTCTCCCGAGCGACCTCGTCGAGCACGCGGAGCACCCGCTCGGTCCCCGGGTGGGCGTAGCCCGCGGAGAACGGGCGGTCCGCACGGGTGTACCCGCCCATCATCAGGGGCGTGTAGCACCACAGGTCGAGCCCTTCCGTGCGGGCGTGGTCGAGGTCGTCCGGGGTCAGGAGCTTGTGGCCCGCCTCCGGGACGGTCGTGCCCGGGCGGGGCTGCACGAGGGAGTGCCGGAGCTGCAGCGCCGACCACTCGGCCACGCCCTGCCGACGCGCGAGGTCGCGTGCCTGCTGCACCCGCCACGACGCGTGGTTGGCCGCGCCGATGCGGCTCGCGCGACCCTCGGCCACGGCGTCCCCGAAGGCGGCGACCGTCTCGCCGAGGTCGACCGTCCGGTCCTCCGCGTGCGCCCACAGCAGGTCGACGTGGTCGACGCCGAGGCGGTCGAGGCTCCCGTCGAGGCCCGCCCGGACGGCGGACGCGGAGAGGCCCTCCGCGCTCTCGGGCCACGCGTGCGCGACCAGCGGGTCCTGACGGACCTTGGTGGCGAGCCCGACGGCGGAGCGCACCCCCGGGTTCGCCCGCAGCCAGGCGCCGAGCACGCGCTCGCTGGCGCCGCCCAGCCCGCTCGGGTCGGTCCAGAAGGCGTAGCAGTTCGCGGTGTCGAGCCAGTGGCCGCCTGCCTCGACGAAGCGGTCGAGCAGCCGGAACGCGGTGGACTGCTCCACGCGCGTGCCGTGGTCCATGGTCCCGAGGACGATCTGAGGAGCGTTCATCTGTGCGGTCATGCCCCGATGCTCGATGCTGGAGCGCGCTCCAGGTCAAGAGGTGCTCGACGGCTCGGCCGGCTCCCCTTCGACGCTCGGGCCCGGGCTCTCTCGCGACTGCTCGCGGTAGTACGCGATCTTGTCGTCCAGCACTCCGAGCGCGAGGTCGATCCGCGCCCTGCGCTCGCGGAGCTCCCGCCGATGGCCCTGGAGGAACGCGACGCGGTCGGCGGGGCTCCCCTCGCGGCGCAGGAGCGAGGTGAACTCGCGCAGCTCGGCGATCCCCAGCCCGGCGTCCCGCAGGCACGTCACCAGCCCGATCCAGAACAGGTCGTCGCCGTCGTAGGCCCGGTGCCCGCCGGCCGTCCGGGCGATCGGCCCGATGAGCCCCTCCCGCTCGTAGTAGCGGAGCGTGTCGAGGCTGACGCCGGCTCGGGCGGCGGCCGCCTGCGGTGTGAGCGTGTCGGACATGAGGAGCCTCTCTCTGCACGATCGGTACCCGACCCTGATTCTGGGTCCTGGTGCGCGCCCCAGGTCAATGCCGGGCCCGGGCTCCCCCGCGCCCGCACACCCGGCACGTGCCACGGCGGCGGAGCCAGTAGGCGTAGGTCGCGGCGCCGAGGGCGAGCGACCACACCGGCCACAGGAGCGTCGGCCCGACGGCGCCCCACGAGTCCGCGGCGAGGGCCAGCCGGCTCTCGCCGAACCCGAGGACGATGAGCGAGAGCCCCGCGGGGAGCACCGCGACCGCGACGACCGTCGCGGGGACGACGGCGAGCGCGACGGGCACGCGGCGGCCCGCGAGCCCCACCGTCCAGCGCGGGAAGACCTCGCCCCAGCGCTGGAACAGGCCGAGCGTGAGCACGGCGCCGACGAGCGCGAAGCCGCCCAGCCCGAGCGCCGCGACCCAGCCGTCGTCCCCGGCGAGCTGCGCGACGTCGTCGGGCGAGAAGCCGAGCGGGATGCCGAGCACCCAGGCGATGCGCGTCACCGCGTAGAAGGCGGGGATCGCGGCGGCGACGAGCGCGGCGGCCCGGCCCCAGCGCGCCGCGGCGGCGGGCTGGGTCCACGCCGGGTCGTGCCCGTCGTGGCGGCGCCCGCAGGACGCGCACGCCCCGGACCCGCGGCGCACGAACCGCCACGTCGAGGCGACGAGCAGGGCGCCGCCGCCGAGGAGCGCGAGCTGCGTGAGCGGCCCGGCGCCGAGGAAGTCCTCGAACGCCGCGCGGATCACGGGGTCGAACGGCGCCATGACGAGCGTGACCGGCAGGTACCCGAGCCGGGCGAGGATCGACGCGTCGGTGAGGGCGAGCACCCCGGCCGCGACGACGGCGGTCGCCGCGACGGTCAGCGCGCGGTCGGCCCGGGCGACGGGACCGCGCCGTGCTCCGAGCCACGCGCGCAGCGCGGTGGCCGCGCCGACGAGCGCGAGGACCGCGACCCACGGCGTGAGGGTCGCGCCCGGGACGCCGCTCAGGGCACCGAACGACAGGTCGTTCGCGGCCCCGACCGCGAGCGTGCCGCCGGTCAGCGTGACGACGAGCGCGGCGACGCCGCCGAGGGCCCACCACGCGGCCGCGGCGGGGGCGACCCAGCGGCCTCGGGAGGGACGCTCGGGACGGGCGGGTGGTCCGCCGCGGGTGGACGGTCGGTGGTCGCCGGCCGACGGCGTGGGTGCGGGGGTGGGGCCGGACAGGGGCGGGTGCGGTGTCGAGGTGCTCATGCCTCGACGCTCCCGGACCCCGCCCGGCCGCGGATCCCCCGGCACGGCGACCCCGCTCCCCCGCGCGGGTGATCGCGCTCCGCCGCGACCTGTCCGGCAGCGACCCCGCCCGGGCCCGACCGGCTCCGGGAGCGAGGATCAGTCGCGCGGGCGCGCGCGACGCAGCGCCCGGAGGGCGCCCGTGGACCACAGCGCCCACGCCACGAGCACGGGCTGGAAGAACAGGCGCCCGAACCGCTTGGCGTCGGTGTCGAGGCCGAACCCGTCCTGGTGCTCGAGCCACTGCCCGACGTTGCCCGGGAAGATCACCACGAAGAACGCGGCGGCGACGAGCCCGACGGCGACGCGCCACCGGGACAGCACGACGAGCGACCCGCCGAGCGCGATCTCGACGGCGCCGGACGCGAGCACCGTCACGTCGTCGTCCACGGGGAACCAGGACGGGACCTGCGCCTGGAACTCCTCGCGCGCGACCGTGAGGTGGCTGATCCCGGCCCCGACCAGGGCGAGCCCCAGCGCGACGCGCGCGACCGTCGCGACGGGCGGCACGGGCGGGGCGGGGCGGGTGAGCACGGAGAGGTCCATGGCGCGATCGTCGCACCGGGGCGGTCGGCGCGCGCGTCAGCCCGCCCGCACGAACCCCGACTCGTACGCCCGCACCACGGCCTGCGTGCGGTCCCGGACGCCGAGCTTGGCGAGGACGTTGCCCACGTGCGTGCGCACGGTCTCGACGCCGAGGTAGAGCTCGGCCGCGACCTCCGCGTTCGACAGCCCCTGCGCGACCAACCGCAGCACCTCCCCCTCCCGCTCGGTGAGGCGCGCACTCCGCAGCGCGTCGCCCGTGGGCGGGTGCGCCGTCGCAAGGCGTCGCACGGCGTCGGGGAAGAGCAGCGACTCGCCGCGCGCGACGACGCGCACCGCCTGCGCGACCTCCTCCGGGCGAGCGCGCTTGAGCAGGAACCCGTGCGCCCCGGCCCGGAGCGCGTCGAGCACGTGGTCGTCGTTCTCGAAGGTCGTGAGCACGAGGACGCGCGGCGCGCCGTCGCGCGCGAGCAGCGCCCGCGTCGCCGCGATCCCGTCGACGCGCGGCATCCGCACGTCCATGAGCACGACGTCGGGCCGCGCCCGCGCGACGACGCCCGGCACCTCCGCCCCGTCCCCCGCCTCGCCGACGACCTCCAGGTCCGGCTCCGCGTCGAGGATGACGCGCAGCCCCGCGCGCACGAGCGGCTCGTCGTCGACGATCACCACGCGGACCGTCTCCGTCACGGGACCGCTCCGGCCCGGGCCCGCGCTCATCGCGACGACCCCGCGCGCGGGAACGTCGCGCGCACGACCCAGGCGCCGCCGTCGGGCGCGGGACCGGCCGCCACCTCCCCGCGCAGCAGGCGGGCCCGCTCGCGCATGCCCGCGAGGCCGCGGTGCTCGCGCGCGCCGCCGTCGGGTGCCCGACGCCGTGTCCCCGGCCCGAGCGGGTTGCGCACCTCGACGACCAGCGCGTCGCCGGGACCGGGAGCCACCTCGACGGCGACGGGCTCGCCGGGCGCGTGCCGCAGCGCGTTGGTCAGCGCCTCCTGCACGACGCGGTACGCCTCCTGCGACACGGCGCGCGGGACGTCGGGCAGCGCGGCGCCGTCCCGCGCGAGCCGCACGTCGGCGCCCGTGCCGCGCGCGTCGTCGAGCAGGGCGTCGAGGTCGGCGAGCGTGCGGGCCGGGGCGCGGCGCGGCGCCCCCGGGACGTCCGCCCGCAGGAGGCCGAGCACGTGGTCGAGGTCCGCCATCGCGCTGCGGCCCGTCTCCTCGATCGCGGCGAGCGCACGGCGCGCCGCGGGCGGGTCGGAGTCCAGCAGGCGTGCCGTCGCGGCCGCCTGGAGCGTCGTGACGGTCAGCGCGTGGCCGACCGAGTCGTGCAGCTCGCGCGCGAGCCGGCCCCGCTCGGCCGCACGGTCCGCGGCCGCCTCCAGCTCCGCGATCTGCTCCGTCTGGTCCGGGCCGAGCAGCGGCAGGGCCGCCTGGCGCAGCACGGCGCGCGCGAGCGCCACGACGTACGGGACGGCGAGCAGCACGAGCACCGCGGTGAGCAGCCACGTCCACGCGGGCAGCGCCTCCCACGGTCGCCAGTCGGCGAGCAGCACCGGCTCGACGCCCGTCGCGGACAGCACGAGCTGCGTCGCGACCGGGACACCGAACAGCACCACGACCACGACCGCCGCCCCGAGTGCCAGGTGCAGCGCGTACCAGGCCGCGGCGCGCCAGCGCGTCGCCGCCCCCGGCGGGGCGGCGCCGGCCGCGGGGAGCGGCACGTCGACGTCGAGGAACGTCCGTGCCGCCGCGATCTCGAGCGTGCGCACGGGCGCGAGGAACGGGGGCGTGCTCGCGAGGACCGCCGTCACCAGCGCCAGGACGACCGTCGCGACCCGCGGCGTCTGGAGGGACGCGAACATCTGCACGAACCCCGCGACGAGCGCCGCGTACGCCCCGGCGACGACGCCACCGACCACGAGGAGCACCCCGGCGCGCACGGTGGCCGTGCTGCGCAGCGGGGCGAGCACCCGTCCCCACCCTCGCGGCGGGCGCGCGTCGGTCGTCATGGCCCCCAGTCTCACCGCGCCGCACGCCCAGCACATCCCCTCGACGGGGGAACCGCGGCGCCCGACCGCCGCGCGCACCGGCACGCCCGCTGGTCCAATGGGAGCGTGATCGGGTTCTGGTGGGGCCTCGTCGGGGCGTCGTCGCTGCTCCTCGGGGCCGCGCTCGTCTTCTGGCGCCCGCCGGGCCAGCGGCTCGTCGGGCTCGTCATGGCCTTCGGCTCGGGCGTGCTCATCAGCGCGGTCGCCTACGACCTCGTGGAGGACGCGTCGACCCGCGCGAGCGGTCTCGTCCTGCTCGCGGGCCTCGCCGGCGGGGCGCTGACGTTCTTCGTCGGCGACCGGATCATCGACCGGATGGGCGGCGAGGGCCGCAAGCGGTCCACCGGCGTGCAGAAGGAGGCCGTCCAGGCCGCCGGCGGGACCGGCGGCGCGGCGATCGCGCTCGGCACCGTGCTCGACGGCATCCCCGAGTCCGTCGTCCTCGGCGCGACGCTCATCGGGGGCGGCGGGGTGAGCGTCGCGATGCTCGCCGCCGTCTTCGTGTCCAACCTGCCCGAGGCGATGTCCGCGACGGCCGGGCTGCTCAAGGCCGGCACGAAGCCGTCGCGGCTGTGGGTGCTGTGGGGGTCGACGACGCTCGTCTCGGCGCTCGCGGCCGGGATCGGCTACCTCGCGCTCGACGGCGCGTCGCCCGCCGTCGTGGCGGTCACCCAGGCGTTCGCCGCGGGGGCGCTGCTCACCATGCTCGTCGACACGATGATCCCCGAGGCGACGGAGTTCGGCGGCCCGGTCACCGGGCTCGTCACGGTGCTCGGGTTCGCGACGGCGTTCGGGCTGAGCTCGATCGGCGGGTGACCGCCGTCAGGCCGCGAGGTCCTGGCCGCTCATGCGGTGGATCGACGCCATGACCTCGTCCGTGAGCTCGCGCCGCGCCTGCGCCGGCTTGGTGCCGGCCGTGATCTGGCGCTGCGGGTCGATGGGCTTGCCGAAGTGCACCTCGACGCGGTGCAGGCGCGGGATCCGCTTGCCGACCGGCTGGACCTTGTCCGTGCCGCGCACGGCGACGGGGACGACGGGCGCGTGCCCGGCGAGCGCGAGCCACGCGACGCCCGTGCGGCCCGGGTGCAGCTTGCCGTCGCGCGAGCGCGTGCCCTCGGGGTAGATCCCGAACGCGCCGCCGCGCTGGAGCACCTCGAGCGCGTCCTCGAGCGAGCGCTGCCCGGCGCGCGGGTCGTCGCGCTGGACGGGGATCATGCCGATCGTCGTGAAGAACCACCGCGACAGGCGGCCCTTGATCCCGCGGCCCGTGAAGTACTCGGCCTTGGCGAGGAACGTCACGTGCCGCGGCGCGACGATCGGGATGAGCAGCGAGTCGATGAACGACAGGTGGTTGCTCGCGAGGATCACCGCACCGTGGCGCGGGATGTTGTTGCGTCCTGTCACCTGGGGCCGCAGCAGCACGTAGGCGAGCAGCGACAGGATGAGCCTCAGGACGCGATAGGTCATCCGTTCATTGTGCACCGTCCGGGGCGCACGTCCGTGCACGCTGTGGACGACGCCTCACCCGTCGGCGCGCGCTCCCACCGCCGCACCACGCCGCGCCCGGCCCCGCCGGGTGACGACGTACACCGCCAGGATCACGGCCACGAGCCCCGCGGTGGAGACGAGCTGGGCGCGCGCGGCGGCGTCGGTCAGCATGAGGACGGCGAGCGCCGCGAGGCCCACGAGCACGGCCCACGTGAGCCACGGGAAGCCCCACATGCGGAGCGTCATCGGCTCGCCCGACGCGCGAGCCTGCGACTCGATCCGCCGGCGGAGCCGCAGCTGCGACACGGCGACGAGGACCCACACGACGAGCAGCGCGGCGCCCACGGCGTTGAGCAGGATGCCCAGCAGCGCCTCCGGCAGGAGCCAGTTCAGCCCGACCGCGACGAGCGCGAAGAAGACGGAGACGAGCACCGACACCCAGGGCACGTCGCGCCGCGACACGCGCCGCAGCGCGCGCGGACCGTCGCCCCGTCCGGCCAGCGAGTACGCCATGCGCGACGTGCCGTAGACGTTCGCGTTGAACGCCGAGAGCAGCGCGACCACGACGACGACCTCCATGACGCGGGCCGCGCCCGGGAGCCCCGCGAGATCGAGCACCGCGACGAACGGGCTCTCCGCGAGCAGCGGCGAGTCCCACGGGAGCACGAGGACCATGATCGCGACCGAGCCCAGGTAGAACACGAGGATCCGCCACACGATGCTGCGCGTCGCGCGCGCGACGGCGGTGCGCGGCTCGCGCGCCTCAGCTGCGGCGATCGTGACGATCTCGATGCCGCCGAACGCGAAGACGACGACGAGCAGGCCCGCCGCGATGCCGCCCCACCCCTCCGGGGCGAAGCCGCCCTGGCCCAGCAGGTTCGACGTGCCGACGGGCTCCGTCCCGGGCAGCAGCCCGAGCACGAGCAGCACGCCCACCACGAGGAACCCGACGATCGCGGCGACCTTGACGAACGCGAACCAGAACTCGAGCTCGCCGAACTGCCGCACGCCCCACAGGTTGATCACCGCGAAGACGACGACCACGGCGAGCGCGACGCCCCACTGCGGCACGTCCGGGTACCAGCCGGTGACGATGCGTGCGGCCCCGGTGATCTCGGCGCCGAGCACCATGACGAGCATGAACCAGTACAGCCAGCCGAGCAGGAACCCGGCCCACGGCCCGAGGGCCTCCTCCGCGTAGACGGAGAACGACCCGCTCGCGGGGCGCGCGCTCGCCATCTCGGCGAGCATCCGCATCACGAGGATGACGACGACGCCCGCGATCGCGTACGACACGAGCACGGCCGGGCCGGCGGTGGCGATCCCGACGCCGGAGCCGAGGAACAGCCCGGCGCCGATCGCGGAGCCGAGGCCCATCATCGTGAGGTGCCGTGTGCGCAGCCCGCTGCCCAGGTGGTCGGCGCCGGGGTCGGCGCTCGGGTCGGCGCCGCTGTCGGCGGTCGGGTTTCCGGTCGGGCCGGTCGTGGACGGCCAGGTCTCGGCCGGTGCCCCGCTCGCGGACGGTGCCGGGCGTTCGGGCGTGGGGGTGCTCATGGTGCGGTCCTGCGGTCGGGGTCGGGACGCCGTGCTCGACGCCGACCCACGACGCTACACGGCCCGGGCGCGACGACGCCCCGCACCCGGCGCGAGGGGACGCGCGGGGTGCGGGGCGGCGTCGGGCACGACGCTGTGCCGCGCTACGGGGTCGCGGTCCGCGGGAGCGGGGCGACGGCGTGCTGGCGCGGCGCGGCGGTGCCGTCGCCCGG
>QAPD01000129.1 GCA_003052455.1 Sphaerisporangium cinnabarinum | reverse complement strand
CCGCGGCCTCGAGGGCGTCGACCAGGCCGTCACGCGCGCGGCGCGCCGCCCGCTCCGGGACGGGCTCGCCGCACGCCGCGGCGACGCGACGCGCGACCGCCCGCACGTCGGCCGCGAGCCGGTCGTTCGACGCACGACGCCGGGCCGCGGCGTCCGCGAGCAGACCGCGCAGCTCGTCCAGGCCCTGGCCGGTGCGGGCCGAGACGCCGAGCACGCGCGCGTCGGCGAGCCCGTCCTCCGCCGCGAGCCGGCGCAGGTCGGCGAGGCACGCGTCGGCGTCGGCGGGCGTGAGCCGGTCCACCTGGTTGAGCACGAGGACGACGACGGACCCGTGACCCGCGAGCGGGCGCAGGTAGCGCTCGTGCAGCGCGGCGTCGGCGTACTTCTGCGGGTCGACGACCCACACGAGCAGGTCGGCCCGCTCGACGAGACGTTCCGCGCGCACGCGGTGCTCGACGACGACCGAGTCGTGGTCGGGCAGGTCGAGCAGCACGAGGCCGCTCGTCAGCTCGCCTGCGCGGCGACCGCGCAGCAGCGCGCGCAGGCCGCCGCCCCCGCGCGCGTCGGCGGGGTCGCCCGACGTGAGCGGCGTCCCCATCTCGTGCCGCCGCCGCACCTCCAGCCAGTCGAGGAGCGCGGCCGGTCCCGCCGGACCCGCGGCGGGCCCGGACGCGCCCCACACCGCGGCGAGCGGGTGGGACGTCGTGGGCCGCTGCACCCCGACCGTCGCGAGCTCCGTGCCGGCGAGCGCGTTGAACACCGACGACTTCCCGGAGCCCGTCGCACCCGCGAGCGCGACGACGGTGTGGTCGGCCGAGAGCCCGGCACGCTCGCGCGCCCGGGCGACGACGGTCCGCGCGTCCGCGAGCAGGTCGGCGTCGACGCGTCCCTCCCCCGCGCGCACGGCGGTCTCCAGCGCGGTCGTGCGGGCCGCGAGGTCGATCGTCATGCCTGCTCACCGCCCAGCAGGCGGCGCCAGAACCCCGGCCGCCGGGCCGGCTCGGTCGCCTCGCCCTCCGGCGCGGCCGCGGGCTCGTCCGGGGGCAGCGGGGTCCACCCCGCGCCGCGCAGGAGGCGCGCGGCGTGCCGG
>QAPD01000128.1 GCA_003052455.1 Sphaerisporangium cinnabarinum | reverse complement strand
AACCTCCGGGCGCGCGGTCGCGGCGGGGCCCGGCCGGACCGCACCGCGGGCGACCCGCTCGCCGCGCCCGCCGCGGCTCTCGCCGTGTACGCCGGCCCGGGGTGGACGGCGGACGCGCTGCACCTCGTCGAGTCCGACCTCGGTGACGCGTCCGGGCACCCGGTGCACCGGAGCCTGCGGACCCTGCCGCTCGGACCCGCCGCGCGGTGAGCGGGACCACCCTCCGGCTGCTCCCGGAGACGCCTGTGCGAGGATGGGCCGCATGAGCCTGCGCGGTGGTCGTCGATTTCCCGGGCCCGTCACGGGCCCGCGCGACTGACGCGTGCTCCCCGCCCGCCTCGTGGCGGGACGGGTCCTGGCCCGGACGGGCGCCCTAGAATGACGGCGACGCGCGCACGTGCGCGCCCCGCACGCCCCGCCCCGAGCGGCGCGTGCCGCGGGTCGACGCCGGCCGTCGTCCGCTCCCCGCAGTCCCGCCCTCGCCAGGAAGGCACGCATGTCCAGCCCTGACGCCGACGTCGTCACCCCCCACGCGGGCGACGGCGGACCGGACACCCCCACCGCCCCCTCCCCGCTCGACGCCGACGCGCTCCAGCGCGCGCTCGACGCCGCGCTGGCCGCCGTCGCCTCGGCGGGCGACCTCGACGCGCTCAAGCGCGTGCGCACCGAGCACGCGGGCGACCGCAGCCCGCTCGCGCTCGCGAACCGCCAGATCGGGTCGCTCGCCCCCGCGGACAAGAAGACCGCGGGCAAGCTCGTCGGCCCGCTGCGCGGCCGGCTCAACCAGGCGCTCGCCGCGCGCCAGGGCGAGCTCGAGGCCGAGCGCGACGAGCGCGTCCTCGTCGAGGAGGCCGTGGACGTCACGCTGCCCGTGGACCGTGTCCCCGCGGGCGCGCGGCACCCGCTCGAGACGCTGCAGGAGCGCGTCGCGGACTTCTTCGTCGGCATGGGCTGGGAGATCGCGGAGGGCCCCGAGGTCGAGGCGGAGTGGTTCAACTTCGACGCCCTGAACTTCGGCGTGGACCACCCCGCGCGCCAGATGCAGGACACGTTCTACGTCGCCGGCCCGGACGGCGAGGACGGCGCGGAGCCGTCGAACCTCGTGCTGCGCACCCACACGTCGCCGGTCCAGGCCCGCTCGCTGCTCGAGCGCGGCGTGCCGCTGTACGTGGCGTGCCCGGGCAAGACGTTCCGCACGGACGCGCTCGACGCGACGCACACGCCCGTCTTCCACCAGGTCGAGGGCCTGGCGATCGACAAGGGCCTGACCATGGCGCACCTGCTGGGCACGCTCGACGCGTTCGCGCGCGCGATGTTCGGCCCCGACGCGCGCACGCGCCTGCGGCCCGCGTACTTCCCGTTCACCGAGCCGAGCGCCGAGATGGACCTGTGGTTCCCGCAGAAGAAGGGCGGACCGGGCTGGATCGAGTGGGGCGGCTGCGGCATGGTCAACCCGAACGTGCTGCGGTCCGTCGGGGTCGATCCCGACGAGTACTCGGGCTTCGCGTTCGGCATGGGCATCGAGCGCACGCTCATGCTGCGCCACGGGATCGCGGACATGCACGACATGGTGGAGGGCGACGTGCGCTTCTCCGCCCAGTTCGGAACGGAGATCTGATGCCGTACGTCGCCATCGACTGGCTGGGCGACCACGTCGAGCTGCCCGCGGGGCTCACCGCCGAGCGGCTCGCCGCCGACCTCGTCCGCGTCGGCCTGGAGGAGGAGGCGATCCACGGCGCGGCCGTGACGGGTCCCCTCGTCGTCGGGCGCGTCCTGGAGATGACGCCCGAGCCGCAGAAGAACGGCAAGACGATCAACTGGTGCCTGGTCGACGTCGGGCCGGAGCACAACGCCGCCGAGATCACGGGCGTCGAGCCGGCCGACATGCCGGCGGGCGGCGCGCGCGGGATCGTGTGCGGCGCGCACAACTTCGCGCCGGGCGACCTCGTCGTCGTCGCGCTGCCGGGCTCCGTGCTGCCCGGCCCGTTCCCCATCGCGAGCCGCAAGACGTACGGGCACGTGTCCGACGGCATGATCTGCTCGCAGCGCGAGCTCGGGCTCGGCGAGGACCACGACGGCATCATCGTGCTGCCGCGGCTCGGGTACGCGGCCGAGGACCTCACCCCGGGGCAGGACGCGGTCGCGCTGCTCGGTCTCGGCGACGAGGTGCTCGAGATCAACGTGACGCCCGACCGCGGGTACGCGTTCTCCTACCGCGGCGTCGCGCGCGAGTTCTCGCACTCGACGGGCGCGCGCTTCACGGACCCGGGCCTGCCCGGCTCCCTGCCCGCGCCCCCGCCCGCGGCGACGCCCGACGGCTTCCCCGTCGAGGTCGACGACGCGGCGCCGGTCCACGGCGTCGTCGGGTGCGACCGCTTCGTGACGCGCGTCGTGCGCGGGCTCGACCCCGCTGCGCAGACGCCCGCGTGGATGCAGCGCCGCCTCACGGCGTCGGGCATGCGGCCCATCTCGCTCGCGGTCGACGTGACGAACTACGTCATGCTCGACCTCGGGCAGCCCCTGCACGCGTACGACCTCGAGAAGGTCGCGGCCCCCGTCGTGGTGCGGCGCGCCGCCCCGGGCGAGCGGCTCACGACGCTCGACGACGTGGACCGCGCGCTCGACCCGGAGGACCTGCTCATCACCGACAGCCCCGACGGTGCGCGCGGCGCGCGCGTGCTCGGGCTCGCGGGCGTCATGGGCGGCGCCTCGTCGGAGGTCGGTCCCGAGACGACGGCGGTGCTCGTCGAGGCCGCCCACTTCGACCCCGTGACGGTCGCGCGCACGTCTCGCCGCCACAAGCTGTCGAGCGAGGCGGCGAAGCGGTTCGAGCGCGGGGTGGACCCGCTCCTGCCCGCGGTCGCGGCGCAGCGCGTCGTCGACCTGCTCGTCGAGCTGGGCGGCGGGACCGCGGACCCGGCCGTCAGCGACCTCGACCGGGTGACCACGCCCACCCCGATCCGCCTGCCCGTCGGCGAGGCCGAGCGCCTCGTCGGCGTGCCGTACACGCTCGAGCAGGTCGTCGGGACGCTCGGGGCGATCGGGTGCACGGTCGACGCGGACGACGCCGCCGCGACGGGCGTGGTCGTCGTGACCCCGCCGTCGTGGCGCCCCGACCTCACCGAGCCGGCCGAGCTGGTCGAGGAGGTCGCGCGCCTCGTCGGCTATGACGAGATCCCGTCGGTGCTCCCCGCGGCGCCCGGCGGGCGCGGGCTCACGCGCGAGCAGCGGGTGCGCCGGTCGGTCGCCCGGGCGCTCGCCGAGCACGGGTTCGTCGAGACGCTGAGCTACCCGTTCGTCGGCGAGGGCGAGCTCGACGCGCTGCGGATCCCCGCGGACGACGAGCGCCGCCGGGCCCTGCGTCTGCTCAACCCGCTGGCCGACGACCGTCCCCTGATGCGCACGGACGTGCTGAGCACGCTCCTGGAGACCACGCGCCGCAACGTGGGCCGCGGGCTCGGGGACGTCGCCGTGTTCGAGGTCGGGCTCGTGACGCACCCGCGCCCGGGCGCCCCGGCCGCGCCGTCGCTGCCCGGCGGGGTGCGTCCCTCCGACGACGACCTCGCCGCGATCGAGGCCGCGCTCCCCGCGCAGCCGCGCCACGTCGCGGGCGTCCTGGTCGGTCGTCGCGAGCGGGCGGGCTGGTGGGGCCCCGGCCGTCCGGCGGACTGGACGGACGCGCTCGACGCGGCACGCCTGGTCGCGGACCGCGCCGGTCTGCGGGGGCCCGACGCCGTGCGCGTCGTCGCGGACACCGCGCGGGCCCCGTTCCACCCCGGCCGCAGCGCGCGCCTCGAGCTCGCCGACGGGACGGTCGTCGGGCACGCGGGCGAGCTGCACCCCAAGGTGCTGGAGAACGTCGGCCTGCCCGCCCGCTCCGTGGCGTTCGAGCTCGACCTGACGGCGCTCGTCGCCGGTGCGTCGGACGAGCCCGTGCAGGCGACCCCGGTCTCCGGGTTCCCGGCGGCGAAGGAGGACCTCGCGTTCGTCGTCGCCGCCGACGTGCCCGCCGAGGCGCTGCGGGCCGCGCTCGTCGAGGGCGCCGGCGAGCTCGCCGAGGAGGTCGCGCTGTTCGACGTCTTCACGGGCGAGCAGGTGGGCGCCGGGCGCAAGTCGCTCGCGTTCTCGCTGCGGCTGCGCGCCGCGGACCGCACCCTCACCGCCGACGACGTCGCGCGGGTCCGGGAGGGCGCCGTGGCCGCCGCGCGCGAGCGCGTCGGGGCGGAGCTGCGCGCATGAGCGGCGCACCGGGGCCGGGCGCGACGCCGGACGTCGCGCCCGCCCGCTCCGCGCTCGTCACCGGGGCGTCGCGCGGCATCGGCCGCGCGGTCGCCGTCGGGCTCGCCGCGGCCGGCCTCGACGTCGCGCTCCTCGCGCGCGACGCGGGCCGGCTCGCGGGCGTGGCCGACGAGATCGGTGGGCTCGACGGCGCGGGCCGGGCCGTCGTCGTCACGGCGGACGTGACCGACGCGGCGGCGGTGGCCGCGGCCGTCCGCGAGGCCGAGGCCGCGCTCGGGAGCGTGGACCTGCTCGTCAACAACGCGGGCCGGGTCGACGCCGAGGTGCCGCTGTGGGAGGCGGACCCCGACGAGTGGTGGGCCGTCCTGGAGACCAACGTGCGCGGGCCGTTCCTGCTCGCCCGCGCGGTCGTCCCCGGGATGCTCGCGCGCGGCGGCGGCCGCGTCGTCGACCTCAGCAGCGGCGCGGGCTCGCACGACATGGACGGCGCGAGCGCGTACAACGCGAGCAAGACGGCGCTCCTGCGCCTCGGGGCGAACCTGCACCGCTCGGGGCACGCGCTCGGGCTGCGGACCTTCGAGGTGTCGCCGGGCGTCGTGCAGACCGACATGACGGCGTCCATGGTCATGCACGAGGGCCGCACGGAGTGGACGCCCGTCGAGCGCACGGTCGAGATGGTCGTCGCCATCGCCCGCGGCGAGCTCGACGCCTTCTCGGGGGCGTTCGTGCGCGTGACGCACGACTCGCCCGAGTCGCTCCGCACGGCCGCCCAGGAGGCTGCCCGGGCGGGCGTCACGCTGCCCGGGCCGGACGGCCGTCGGCTGCGCGTCACGCGCTGGGGCGCCGACGACCCGATGCCGGGAGAGCTCCCCGCCCGCTGAGCGCGCGCACCCCGCACGGCCGACGCCGCCCGACCCCCCGGTCGGGCGGCGTCCGTGCGTCCGGGGCACCGGTCACCGGGGAGCGCACGTGTCCCGGTCGACCCACACGTGCCACAGGCCCCGCTCGGGGTGCTCGTACTCGAAGGCCAC
This sequence comes from Sphaerisporangium cinnabarinum, assembly GCA_003052455.1. Classification (GTDB taxonomy): domain Bacteria; phylum Actinomycetota; class Actinomycetes; order Actinomycetales; family Cellulomonadaceae; genus Cellulosimicrobium; species Cellulosimicrobium cinnabarinum. The sequence continues at coordinate 1,325 of QAPD01000128.1, read as the reverse complement.
GAGGCCGCCCGCGTCGTGCGTGATGACGCCCGTGAGCACGACCCGCCGACCGTCCCGGTCGTAGGTCGTGCAGAAGGCGGGCACCTGCACCGGGACGGGTGCGTCCGGCAGGGAGGGGCGGGTCGCGGGGGCGACGTGCTGGGTCATACCCGGAAAGACGCGCGCACGCGCGTCGTCTCACGCGTCGGGGCGGGTGAAAAGCGCGCGGCCCGCCGCGTAGCATGGCCCGCGACACGGGGTGCCCCGCACCGGGGCTGAGATGAGACCCGTCGAACCTGATCTGGCTCGTACCAGCGAAGGGATGTCCGCGCGATGACGCTCGCCCTGCCCCGGCACACCTCCGACCCGGTCCCCGCCCGCGCGGACCGTGACCGTCGCCCCGACCCGGGCCGCGGGCCCGACCCGGCCCCGTCCCGCCCCCGCGTCCTGTCCGTCGCGGGGACCGACCCGACCGGCGGCGCCGGGATCCAGGCCGACCTCAAGGCGTTCTGCGCGCACGGCGCCTACGGCATGGCCGTCACGACGGCGCTCGTCGCGCAGAACACCCACGGCGTGCGGTCGGTGCACGTCCCCGGGCCGGCGTTCCTGCGCGCGCAGCTCGACGCCGTGTCCGACGACGTCGAGGTCGACGCGGTGAAGATCGGCATGGTGGCGGACGAGGCGAACGCCCGCACGGTCGGGGAGTGGCTCGACGACCTCGCCGCGGCGCGCGCCGCCGCGGGAGGTCCGCGGCCGTGGGTCGTCCTGGACCCGGTGATGGTCGCCACGTCCGGTCACCGCCTCCTCGACGCCGGCGCCGAGCAGGCCGTGCGCGACCTCGCGGCGCGCGCGGACGTCGTCACGCCGAACCTGCCCGAGCTCGCCGTCCTCGGCGGGCGGGAGCCCGCGACGACGTGGGACGACGCCCTGCGCCAGGCGACGTCGTACGCGGCGGCGAGCGGGGCCGTCGTGCTGCTCAAGGGCGGGCACCTCACCGGGCGCACGTCGCCCGACGCGCTCGTCGTCCCCGCGCCCGGGCCGACGTCGGGCCGCGTGCCGGGGGCGGCCACGGTCACGACGTTCGACGCGGCGCGCGTCGACACGCCCCACACCCACGGCACCGGGTGCTCGCTCTCGGCGGCGCTCGCGGCGCTGCGCCCGCAGCGCGCGAGCTGGGAGGAGGCCGCGCGCGAGGCGAAGGAGTGGCTCACGGGCGCGCTGCGCGCGGGCGCCGCGCTGCGGGTGGGGACCGGCCGCGGGCCCGTCGACCACCTGCACCGCTCGGCGCCCGTGCCGCGGGGCTGAGGCTGCGCGGGGCCGGGCCCGAGCTGCGCCCGGTCGGGCTC
>QAPD01000127.1 GCA_003052455.1 Sphaerisporangium cinnabarinum | reverse complement strand
CCGGGGGCGCGGGCGCGGGACGCTCGGCGTCCGCCGCGGGGGCGTGCGCGGGTTGCCGGTCGTGCCTGTCGTCCGAGGCCGGGGGTTAGCGGCCCCCCGGGCGCGCCGCGTGCGCGGGACGCACGGGCGCGTACCCGTCCCAGCCGCGTCGCTCGGCCTCGACCAGCACGGCGCGCGCGGCGGCGTCCGCCGCGTCGAGCCGACCCGCCGCGACGGCGAGGAGCGCTGCCGCGGCGCGCGCCCCGAGGGCGTAGAGCTGCGGGGCACGCCAGGCCCGGCCGCCCGGGGCGGTGAGCGTCCCCGGCACCGGCTCCCCCTCCGGGTCCGGGCCGATCGCGCACCAGGCGAGGCCCGCCGCGCGGTGCGCCCGCGGCCGTCGCGAGCCCGCGCACGTCGCCCGTCGAGCGCGCGACGGAGGCGGCGAGCAGCTCGAGGAGCACCGCCGCGGCGGGATCGGCTGCCGGGTCCGCGGCGGGGGCGAGGAGGTCGCGCGCCCGCGCGACGTGGAGCCGGACGGCGTCGTAGCGCTCGTCGACGGACGCGAGCGAGCCTGCGCACAGGTGCAGGCGGGCGTCGGGCCGCAGGGTCGCGTACGGCACACGCCGCAGGACCTGGGCGACGCTCTCGCGGTGCGGCCCCGCGAGCTCCGCGGCCGCCCCCTCGACGAACACCTCGCCGAGCAGCGGCCAGTCCTCCGCGTCCGCCGCGTGCTCGAGCGCGCGCAGCGCCTGACCGTCCTGCGCGAACCAGCGCGCCGCGGCCCGGTGCGCCTCGCGCAGGCCCGCCGGGTCCTCGGACCGCAGCTGGTGCAGGAGCATCTCGCGCAGCAGCGGGTGGTAGCGGTACCAGGTGCGTCGGCCGCCCGACGTCATGACGAAACCGTCCGCCGCGGCCAAGCCCGGGAGCAGCCGGTCCGTCGGCGCCCCCGGGTCGAGGACGGCCGCGAGGTCGGGGCACACCGCCGACGCCACGCTCGTGCGCAGGAGGAACCGCCGGGCCTCGGGCCCCTGGCTGTCGAGGACCTCCGCGAGCAGGAACTCCGCCGCCGAGCGTGCGGCGCGCGCCTGGCTCGCGGCGTCGTGCTCCTCCACGCGCAGCCGCACCCCGACGGCCCAGCCGCCGGTCGCGCCCACGAGGCGCCCGGCGTCGTCGCCGGAGAGCGCACGCCCCTGCGCCGCCGCGAGCGCCGTCACCGCGGGGGCGTCGAACGCGAGCTCGGCCGCACCGACCTCGGTCATCTCGCCCTGCGCACGCAGGCGCTGCAGCCGCAGGAGCGGGTCGACGCGCGTGAGGACCACGAGGTGCAGGGGCAGCCGGTAGCGCAGCAGGTCGTCCACCGTGGCCGCGACCTCGGGGCACGCGGCGTGGTGGAAGTCGTCGAGCACGAGCACCACGGGCTCGGGCAGCGCCTCGATCGCCGCGAGGACACGGCGCAGGAGCGCGGGCGTGAGGCGCTGCGGCACGACGAGGGTCTCGAGCGCGTGTCCCGGAGGCACCGCCCCGGCCGCCCGCAGCGCGGCGAGCACGTCGGCCCAGAAGGCCGCCGGCTTGTCGTCGAACGGCTCGAGCGTCAGCCACGCGACGCGTGGGCCGGTGCCGCCGTGCGCCCACCGGGCCGCCGCGGTCGTCTTCCCCCAGCCCGGGCCGGCAGACACCAGGGTGAGACGGCGCGTCGCCGCCGCGGCGACCAGCGCCTCGACCACCGGGCGGCCCACCGTGGACGACGGCAGCTCGGGGACCGAGGTGCGGGCGCGCGAGATGCCGGAGGCGTCCGTGACGTGCGCGACGTCCTCCGGCTCGGCACGGGGCTCGACCGAGGCCATGGGGGCAGGGTATTCCCGGGCCCCCCGGACCGCAGGGCGAGCCGAGCGCGGGCTCGCCACGGGCCTCAGGCCGGACCGGGCCCGGCCGGCGGCACGACGACGGCGGGCGGCCGGGCGAGGATCTCGACGACGACGAGCACGAGGCCCGCGACGAGCGCGACCCCGACGACGAGGCCGGGCGTCGGTGTGCCCGCCAGGAGCAGGACGAGCGCGGCGACCGCCACGATCACGACGCGCACGAACGCCTTGTGCCGCCCGAGCCAGTCGCCGACAGGACCCGTCGAGACGCCCCGTCCTTCGCCCCAGCCGCGGACGGCGGCACCCGCGCGGCCCAGCCCCGCGCGCAGGCTGCGGGCCGAGGCGCTCGGCCCGCCCACGTACGCGGCGAGCGCGACCACGAGGCCCAGCACGCCGACGGTGCGCAGCGTCAGGCGCAGGTAGCCGACGGACTGGTCGAAGACAACCTCCGCGGCGTCGAGACGCACCACCTGCCCCGAGAGCGCGCCGAGGTACAGGCCCCGCGCGACGGCGAGCCCGACGCCCAGCGCGACCATCGCCCCCGTGAGGGCGAGCCCGGCCACGACGAGCGCGCGCGAGCGGTGGTTCGCGACGAGGACGCCCGCGGCGAGCAGACCGAGCACGACCCACGGCAGCCACGTCGTGAGCGTGACGACCTGGGCGTACCGGTTCTGGAGCATGACGAGCTCGGCGGACTGCGCGACGGTGAACGTCGCGTCGACCGACGGGATGCGGGCCGCGAGGTCCAGGCCGCGGTCCACGAGGCGCTCCTTGAGCAGGTCGATCAGCCCGGAGAGCTGGATGGACAGGCGGCCGTCGTCGCTCACCTGGAGGACGTCGCCGTCCTCGCCGCGCATCACGGCGACGAGCTGCTGGTGCGCCACGCGGTTCGCCTGGAGCCAGGCGCCCTCGAACGCGTCGCTCTCCACGAGCCGCGTCGCGGTCTCGTGCACGAGCGACTCGACGCCGCTCGTGAGCGGCGCCTCGAGCGCGGCCAGCGCCTGGGTCGCGCGCGGCGGGACGTCGCGCTCCTCGAGCCCGCCGACGAGGTCGTCGACGAGCGCCCCCACGTCGACGCGCGACATGACGACCTCGGTGAGCCGCCCGGCCACCGCGGACTGCACGACGGGGTCGCCCGCGAGCGGGCCGACCGTCGCGACGTAGCGGTCGGTGTCCGTGAGCTCGCGCTGCGCCCACGCCGAGACCGCGCCGAGCGGCGCGAGGAGCGCCCCGAGCGTGATGAGGACCGCGCACGCCGCGGCCCGCAGCCCGCGCCGGGGTCGCCGACCCGCCTGCTGCGGGGTGGCGTCGTCGTCCGAGCCCCCGGGCGGCGCGGCGGGCGGGCGCTCCTCGAGCCGCCGGCGCAGCTCCGCGTTCTCGCGCTCCAGCGCGGCGAGGCGCGCGGCGACGTCGGACGCGTCGCGCCCCGGCGCGGTCTGGTCGGCCATCGCCCGTCCTCAGGCGAGCGCTCGGGCCTTGAGCCGGGCGAACTCGTCGGCGTCGATCGTTCCGGCGTCGTAGAGGGCCTTGGCGTCGGCGATCTCGCTCGCGGGCGACCTGCCGGAGCCGGCCGTGGCCCGCACGTAGTCGTCCATGACCTGGCGGCGCGCCAGCTGCTCCTCCGCGTGCCGCTCCGCCATGCCCCGCCCGCGCGCGATGACGTAGACGAGCGCGGACAGGTACGGGACGACGATCAGCGCGACGATCCACAGCGCCTTCCACCAGCCGCTGAGCGTCTTGTCGCGGAACAGGTCCGCGACGATCTGGAACAGCACGACGAGGTAGGCGATGAAGAAGAACCACCACACCATGAGCCAGAACCAGTCCCAGAATCCGTCCATCGGGCACCCCTCGTGTCGGGTCACGGCGGTCCCGTGACGCTCCCACTGTGGAGCGGCGCGGGCGCCCGCGTGCTCACCCGTCGGGGGTAGTCGGCCGACCGGCGTCCCGGGCCACCCCCGCCGGGTGATCCGGCCCGGGCCCGCACCCCCGCATCCTGGACCGACGTGAGCGACCCGGGAGAAGGACGCATGGACCGCACGACGCTGGTCGAGGTGACGGTGCTGGGGCCGGTGGTGCTGCCCGAGCCCGACCTCGCCGAGCTCGGCGTGCGCCGGTCCGTGGAGTGCACCCGGCTCGAGGCCCGGGTCCGCGACCAGGCCGCGCTCTACGGGCTGCTCCAGCGGCTCGCGGCGCTGGGGCTCGACCTCGTCGAGCTGCGCACGGCGGCGCTCGGCGACCGGCCCGACGTCGAGCTCGTCGTCCGCGGCCCGGTGGGCGCGCTCGTGCAGCAGATGCTCGACGACGTCGGTCGTGCGCAGCCGGCGACCAGCACGACGTACCGCGTGCGGGCCACGGACCTCGTCGGCGTGCTCGGCGCCGTGACCGGGCTGCCCGCCGACGACGGGGGCGCCGACCGCCCGCCCGGCGACGACCGGCCCGGCGCGACCGCCATGGACGTGCGCATCGCGCAGCTGCGCGACCTCGCCGCGCTGCGGGACCGGGGCGTCCTCACCGACGCCGAGCTCGCAGAGCAGAAGGCGCGCGTCCTCGAGCCGTGAGGGCGGCAGGCCGGGCGGGTCGGCCACGCGCACGGCAGTGCGATGCCCGTCCCGCCTCCTTCGCGTTACGTCGTCCCACCAAGCGAGACGATGAGGACCACGCTGGGGCCAACTGATGTACTAGCGCATAGTGGCAAGCACATCACGAAGCGCTTGCTCGTGTGTCAGACCCCAGGAGGACTCATGGCCATCTCACGCCGCTCGTCGGTCACCATCTCGCTCGTCGCGGCGGCAGGGATCCTGGCGGGCTGTGCGGGCGGGAGCGACCCGTCCGGCGGCGGGGACGACGCCGCGCCGCAGATCTCGTTCCTCTACTCCCCCTACGCGGACTACGCGCCGTTCTTCCTCGCGGAGGACAAGGGGTACTTCGAGGAGGCGGGCGTCGACGTCGAGCTCCTCGCCAAGGGCGGGACGTCCGGCGAGACCTACCAGCTCGTCAGCACGAACAACGTCACGGCCGGCGGCGCGACGTGGGGTGCGGGCCTGTTCAACGCCACCGAGGCCGGCGCGTCGCTCTCGGTGATCGCGAGCGTCTCGCGCGTGCCGGAGAGCGGGCCGAACCCGGCCCCGTTCGTCGTCGCGGCCGGCTCCGGCATCACGTCGATCGAGCAGGTCGCCGGGAGCCGCGTCGGGATCCCGGGCGACGGCGGCTTCGGCATCTACTCGGTGGCCAAGGCGCTGGAGGCCGGGGGCCTCACGCTCGACGACGTCGAGCTCGTCAACGTCGGCCCGCCGGAGACCGGTCCCGCGCTCGTCGGCGGCTCCGTGGACGCCGCCTGGTCGATCGAGCCCATCTCGTCGTCGCTCGAGAGCGAGGGCATCGCGTCCGAGATCCTCCCGATCGACTACCACGCGGGCACCGAGCTCGGCGCCCTGGTGTTCAGCACCGAGTACGTCGACGAGCACCCGGACGCGGTCGTCGCGTTCACGGCCGCCTACCTGCGCGCCGCCGCGGAGCTCGAGGCGGGCGGCTGGGACGACCCGGCGAACCAGGAGATCATCGCGCGGTACACCGAGCTCCCGGTCGAGACGCTCACGTCGCTCGCGCTCACGGAGCAGGACCCGACGGGCGAGATCGACTGGGAGGACGTGCACGCCCAGGAGCAGTTCTTCCGCGAGCGCGGGACGCTCGAGTACGAGGGCGAGGCGGACGTCGAGAGCATCTTCCGCGCCGACCTCCTCGAGCAGGCGCGCGAGCGGGCCGCGGAGCTCGGCTCGTGACGGCCGTCTCCGTCGAGGGCCTCTGGAAGGGGTTCCACGACCGTCGCCGCGACGACGTGCTCGTCGCGCTCCAGGACGTGTCCCTCACCATCGAGGACAACGAGTTCGTCTGCGTGCTCGGACCCTCAGGGTGCGGCAAGAGCACCCTCCTGCGCATCCTCGCGGGCCTGGAGGAGGCCGACCGCGGGACGGTGACGATGGCGGCGCGACCGTCCGTCGTCTTCCAGGACCACGGCGTGCTGCCGTGGCTCACGGTCGAGCAGAACGTCGAGTACCCTCTGCGCCTGCGGGGCGTGCGGCGCTCGGCCCGGCGCGAGCGCGTCGCCCCGCTGCTGGACATGGTGGGCCTCACGGAGTTCCGGGGCTTCTACCCGCACCAGCTCTCGGGCGGCATGCGGCAGCGCACGTCGGTCGCCCGGGCGCTGGCCGACGACGGCGCGACCCTCCTCATGGACGAGCCGTTCGGCGCGCTCGACGAGCAGACGCGCGTCGTGCTGCAGCAGGAGCTGCTCAAGATCTGGTCCCAGACGTCGCGGTCGGTGCTCTTCATCACGCACAGCGTCGACGAGGCGCTCGTGCTCGCGGACCGCGTCGTCGTCATGTCGGCCCGGCCCGGCCGCATCCTCGCCGACGTGCGTGTCCCGTTCGACCGCCCGCGCGACATCCTCGAGCTGCGCCGCGACCCTCGCCACGGCGAGATCACGTACGAGCTGTGGCGCCTGCTGCGGGACGCCGAGGCGCAGGACGCCGAGTCTCACGACGCGTCCGGGGCGGACGAGCGCTCCGCCGCCGGTGCCCGGGAGGCGGTCGCATGACGACCCCGACCGACGAGCGCACGCCCGCCCGCCCGACCGGCCCGGCCGCGAGCGGCGGGACCCCGGAGGGGACCCGGGACGGCGCCGACCGCACCGCCGAGATCACGCGCGAGCTGACCGAGGAGCTGCGCCGCAGGCGCACGGGTCGCTTCGTGCGCGTCGTCGGGCCGTTCACGCCGCTCCTGCTCCTCGCGGTGTGGGAGCTCGCGAGCCGGACGAACGTGCTCGACGCGCGGTTCTTCCCGCCGCCGTCGTCGATCGCCGAGACGTTCGCGCAGCTCGTCGGGAGCGGCGAGCTCTTCGAGCACGCGGGCATCACGCTCACGCGCATCGCGATCGGGTTCGTGCTCGGCGCCGTGCCGGGGCTGGTCCTGGGCATCGCGCTCGGGTCCGTCACGACCCTGCGCACGCTCCTCGGGCCGATCTTCGCGAGCCTGCTGCCCGTGCCCAAGGTCGCGATCTTCCCGCTGCTGCTCCTCGTGTTCGGCCTCGGCGAGGCGAGCAAGTACGTGATCGTCGCGATCGGCGTGTTCTTCTACGTCTTCTACAACGCGATGGGCGGCGTGCTCCAGACGCCGCAGATCTACTTCGACGTGGCGACCGCCAACGGGGCGGGCCGGCTCCAGCGCTGGCGGACGGTCGCGCTGCCCGCCGCGCTGCCGAGCATCTTCACCGGGCTCAAGCTCGCCGTCGGCGGCGCGTTCGTCATCATCGCGGCCTCGGAGTTCGTCGGGTCGCGCAACGGCCTGGGCTATCTCATCTGGAGCTCCTGGACGACGTTCGCCGTCGCGAAGATGTACGTGGGCATCGTCACCATCTCCGTGCTGGGCTACCTCTCCACGACCCTGGTCACGGTGCTCGAACGACGTCTCGTGCCCTGGTCCCGTCAGTAGGAGGCAGCATGAACCCCCACCACGACCCGTCCCGCGTGCCCGGGGTCGGCGCATGAGCGTCGTCCCGGCCGCGGACCGGATCTACCACGAGCTGCGCCGCCGGATCATCTTCACCGAGCTGCGCCCCGGCGAGGAGATCGACGTCACCGAGACGGCGTCCGAGTTCGGGACGTCGCGCACGCCGGTGCGCGACGCGCTGCACCGCCTCGACCACGACGGCCTCGTGGACGTGCGGCCGCGCGCCCTGTGCCGCGTCGCCCCGGTCACCCTCAAGACGCTCGTCGACGTGCTCGACGTCCGCGAGGCGACGGGACCGATGGCGACGCGTCTCGCGGCCGCCCACGCGAGCCCGGCCGAGGTCGACGAGCTGGCGGCCATCGCCGAGGGCACGTACCCGCAGGCGCAGGACGTGCAGTCGATCCTGTCGGCGTCGCACCTGTTCCACTGCCGGGTCGCGAAGTACTCGCGCAACCCGCGCCTGCACGCGATCACCGAGCTCGCGCTCGAGGACCTGGAGCGGGCGTTCCGGCTCTGCGGGCGCCAGCCCCTGGAGCCCGGGCCGCCGCTCGACGACCACCGGCTCCTCATCGAGGCGCTCCGCGCGGGCGACGGCGAGCGCGCCGCCCGGCTCGAGCTCGAGCACATCCGCCGTGGTCGCAGCGTCGTCATGGGCCTCGCGATCGACTCCGGGGCGTTCTTCGGCGACGACTGAGCGTCCCTCCCGCGTGACGACCCGCCCGTCCCGCCCGCCCCACCCGCACGACCCGACCCGCCCCGCCCCACCCCGACCACCCGAGAGGACCGCCGTGCCCGCCACCCCCACCGTGCGCGTCGTCGCCGCGGACGCCCGTGCCCGGGCCCGCGCGGCGCTCGCCGCCCACGACCCCGCCGACGCCGACCTCGCGGCCCGTGCCGTCGTGGCGGGGGACGCGTCGGGGTGGCCCGAGTTCGGCCTGGCGCTCCTCGTCCGCGAGCTGCGGGAGGCGCGCGAGCGGACGACGACGGGGCGGGCCGGGTCCCCGGCGCCGGCCGCCGTCGTGACCG
>QAPD01000126.1 GCA_003052455.1 Sphaerisporangium cinnabarinum | reverse complement strand
GCACCCCGCGCGGGGTCGGCCCTCGCCGGGCTGCTCCGCCCCCTCGCCGCACCCCTCGCGCGGGTCACCGCTCCGGTCGGGCGCGCGCTCGCGCCCGCCGCGCGGGCGGTCCGGCCCGTGACGTCCGCCGTCAGCCCGTTCGGCTGGGCCGCGCTCGTCGTCACGGTCGCGAGCTGGTGGGCGGGGCTCGCGCTGTCCTGGCTCGAGCTGCTCGTCGTGGCGGTCCTGCTCACCGTCGCGCTGCTCGCGGCCGTGGCGTTCGTGCTCGGGCGCTTCCGGTACGCCGTCGTGCTCGACCTCGCGCAGCAGCGCGTCACGGTGGGGGACCGCGCGGTGGGCCGGCTCGACGTCCGCAACGACTCGGCCCGCCCGCTGCTCCCGTCGGTCATGGAGCTGCCCGTGGGGCAGGGCATGGCGACGTTCCCTGTGCCGCGCCTGCGCCCGCAGGCGAGCCACGAGGAGATCTTCACCGTGCCGACCCACCGGCGGTCGGTCATCTCCGTCGGCCCGGTGCGCTCGGTGCGGGCCGACCCGCTCGGGCTCCTGCGCCGCGAGGTCGTGTGGACCGAGCCGGAGGAGCTCTTCGTCCACCCGCGGGTCAAGAACCTGTCCGGCTCGTCGACCGGCTTCCTCAAGGACCTCGAGGGCCGCGTGACCACCGACATCTCGAACTCCGACGTCTCGTTCCACGCGCTGCGCGACTACGTGCCCGGTGACGACCGCCGCCACATCCACTGGAAGACGACGGCCCGCACGGGCCAGCTCATGGTCCGCCAGTTCGAGGAGACGCGGCGCTCGCACCTCGCGGTGCTGCTCTCGACGCGGGCCGAGGACTACGCGCACGACGACGAGTTCGAGCTCGCCGTGAGCGCGTGCGGGTCGCTCGGGCTCCAGGCGATCAAGGAGGACCGCGGCGTCACGGTCCTCGTCAACGACGGCACCCTGCGCGGCGACCACCGCACGCGCCTCCTCGACGACCTCGCGCGCGTGGAGACGCAGTCGCAGCGGACGTCGCTCGTCGACGTCGCGCGCGTCGCGGGCCTGACGATCACGGACGCGTCGGTGGTGGCGTTCATCGTCGGGAGCCGGGTCACCCCGACGGAGCTCCGCGCGGCGTCGGCGCGCCTGCCGCAGGACGTGCGCGTCATGGCGATCCAGTGCGTGCCCGGCGCGTCCCTCAGCCGGCACGCCATCGCGGAGCTCGTCGTCCTCACCATCGGCGAGCTCGGCGAGCTCCCCCTCGCCCTGCGGAGGCTGAACGACTGATGAGCGCTCCCAGCACCACGACGCGCGGTTCGCGCCGCGCCACGCCGGTCGGCACCCCGGCGCCCTCGTCCGGCACGTCGCAGCGGAACACCACCCGGCTGCGGGGCGCCGACACCCCGCGCGCCCTCACGGCGCTCGGCGCCGTCGACGCGCTCGCGCTCGTCCTCGTCCTCGGCGCCACGGTCGTCGGGTTCGGCCCCGTCTGGGGCTCCTCGGGCTACCTGCTCCCCGCGGCGGGCGGCGCCGTCGTCGGTCTCGGGGTCGCGTGGCTCGGCGCCTGGCGGCGCTGGGCGGCCTACACCGTGCTCCCGGTCGCGGTCCTCGCGTACCTCCTCCTGGGCGGCGTGCTCGCCCTGCCCGCCGACGCGATCGGCGGCGTGCTCCCGTCGCTCGCGACGATCGCCGACCTCGCGCGGGGGGCGGTGACGGGCTGGAAGGAGTTCGTCACGACGGTCCCGCCGCTGCACTCGTTCCCGCACCTCGCGGTCGTCCCGTACCTCCTCATGCTCGTCACGGGGCTCCTCGCGGGCACGATCGCGTGGCGCGCGCGCCGCGCCGCGTGGGCGCTCGTGCCGGTGGCCGTCGCGTTCGTGGGGGTCATCCTGCTCGGGACCGTCATCGCGGCCTACCCGGTCGTGCAGGGCCTCGTCCTCGGCGGCGTCGGCCTGCTCTGGGCGGGGTGGCGCGTCACCGCCGCGCGCCTCGGCGCGCACCAGATCACGACGGAGGCGAGCCGCGCCGCGACCCGCCGCCTGTGGTGGCACCGCGTGCGCACCGGTGCCGCGATGCTCGTCGTCGGGGGCGTCGCGGCGGCCTTCGCGGCCCCGGCGCTCCTGCCCGACGACCCGCGCACGGTCCTGCGCGAGACGGTCGTCCCGCCGCTCGACCTGCACCAGTACGTCAGCCCGCTCACGGCGTTCCGCAAGTACGCCAAGGACATGCGCGAGGACGAGCTGTTCACCGTGCGGGGCCTGCCCCCGGGCGCGAAGGTCCGCCTCGCCGCGCTCGACACGTACAACGGCGTCGTCTACGACGTCTCGAGCGGCCTGCCCGGCTCGGGCGTCTACACGCGTGCGGGCCAGGAGATCGCGACGGTCGCACCCGGCACGCCGACGCGCCTCGACGTCCAGGTCGGCGACTACGCCGGGGTGTGGGTGCCCGACGTCGGCCGGCTCGCGGGCATCACGTACACCGGCGAGCGGGCGCGCGCTCTCGGCGACACCACGTACTACAACTCCACGACCGGGACGGCGCTGTCGACCGCCGGGCTGCGCCCGGGCGACACCTACACGCTCGACGCGCTCGTCACGGCCGAGCCGACCGAGGACGACCTCCGAGCGGGGGCGATCGACCAGTCCGTGCAGGTCCCCGCCGCGCCGAAGGGGGTGCTGCCCGCGTCGCTCGCGGGCAAGGCCGCGCAGTTCATGGGCGAGGAGACCGAGCCGGTCGACCAGCTCTTCGCGCTGCGCGACGGCCTCGTCGCGAGCGGCATCTTCTCGAGCGGGCTCGACACGCAGCCGCCGTCGCGACCGGGCCACTCGGCGGAACGCATCGACACGCTGCTCGCCGACGAGGAGATGGTGGGCGACGACGAGCAGTTCGCCGTCGCGCTCGCCCTCATGGCCAACCAGGCGGGCATCCCCGCGCGGGTCGTCATGGGCTTCTACCCCGACCTGGAGAAGAACCCGCTCGAGCCGGGCGAGCCGTACACCGCGACCGGGACCGACGTGCACGCCTGGGCCGAGGTGCCGTTCGTCGGGCACGGCTGGGTGCCGATCACGGCGATCCCGGACGAGGACAACAAGATCCAGCCGGAGCCGAAGAGCCTCCAGGTGCCCAAGCCCCCGATCCTCGAGGACCCGGAGCCGCCGGAGGAGCCCGCCGAGGCCGAGGCCGGGAAGATCGACGACGAGGAGAAGGAGAAGGCGGACAGCGACGGGTTCGACTGGGGCCAGGCCGTCCTCATCGGCGTCGCCGTGGTCGTGCCCCTCGCGCTGCTCGCGCTGCCGATCGTGCTCGTGCTCGCCTACAAGGCGCGGCGCCGGGCCCGGCGCCGCACCGCGGAACGACCCGTCGACCGCGTGAGCGGCGGCTGGCGCGAGGTGCTCGACGCCGCGACCGACCTCGGGACGCCCGTCCCCGCCGGCTCGACGCGCCGCGAGGGCGCGGGGGTGCTCGCACAGGCGTACGGCGCCACGGCGACCATCCCGCTCGCGCACCGCGCGGACGCGACCGTCTTCGGCACGGGGGAGCCGACGGAGCAGGAGATCGAGGCGTTCTGGGCGGACGTCGACTCCGTCGTCGGAGGGCTACGCTCCTCCGTGAACCGTCGCGCTCGCGTGCGTGCCGCGCTCTCGCTGCGGTCCGTGCGCGCGGGCGGCGGTTCCGCGGGCCTGCGCCGGTGGCTGCCCGGCCGCCGCGCCGGCGCGCGGGGTGGCGCGGTGCCCCCGGCGGCAGGGTCGTCGTCGGGGCCGTCGAGACGACAGGGAGACGAGTCATGAGCGACGTGACGTGCCCCGCCTGCGGGTCCGCGCAGTCCCCGGGAGCCGCGTTCTGCGCGGTGTGCGGGCAGCCCTTCCCGCGGACGGGCCGGCCCGTCGCCGCACCGGCGTCCGGCCCGGTCGGCGGGGTCCAGGCCGTCGCCGGCCGCGGGGGCCCCGGTGGCCCGGAGCTGCCGTACGCCGCTGTCGCGCACGCGGCCCCGGACACGACGACCGAGCCCGAGGTCTACGCGGCGACGCAGAAGGCCTTCGCCCCGGCCTCGGCCGGGGCGTCGCCGTCGTCCCTCGCGGGCGCGCCGTTCGCCGGGACCGGCCGCCGCTTCCTCGCGTACGTCGTCGACGCAGCCGTGCCGGCCGTCCTCGCGCTCGTGGTCCTCGTGGCCGGTCTCGCGGTCGTGGGCGCGCCGCTGGGCAGCGTGCAGACGGTGACCCAGGACGAGGCCGCCGCGCTGCTCGGCAAGATCCTCGTGGTCTACGTCGTGGCCGCGGTGCTCGCGCTCGCGTGGTGGGTCGGCGTGTGGTTCTGGGAGGGCTCGACGGGCAAGACGCTCGGCAACCTCGCGACCGGCATCCGCACGGTGGACGCGGGCACGCGCGGTCCGGTCGGGTTCGGGCGCGCGGCGCTGCGGTGGATCATCGTCGGGGTCGTGCCGCTGGGCGGGATCCTCGTCGTGCTGCTCAGCCCGCGCCTCGACTCCTCGGGCCGGTCGCAGGGCTGGCACGACAAGGCGGGCCGGTCGCTCGTGCTCGACGTGCGCGGCGTCGCCCCCGCGTCCTCGGGGTACGACGGCGTCGCCTCGCTCGTGGCGGGCGGCCCGGGGGCGTACGGCGGCCCGGCAGCCCCCGCCGGGTACCCCGCCGTCCCGGGCGGCCAGGCGGCGTCGTACCCGGCGCCCGACGCCGGGCGCCCGGCCGCCCCGTCGGCCGCGACCCCCGCCGCGTCGTTCGCGCCGCCGTCTGCCGCCTCGCCCGCCCGTCCCGGCGAGCCGTCCGCGGCGGTGCCGACGGCGTCCGCCCCCGTGCCGGACCCGTGGGCCTTCCCGTCCACGCCCGCGCCCGCCCAGGGCGGCCTCATCACGGGCGTCCCCGGCGTCGGAGGCGGTGCCTCCGCCCCGCCGCCCGCACCCGCACCCGCACCAGCCCCGGCACCGACGCCCGCGCCGGTGCCCGCGTCCGCCCCGGCG
>QAPD01000125.1 GCA_003052455.1 Sphaerisporangium cinnabarinum | reverse complement strand
CGGCTCGGAATTGCACCGACCCCGGAGCACGTTCGTGCGTACTGCGTTCTGCAACCGCCGATGGTACTCCGGTATCCCCCGCGACGGGGAGGTCGGTGACCCGTCGAGACGCCTGCCGCCCGAGGCGAGGACGGCCTTCGCGACAGGTGACCTCCTCCGAGCTGCGGCCTCCCCGCGTCGGCGCCCGGTTTTCCGTGCTGGTTGGTGAGCTTCACGCGGTCGGTGGGTGGAGGAGTGTGCGCTTGGCACACTATTTTATCGGAGACAGAGAAGGGGCTCTCCCCGCGGAGAGCCCCTTCCCCGCTCCCGGATCAGTGGGCGTGCGCCGACGCCTCCGCCAGCTCGCGCAGCGCCTGGATCTCCGCCGGCACGTTCTCCGCCCCGTACACCGCCGACCCGGCGACGAAGACGTTCGCCCCCGCGTCCGCGGCCCGCTCGATCGTCGAGCGCGACACTCCCCCGTCGACCTGGATCCACACGTCGAGGCCCGACTCGCTCACGGCCTCGCGCGCCCGCCGGATCTTCGGCAGCGTCCCCTCGATGAAGGACTGCCCGCCGAAGCCCGGCTCGACCGTCATGACGAGGATCATGTCCACCTCGGTCAGCAGGTCCAGGAAGGGCTCCACGGGCGTCGCAGGGCGCAGCGCGACCCCCGCGCGGGCTCCCAGGCGCCGGAGCTCACGAGCGAGCCGCACAGGGGCAGCAGCGGCCTCGGCGTGGAACGTGACCGACGCCGCGCCCGCCTCCGCGTACGACGGCGCCCAGCGGTCCGGGTCCTCGATCATGAGGTGCGCGTCGATGGGGACGGGCGACACCTGCGCCAGACGCTCGAACACCGGCAGCCCGAGCGTCAGGTTCGGCACGAAGTGGTTGTCCATGACGTCGACGTGCGCGTAGTCCGCCGTGGCGATCGCGTCGAGGTCACGCTCGAGGTTCGCGAAGTCGGCGGACAGGATGCTCGGTGCGATGAGGGCTGCCATGGGCCCCAGCCTAGGGGCGCGTGCCGGCGCCCGGCGCTCGTACCCTCGTCGCGTGAGCGACCTCTCCTCCCCCGCCCCCGGTCCGATCCCCGCCGCGATCCCCGTCGCGCCCGACCGACCCGTGCCCGCGCCCGGCGTGACGGTCCGCCCGGCGACGGTGCACGACCTGCCGCGGGTCGCGGAGATCGCCGCCCCGTTCGTGCGCGACACGTGCGTGACGTTCGAGGAGGAGGTCTGGGACGTCCCGGCGTGGCATCGCAAGCTCGACGACGTCACCGCGCGCGGCCTGCCGTTCCTCGTCGCCGAGGTGGAGGGTCCGGCCGAACCGGGCTCCCCGCGCGGCGTCGTCGCGGGCTACGCGTACGCGTCCGCCTGGCGCCCCAAGCCCGCCTACCGGCACGCCGCCGAGGACACGATCTACCTCGACCCGGCGCACGCCGGACGCGGCGTCGGCACGGCGCTGCTCGCCGCGCTCCTGGAGGCGCTGGCCGCCGCGGGGGTCCGCCAGGTCGTCTCGGTCGTCGCCGACGTCCCCGAGGCCGCCGGGTCGCTCCCGCTGCACCGCCGCTTCGGCTTCGTCGAGGCCGGCCGCCTGGCCGCCGTCGGGTTCAAGCACGGCCGCTGGGTCGACACGATCCTGCTCCAGCGCACCCTCTGATCGCGTCGACGCCGCGGCCACGATCGGCCCGGGTGCCCGTCGTCGCGCAGCGGCCGACCAGGCGGTCCTGGTGGGTCGAGCAGGCGGTCCTGGTGGGTGGAGCCGCGCGGACCCGCCACGACCACCTGCTCGGCGCAAGAGGAGGCCGCGGTTAGACGACCAGGCCGCGGCGGAGGTCGGCGGTGCGTCGCTCGACCGTGCGCCAGGCGTGCCGGCTCACGCCGGGGTGGGCGTCGCGGTCGATGTCCGCGAGCGCCGCGAGGAGTCCGTCGAGGGTCTGGGCGACGGCGCGCTGGGCGCGTCGGCGGGGCAGCCCCCAGGTGGTGCCCTCGGTGACGAGGTGGTCGGCGGTGAGGCGGTCCATGTCGCGTTCGCCGGCGACGTCCATGGCGAAGACGCGGGAGGCGTGGTCGTGGTGGAGGTGCATGGCGATGTCGTAGGCGGGGGCGAGGCGGACGGTGCCGTCGGCGTGGCGCAGGACGGAGATGTTCTTGGCGTGGGCGTCGGTGTTGCCGAGGGCGAGGTTGAGGGTGGTGAGGGCGAGGAGGGGGTCGGGGCGGGTGCCGTCGTCGCGCAGGGTGCGGGCGATGGCGGCGAGGGAGGGGAAGCGGCGGCCGTGCTGGAACTTGCGTTCGGGGTCGCGGGTGTTGATGCCGAGGGCCTGGGCGGCGTCCTCCTGGTGGAGGCGTGCGGTGCCGGTGGGTTCGTGGGGGTCGGGGACGCGGTCGTAGCGGGTGACGACGATGGCGCGTTCGCCGTCGAACTCGGTGACGTGGGCGTCGACGGTGGTGAGGCCGATGCGGCGGGCGAGGTCGAGGGCGGCTGCTTCGGTGTTGACGAGGTCGGCGGTGGGTGAGTCGGCGGGGCGGGCGACCTTGAGGATGTGGGTGGTGGGTGCGGAGCCGTGGGGTCGGGCCCAGCCGTGCTCGTCGTGGAGGAGGGTGATCTTGGGCTCCATGCCGGGCAGGGAGCTGGTGAGGTGCTCGCTGCGGCCTTCTCCCCCGCTGCGTGCGACGGCGGCGTGCAGGAGTCGTGCGACGGCGGCGTCGTCGAGGTGTTCGGGGGTGCCGGGTGCGGGGTGGGCGTGGCCGTCGGGGGCGAGGAGGACGGCGCCTGCGGTGTCGTGGCCGTAGTGGACGAGGAGGGCGAGGGCGTCGTCGGGGTCGATGCTGGCGTCGATGGCCATGGCGTCGCGGGTGCGGCCCTCGGGGAGGAGTCCGTCGAGCCAGGCGGCGACGCGGGCGGGGTGGGGCGGGGCTTCGTCGGGCGGGGTGATGGGCAGGAGGTGGGACAGGACCCGGGCGTCGTGCCCCCAGCGGTCGAGGGCCTCGGTGGTCCAGGTGAGGGTGACGCGGGGGGTGCCGTCGGTGGTGCGGGTGCTGGTGGGTGCGAGGGTCGCGACGGGGGTGCCGTAGAGCCAGGCGGTGACGGTGGTCATCGGCGTTCCTGGAGTCGCAGGTCGACGTCGAGGGTGTCGAGGAGCTCGAAGAGTCGTTGGACCCAGAGGTTCTCGACGCCGTTCTCGAGCTCGGAGAGGTATTGGCGGGTGATGCCGAGCTCGTCGGCGACCTGGGCCTGAGTGAGCCCGCGGGCGCGGCGGACGCGGCTGAGGTAGGCGCCGAGGTCGCGGGGGCTGCGGGGGGTGGTCCAGGTGTCGGCCATGCTCGCTCTCCTGCCGTCGGGTGCGCTGACGTGCTGCCCGCGTCAGGATTCCCTGACACGCAGTGATGTCAGGTTACTCCGACACCCCCGCGTTGTCGAGATATGCCGACACCTCGACCGGTGGCGCGGCGCTCATGCCGTGCGGCGGAGCAGCGTCAGGTGCATGGCGTCGGTGCCGTGGACGTGCGGCCAGAGCTGGACGTCCTGACGGTCCCCGAGCTCGACGTCGTCGCGCACCTCGGGGCGCACGACGTCGCGCACGACGGCCGGGGCGTCGAGGACCTCGACGTCGTCGCGGCGGCGCAGCACGTCGGCGACGACGACCTGGGTCTCGGCGAGGTGGGGCGAGCACGTGACGTACCCGACCACTCCCCCGGGCCGGACGGCGTCGAGCGCGGAGTCGAGGAGCTCGCGCTGGAGCCCGGTGAGGGTCGCGAGGTCCGCCGGGGTGCGGCGCCACCGGGACTCGGGCCGGCGCCGCAGGGCACCGAGGCCCGTGCAGGGGGCGTCGAGGAGCACGCGGTCGTACGCGCCCGGCTCGTCCTGCCCGACGGCGCGCCCGTCGCCCGTGCGCACGGCCTCCACGGCGTCGGCGGGGACGGCGGCGAGCGCCTTCTCCACGAGGCGCGCCCGGTGCGGCTGGACCTCGTTGGCGACGAGTCGCGCCCCGCGCTCGGCCGCGAGCGCCGCGAGGAGCGCGGCCTTGCCGCCGGGGCCGGCGCACAGGTCGAGCCAACGCGCGTCGTCGCCGGCGGTGCCGGGGTGCGTCCCGGTGAGCGGTGCGGCGGCGAGCGCGAGCGCGACGAGCTGGCTGCCCTCGTCCTGGACGCCGGCGCGGCCGTCGCGCACGGCGCCGAACGCGGCGGGGTCGCCGCCGTCGAGGGTCAGTGCGGTGGGTGCCCAGCGGGCGGGGGTGACGCGGTCGTCGCCGTCGGAGAGCTCGTGGGGGTCGGCGAGGCCGGGGCGGGCGACGAGCGTGACGCGGGGGGCGTCGTTGTCGGCGGCGAGGAGGGCGTCGAGCTCGTCCACGGGGCGCCCGTTGCCGGCGAGGGCGTCGCGCAGGGCGCGGGCGATCCACACGGGGTGGCTCTGGGTGGCCGCGAGCGCCGCGAGGGGGTCGGGGGCGTCGTCGGCGAGGGTGGTGAGCCAGTCGTCGAGAGGGGTGCGGGCGACGCGGCGCAGGACGGCGTTGACGAGCTGGGCGCTGCCGGCGCCGGTGCGTTCCCGGGCGAGACCGACGGTCTCGGAGACGGCGGCGTGCTGCGGGACGCGCATGGCGAGGAGCTGGTGCGTGCCGAGGCGCAGGACGTCGAGCACGGGTAGGTCGAGGCGGTCGAGGGGGCGGTCGAGGCAGTGCGCGAGGATCGCGTCGTAGCGGCCGCGCAGGCGCAGGGTGCCGTAGGCGAGCTCGGTGGCGAAGCCGGCGTCGCGTCCGCGGATGCCGCGCTCGCGCAGCAGGGGTGGCAGGACGAGGTTGGCGTAGGCGTCGGAACCGTCGACCTGGCGCAGGACGTCGTACGCGACGGCCCGTGCGGGGTCGGTGCCCTTGCGGCGCTGGGAGGGTGCTGCGGAGCTGCGGTGGGCCTCCCCGCGGGAGCGGGCGGCGCCGCGCTGGCGTCCGCGGGCGTCACGGCGGGCGTCGTCCCCGCCGCCCGACGCGGCACCTGTCCCTGCCTCCGGGGCCGCCTTCGAACGCGCGTTCGAGCGCTCGCCGCCTCGTGGGTCGACGCCGTTCGAACGCGTGTTCGACGCCCCGTCGTCCCGGCGCTCCGGACGCCCACGTCCGTTCGAACGTGGGTTCGATCCGCTCGCGGGCCGGTCGCGGCGCTCGGCGCTCATCGGGCGGTCTCCGCACCGAGGACCGTGGCGTCGTCGAGCCGGGCGCCGCGCGCCCAGTCGGCGGCGGGCATGTGCTTCTTGCCCACCGGCGCCACGTCCCCGAGCTGGACGGCGTGGGTCGCGGTCCCGACGAGCACCTCCTTCTTGCCCGCACGCACCTGCCCGGGAGCGAGGTCGACGACGTCGGGGCGCGGTGTGACCGGGCCGAGCCCCAGGCGCGCGGGCGTGCCGTCGGCGCCCGGGAGGGTCGTCCACGCGCCGGGGGCCGGGGTGCAGCCGCGCACCAGGCGGTCGACCGCGAGCGCCGGGTGGTCCCAGCGGACCTCGGCGTCGGCGGTCGTCAGCTTGGCGGCGTGGGAGACGCCGTCGGCGGGCTGGGGCTGCGGGCGCAGGGTGCCGTCCTCGAGGGCGTCGAGGGTGGCGACGAGGAGGCCCGCACCGGAGACGGCGAGGCGGCCCAGGAGGTCGCCCGCGGTGTCCCGGGGGCGGATGGTCTCGGTCGTGGTGCCGAGCGTGGGGCCGGAGTCCAACCCTTCCTCGATGAGGAAGGTCGTCGCCCCGGTCACCTCGTCGCCCGCGATGATCGCGCGCTGCACGGGCGCCGCGCCGCGCCAGGCGGGCAGGACGGAGAAGTGCAGGTTGACCCACCCGTGCCGCGGCACGGCGAGAACCTCGGGGCGCAGGATCTCCCCGTACGCGACGACGGGCGCCGCGTCGACGTCGAGCGCGGCGAGGCGCGCGAGGAACTCCTCGCCGCGGGGCCGGTCCGTGAGGACGGGGATCCCCGCCTCCTCGGCACGCACGCGGACGGGGCTGGGGGTCAGGCGCCGTCCGCGGCCCGACGGCGCGTCGGCGCGCGTGAGCACGGCGACCACCTCGTGGCGGGAGTCGAGGAGGGCGTCGAGGGACGGGACCGCGGTATCCGGGGTCCCCGCGAACAGCAGGCGCATGGGCCCGATTCTAGGTGGCCGGGCGGGGCGGCCGGCCCGGGAGCGGCACGGTGCGCGGGTCGGGCGCCGAGCACGCACGGGCGCCCGGAACGGGGCGCGCCGGTCAGGTCGCCAGCGTGGCGACCGGCGGGAACGCGGGGAACGCCTCGCCGTCCACCGGAGCGAGCTCGAGGCAGCTCAGCCGGTCGTCGTCGACGAACAGCAGCAGGAGGAAGCGGTCCGTGCCCGCCTCCAGCACGACGCGGTGGCCCTGCGCGGGGACGGGACCGGCGTCGTCGCCGAGGTCGATCGTCGGGCAGGACCCGCACGCGCACGTGCCGTGCACCCGCACGGCGTCGACCTGGGCGAGCCACCGCCGTCGGTCGGCCGCGTCCCGGTCGGGCGCGACGGCCTCGTCGCGGCACCCGTGGCGGAGCATCCAGACGAGCACGTCGCGCTCCGGGACCGTGAGCGCGCGCGGCACCGCGGCGCCCGTCACGACCCTGCGCCCATCACGACCCTGCGCCCTCGGGGCCGACCGGCACGCCGAGGTCGCGCAGCGCAGCGCGCAGCCCCGCGGTGCTCACGAACAGGTGGGTGCGCAGCCCGAGACGCTCGGCGGCGTCGACGTTGGCCGGGCTGTCGTCGGCGAACAGCGTCCGGGCCGGGTCGAGGCCGAACCGCTCGACCGCGAGCGCGAAGATCGCCGGGTCGGGCTTGGCCAGGCCCTCGCGCCCCGAGACCAGCACGTCCTCCATGAGGGTCGTGGCGGGCGCGGCCGGCGCGGCGTGCCCGAAGAGCTCCGCGGACCAGTTCGTCAGGCCGTACAGCCGCAGGCCCAGGTCGCGCAGCTCGCGCACGAGCTCCTCGGAGCCCTCGACCGGGCCGGTGAGCGTCGCGGGGAACCGCTCGACGTACCGGTCGAGGAGCGCGACGTGGTGCGGGTGGGTCGCCGCCACGCGGTCGCGCGCGTCCTGCCACGACGCGCCCGCGTCCCGCTCGTGGTTGAGCACCCGGAAGTCCACGTCGGCGAAGAACGCGTCCACGTCGCGGCGGTCGACACCGTCGTACGCGCCGTAGGGGTCCCAGCCCACCAGGACGTTGCCGAAGTCGTACAGCACGGCGTCGATCTCGCAGGCGGCGGGAGCCGCCTCCCGGTCGGTGGTCGCGTCAGCGTCCCGGGCGGTGGTCGGGGCGGCGGGCACGGGGCGGTGCGTCACAGGATCTCCTTCGGGTCGAGCTCCACCCGCACGCTACCCGGCTCGCGCCGCGCGGACCGGACCGCGACGGACGCGCCGAGCTCACGCGCCAGCAGCCGGCCGTCGCGCACCGGGACCCGCACCACCGCCCGCACGGGCGGGGCGTCGACCAGCCCGGGCGCCGCGCCGTCCGCCCCGTCGGCACCCCGCCCGCGAGGCGACGCCGCCACCTCGACCGGACCCAGCACCGTCTCCGGGCCCGCGAGCCCCACCCGGCCCAGCACCGCCGCCACGGCGGGACGATCCCCCGTCACCGCCGCCACCCGGACCGCCGGCGGCAGCGACAGCTCGACCCGCTCGTCCAGCTCACGGTCGGCGAGGAGCGCCGGGTCCCAGCGCACGAGCGCGTTCGTCGGCGCGGGCGCGGCGTCGCCCACGAGCAGCACCTGCCCGCCCGCCGTCGCGGGCCGCACGAGCGCCGCCGCGGCGAGCCAGCGCGCGAGCGCGTCCTGCGCCACGTCGAGCCCGACGTGCGACGTGCTCACCGCCGCGTCCAGCAGCAGCGCCGCCGCGTACCCACCCTCCGCGACCGGCTCGGCGCCCGGCGTCGCCACCACGAGCGCGGGACGCGCGGACACCGCCCCCAGCACCCCGCCCGCCGCCGCGGCACCCGACACCTGCACCGGGACCCCCGCGAACGCGCGCCCCAGCTCCTCCGCCGTGCGCTGCGACCCCACGCGCACCGACCGCAGCCCCGTCCAGTGGCACTCCGCGCACGACCACCCGCCCGCGAGCGCCCCGCACCACGCGCACTGCGGCGTCGCGTGCGGACCGGACAGCGCGAGCGGACCGTGGCACACCGTGCAGCGCGCGGGCGTGCGGCACCGGGCGCACGCCACCACGGGCACGTACCCCGACCGCGGCACCTGGACCAGCACCGGCCCCTGCTCGAGCGCCGCGCGCGCCGTGCGCCACGCGGCCGTCGGGATGCGCGCCGCCGCGCCCGGTCCCTCCGCCGCCAGCTCGACCGAGGTCAGCGCCCGCACGCGCGGGGCCCGGGCCCGCACGACGTCGCGCGGTGCCGCGAGCTCGTGCGCCCACCCCCGCACGACGAGCGCGTGCGCCGCCACCGTGCGCCCGTGCGACCCGAGCAGGAATGCCGCGCCCTCCTGGTCGCTGCGCAGCGCGAGCACCTCGCGTGCGTGCGGGTACGGGGCGCGCGGCTCGGCGAGCGTGTCCTCGCCGTCGTTCCAGCACACCACCAGCCCGAGGTCGACCACGGGCGCGAACGCCGCCGCACGGGTCCCCACGACGACGCGCGCGTCGCCGTGCAGGACGGCGAGGAACGCGCGGTAGCGCGGCGCGGGCCCCTCGTCGGCCGTCAGCCGCACCACCTCGCCCCCGGTCGCCGGGTCCCACGCGGGCAGCCCGGCGGCCGCGAGCGCGGCGCACACCTGGTCGACGTCGCGCGCGTCCGGCACGACGACGAGCGCGCCCCGCCCACCCGACCGGGCCGCGCGCACCGCCCCGGCGACCGCGGCCGCCCCGTGCGTGACGGGCAGCGCCTCGGGCTCCTTGCCGGACCGGCGCGCGCCGCCCCGGCCCTCGGCCGCCACCCCGGCCGCCACCTCGGGCCCCGGCGGCGCGACCCCGGGGAGGGCGGTCCACCC
>QAPD01000124.1 GCA_003052455.1 Sphaerisporangium cinnabarinum | reverse complement strand
GCGCGTCGACGGCGCGCAGCACGTCAGGGCGCGCCCCGACGGCGCGCGCGCCGCGGGGCGCCGGCCGTCCGCCGGCACGTCCGGCGAGGAGCACGCGCGAGCCCGGCCGACCCGAGCGGCGGCAGCGCTGGCTCATCGTCGTGGCGGGCGTCATCACCGCGGTGTTCATCGCGCAGCTCGTCAACGTCCAGGTGCTCCGCGGGCCCGCGCTCGCGGCCGAGGCCCAGAACGACCGCACGCGCAGCTCGACGACGCTCGCGCACCGCGGCGACATCACGGACGCCGACGGCGTGGTGCTCGCGACGTCGGTGGACCGGTACACCGTCGCGGCCGACCTCCAGGCGATCGCGCGGTTCGAGCCGCGCTCCGGCGACCTCGTCGCCGGCGAGCCGCTCGAGGAGGGCGGCGCGGTCGGCGTCGCGAAGCTGCTCGCCCCGATCCTCGACCGGTCCGCGGTCGAGCTGGCGGCCGACCTCGTCGGCACGTCGCGGTACCTCATCCTCGAGAAGGACGTCACGCCCGAGGTGCAGCGCCAGATCGCCGACCTGCGGCTGTCCGCGTTCGTCAGCACCACGATGACGAGCGAGCGCACGTACCCGGCGGGCACGGTCGCCGGCAACCTCGTGGGCTTCGTCAACGACGAGCAGACGGGCGGGGGAGGCATCGAGGCGTCGTACGACGGCGTCCTCGCCGGGACGCCGGGCTCGCGCCGCTGCGAGGCGGGGCTCGGTGGACAGCTCATCCCGACGGGCCGGTGCGACGTCGTCGACGCGGTGCCCGGCCGGAACGTGCGGCTCACGCTCTCGCGCGACGTGCAGTGGAAGGCGCAGGACTCGGTCGACCGGGCCGTGAGCGACACGGGCGCGGAGTACGCGATCGCCGTCGTGCAGGACGTCCGGACGGGCGAGGTGCTCGCGCTCGCCGACTCGGGCACGGTGAACCCGAACGACCGCTCGACGGATGCGGTCGCGCGCCCGAGCCGCGCCGTCGCGAACGTGTTCGACCCCGGGTCGACGGGCAAGGTCGTGACGATGGCCGCGGCCATCGAGGGCGGCTTCGCGGACGCCGGGTCGCGGTTCGAGGTGCCCGACCGCTACACGACGCCGAACGGCCAGACCTTCAAGGACTCGCACGACCACCCGGTGCAGCGCCTCACGCTCGCGGGCATCCTCGCGGAGTCCTCGAACACGGGTACGGTCCAGGTCGGCGAGAAGCTCCCCAAGCAGGTCCGCTACGACTACCTGCGGAAGTTCGGCTTCGGCCAGAAGTCGGGTCTCGGCCTGCCGGGCGAGTCGGCGGGCATCCTGCACCCGGCGGACTCGTGGGACGGCCGTACCGAGTACGCCGTGCTCTTCGGCCAGAGCGTGTCGGTCAACGCGATCCAGGCGACGAGCGTCTTCTCGACGATCGCGAACGGCGGGGTCCGTGCGACCCCGAGCATCGTCGCCGGGACGACGGACGAGCGCGGCGAGCTCGTGCCCGCGGAGCGCCCGGCACCGGAGCGCGTCGTGTCCCAGGAGACCGCGGACACGGTGCTGCACATGATGGAGTCCGTCGTGGAGGAGGGCACCGGCTCGAGCGCCTCGGTGCCGGGCTACCGCGTCGCCGGCAAGACCGGTACCGCGGAGGCGGCCGGCGAGGACGGGCGGCTGTCCGGGATCATGGCCTCGTTCATCGGTGTCGCGCCCGCCGACGACCCCCGGTACACCGTGTCGGTGTTCCTCAAGAACCCGCACTCGTCGATCTTCGGCGGCGTGGTCGCGGCGCCGGTGTTCAGCGAGATCATGGGCTTCACCCTCGAGCACGAGGGCGTCCAGCCGAGCACCGAGCCCTACGTGCCGCTCCCGACGACGTGGTGAACCTCACCGCCCCTCTCCCGGTCGCCGGTGAAGGTCCCGTGAAGCGCGCCCCGGGCCGGGCGCAGCGGCCCGCGGGCTTGCGGGGCCGTCCGTCCCGGCACGGTAGGTTCTACACGTGACATCCCCGATCGACCGTCTTCGCCCTGCCACGACCACCCGCCGGTCGGTGGTGGACCTGGCAGCACGGTTCGGGCTCGACGTCCGCCCAGGTGGCGCGGCCACGGCGCCGGTCTCCGCCGAGGTGTGGTCGGTGGCGTCGGACGACCGCACCGCGGACGCGGGCGACCTCTTCGTGGCGCTCCCCGGCGCCCGCGCGCACGGGGCGCGGTTCGCGCCCGCCGCCGTGGGTCGCGGCGCCCGTGCCGTCCTCACGGACCCCGAGGGCGCCGCCCTGCTCGCGGACGCCGGCCTCGACGTGCCGGTGCTCGTCGCACCGGACCCGCGCGCGCTGCTCGGCCCCGTGGCGGCCTGGGTGTACGGCGCCCCCGCGCAGGACCTCACGACCTTCGGCGTGACGGGCACGAACGGCAAGACCACGACGACCTACCTCGTCGACCACGCGCTGCGCGCGCTCGGCTGGACGGGCGGTCTCATCGGGACGGTGGAGATGCGCTCGGGCGACCGCGTCCTGCCGAGCCGCCTCACGACCCCCGAGGCCGCGGACCTCCAGGCCCTGCTCGCGGCGATGCGCGAGGACGGCGTGCGCACGCTCGCGATGGAGGTCTCGTCGCACGCGCTCGCGCTCCACCGCGTCGACGGGCTCGTGTACGACGTCGTCGGCTTCACGAACCTCAGCCAGGACCACCTCGACTTCCACGGCGACCTCCAGGAGTACTTCGAGGCCAAGGCGCTGCTCTTCACGCCCGAGCACGCGCGCCGCGGCGTCGTCGTGGTCGACGACGCGTGGGGCGAGCGCATGGTCTCGGCCGCGCGCGTCCCGGTCGCGACGCTGCGCGTGGGCCCGACCGCGGCGGGCGACGAGCAGCCCGCGGCGGACTGGACCGTGCACGACGTCGAGCCGTCGGCGGCGGGAGGCTCGGCGTTCACGCTGCGCCACCGCGACGGCCGGAGCGTGCGCACGACGACGTCGCTGCCCGGGCACTTCAACGTCGCCAACGCTGCCCTCGCTCTCGCCCTGGTGCTCGAGGCGGGCACGGACGCGCGCGACCTCGAGACGGCCCTCGCGGCGGCCGGTGGGCTCGACCCGGCCGTCCCGGGCCGCATGGAGGTCGTCTCCGAGCCGCCGCACCGCCCGCGCGTCGTCGTCGACTTCGCCCACAACCCGGACGCGCTCGCCCTCGCGCTCGACGCGCTGCGGCCGACGACTCCCGGCCGGCTCGTGGTCGTGTTCGGTGCGACCGGCGACCGGGACCGCGGCAAGCGCCCCACGATGGGCGGCGTCGCGGTCGAGGGCGCCGACGTCGTGGTGGTGACCGACGACGACCCGCACGGCGAGGACCCGGCCGCGATCCGTGCGGAGGTGCTCCCGGGCGCCCACGCCGCGCGCGAGGCGGCGGCCACCGCGCCCGAGCCGCGCGACGTCGTCGTGCTCGAGGTCGCGCCCCGTGCCCGGGCGATCCGCGAGGCGATCCTCGCCGCGGGCCCGGACGACACGGTGCTCGTCGCGGGTCGCGGCCACGAGGTGTGGCAGGAGATCGCCGGCGTCGACCACCCCCTGGACGACCGCGTCGAGGCGCGGGCCGCGCTCGAGGAGCGCCCCGCGACGCCGACGCCTCACGACACCCCCGACCTGAAGGAGCACCACGCATGATCGAGCTCACTGCGGCGCAGGTGGCCGCAGCGACCGGCGGACGCCTGTCCGCCGACCCGGAGGTACGGGTCGGGGGGCCCGTGGTCGTCGACTCGCGCCGGGTCGCACCGGGGTCGCTCTTCGTGGCGCTGCCGGGCGAGCACGTCGACGGTCACGACTTCGCCGCCGGTGCGGTCGCCGCGGGCGCGACGCTCGTCCTCGCCGCGCGCGAGCTCGACGTGCCGTGCGTCGTCGTGGACGACGTCCAGGCCGCGCTGGGCGAGCTGGCCCGCCACGTGCTCGCGTCGCTGCGCGAGCGCGGCGACCTGCGCGTGGTCGGCGTCACGGGCTCCGTCGGCAAGACGACGACGAAGGACCTGCTCGGGCAGCTCCTGCGACCCGAGGGCCCCACCGTGGTGCCGCGCGGGTCGTTCAACAACGAGATCGGCCTGCCGCTCACGGTCCTCGAGGCCGACGAGTCCACGCGCTTCCTCGTGCTGGAGATGGGCGCGAGCGGAGTCGGTCACCTCAGCTACCTCACGCGCATCGCGCCCCCGGACGTCTCGGTCGTGCTCGTCGTCGGCAGCGCCCACCTGGGCGAGTTCGGCGGGATCGAGGCCGTGGCGCGCGCCAAGTCCGAGATCGTCACGGGCCTCGCGCCCGGCGGCGTCGCCGTGCTCAACGCGGACGACCTGCGGGTCGCGGCGATGGCCGACGCCGCGCCGGGCGAGGTCGTCACGTTCGGGACGATCCCCGCGGCGGACGTGCGCGCGGAGGACCTGGGCATCGACCGCACGGGCCGGGCGTCCTTCGCGCTGCGCGTGCGCCCCGGTGCGTCGGGCGACGCGACGCGCGACGCCGCCACGAGCGCGCGCGTGACGCTCGGCCTCGTCGGCGAGCACCACGTGACCAACGCCCTCGCGGCCGCGACGGCCGCGCTGCGTCTCGGCGTCGCGCTGCCCGACGTCGTCGCGCGGCTGTCCGACGCGCGCGCCCTGAGCCCGCACCGGATGCAGGTCACCGAGCGGCCCGACGGCATCACGGTGATCGACGACTCCTACAACGCCAACCCGGACTCGATGCGCGCCGCGCTCAAGGCGCTCGCCGTCATGGCAGGGCGCGACCGGCGGTCCGTCGCCGTGCTCGGCGAGATGCTGGAGCTCGGCGAGGACTCGCGCGTCGCGCACGACGACATCGGCCGGCTCGTGGTCCGATTGAACGTCAAGCTGCTCGTCGTGGTCGGTGAGGGTGCCGGCGGGATCCACGACGGCGCCACCCAGGAGGGGTCGTGGGGCGACGAGACGCGCTTCGTCCCCGACGTGGAGACGGCGTCGGCGCTGCTGCGCGACGAGCTGCAGGAGGGGGACGTCGTGCTCGTGAAGGCCTCGAACGGGTCCGGGCTGTGGCGGCTCGGCGACGAGCTGGCGGCCGCGGGCGCCGATGCGACGGGGGGTGAACGCGCGTGATCGCGATCATCGTCGCGGCGGGCGTCTCCCTGCTCGTCGCGCTCTTCGGGACGCCGCTGTTCATCCGGTTCCTCGTGCACCGCAACTACGGGCAGTTCGTCCGCCAGGACGGCCCGACGGCGCACTTCACCAAGCGCGGGACGCCCACGATGGGCGGGGTCGTCATCATCGGCGCGACGCTGCTCGGCTGGGCCATGTCGTACGTCGTCTCGGGGCGGTTCCCGAGCGTGTCCGCGCTGCTCGTCCTCTTCCTCATGACGGGCCTCGGGATCGTCGGCTTCCTCGACGACTTCACGAAGATCCGCAAGCAGCGCAGCCTCGGGCTCACGGCCCGCGCGAAGATCATCGGCCAGGGCGCGGTCGGCATCGCGTTCGCGGTGCTGGCGCTCCAGTTCCCCAACGAGCACGGCCGCACCCCGGCGTCGACCCGCATCTCCTTCCTGCGCGACACCAACCTCGACCTCGCGTTCGCGGGCGCCACCGTCGGGCTGATCCTGTTCGTGCTCTGGGCGAACTTCCTCATCACCGCGTGGTCGAACGCCGTCAACCTCACCGACGGTCTGGACGGTCTCGCGACGGGCGTCTCGCTCATCGTGTTCGGCTCGTACGTGCTCGTGGGCATCTGGCAGCTCAACCAGACCTGCCAGCGCCTCGCGTCCGCGGGCCCGAGCTGCTACGAGACCCGCGACCCGCAGGACCTCGCGATCGTGGCCGCCGCGATCGTGGGCGCGTGCTTCGGGTTCCTGTGGTGGAACGCGAGCCCCGCGAAGATCTTCATGGGTGACACGGGCTCGCTCGCGCTCGGCGGCGCGCTCGCGGGCCTGTCGATCCTCACGCGCACCGAGTTCCTGGCGCTCATCATCGGCGGGCTCTTCGTCATCATCGTGCTCTCCGACGTCATCCAGATCGGGTTCTTCAAGATGACCGGGCGGCGCGTGTTCAAGATGGCGCCGCTGCACCACCACTTCGAGCTGTCCGGGTGGGGCGAGGTCACGATCGTCATCCGCTTCTGGCTCATCGCCGGGCTGTTCGCGGCGCTGGGCATCGGGATCTTCTACGCGGAGTGGGTGGTCGGCTAGTGGCGCGCGACCCCCACGACCTCGCCGTGCCGCTCGAGCGTGCGCGCGTCGTCGTCGCCGGCCTCGGGGTGTCCGGGCGCGCCGCGGCGGTGGCGCTCCGCCCGCGCGCGGCGTCGGTCGTCACGCTCGACGACGGCGCCGCCGACGCCGACCTGCACGACGCGGCGGACGTGGACCTCGCGGCGACGGACCTCGTCGTCGTCTCGCCGGGCTGGCGCCCGAGCCACCCGCTGCTCGTCGCCGCCGCGGAGCGGGGCGTGCCCGTGTGGAGCGAGGTCGAGCTCGCGTGGCGCCTGCGGGTCGCCGGCCCGTCGGGACGGCCTGCGCCCTGGCTCGCCGTCACCGGGACGAACGGCAAGACGACGACCGTCGAGATGCTCGAGACGATCCTGCGGACCGCGGGCCTGCGGACGGCGGCGGTCGGGAACGTCGGGACGCCCGTCGTCGAGGCCGCGCTCGACCCGACGCTCGAGGTGCTCGCGGTCGAGCTGTCGAGCTTCCAGCTCCACTTCACGCACACGACGTCCCCCGAGGCGGGTGCCGTCCTCAACGTCGCTCCCGACCACCTCGACTGGCACGGCGGGATCGATGCCTACGCGGCCGACAAGGGCCGCGTCTTCGAGGACGCCCGGGTCGCGTGCGTCTACAACGTCGCGGACCCCCGCACCGAGGCGCTCGTCCGGGAGGCGGACGTCGTCGAGGGGGCGCGCGCGGTCGGCTTCACGCTCGGCGCCCCGGCGCGCGGCCAGCTCGGCGTCGTCGAGGACGTGCTCGTCGACCGCGCGTTCCACGCGCCCGCGGACGCACCGGACCGGCACACGCACGCCGCCGAGCTCGCGACGCTCGCGGACCTGTCGCACCTCGCGGGGGCCGACGGCGTCGTGCCCGCGCACGTCGTGGCGAACGCGCTCGCCGCGGCCGCCCTCGCGCGGGCGCACGGCGTCCCGGCCGTCGCGGTCCGCGACGGGCTGCGCACGTTCCGCACGGGCTCGCACCGCATCGAGCAGGTCGCGTCCGTCGACGGGGTGGCCTACGTCGACGACTCCAAGGCGACGAACGCGCACGCCGCGTCCGCGTCGCTCGCGGCGTTCGCGCCCGGGACCGTCGTGTGGGTCGCGGGCGGCCTCGCGAAGGGGGCGTCGTTCGACGAGCTCGTCGCCGCGCGCGCCGACCGGCTGCGCGCCGTCGTGCTCATCGGCGTCGACGCCGAGCCGTTCGCCGGTGCGCTCGCCCGACACGCGCCCGATATCCCCGTCGTGCGCGTCGATCCTGGCGACACTGGGACCGTGATGCCCCGCGCCGTCGACTCCGCCCGCCGCCTCGCGCAGGCCGGCGACACGGTGCTGCTCGCGCCCGCCGGCGCGTCGATGGACCAGTTCCGCTCGTACGCCGCGCGCGGCGAGGCGTTCGCCGAGGCGGCGCGCGCCCTGCGCCCCGACCACGGGTAGGCCGGGCAGCCCATGACCCAGACCGCGAACGGGCGAGGCGCGCCCTCGACGCGCACCGTCCCCCGCGCCGGCACGAGCCGGACGGTGCCGCGGGGCCGGGCGACGGCCCGCGAGCCGCGACGCCCGCGGCCCGAGCCCGCCGAGCGCCCGTGGCTCGGCCAGTGGAACAGCACGGTGACGAGCTACTACCTGCTCGTGGGCGCGACCGCGCTGCTCGCGATCATCGGTCTCGTCATGGTGTTCTCCAGCTCGGCGGTCACGCAGATCGCCGCGGGCAAGTCACCGTTCGGGGCGTTCTTCGAGCAGGCGAAGTTCGCCCTCATGGGCCTGCCCGTCCTGCTCGTCGCCACCCGCGTCCCGGTCGGCTGGTACAAGCGGCTCGCATGGCCCGCGCTCTTCGTGGCGCTCGGGCTGCAGATGCTCGTGTTCACCCCGCTCGCGAAGAACGTCAACGGCAACACCGGCTGGATCGACCTGGGGCTCTTCACGTTCCAGCCGGCCGAGGTCGCGAAGCTCGCGCTCGCGCTGTGGCTCGGCGTCGTCCTGGGGCGCAAGCAGCGGATGCTCGGGCAGTGGCGGCACGTGCTGATCCCCGCCGTCCCCGTCGCGGTCGCGGTCGTGGGCCTCGTGCTCGCGGGGCACGACCTCGGCACGGCGCTCGTGGTCATGGCGATCATCGCGGGGGCGTTCTTCGTCTCGGGGGCCGACGGGCGCCTGCTCGCCCTCGGGGCGGGCGGTGCCGCGTTCGTCGTCGGGTACGTCTTCATCCTCAACCAGTCGGGGGGCGACCGGCTCTCGCGCATCATGGCGACGTACCGCGAGTGCACCGACACGCTCGGCGAGTGCTACCAGTCCATGCACGGCCTCTACGCGCTCGGCACCGGCGGGCTCACGGGGGTCGGCCTCGGGGCGAGCCGCGAGAAGTGGTCGTACCTGCCGGAGGCGCACAACGACTTCATCTTCGCCGTCATCGGCGAGGAGCTCGGGCTGCTCGGCACGCTCCTGGTGCTGGGGCTGTTCGTCATCGTCGGCGTCGCCACCAGCCGGATCGTGCGCCGCCACCCCGACCCGTTCGTGAAGATCACCACGGCCGGGATCGCGTGCTGGATCGTCGGTCAGGCCTTCATCAACATCGGCGTCGTCATCGGGCTCCTGCCCGTGATCGGCGTCCCGCTGCCGCTCGTCTCCGCGGGCGGCTCCGCGCTCATCATGACGATGGCCGCGCTCGGCGTGCTCATCTCGTTCGCGCGCTCGGAACCGGGCGCCGCCGAGGCGCTCGCCGCGCGGGGGAGCGTCGTGCGGCGCTCGCTCGCCGTCGTCGGCCGGGCCGCTCGCCCTCGGCGCCGGGCCGCGCGATGACCTCCCCGGCCGTCGCGACCGCCCCGGCCGCGACGCCGGACCCGTGGGGCGGCGCGCGCCCCGCACGACAGACCTCCGCACGACGGACAGGACGCGGCACCCGCCGCAGGGAAGGACGACGAGGTACGTGACGACGATCGGTTCGGTGGTGCTCGCAGGCGGCGGGACGGCGGGGCACGTGAACCCGCTCCTGGCGGTGGCGGACGAGCTGCGGGCGCGTGAGCCCGGCGTGGTGGTGACCGCGCTCGGGGTCGCGGGCGGCCTGGAGGACGACCTCGTCCCCGCCCGGGGATACCCGCTGCGGCACGTGCCGCGCGTCCCGCTCCCGCGCCGCCCGAGCGCGGAGTGGGTCAACCTCCCGGGACGGCTCAAGTCCGCCGTGGACGCGGCGGGTGCCGTCATCGACGAGACCGGCGCGCGCGTCGTCGTCGGCTTCGGGGGCTACGTCTCGACGCCCGCGTACCTCGCGGCGCGCCGTCGCGACGTCCCCGTCGTGATCCACGAGCAGAACGCGCGCCCCGGCCTGGCGAACCGCCTCGGCGCCCGCTGGGCCGCGCGCGTCGGCGTGACGTTCGAGGGCACGCCGCTCAAGGGCGGCGTCGTCACCGGGCTGCCGCTGCGCCGCGAGATCCAGGACCTCGTGGCCGCGCGGACGGCGGACGCCGCGGCGGTGCGCGCGGACGCCGCGGCGCGCCTCGGCCTCGACCCCGGCGCGCGCACGCTCGTCGTCACCGGCGGCTCGCTCGGGGCGCAGAGCCTCAACGAGGCGGTGTCGGGGGCCGCCGGCGCACTCCTCGGGACGGGCACGCAGATCCTCCACCTGACGGGCAAGGGCAAGGACGGCGCGGTGCGCGAGGCCGCGGCCGCTGCCGTCGCGGCCCAGCCGGGTGCGCGCTACGACGTGCGCGAGTACCTCGCCGAGATGCAGCTCGCGCTCGCGGTCGCGGACCTCGTCGTGTGCCGCGCGGGCGCGGGCACGGTGGGCGAGCTCGCCGCGCTGGGCATCCCGGCCGTCTACGTGCCGCTGCCCATCGGCAACGGGGAGCAGCGGCTCAACGCCGGTCCCGTCGTCGCCGCGGGCGGTGGCCTGCTCGTCGACGACGCGCAGCTCGACGCCGCGTGGGTCGCGCGCGAGGTCCCCGCGCTGCTCGGTGACCCGGGCCGGCTCGACGCGATGGCCGCGGCCGCCGCGGGGGCGGGCGTGCGCGACGGCGCCGCGCGCGTCGCGGACCTCGTCGCCGAGGCCGTCGCCGGTGCTCCGGGGGCGCGACCGTGACCGCGCCGTCCGGCGAGGGCCCGCTCGCGCTCGAGGCCCTCGGCACGGTCCACCTCGTCGGTGTCGGCGGCGCGGGGATGTCCGTCGTCGCCCGCCTCCTCGCCGCGCACGGCGTCCCGGTCCAGGGCTCGGACGCGCGCGAGGGCGACGCGCTCGCCGCGCTGCGCACCGACGGCGTCCGGGTGTGGGTGGGGCACGACGCCGCGCACGTCGCCGGCGCGGACACCGTCGTCGTGTCGAGCGCGGTGCGCGAGACGAACCCCGAGCTCGCCGCGGCGCGGGCGGCCGGGCTGCGCGTGCTGCACCGCTCGCAGGCGCTGGCCGCGCTCATGGCGCGCGGCCGGTCCGTGGCGGTGGCGGGCGCGCACGGCAAGACGACGACCTCCGCGATGATCGCGACCGTCCTCCGGGGTGCGGGCCTCGACCCGTCGTTCGCGATCGGCGGCACGGTGCTCACCGAGGACGGCCCGGTCGCGGGCGGCCACCTCGGGTCGGACGTCCTGGTCGCCGAGGCCGACGAGTCGGACGGGTCGTTCCTCAACTACGCCCCCGACGTCGCCGTCGTCACCAACGTCGAGCCCGACCACCTCGACCACTACGGGTCGCGCGCCGCGTTCGAGCAGGCGTTCGTCGACTTCGCCGCGCGGATCGTCCCGGGCGGGACGCTCGTCGCGTGCGCCGACGACGCGGGGGCGCGTGCGCTCGCCGTCGCGCACGCGCGCGACGGGGGAGCGGTGGTCACGTACGGCACGTCCGCGGACGCGGACGTGCGCGTGGCGGGCGTGGTCGCCACCGAGGACGCGGGCCGGCCGGGGGCGCGAGCCTCGCTCACGGGCACGGTCGGCGCGGCGCACCTCGACGGGCTCGAGCTGCGGCTGCGCGTCCCGGGCCGTCACAACGCGCTCAACGCGACCGCGGCCGTCGTGACGGCGGTCGTGCTGGGCGTCGACCCGGCGGCGGCGGTCGCCGCCGCGCACGGCTTCCTCGGCACCGGCCGGCGCTTCGAGGCCCGCGGCGAGGCGGGCGGCGTGCGCGTCGTCGACGACTACGCGCACCACCCGACCGAGGTGGCCGCGCTGCTCGCCGCCGCCCGACCCGTCGCGGCCGGCGGCCGGGTGCTCGTGCTCTTCCAGCCGCACCTGTTCTCGCGCACCGCGACGTTCGCCCGCGAGTTCGCGCAGGCGCTCGCCGGTGCGGACGAGGTCGTGGTCACGGGCGTCTACGCGGCGCGCGAGGAGCCGGACCCGGCCGTGAGCGCGCGCACGATCACCGACCTGGTCGACGCCCCCGGCGTGGTCGTCGCGGCGGTCGAGGACCGCGTCGAGGCCGCGCACCGCGTCGCGGACGCCGCCCGCCCGGGAGACCTCGTGCTCACCGTCGGGGCGGGGGACGTCACGGAGCTGGGCACCGTCGTCCTCGAGCGCATCCGCGCGCGTCGCGACGGCGCCCCGGCGCCCGGAGGGGGCGAGGCCTGATGCGTCCGCCGCCCAAGCCTCGTCCCGCCGCGCCGCGGCCGGGCCGGTCGGGCGCGGGCGAGCGGGCCGGACGGCCC
>QAPD01000123.1 GCA_003052455.1 Sphaerisporangium cinnabarinum | reverse complement strand
AGGAGCGTCGTCGTGACGACCACCGCGCCCGTCCCGTGCTCGGAGCCCGGCTGCCCGGGCACCATCGAGGCCGGCTACTGCAACGTCTGCGGCGCGCCCGCGGGCGGCTCCGGCGCCGCCCCGACGCCCACCGCGAGCGGCACCACCGGCGTGCCCGCGCCCGGCAGCGCGGCCGCCGCCTCGCCGTCCGCCATGCTCGGCACCGGGTTCGTGCAGGGCCGCCCGGGCACCGCCGGGGCTGGCGACCCCGACGCCGAGCGCTCGACGCGCACCGGCCGCACGAGCTCGAGCCGCCTCGCGTCGACCGCGCTCGGCTCGGCGCGCACCGCCGCGACCGGCTCCAAGGCGACCCGTCGCGTCGGGACGTCCTCGACGCGCCTGCGCGGGCGCGGCCTCGGCGCGGGGCTCACGACCGTCCCGTCGGTGCCCGTCCGCGACCCGCTGCAGTCCGTCATGGCCGTGCCCGAGGTCGCCGAGCGCAAGCGCTTCTGCCCCGCGTGCGGCGAGAAGGTGGGCCGCGGGCGCGACGGGCAGCCCGGCCGCACCTCCGGGTTCTGCCCCCACTGCGGCAACCGCTTCGACTTCACGCCGCAGCTGAAGCCGGGCGACCTCGTGGGCGGGCAGTACGAGGTCGTGGGCTGCCTCGCGCACGGCGGCCTCGGCTGGATCTACCTCGCGCGCGACCAGAACGTGTCCGGCCGGTGGGTCGTGCTCAAGGGCCTGCTCAACTCGGGCGACCCCGACGCGTACGCGGCGGCGATCTCGGAGCGCCAGTTCCTCGCGGAGGTCGAGCACCCGCTCATCGTCGAGATCTACAACTTCGCGATGCACGACGGCGCGGGCTACACCGTCATGGAGTACGTCGGCGGCGAGTCGCTCAAGGAGATCCTCCAGCAGCGCCGGGAGGACAACAACGGGGTCATCGCCCCGATGCCCGTGGACCAGGCCCTGGCCTACGTCCTCGCGATCCTCCCCGCGTTCGCCTACCTGCACGACCACAACCTGCTGTTCTGCGACTTCAAGCCGGAGAACGTCATCCAGCAGGGCGACGGCGTGAAGCTCATCGACCTCGGCGGCGTGCGCCGCACCGACGACCTCACGTCCGCGATCTTCGGCACGGTCGGCTACCAGGCGCCCGAGGTCGCGGAGGTCGGGCCGTCCGTCGCGTCCGACATCTACACGATCGGCCGCACCCTCGCGACGCTCGTCCTCGACTTCCGCGGGAACACGACGACGTACGTCGCCTCGCTCCCGCCCGTCGCGGACACCCCGGTGTTCCAGCAGTACGACTCGTTCTACCGCCTGCTCGCCAAGGCGTGCGCGCTCGACCCGGCCGACCGGTTCGCGACCGCGGACGAGATGCGCACGCAGCTCCTCGGCGTCCTGCGCGAGGTCGTGGCGGCCGACGCCGGCCCGGGCAACCCGGCGCTGCACTCCGCGGCCTCGGTCCTGTTCGAGGCGCCGGTCGCGGACGTCGCGTCCCGCCCGCTCGCGTGGGACGAGCTGCCGACGCTGCGGCGCGACGACCACGACCCCATGGCGAGCTGGCTCGCCGGGGTCAACGTCGTGGACCCGGACGCGCGCCTCGCGGCGCTCGCCGACGCGCCCGAGGACACGGTCGAGGTGCGTCTCGCCCGAGCCCGCGCCGCGATCGAGGCGGAGCGGTTCGACGTGCTGCGCGACACGATCGCGACGATCCTCGCGGACGACCCGTGGGAGTGGCGCGCCGCGTGGATCGGTGGCCTCGGCGAGCTCGCGCAGGGCGACCCGGTCGCGGCGCGCGCCTCGTTCAACGCCGTCTACGGGCAGGTGCCGGGCGAGCTCGCGCCCAAGCTCGCGCTCGCCGCGGCCTGCGAGCTGAGCGGCGAGCCCGACATCGCCGAGTCCCTCTACGTGATCTGCGCGCGCACCGACGCGAACTACACCGCGCCGGCCGCGTTCGGGCTCATGCGCGTGCGCGAGGCGCGCGGCGACCTCGACGGCGCGCTGCACGCGCTCGACCTCGTCGGCCCGACGCGCGGGTCGTACGTCGAGTCCCGCACGCTCCGTGCGCACCTGCTCGCGGCGTCGGGCCGCGGACTCCCGGCTCTCGCCGACGCCATGGCGAGCGTGTCGACCGTCGCGATCGCGCCGCGCGAGCGGGCCGAGCTCGCGGTGGGCGTCCTGCGCTCCGCGCTCGACACCGTGACGGCCTCCGGCCCGGAGCCGACGACCCGGATCGCGGGTGTGCCGGCCGACGAGCCCGCGCTGCGCGACGCGCTCGAGGGCGCGTACCGCGAGCTCGCGTCGCTCACCGACTCGCGGGACGAGCGCATCACGCTCGTGGACCGCGCGAACGAGGTGCGCCGGTGGACGATCCGATGAGCGAGTCAGCGGCGCCCGCACCGGTGCCGGGCGGCACGGTCGCGGAGCCGAGCGACGTGCTCGCGTGCCCGGCGTGCGGGGAGCCGTCGCCTGAGGGCGCCCGGTTCTGCGAGGCGTGCGGCACCCCGCTCGCCCCGCTCCCCGCGTCGCCGGACCCGGTCGCCGGGACCGGACCTGCCGCGGACCCCGCGACCGACGCCGCGACGGACCCCGCAGCAGCCGGGACCACCGGCGGCGGACCTGGGAGCGGCGACGGGACCGGCGACGAGCCCGGCGAGCCGTCGGGCGGGGCATCGGCCGAGACCGGAGGCGCCGCGGCCGAGACCGGCGCGCGCCCGTGCGTGCGGTGCGGCGGCCGGGTCGCCGAGGACGGGTACTGCACCGAGTGCGGCGAGCCCGCCGCGTCCGAGCGCGACCACTGGGCCGAGCGGCCCGCGAGCTGGGTCGCCGGCGTGTGCGACCGGGGCGTGCGGCACTCGCGCAACGAGGACGCCATGGCGCTCGCGGCGAGCGAGTCCGCGACGGCCGAGCGGGCGTTCGCGGCGCTCGTCGTGTGCGACGGCGTCTCCTCCGCGCCCGACTCCGACGTCGCGAGCCTCGCCGCGGCCCGCGCCGCGCGCGACGTGCTCGCGGCACGCGCCCCCGACGGGCCCGACCCCGTGACCGGCGAGGCCTCGGCGCGCATGGGCGCGTGGTCCGCGCTCCTCGGCGACGCGTCGCGCGCCGCGCAGGACGCGATCCTCGCGACCGTGGGCACGATGGCCGACCGCGAGAACCCGCCGTCGTGCACGTTCGTGGCGGCCGTCCTCGACGGGCCGCTCGTCGTGGCGGGCTGGGTCGGCGACTCGCGCGCCTACTGGATCCCGGACGACGGCGACGCGCACCAGCTCAGCGTCGACGACTCGTGGGCGCAGGAGATGATCGCGCAGGGTGTCCCGCGCGCCCAGGCGGAGACGTCGCCGCAGGCGCACGCGATCACGCGCTGGCTCGGCCCCGACGCCCCCGACCCGGTGGCCCGCACGGCCGCGACGCTGCCCGACCGCGACGGCTGGCTGCTCGTGTGCTCGGACGGCCTGTGGAACTACTGCTCCCCCGCGCCCGACCTGGCGGCCCTCGTGCGCAGCACGCAGGACCGTGTCGGCGACGACCCGCAGACGCTCGCGGGCGCGCTCGTCGACTGGGCGAACGCCCAGGGCGGCCGGGACAACATCACGGCGACGCTCGCCCGGTTCTCCCGGGCGTCGTCCACGACCCCGCCGCCGCCCCCGGCGGACCCCGCCACCACCTGACGCGCACCGCGCGTCGGGCCCCGACGACCCGATAGCCTGCACGAACACCCGCACCACCGAAGGAGCCCCCATGGCCGAGTTCGCCGCCGAGGTCTACCAGAACGAGTTCCTGTCCGAGGGCGCGACGGACGTCCACGCGATCGTCACCGTGACGTGCCGCGGCGCCGGGAGCGCGGGGAGCGCCGGCGGCGCGGGCGGGGTGGCCGAGATCATCATGGTCGACACGTCGGGGTCGATGTCGGGGCGCAACATCGAGGCCGCGAAGCACGCGGCCCAGGTCGCGGTCGACCAGATCCTCGACGGCACGTGGTTCGCGATCGTCGGCGGCAGCCACGTCGCGAACCGCGCGTTCCCCTACCCGAACGCCCGCATGGCCATGGTGCAGATGGAGCCGGGCGCGCGCGCCGAGGCGAAGCGCGCGATCTCGATGCTCACGCCCGGCGGCGGCACGGCGATGAGCACGTGGCTCCGCCTCGCGGACCAGCTCTTCGCGACGGTGCCCCAGGCGACGCAGCGGCACGCGATCCTGCTCACCGACGGCAAGAACGAGTCGGAGCCCCGCGCCAACCTCTCGGCCGCGGTCCGGGACGTCACGGGCCACTTCCAGTGCGACGCCCGCGGCGTCGGCTCGCGCTGGCAGGTCGACGAGCTGCGCGAGATCTCCACCGCGCTGCTCGGCACGGTGGACCTCATCGCGGACCCGAACGAGATCGCCGCCGACTTCGAGAAGCTCATGCAGGCCTCGATGGCGCGCGGCGTCGCCTCGGCCGACCTGCGCGTGTGGGCCCCGCAGGGCTCGCAGGTGCTCTTCGTGCGCCAGGTCGCGCCGACGGTCGAGGACCTCACGCACCGCCGGGCCGAGGTCAACCCCCTCACGGGCGCGTACCCGACCGGGTCGTGGGGCGACGAGTCGCGCGACTACCACGTCGCGGTCCGCGTGGCCTCGAAGCCCGTCGGCTCCGAGCAGCTCGCGGCGCGCGTCCAGCTCGCCGTGAACGGCGAGGTCGTGTCCTCGGGCCTGGTCAAGGCGAAGTGGTCCGACGACGAGTCGCTCACCACGCGCATCAACCCTGAGGTCGCTCACTACACCGGCCAGACCGAGCTCGCCGCGGCGATCCAGGAGGGCCTCGCGGCCAAGGCCTCGGGCGACGAGGCGACGGCGACCGTCAAGCTCGGGCGCGCCGTCCAGCTCGCGCAGCAGACCGGGAACGAGGAGGCGACGTCGCGCCTGCGCAAGGTCGTCGAGATCGACGACGAGGAGCACGGCACCGTGCGGCTCAAGCGCAACACGTCGACGCTCGACGAGATGGCGCTCGACACCGCCTCGACGAAGACGACGCGGGTGCGTCGGTGAGCGCCGTCGTCTGCCCCAACGGGCACCCCTCGGAGTCGACCGACTACTGCGACGTGTGCGGCGAGCCCATCGCCGCGGCGTCGGCACCCGCGGCGCCCCCGGCGGGCGCGTCGTCCCCGGCACCGGGCGCGCCGTCCGGCACCCCGGCGCAGGCCCTCGAGTGCCCGAACTGCGGCTCGCCCGCTCCGGCCGGTGCGCTGTTCTGCGAGAACTGCGGCTACGACTTCACCACCGGCGCCCTGCCCGACCCGGTGGAGCCCGCGTCCGCGCTCTCGCTCGACCCGCCGTCGCGCCCCACGCCGGCGACCCCGGCCGCACCCGCCGCACCCGTCGCACCGGAGGCAGGCGTCGCGTCGGGCGCGACGCCGCCGCCGCTCCCGGCCGCGTCGCCCGCGTCCGCGGCCACCCCGCCGCCGGGCGCCTCCGCACCGCTCGAGGCTCCGGCGTCGACCCCGGCCCCCGGGACCGCCACGGGTGCGCAGCCTGGCGGTGAGCCCGCCGACCCGGCCTCTCCCGCGCCGTCGGGCGCGCACCTGCCGACGCCGCCCGTGCCCGGGCCGGACCAGTGGGTCGTCGAGATCTGGATCGACCCCGACTGGTACGCGGCCCAGCAGCCCGAGGACCCCATGCCGTCTGCGGGCCTGCCGGGGCTCGTGGTGCTGCGCGAGCGCAGCGTGCTCGTGGGGCGCCCGTCGGTCTCGCGCGGCATCCACCCGCAGGTCGACTGCGGCGCGGACACCGGGGTCTCGCGACGGCACTGCCAGCTCAGCACGGACGGCCAGCGCTGGTGGGTCGAGGACCTGCAGTCCTCGAACGGCACCTACGTGAGCCCCGCGGGCGAGCCGCTCCCGACGGACCCGATCCCCGCCGGCCAGCGACGCGAGCTGGCCGACGGGGACCGCGTGTACCTCGGGGCGTGGACGCGCCTCGTCGTCCGCAAGGCGCTCCCCGGCGAGGCGTGAGCCCGGCTCAGCCCTCCGACGCCTGAGGCTCGGCCTCGGCCGTGATCTGGGTCGCCGCACCGCCCGCGCGGTGCGCGACCTCGATCCGGCGGGGCCGGGCCTCCTCGGCGACCGGGATCGTCAGCGTCAGCACGCCGTCCTCGTACGACGCCGTGATCTTGTCGAGCGCCAGGCCGCGCCCCACCGTGAGCTGGCGCGCGTACGTGCCGGACGGCCGCTCGCGCGCGAGCCACTGGACGTCCGGGTCGGTCCGCGGGCTCCGCTCGGCGCGGATCGT
This sequence comes from Sphaerisporangium cinnabarinum, assembly GCA_003052455.1. Taxonomy (GTDB): domain Bacteria; phylum Actinomycetota; class Actinomycetes; order Actinomycetales; family Cellulomonadaceae; genus Cellulosimicrobium; species Cellulosimicrobium cinnabarinum. The sequence goes on along the minus strand of QAPD01000123.1, from coordinate 2,643 downwards.
CAGCGTGCGGTCCTCGACGGACACGTCGATCGTGCCCGGGTCGACGCCCGGGAGGTCCATCGTCAGCACGTAGTGGTCCCCGGCGCGGAACAGGTCGAGCGGCATCCCGCCCGAGGCCGCCGAGGCCGCGGTCGCGCGGGCGCCGGACGCGAGCTGGCCCACCAGGCGGTCCATCGCGTCGAAGGTGCTCGTGAAGGGGTCGGTCATCGCAGCCACACCTCTCACCTCCTCGTCGCACGGTCCCGGGCGGTCCGGGACCGGTCGGTGCTCCCGCGAGGCAGGCACCCCGCGGGCGGCTACAGCTCCTGTTTTAGCACTCTCCCCCCGAGAGTGCCAAGAGGTGCGACGGGGCGTGTCGACCGGCCACGCAGGCCGCGTTGTGCGGCTCCCACACCCGCCCCGCACCCGCGCCCGGGAGCGGTTGGAGGTTCCCTCCAACGGGTTGTGGGATCCGTGCACGGCGGGCCGCCGAGGTGGTCGCGAGCGCCGTCGCCCGACGACCGCCGTCCCGGCCAGAGTGGACACGCCCGACCACCGACAGCAGGGAGCCCGCGATGACCGACGCCCGCACGGAGACGCCCACCGCCACCCCGTCCGCCCCGGCGCCCACGGCCCCGGAGGTGCTGCGCGACGCACCGCGGGACGTGCCCGACCGTCGCCGCGGCCGGTTCGCGCTCGACGCCGGCGACGCGGCGCGGGTCGCGACGTTCGCCGCGCTCCTCGCCGCGCTCGGCCTGCCCGGCTCGATCGCCCTGTTCGGCAACGCGGTGCCCGTGACGCTCCAGACGCTCGGCGTGATGCTCGCGGGGGCGGTCCTCGGCGCGTGGCGCGGCTCGCTCGCCGTCGCGACCTTCCTCGCGCTCGCCGCGGCCGGGCTCCCCGTCCTCGCGGGCGGGCGCGGCGGGCTCGGGGCGTTCGTCGGGCCGTCCGCCGGCTACCTCGTCGGGTTCCTCGCCGGCGCGGCCGTCGTCGGCCTGCTCGTCGACCGGCTCCGGCGCGTCACGTTCGCACCCGTGCTCGTCGCGTGCCTCGTCGGCGGGATCGCGGTCGTCTACGCCGTCGGCGTCCCCGTGCAGGCGCTCGTCACGGGCGTGCCGCTGCCCACAACCGCACAGCTCTCGCTCGTGTTCCTGCCCGGCGACGTGCTCAAGGCGCTCGCCGCCGCCGCGATCACGGTGGGCGTCGTGCGCGCCTACCCCGCGGCCCGCCCGGCCCGGCGCCCGACCGGCGCCAACCGTGCCGCGGCCGACAGCCACCCCGCCTCCTGAACCTGCGAGAGTGTCCGCGTGCCCGTCGCCCACCAGGTCCTGACGCACGCCGCCGACCCGGCGGTGCGCGACCGTCCCGCCCTGCGCACGCCCGAGCGGTCGCGCACCTACGCCGCGCTCGCCACGGACGTGCGCGCGGGCGCGACGCACCTGCGCGCGTCGGGCACGCGACCGGGCGACCTCGTCGCCGTCTCGCTGCCGGACCCGCTGGACCTGCTCACCGCCGTGCTCGCCGTCGACCACCTGGGCGCGACGCCGCTCGTGTGCGACGCCGCCTGGCCGCGCGCCCACCGCGCCGAGGTCCTGCGCACGCTCGCGCCGCGCACGTTCGTCGAGGTGCCGCTACCGCGCGGGACCGGCACCACCGACGGTGCGGGGCCCGTCCCGCCGCACGTCCCCGACCCCGACGACCTCGCATGGGCCGGGTTCTCGTCCGGGAGCACCGGCCGCCCGCGCGCGGTGGTGCGCACGCGCGCGTCGTGGGCGGGGTCGTTCGACGCCGTCACGCGGCTGCTCGGGCTCCGACCCACGGACGCCGTCCTCGTCCCCGGCCCGCTCGCGTCGTCGCTGTACTGCTTCGCCGCCGTGCACACGCTCGCGGTGGGCGCGTGCGCCGTCCTCACGCGCACGCCGGCCGCGACGACGGCGGCCCTCGCGACGAGCGACGTCGTGCACCTCGTCCCGCAGGTCCTCGACGACGTGCTCGACGCCGTCGCCGCGGGCGCGCCGTCGCGGCTGCGGCACGCGGTCGTCGGCGGGGCGTCGCTCGCCCCCGGAGCACGGGAGCGGGCGCGGGGCCTCGGCGTCGACGTGCTCGCGTACTACGGCGCCGTCGAGCTCTCGTTCGTCGCCTACGACCCCGACGGGTCGGGGCTGCGCGCGTTCCCCGGCGTGGACCTGGCGGTCCGTCCCCTGCCGTCGGCGAGCGTCGGCGAGGTGTGGGTGCGCTCGCCGTGGGTGTCGCGCGGCTACCTCGCGCGCGCCACGGGCCCGCTGCGGCGCGACGGCGCGTGGCACACCGTCGGAGACCTCGCCGACCCGGGGTCGGAGCCGCTCGTGCTGCGCGGCCGGGGCGACGGCGCGATCCTCTCGGGCGGGTCGACGGTCGTGCCCGAGGACGTCGAGGTCGTGCTGCGGGCCGTGCCCGGGGTGCGCGACGTCGTCGTGCTCGGCACGGCGCACCGCCGCCTCGGGGCGGTCGTGACGGCCGTCGTGGAGTGCGACGACCGGTCGGGGCTGCGGGCGCACCTCGAGCGGGTCGCCCGCGCGGCGCTCGCGCCGGCCCAGCGTCCGCGGCGCTGGTACGGCACGCGGGCGCTGCCGCGGACGCCGTCGGGCAAGCCCGCGCGCGGCGCGGTGAGCGAGGCCCTCGGCG
>QAPD01000122.1 GCA_003052455.1 Sphaerisporangium cinnabarinum | reverse complement strand
CGCGCGCTGACGACGCCGGGCGGGTCGCGACGCGGACGCGGGGGTCGCGGGGCAGGACGGGGAGGGACGCGCGGTGGCGCGGCGCGGGCCCCCCGGCGGCCGGCATCCGCCCCCCCTGGCCCCGGGTGGCGGGGTCCCGCGCGGGCAGCCCGGCGGCCGCTGGCGCGGCGCACACCTGGTCGACGTCGCGCGCGTCCGGCACGACGACGGGCGCGCCCCGCCCACCCGACCGGGCCGCGCGCACCGCCTCGGCGACCGCGGCCGCCCAGTGCGTGACGGGCAGCGCGTCGGGCTCCTTGCGGGACCGGACCGCGCCGCGCCGGCCCTCGGCCGCCACCTCGGACGCCACCTCGGGCGCCGGGGGCGCGAGCCCGGGGAGGGCGGTCCACACGGCCCGGGGCGCGCCGCCGCCCGCGACGTGCGCGAGGAACGCGGCGCCGGCCCGGTACGGGGCCCACACGGACTCCTGGTGGGCCGCGCGCGCCGCAGGGGGCGCCGACCCCGGAACGGGCTCGGCAGGCGCGGGAGCGGGCTCGTCGGCGGCAGGGCCCGCGGGGGCCGCCTCGGCGGCGACGGCGTCCTCGCTCGTGGTGACCGGGGCGTCCCCGCCCGAGGCCGTTCCCGGCGCGGGCACCGTACCGGGGGTCGTCCGTGCCGCGAAGGACTGCTCGGCCCGCGCGTGCCGCGGCGGCACGGCGAGGCGCAGCACGTCGGAGAGCGTGCCTGCGTAGTGGTCCGCGACCGCGCGCGCGAGCCGCGCGACGGCGGGTGCCAGCACGGGCTCGGCCGACACGACCCGGCGCAGCGGCAGCAGGCGCCCGTCGTGGTCCGAGCGGTCGACGCGCTCCAGGACGTAGCCGTCGACGTCCCGGCCCGCGAACCGCACCTTGACCCGCACCCCCGGGCGCGCGTCGTCGGACATCGTGGCGGGGACGAGGTAGTCGAACGCGCGGTCCAGGTGCGGGGGCGCGAGGTCGAGCGCGAGCCGCGCCACGGGCAGGTGCGCCGCGATCTCGTGGGACGCCGGCGGCGCCGGGCCCCGACGCGGCGCGGCGGGGACGGTCAGCAGGGTGTCCTGCACCGCCCGCGACGTGTCCTCCGGTTCGCTCACGACGCCATCGAACCACGCGCCGCCGTCACGACCGGCGCACCCGTCGACGCCGCGACGACGCTCCTCACACCTGGGACTGCAGGTCCGCGACGCGGTCCGTGCGCTCCCACGTGAACTGCTCGAGCTCGCGCCCGAAGTGCCCGTACGCGGCGGTCGGGGCGTAGATGGGGCGCAGCAGGTCCAGGTCGCGGATGATCGCGGCCGGGCGCAGGTCGAACACCTCGCGGATCGCGGCCGTGATGCGCTCGACCGGGACCTTCTCCGTGCCGAACGTCTCCACGTACAGGCCGACGGGGTGCGCCTTGCCGATCGCGTACGCGACCTGCACCTCGCACCGCCGCGCCAGCCCCGCCGCGACGACGTTCTTCGCGACCCAGCGCGTCGCGTACGCGGCCGAGCGGTCCACCTTCGACGGGTCCTTGCCCGAGAACGCGCCGCCGCCGTGGCGGGCCATGCCGCCGTACGTGTCGACGATGATCTTGCGGCCCGTCAGGCCCGCATCACCCTGCGGCCCGCCCACGACGAACGTGCCCGTGGGGTTGACGAACAGGCGCGTCGCGCGCACGTCGAGGTCGAGACCCGCGGCGTCCAGCACGGGGGCCACGACCTGTGCCGCGACCTGCCGGTGCAGCTCGTCCTGCCGCACGTCCGGGTCGTGCTGCGTCGAGAGCACCACCGTGTCGAGGGTGACGGCGCGGTCGCCGTCGTACCCGACGGTGACCTGCGTCTTGCCGTCCGGGCGCAGGCCCGGCACGGTGCCGTCGCGGCGCACCGCCGCCAGACGCTCCGCCAGGCGGTGGGCGAGCCACACCGGCAGGGGCATGAGGCTCGGCGTGTCGTCGCTGGCGTACCCGAACATCAGGCCCTGGTCACCGGCGCCCTGCGCGTCGAGGGGGTCGTGGTCGCCCTGGTCGTCGCGCTCCTCGAGGCTCTTGTCGACCCCCTGCGCGATGTCGGGCGACTGCTGGCCGATCGACACCGAGATGCCGCACGAGTCCGCGTCGAAGCCGATCACCGACGACGTGTACCCGATCCGGCGCACGACGTCGCGCACGATCTGCGGGATCTCGACGTACGCGTCCGTCGTCACCTCGCCCGCCACGTGCACCAGGCCCGTGGTGACCATCGTCTCCACGGCGACCCGCGACGTCGGGTCCTGCGTCAGGAGCGCGTCGAGGATCGCGTCGGAGATCTGGTCGCAGACCTTGTCCGGGTGGCCCTCGGTGACGGACTCGGACGTGAACAGACGCAGCTCAGCCATGTCGCACAGCCTACTGTCCCGAAAGGTGGGCGGCGATATCCGCCAGGCGAGACGAGATGCGGGTCACTCGGCCGTCCCGGCCCGCTCGTCCCGCGTCGGCGACGCCACGCGCGGCACGACGACGTCCCACACCGCGTCCGCGACCTCGCCCTTCGACCCGCTCGCCGTCGCGACGACGTCCCCCGCGCCGTCGACCACGGTCACGTCGTTCGCGTCGACCGCGAACCCCCGGCCCTCGCCCACGGCGTTGACCACGAGGAGGTCCGCGCCCTTGCGCCGCGCCTTCGCCCGGCCGTGGTCGAGCACCGACGCGTGCGCGTCACCGGTCTCCGCCGCGAAGCCGACCACCACCTGCCCCGGACGCAGGCGGTCGCGGGCGAGCTCGGCGAGCACGTCCGGGTTCTCCACGAGCACGATCGGCTCGGGACCCTGGCCCGGGACCTTCTTGATCTTCGCGTCCGGCGCGTGGGCCGGGCGGAAGTCCGCCACCGCGGCCGCCATGACGACGACGTCCGCCGTCGCCGCGGCCGACCGCACGGCGTCGCGCAGCTGCGCCGTCGTCTCGACCTCCACCACGGCGTCGGGCACACCCCCGGGGGCACGCACGAGCGCGGCCACGTCCGGGGACAGGTTCGCCGCCACGAGCGTGACGTGCGCGCCCCGCGCCGCCGCGGCGCGCGCCAGCTCGACGCCCTGACGCCCGCTCGACCGGTTGCCGATGAACCGCACGGGGTCGATCGGCTCGCGCGTCCCGCCCGCCGACACCACGACGCGCCGTCCCGCGAGGTCCTGCGCCGGCCCGCGGTCCGCCCCGGCACCCGCGCCGGCGGCGTCGACGCGGGACACGCCCGCCACGACGGCGAGCGCGGCGCGCGCGATCTCGTCCGGCTCGGGCAGACGCCCCGGCCCCGTGTCCGCACCCGTGAGCCGCCCGGACGCCGGCTCGATCACGTGCACGCCGCGCGCTCGCAGCGTCGCCACGTTCGCGACCGTCGCCGGGTGCTCCCACATCTCCGTGTGCATCGCGGGCGCCATGACCACCGGGCAGCGCGCCGTGAGCAGCGTCGAGGTGAGCAGGTCGTCCGCGCGCCCGGCCGCCGCGCGCGCCAGCAGGTCCGCCGTGGCGGGGGCCACGACCACGAGGTCGGCACCCTGGCCCAGGGCGACGTGCGGCACGTGCTCGACGTCCTCGAACACCTGGTCCGTGGCCGGCTCGCCCGACAGCGCCTCCCACGTGGGCGCGCCCACGAAGCGCAGGGCCGACGCCGTCGGCACCACCCGCACCCGATGGCCCTGCTCCCGCAGCAGCCGCAGCAGCAGCACGGCCTTGTACGCCGCCACCCCGCCGCTCACACCGAGCACGATCCGCATGTCGCTCCTCCTGGAGGTCCGGCTCAGGCCCGCCGCGTGCGGCGGCGGGTCACGCACCCGCGCACCCGGGCGCGGACGCACGAACGCCGCGCCCTCCGGTGGAGGTGCGCGGCGCGCGGGCTCAGGCCTCGGGGGCCTCGTCGGGCTCGGCCTCGATCGTCAGCAGGCCCGCGTTGATCTCGCGCATCGCGATCGAGAGCGGCTTCTCCTGGTTGCGCGTCTCGAGCAGCGGCCCGACGTTCTCCAGCAGGCCCTCGCTGAGCTGCGAGTAGTACGCGTTGATCTGGCGCGCGCGCTTGGCCGAGTAGATGACCAGCGCGTACTTCGAGTCGACGTGCTCGAGCAGGTCGTCGATGGGCGGGTCGGTGATGCCCTCGGGGGCGGCGACGGTTCCGGACACAGTTCGCTCCGTGGGTTCAAGGGTCTGCAGCGGGCGCTGCAGCTGGTCGATGGCGGCGGCGCGCACGGCGTCCCCGTCCGGGACCGGGCGGCCGCGGCACCACGTCGCAGGACGGGCCGCCGACCGGGCCTCGGGCCCACGGGGGAACGCCCGCGCACGGGCACCGCAGGACAGTCTACTCGCTGCGCCCCTCGCCGTGCCCGGACGGCACGGGGGACGACGCCGGGGACGAGCCCTCCGCCGGGACGGGACGGGGCTCGAGCCCCATGACGCGCACCAGCTCGTCGGTCGCGCGGTGCACCTCGTCGTTGACGATGACGTGGTCGAACTCCGACTCCGCCGCGAGCTCGACCCGGGCCGTCGTCAGCCGACGCTCCCGCTCCTCCGCGTCCTCCGTGCCGCGGCCGACGAGCCGACGCACGAGCTCGTCCCAGCTCGGCGGCGCCAGGAACACGAACCGGGCCTCGGGCATCGACGCACGGACCTGGCGCGCACCCTGGAGGTCGATCTCCAGGAGCGCGGGCACGCCCGCGGCGAGCTTCTCCTCGACCGCACGCCGGGGCGTGCCGTAGCTGTTGCGCCCGTGCACGACGGCCCACTCCAGCAGCTCCCGGTCCGCGACCATGCGCGCGAACTCGTCCGGGCCGACGAACAGGTAGTGCACGCCGTCCACCTCGCCCGGCCGCGGGTCACGCGTCGTGGCCGACACGGACAGCCACACCTCCGGGTAGCGGGCCCGGATGTCGGCCGACACCGTGCCCTTCCCGACGGCGGTCGGGCCGGCCAGGACGGTCAGGCGGGCGGGGCCGGGGACGACGGGCGGCGACGCCGGCTCCGTGGTCTCCCCGGCGGGGACGGACGGCGTCGGCTCGGACGGGTGCGCGGAAATGTCAGCCAAACCTCTCGATGAGGGCCGCGGACTGGTGGGGGCCGAGGCCGCGGACACGACGTGTCTCGGCGATCCCGATCTCCTCCATGATCGCCCGAGCCTTCACCTTACCCACGCCGGGCAGGGACTCCAGCAACGAGACGACCTTGAGCTTGCCGATCATGTCGTCCGTCTGGCCCCGCTCGATGACCTCCTTCAGGGAGCCCTGGGAGTACTTGAGCCGGTTCTTCACCTCGGCGCGCACGCGTCGTGCCTCCGCGGCCTTCTCGAGCGCCGCCGCGCGCTGTTCTGGGGTCAGGGGTGGAAGTGCCACGCAAGTCACCTACTCGTCGTCAGGCGGATGGGCCCACTCAGTCGTCCCGGCGTGCCCGCAGGTGGAGCCCCGACCGGGTGGATCACCCGGGCGACCTGCGCCGACGCACGGAGCCGACCCCTCGAAAGTAGCGAGCCTCGGGCGATCGGGCAACGACTGGGCGTGGCGCGTCGTCCGCGGCCGTGCTGCGGACGGACCCGGCAGAGGCCTCGTCAGCGGGCTCGGGACGGGGGAAGGGCTCGGCTCAGGACGCCACGAGGCGCGCGACGAGCGCGTCGCGCACCGCCGTCGTCACGCCGCACGCCACGAGGTAGTCGTCGATGCTCCCGTGCTCGCGCACCGCGAGCTCCCACGCACCCTCCAGGTACGCGGGCTCGACGGTGAGGACCGGCGCGAGCGCCTCGGGCGACAGCCCCGGCAGCGGCGGCACGAGCGCGGCGAGCCCCTCGGCCGCCGCCGCGCTCGCGAGGTACTCGGTCAGGCGCTCCTGCTCCGGGACGCCCGCGACGTGCTGCACGAGCGCGACGACCCAGCCCGTGCGGTCCTTGCCCGCCGAGCAGTGCACGACGCTCGCGCCGTCCGCCGCGGCGACGTCCGCCAGGACGCGGCCGACCGTCGCCCGGATGCCCGGGTCCGTCACGAACGTCGCGTACACGCCGTGCATGAGGCGCCGCGCGACCGCGGCCGGGTCGTCGGCCGCGAGCAGACCCGCGACGAGCGCCGCCGGGTCCGCCGACGCGCCCGCGCCCGCGCCCCCGTCGACCAGGCCCGGCGTCGGGTCCATGGCCCGGCGCAGCACGCGCACGCCGCCCGGGACGGCGTCCGCGCCGTCGCGCGCGAGCTCGTCCCCGCCGCGCAGGTCCACGACCGTCCGCACGCCCAGGTCGACGAGAGCCGCCTGGCCCGCGGGGGTGAGCCGGGACAGGCTCGCCGTGCGCAGCAGCACCCCGGTCCGCAGCGGCTCGTCGGAACCGGCCGGCGCCGCCCGACCGCCCACGTCCCGCGCGTTCCAGGTTCCCGGGACGTCCAGCGCGCCCGGCACGGCGCCCGGCGGCGGCAGCTCCGGGGGTGCCCCGGCAGCGGGCGTGGCAGGAACCGTCGTCTCGTCGCGGGAGGTCATGGGCGCAGTCTGGCACGGGACCGCACCGGGCACGACGACGACCGGGCCGGCCCCCACGAGGGGGCCGACCCGGTCGCGGGTGGAGCGGGGCTCAGCCGCGCAGCGCCTGCGCCGCCTCGTCCGTGGCCGTCCGGGCCGCCGCGCGCAGCCCGTCAACGTCCGGCCCGGCGCGCAGCACGCCGCGCGACGACGACGCGAGCACCTGGCGCCGTGCGTCGCCGAACACGGCGGCGAGCTCCGCCGCGCCCGCGCCCTGCGCGCCCACACCGGGAGCGAGGAGCGGGCCGCGCACGGCCGCGAGGTCCGTGCCCGTGCGCGCCGCGGCGTCCCCGATCGTCGCGCCCACCACGAGCCCGACCGGCCCGAGCGCGTCACCCCCGGCGACGAGCCGGGCGTTCCCCTGGGCCGCCTCGCGCGGGCCGTGCGCC
>QAPD01000121.1 GCA_003052455.1 Sphaerisporangium cinnabarinum | reverse complement strand
CTGCGCACCGCCGCCGAGCAGCCCGCACCGGCGACCTCGTCCGTGGCGCCCAGGGCCGGCGCACCCGAGGAGACGCCCTCGCCGACCTCTCCGGAGAGCGACCGCGAGGCGGTCGCGGCGCGGCTGCGCGCGCTGCCGGGCGTCGCGGCCGTGGAGGCCCTGGGGACCGCGGGCGAGTCGGCGCGCGTGACGCTGGTCAGCCCGCTGCCGACGCCGGAGGAGGCGCAGCGCACCGCCGACGACGCCAGCGCGATCGTCGCCGCCGTGCCCGGCGGTGGCGGCTGGTCGCTCCGCGTCGAGGGCACGGGCGCGGGTGGCGGGACGCTCGCCGTCGCGCACGGTCCGGGCGCGGACACCGACCGCGGCGTCGACCCGGCCACCGGGGAGCCTCGCCCCGAGCTCCTCGGGACCGACGCCGTCGCCGACGCGGTGCGCCTCGTCGCGCACGAGCCCGTGCGGCACGTGTTCCTCTCCCCGGGGTCCGCGTCGGTCGACGTCCGCGCGGCCGACGACCTCGTCGCGGCCGCCGCGCTCGTGCGCGCCGAGGGCCGCGGGCTGACGAGCCTCGGCGTCGAGGGCTCGGGCGTCGGCACCTACGACGGCGACGGGCTCACCGTCCCCGACGACGCCCTGCTCACGCTCCTGGTCGGCGTCGCCGCGGAGCCCGGCGTGACGCAGGTCGTGCACGAGGCCGTGCGCGACACGTTCCCGCAGGACCCCCTGCTCACGGTGATCACCTCGGGCGACGCGGCCGTCGTCGCGCGCGTGCTCGACGACGCCGCGTACGCCGGCCCGCCGCTCGCGTACCAGGTCCACGGCTCGACCGACGGCGGCGCGTCCGCGACGCGCTCCGGGTTCGTCGCGGGAGCCGCCGCCCCGACGACCGGGACGCGCCCCGCGGGCGCGTGCGCGCCCGACGACCTCGCGCTGGGCGCGCTGGGGTTCGACGCCGCGGCGGGGCGCCGGTTCCTCACCGTCACGGCCCGCAACGACGGCGCCGCGGAGTGCGTCCTCGCGGGCGCGCCCGCCGTCCGCTTCGTCGCCGACGACGGCACGGAGACGGACGTGCTCCTCGAGCCGGACGACGACGGCCTCGCCCCGCTCACGCTCGCGCCGGGCGCCACGGCCTGGGCCGCGCTCTCGTGGCGCGGCGGGTCGACGGCCGACGACCCGCCGCTCGTCACGACGCTGCTCGTGGCCCCGCACCCGGGCGACCCCGAGGCCGTGGTCGGGCTCGCCGGGATCCCCGGCGTCGGGGACGGGCTCGACCTGCTCGGCGGCGGGACCGCGACGATCGGGTCGTGGACGCCCGCGCGGGCGGGATGACGAGCCCCCCGCGGTCCGCGGGGTCCGTCGGCGGCCTGCCGACGGACCCCGAGAACGTCAGCTCAGGCACTCCCGAGCCATCTGGCTCCCCGACTGCACGCCGTCGACGACCGACACCCGGTCGACCGCGCCCCGCCAGTGGTCCGTCCACGTGCCGTCGCGCTGCGCCCGACCGACCTGGAGCGCACCGCTCGACGGCCAGCCCGGGCTCGTGGTCGCGACGGTCCCCGCGAGCGTCGTCTCGCCCGCACCCGGCTCGTCCACCGAGCCGATCTCGCAGACGTAGAGGCGCAGCTCGCCCGCGGCGGCGTCCCGCACGCCCGTCAGTCGCACCCACGCCCCGGGCTTCACCTCGACGCCGGAGAGCGCGACGGTCGATGCCGAGCCGTCGGCGTCGGCGTCCGCCGTCCAGAACGCCCAGCACGTGCCGGACGCCGTCCCGCACGCGGCGTCGTGCCGTACCCCCAGCGAGAACGCGCTGGCCCGGTCGCCGACCTGGCTCACGGCGGCACGCGTCGCCCCGGTCGCGTCGGCTCGCACGGTCGCCCCCACGGAGAAGGCGCCCGCCGTCGGCGCCACGGACGTCGCGGACCAGGCGGCGGACGCGTCGTCGCCGATCACGAGCGCGCCGTCCGACGGGTCGAGCCCGAAGTCCGCGAGGTACCCGCGACCCCACATCCCGTCGTGAGCGAGGGTGAGCGGGCGGCTGCCCGCGACGTCGCGCGCGACCAGGCCCGAGCCCTCGGAGAACGCCCAGCGCACCGGCGCCGCGCTCGTCACGGAGAACCGGTAGAGGCGCACCGGGCCCGTCGCACCGGCGGCGTCGACCGCCTGCGCGGAGATCCGGTGGCTCCCGCTCGCCGTCGGCGTGAACTCGACCCGCTCACCGGGCACCGCAGAACGGTCCAGGGCGTCGGAGTCGAACGAGTAGCGGATCGCGACGACCCCCGGCTCGTCGGTGGACAGCACGAACGCGCCGCGCACGCCGACTCCCCCGGCCGTCGTGTCCTCCCGGTAGACCGCGGGCTCGCCCTCGACGGGCGTGACCACGGGCTGCTGCTCCGGTCGCACGAGGTCGGCCACGAACTCGCACCGGCTCGGCTCGCTCCAGGCCCCGCCGTCCGCCGTCGCCGCACGCGCCTCCCACGCGTACACGCCGTCGTGCTCCAGCAGACCCGACGGCACCACCGCCGCCGCGACCGTCCCCGGGGACTGGGCCGGCGTCTCCGTCGTCCACAGCTCGGCGCCCGTCACGACGTCGTGCACGGCGAACCGGGCCAGGAGCGCCCCGGATCCCCCGCCGGAGAGCTCCGCCCGGAGCGTCGGCGTGCTCGACCGCACTGCCGGTCGCTCCTCGCCCGTCACGCACGCGCTCTCCGGGTCCGTGGTCCCGAGCGCTGTCGCAGATGCTCCGGTCGTCGGCGCGAGCGTGAGCTCGAGAGTCGTCCCCGCGCCGAGCAGGGCCAGCCCGGACCGTGCACCGGAGAGGCCGAGCGCGAGGGGACCGCCAGACGCGACCGCCTCGGTGACGGGCGCGGTGACGTCCCAGGACACGGCGCCCCAGCGGTCGCAGCGCCCCGCCGAGGCGGCCGAGGCGGCGGCGGGGCCCCACGTCGAGGCGTGGTTCGCCCACGTGCTCGACCGGACCACCGCGCCCACCACGTGCGCCGTGACCGGCGCGGTACGGCACTGCGCACCCTGCACGCCCGACGTCCGGAGCGTCGCCCCGGTGACGGTCGCGCCCGCGGGCACCGCCGAGCCGATCGCCTCCGTGAAGTCCCAGGCCACGCGCGTCTCGCCCAGGACCGTGCACAGGAGACCGGAGTCGCACCCGCCGACGGCCTGCGAGCCCGTGAACCCGTACCCGGACGCCGACCGCGGCAGCGCCGACCGCAGCACCGCCCGCGGGACGTCGCTCCCCGAGAGCACGACGGGCGCGCCCTCGTCCGCGACCACGCCGACCGGCAGCGGTCCTGCGCTCGCCGTCGTCGCGCCCGCCACCAGGCCGGAGAGGGCCAGGACGGCGCTCAGCAGCACCCCCGTGGTCCTCCGCGTCGTTCGTCCCACGTCTCCCCCGATCATGCGCTCGCCGTCGTCGGCGAGGTCGCTGCCGCATGCTCCGGTCGTCCTCGACCAGGTCGTCCCACGGCAGATGCCGGAAATGTACACCCGCGCGGCACCGCCGTCGGCACGCGCCGGCGGCGACCGGTCGCGACCGGGTCCGCGCTCACCCGAACGTCGCGGTGAACACCTGGACGCCGGGCGGGACGTCGAGCTCGACGAGCCCCTCCGTCGGGCCGTCGCCCTCCAGGACGGGGTAGAGCGTCGGGCTGCCGGAGACGTCGATCTCGCGGGTCGTGGTCCGCCCGTCCGTCGTGACGTGGGCCGTGACCGTGCCCTCGCCGCCGAGCACCGTGAACACGTCGGTCGAGCGGTACGCGAGGCGCACGCGCGCGTCGTCCGACACGGCGGTGGCGCCCTGGAAGTCGACGTCCCACGTGCCGCCGAGCGAGAACGTGTCCTGCCGCTGGTCGTCGGCGAGCGTGAAGTCCTGCTGCCCCGCGGCGTAGCGCGGCTCGCCTGCGTAGTTGACGACGCGCTTGATGGAGAAGTAGGTCTCGGGCGTCGTCTCGTCCTGCGGCGTGGTGTCGCCGACAGCGGTGGGCTCGGGCAGCTCGACGCCGGGGTTCGCGTCCTCGAGGAGCTCGCGCACCAGACGCTCGGTGTCCTCGTACCCGCCCTCCCCGAAGCGGATGTGGCGCACGGTCCCGTCGGCGTCGACGAGGTACTGCGCGGGCCAGTAGCGGTTCCGGTAGGCGGTCCAGGTCGCGTACGCGTTGTCCTGGGCCACGGGGTAGGTGACGCCGAGGTCCTGCGCGCCCGCGACGACGTTGCGCGTCTCGCGCTCGAACGCGAACTCGGGCGTGTGGACCCCGACGACCTCGAACCCCGCGCCGACGTCGCGGTACCGGTCGTACCAGGCGTTGACGTGCGGGATCGCGCGCTGGCAGTTGATGCAGGAGTAGGTCCAGAAGTCGACGAGCACGACCTTGCCGCGCAGCCCCTCGAGCGTCAGCGCCTCGCCGCCCGGGGTGTTGAGCCACGTGTCGATGCCGCGCAGCTCCGGGGCGGTGCCGCAGTCCTCCAGCACGGGCGCGCCGTTCGAGCAGTTCGACAGCTCGCGGTTCTCGTCGGTGACGAGCCCGCCGAGGTCGAGCGCCTCGCGCACGGCGTCGTTCTCGTCGACCCGCTGCTGGAGCGCGCCCGTGTAGTCGGGCAGGGCGCGCTGGAGGGCGGCGGGGAGGTTGAGCGCGAGCGCGCCCGCGAGCGCGATCATCACGACGCCGCCCGTGACGCGGATGCCGCGCGTGTGCCGCTGGAACCCGCGGACCCGCTCCGCGACGCGGCGCCCCGCGAGCGCGAAGACCAGGAGCGGGATCGCCGCCCCGACCGCGAACGACACCGTGAGGGCGACGGTGCCCGGGCCGATGTTCCCCGTCGCCCCGGCCACGGTGATCGCCGCGAGGACGGGCCCGGCGCACGGCACGTACAGCACGCCGAGGCCGAGGCCGAGCACGAACGCCCCGCGGTCCTGGCGGGCGCCGCCGCGGCGCGCCCCGAGCGCGGCGATCCGCCGGAACGGCCGCTCCAGGACCTCCTCGACGCGCGGCACGATCATCCCCACGCCGATCGCGACGAGGAGCACGATGCCCGCCCAGCGCAGCAGGTCCTGCGGGAGCCCGAGCGCGGTCAGCAGGAGGGAGCCGAGGAGCGTGAAGACGCTGAAGCTGAGGACCAGTCCGGCGATGACGAGGTAGGGGCGCCACGAGCGGCGCGCGGCCCGCCGGGACGCGCGCCCCGGCCCGCCGTCGGCCGGGGCAGCGGGCTCGGCGGCCTCGCGCGTCGACAGATCCAGGGCGAGCGTCCCGCCGCGCGTCGGCCGGGCCGTGACCTCCCGGGCTCCGGCGGCCTCCCGCGCGCCGCCC
>QAPD01000120.1 GCA_003052455.1 Sphaerisporangium cinnabarinum | reverse complement strand
CCGTGGCCGGTGCCGCGGCGCGGCAGCACGAGCTCGTGGCCCGGCGGGCCGAGGCGGCCAGGACGGCGGCCGAGGCCGTCGGGGCGGCGGTCGACGGCTGGACCGCGGCACGGGACGCGGCGGGGCCGGTCGCGCGCATGGCGGCGCTCGCGTCGGGCACGGGAGACAACGCGCACGCGCTCTCGCTCGCGACGTTCGTGCTCGTGCAACGGTTCGAGGACGTGGTCGCGGCGGCGAACGAGCGTCTCGCCGAGATGTCGTCCGGCCGGTACGAGCTCGTGCGCAGCGCGACGCGCGAGGACGTGCGGGCGCACAAGCGCGGCCTCGCGATGAAGGTCCTCGACCACGTGACCGAGCGCGAGCGCGACCCCCGCACACTGTCCGGCGGGGAGACGTTCTACGTGTCGCTGTGCCTCGCCCTCGGCCTCGCCGACGTCGTCACGGCCGAGGCGGGCGGCATCGAGCTCGGCACGCTGTTCGTCGACGAGGGCTTCGGCAGCCTGGACCCCGAGACGCTGGAGGCCGTCCTCGCGGCGCTCGGCCGGCTCCGGGCGGGCGGGCGCGTCGTGGGCGTCGTGTCTCACGTCGAGGCGCTCAAGCAGTCCGTCGCGGAGCGCGTCGAGGTCCGTCGCCTCCCCGGAGGCGGCAGCACGCTCACCGTGCGCGCCTGACGGGGCCGTGCCGTCCGTCAGGACCGAGGACGAGGCTCCGAGGCGGGTGCGCACACACGGTCGACGAGCTCGGTCACGGCCGCGCGCACGGGCGCGGGCGCCGCGCCCGCGTCGAGCGCGAGGGCGGCCCGGTCGAACGCCGCGGACAGCAGCAGCGTCAGCGCGTCGAGACGCTGCTCGTCCGCGAGGTCGCGCGCGACGGCGTCGTGCACGCCCTGGTCGACGGCGGACCCGTCGCCCGGACCGCGTGCGGTGCCCGGGCCGGGGACGACGTCGTCGCCCGCGCCCGAGCCGTGGCTCGAGCTGCCCCCGCCGGGGTGGGCACCGAGCGCCGCGCCGAGCCCTTCACGCAGCGTGCGGCGCGCGTGGCGGGCGTCGAGCGCGTCGGCCTCCGCGGGGCCGAGCACGGCGGGCGCGTCGACGAGGAGGAGCCGCGTCCGGCCGGGTTCACCCATCGCGTCGAGGTACGCGCGCGCACCCTCCACGAGCATCGCACGGGCGTCCGGGGCGTCCGGGGCGTCCGAGATGTCGGGGGCGTCCGGTCGTTCCGCGGCTGCCGTGCCGGGATCCGCGGCGGTGCGCTCCTCGATCTCCCGGGCGACCGCCTCCGCCTCGGCCTCGGCGACGGCGCGGAAGAGGTCCTGCTTGTCGGCGTAGTGGTGGTACAGCGCGCCGCGCGTGACGTTGGCGGCGGCGGCGATCTGCGGCGTCGAGGTCGCGGCGTAGCCGGCGCGCACGAAGAGGTCGCGCGCGGCCGCGACGAGAGCGGCACGGGTCGCGTGGGTGCGTTCGGCGTTGGTCCGGCGGCGCTCTTGCATACCGACAGACTGTAGGCCATTCTCAATACATACAGCCTGTTTGTTTCTGCGACCGCCACGGTCGCCGACTGCGAGGAGAAGACCATGCGCATCACGAGCTGGTACCCGGTGCTCATGACCGGCGACGTCGCCGGGACCGTCGCGTTCTACCGCGACCACCTGGACTTCCGGCCGCTCTTCACGAGCGACTGGTACGTCCACCTCCAGTCCGCGCACGACCCGTCGGTGAACCTCGCCGTGCTCGACGGCGACCACGAGACGATCCCGGAGAGCGGCCGAGGTCGTGCGGGCGGGCTCCTGCTCAACCTCGAGGTCGAGGACGTCGACGCCGTGCACGCCCGTCTCGTCGCCGCCGGCCTGCCGATCCTGCGCTCGTTGCGCGACGAGGCGTTCGGGCAGCGGCACTTCATCACGGCCGACCCGAACGGGGTGCTCGTGGACGTCATCACCCCCATCCCGCCGACGGGGGAGTTCGTCGAGCAGTACGAGGAGTCCGCCCGCCCGACGGCGTAGCGGGCGCGCGCCCGCCAGGCTTGCTCGGGCTCGGGCTCGGGGCTCGGGGCTCGGGGCTCGGGGCTCGGGGCTCGGGGCTCGGGGTCCGGACCGGCCGGGGCGGGATGTCACGAACTCGCCCCGCGTCCGTCTCTCCTCGGGGAGGAGAGCGACGTCCGCGGGCGTCGCGCCGTCCCGGAACGGCCGCGATCGGCGGTGTCGTCCGGGAGCCGTCGAAGGAGAGCAGCAATGTCAGCAGCATCGTCCCCGCTCGAGCGCGAGCTGCGGCGCATGGAGGTCATCGCGCGCCGGGAGCAGCTCCGGCTCGTCGGCCGCGTCGCCCCGCGCGTGGCGGAGCGCCGCCGCTGGGCCGACGCACCGCGCCGCCAGTCCCCGGCCACCGCCGCCCGGTAGCGCGGCGCGCCGCCCGCGCGCGTCCGCCGCATCGCCCCCGTCCGCCGTGAACCCGGCAACCACCTCAGCGACGTCCGGCCTCTTTGCCACCGTGCGCCGTGGGCCTGGCGACCGCACTCCGAGAGCGTCCGGCGGCTCGCCACCGTGCGCGGCGGCGTGCGCGAACGTCAGGTCGGCGCGCCGAGGCCCGCGAGCTCGCGCGCCCGCAGCAGCACGTCGTCGAGCATCTGCGGCGTGAGCCGGCCGGTGAAGGTGTTCTGCTGGCTGACGTGGAAGCACCCGAGCAGGGTGAGGGTCTGCTCCGGGGGCGGGGGTCCGCCGTCGGGCACGTCGCCGGGGAGCGACGCCTCCGGGGTGGGGCGAGGGCCGGCCCGTCGCAGCGTCACCTCCGCGCCGTGCGCGAACCGGGGCCGCGGACGCGGCACGTCCCAGCCCTGCTCGGCGAGCGTCGAGAGCAGCGCCTGCCACCCGAACCCGCCGAGCACCACGGCGACGCGCACCGTCGCGCCCAGCAGCTCGACCTCGCGCGCGAGGTACGGGCCGCAGCGGCGCCGTTCCTCCGGGGTCGGCTTGTTGTCCGGCGGCGCGCACCGCACCGGCGCGGTGACGCGGATCCCGGTGAGGCGGAGGCCGTCGTCGGCGGAGACCGACGTCGCCTGGTTGGCCAGGCCCGTGCGGTGCATGGCGGCGAAGAGGAAGTCACCGCTGCGGTCGCCCGTGAACATGCGGCCGGTGCGGTTGGCCCCGTGCGCGGCGGGCGCGAGCCCGACGACGACGATCCCCGCGTGCTCGTCGCCGAACCCGGGGACAGGGCGGGCCCAGTAGTCGTCGTCGCGGAACGACGCCCGCTTGACGTCGGCGACGTGCTCGCGCCACGCCACGAGTCGCGGGCACGCCCGGCACTCGACGAGGTGGGCGTCCAGGGCCGCGAGCGTCGGCGCCGTCCGGGCCGCGAGCGGGTAGTCGGGGTCGTCGGGCGTCACCCGCCCATCCTGCCCGCGCCCCCACCTCTCCGCGCCCCCGCCCGCCGAACACGGGGTCCGCGACCGGAATCGGAGCGATCCGGTCGCCGACCCCGTGCTCGGCGGGCGGCAGGGGCGTGGTCGGCCGTCAGGCCCGGCGGTTCGTCGGCGCCGTCGCGCCGGCGAGCGCCGTGGCGTCGTGGGGCTCGACGGCGGCCGGGACGGTGGCCCCGGCGGGCGCGTCCGGGAGGTCCGTGGCCGGGGCGGGGATGCCGACGGCGGGGTCGGGAGCGCCGAGGGAGCCCGCGGCGTCGGCCGGGAGCGGCGCGCCGAACGTGTGCCGCAGGCCGAGCAGCACCGCGCCCGCGACCACGACGACGCCGAACATCACCGCGGCCATCGTCACCGGCGGAGACCCGCCGAGCAGGCCCGTCACGGGCGCGACGACCGCTCCGACGCCGAACTGGAACGCGCCGATGAGCGCCGCGGCGCTGCCGGCGCGGTGCGCGTTGCGCTCGAGCGCGATGGCCGGCACGGACGGCATGACGAAGCCCGCGGTGCCGAGCGTGAGCACGATGAGCGGGACGAGCCACGCGAGCCCGCCACCGGCGAGCGCGGCGACGAGCAGCCCGCCCGAGAGGACGAACCCGGCCGCGACCGCGCCCTGGAGGATGCGCTCGGGCGTGACGCGCCCGACGAGCGCGCCGTTGATCTGGCTGCCCGCCGTCACGGAGACCGCGCCCACGCCGAACACGATCGCGTACTGCTGCGCGGACATCCCGTAGAAGTCCTGGAACACGAACGTCGACGCGGAGATGTACGTGAACATCGCGGCCATGTAGAAGCCGGCGATGAGCGCGAGGCCGATGAACGACCAGTCCCCGAGGAGCGAGCCGTACGAGCGCAGCGCGGCGACGGTCCCGCCGCTGCGACGACGTTCGACGGGCAGCGTCTCGCGCAGCCGCAGGAGCACGAGCACGAAGAGCACGGCCCCCACGACGGCGAGCGCGACGAACATGCCGCGCCACGACCCGAGCCGCAGGAACTGCGCGCCGATGGTCGGCGCGAGGATGGGCGCGACGCCCACGACGAGCATGAGCCGCGCGATGACCTTGCCGATCTGGTAGCCCTCGAACGAGTCGCGCACGATCGCCATGGACAGCACCATCCCGGCGGCCGCGGAGAGACCCTGCACGAACCGGAGCCCCGTGAGCGCGGCGACCGAACCGGCGAAGACGATCCCGGCCGACGCCGCGACGTACACCGCGAGCGACACCAGGAGCGGAGCGCGGCGCCCGACCGCGTCGGAGACCGACCCGATGAGGAGCTGCCCGAGGGCGAGGCCGGCGAGGGTCGCGGTGAGCGTGAGCTGGACGCGGGACTCGGTCGTGCCGAGCTCGTCCACGATGCGCGGGAACGCGGAGAGGTAGAGGTCGATCGTCAGCGGACCGATCGCGGTGAGCGCGGAGAGCAGCAGGACGAGCCCCGCGCTGATGCGCCCGGGTCGGGAGGGAGCGGCGAGGCTCGTGGAGCCGGTGCCCGACGGGGCGGCGACGGGCGCGGTCGGCGCCGGGGTCGCGGGGGGAGTGGAGGCCATGACAGCGGCAACCCCGCGCGGGGTCCCGCATGTTCCCGGACGCCGTACGTGATCGGATGCTGAGACGGCGGAGCGGTCTCAGCCCCTGCCGCGCGCCTCGCCGTCATGCACGCCGTCGCCGTCGCAGTGGTCGGCGCCGCCGACCCCGTGCCTCGCGGCTGCGAGACCGCGCCGCGCACGGGCTTCCTCGCCGACGTCGTCGATCTCGACGGCGAGCACCTGGGCCGCATGGTGCAGGCGCGCCGCGCGGGAGGCGTCGCCCGCGGCGAGCACGGCCTCCCCGAGCGCGTTCAGCGCCTCCGTCTCGACGAGACGTGCGCGCACGCGGCGCGCCAGGTCGACGGCGGCCTCGCCCGCGGACACCGCCTCGGCGACGGAGCCCGCGGCGAGCAGCGCGGTCGTGAGGGCGCTGCGGGCCTCGGCCTCCGCGTCGGGGTCGCCGAGCCCGACGGCCGCGTCGACCGCGGCACGCAGCTCCAGGACCCCGGCCCCCGCCGCGTCGGAGCGTGCGAGGAGCCGACCCACGTGCACCCGTGCCCGTGTCGCCAGCCCCGCGTCCCCCAGGGAGATCGCGCTCGCGAGCGCGTCGCGGTGGAGCGCGAGCGCACGGTCGAGCGCGCCCTCCGCCTCCGAGAGGATCGCCGCGTTGCTCGACACGGTCGCGACGTTCAGGGCGTCACCCACCCGCCGCGACAGCGCGAGCGCGCGGTCGTAGCCGGCGCGCGCGTCGTCGTGCCGGCCGAGGATGCGGTGCACGTCTGCCAGGTTCCCGACGGCGCGACCCTCGCTCACCGGGTCGCCCGCGGTCCGCGCCCCGGCCGCCGCGTCGCGGTACGCGGTCTCGGCCTCGTCGAAGCGCCCGAGGCGCTTGTACACGTTGCCGACGCGGTTGAGCGTCTGCCCGGGCCGGGGGTCGTCGCCGCGCTCGAGCGAGCGGACGAGCTGGGCGAGCGCCTCGTCGTACCGGCCGAGCCTCTCGAGCGCGCGCCCGAGGTCGCGCCCGGCCTGGGACCGCCCGGAGGGCCGCCCGTGCTCGACCGCCGCCGTGTGCACCGCGACAGCGTCGTTCCAGCGCCCCGCCGAGTCGAGGTACGGCGCGAGGACGGCGGAGAGGTCGGTCACCGGGTCGGCGAGCTCGTGCTCCGCGGCGAGCGCCGACGTCGCGACGAGCAGGGCGCGGTGCGCGTCGAGCCACGCGACGGCGGCCTCCGCCGTACGACCGGGAGGCTCCTCGCCCGGTGCTCCGCCCGCTCCGACGCCCGCCCCGACGCCCGGCCCGGCCGCGTCGTGGTGGGGCGACGTCGCGCGCACGGCCGGCCGGGCGCGGTCGAGCAGCCGCGCGGCGAGCCGCCCGACGGCGGACGCCCGTGCCGAGAACGGGTCGTCCGTGCGGGCGAGGTCGGCGGCGAGGGTGCGCACGGCGTCGGGCACGACGACCTCCCCGCGCGGCCCGGCCGCGACGAGGTGCGCGTGGCCCAGGGCGGTGAGCGCGTCGCGGCTCTCGCTCGTCGAGACGCCGAGGAGCACGGGGACCTCGGTGGCGTCGAGCGGTACCGGGACGAGGGCGAGCAGGCGCAGCGCGCGGGCGTGGTCGGCGGGCAGACGGCGGTGCACGGCGGCGAGCGCGGGGTGGAGGGCCGGCCCCGGGAGGTCCTCGACCCGGCGGACGTGGTCGGCGAGCGACCAGCCGGGCCGCGCGCGGACGTCGTCGGCGATCTGCGCCAGCGCCGCAGGGAGCCCTCCGGACGCGCGCACCAGCCGGGCGGTGGCCTCCGGCTCCGCGGCGGTGCGGTCCTGGCCGACGCGCGCCGCGAGCAGCGCGCGGGCGTCGTCCGCGCCGAGCGGCGCGAGCGTCGTCGCGGACTCCCCGGGGAGCCCGACGACGCGGTGCGCCGCCACCACCACGCGCGCGGTGCCGGGCAGGTGCGCGACGACGTCGGCGGCCAGGGCGGGCTCGGTCACGTCGTCGAGGACGATCGTCGCGCGCCGCCCGTCGAGCGCGGTCGCGAGCGCGGCGGCGAGGGCGGGGAGGGCGCGCGCCTGCGCGTCGGGCGGCGGTGCGCCGAGCGCCTGGAGCAGCGCGTCGAGCACGACGGCGGCCGGGCCCGGGCCGTCCGCCTCCCCGTGCAGGTCGACGAGCGCGACGACGTCGGCCGGGACCTCGCGGGCCGCGGCGAGCGCGACGCTCGTCGTGCCCGACCCGGGCAGGCCCGTGACCGTCACGACGCGCGGCCGCACGTGCGAGGGCTCAGGAGGCGGGGCGGTGAGCGCCGCCGCGAGCCGCGCGACCTCGTCGGCACGGCCGACGAGCGGCCCGTCGGGCCCGAAGGGTCCCAGCCGGACGGTCGGTGGGAGAGCAGGCTCCGGAACGGCCGCGGGGACGGTCGCCGTCCGGTACGCGGCGCGCCACGCGGCGGGCCGGCGGTCGCCGAGGACGTGCGCGACGTCCGCGAGCAGGCCGACGTCGAGCCGGGAGCGGCCCGCCCGGAAGACGTCGTAGACGGTGACGCGCCCCGGGCGCGCCTCCGCAACGGGGACGCCCCGGGCGGTGCGGAGCGCGCCGACGCGCCGCGCGATCTCGGTGTACGAGGGGTCGCCGGCCCACGCACGCAGCGCGCGCAGCCGGGAGGCGAGCTCGTCCACCGACCCGGCCCCCACGGGGGACGGCGGCGGGTCGGGGGGCACGGCGCCAGGCTAGCGACGGCCGCCCGCCGCTGCGCGGCGTGCTCGCTCGGCGACGTGACCGTGGCGTGCGGGGCCGCCGGGCGACGAGCCCGGGCGGGTCGGACGAGCGCCCGCCGTTCGGGATCGTTCGGGATGCGTGCCGCGGGCGCTCGGCGTCGCCAGGCTCTCCGCAGGCCGCGACGTCCGCGGCGCGAAGGTCCGCGCGGGGCGCGGCGGGACGAAGGAGCGACCGGTGGGGCTGTTCGACAAGCTCAAGGAGATGTTCTCGACGACGGCGGACCTCTACGCGAAGGAGGACGCCCCGGCGCTCACGCCGGCGCAGCAGCGCGGGCTCGCGCTCGGTGCGGTCTACGCGGTCGAGGGCGTGCTGCCGATCAACGCGCTGACCGTGGAGGCCGACGCGCGCACGGCCGCGAAGCCGCTCGCAGCCGGGTGGGACGTGCGGGGCGCCGACGACGTCGAGCGCACGTACGAGTTCCTCCTCACCCAGGGGCACCGGGGCTACTACGCGATCGCGATGCCGAAGGTCGAGGAGCTGTACTCGGGCCGCCTGAGCCGTCGCGACGCGAAGGGCGCGGCGGACCAGCACGTCGCCCAGGCGCGGCAGGAGGCGACGGCGCGGGGCCTCGACCCCGAGCGCGCGGCGACGTTCTACCAGGGCTGGAGCGCGTCGGCGCAGATGGGCGGGCACGGGGAGCTGGCCGACCCGCTGCCGCCGTCGATCGCGGCGTGGGACGCGGCGCGGGTCGTGCACGTCAGCCGCCTCGCGGTGGACGCCGGGTTCGTCACCCCGGAGCGGGCGTGGGCCGCGATCGAGGAGGCCGTCGCGATGTCGCGCCCCGCGTACGCGTCGTGGGAGCAGTTCGGCGACGGGTTCCTCGCCGGGCGCGCGTTCTGGTCCGCAGGCAACCGCACCCCGGTCGACCAGGACCTGCCCGACTTCAAGCGCGCGGTCCGACGCCTGCTCGACACCGAGTCGTCGCCCTGGCGCACGCTGTCGTACTGACGGCGGGGGACGAGAACGACGGGAGGGCCGGGCGGTGCACCGGTCGCCGTGGTGGTGGCGCGCAGGGCTCCTGCTCGTCGTGGTCGGCGTCGGCGTGGCGGTCGTCGTGGCCGACGACGGCCTGCGCTCGGAGGTCCACGCAGCCCTGTCGAACGTGGCGCGAGCCCTGTTCTGACCGCTCGGCGCCGGGGTCAGCGCGGGGGTCAGCGGCGTGGTCAGCCCTGGGCGTCGCGCCAGGCGACCCACTCGCGCACGAGCGACAGGTCGTAGTCGGGCCCGCTCGTGCCGACGGTGAACAGGGTCGCGCCCGCGGCGACGAGCGCGTCCGCGGACTCCGCCGGCGGCCGGGACACGGCGACCGACCGCTCGACGAGCGCGGCGGTGTCGCGTCCCACGGCCTCGCCGTGCTCGTCGAGGATCCCGCTCTTGCGCGCGAGCGTCTCCGCGTCGCCGAACGAGTGCCAGACGTCCGCGTGCTCCGCGACGACGCGCAGCGTCTTGCGCTCACCGCCTCCGCCGACGAGCACCGGGATGTCCCGGGTCGGCGCGGGGTTCGACGCCGCCCAGCGGGCCTTGATGCGCGGGAGCGCGTCGGCGAGGTCGGCGATGCGCCCGCCCGCGGTGCCGAACTCGTACCCGAACCGGTCGTAGTCCTTCTCGAACCAGCCCGCGCCGATCCCGAGGATCAGACGACCGCCGCTGATGTGGTCGACCGTCCGCGCCATGTCGGCGAGGAGGTCCGGGTTGCGGTAGCTGTTGCACGTGACGAGGGCGCCGATCTCGACGCGCTCGGTCTGCTCGGCCCACGCCCCGAGCATGGTCCAGCACTCGAAGTGCTGGCCGTCGGGGTCGCCCGTGAGCGGGAAGAAGTGGTCCCAGTTGAAGATGACGTCGACGCCCAGGTCCTCCGCGCGCAGCACGGCGTCGCGGATCTGGGCGTAGTCGGCGTGCTGCGGCTGGAGCTGGACGCCGATGCGGAAGGGGTGCCGAGGAGAGGTCATGCTCGGAATCTACGTCCGGGCCGAGCACGACGACACCCGCGTCGAGCACGAGGTCACCGGCGCCACGAGCGCCGGAACGACGGCAAGGTCGTGGTCCGCGGACCTAGGGTGGGCGCATGAAGCGACTGGTGGGCCTGCTCGTGACGCTCGTGGTGCTCGTGGCGGTCGCCGTCGTGGCGGACCGGGTGGCGGTGCGCGCCACCGAGCGCGGGGCGGTCACGGCGTTCGAGCAGCAGGCCGACGACGTGTCCGGCGCGCAGATCGACATCACCGGCTTCCCGTTCCTCACGCAGCTCGTGCGCGGGTCGCTGACGCACGTCACGGGCTCCGCGGACTCCGCGTCGTTCGGCGGCTACGCGATCTCCGACCTCCAGGTCGAGGCCGACGGCGTGAGCACGTCGGAGCCGTACCGGATCGCGTCCGGGACGGCGTCGGGCGTCATCGCGGCGGAGTCGTTGCAGCAGGTCGTCGCCGAGCAGAGCGGTCTCGACGTCGACGTCGCGGCGACCGGCGGCGTGCTGTCCCTGGGCTTCCAGGTCCTGGGCACCACGATCACGGTCGACGTGACGCCGCGCGTGTCCGGTCCGGCCGAGCTCGCGGTCGACGTCGTCGCGGTCCGCACCGGCCTCGGCACGGTCTCGGTCGACGACCTGCCGTCCGGGCTCTCGGGCGCGCTGTCCGACCTGCGCGTCCCGCTCGACCTGCCCGACGGCGTCGCGCTCGACTCGGTGTCCGCGGTCGAGGGCGGCGTGCGCGTCGCGGTGACCGGGACCGACGTCGTCGCCGCGGACCTGGTGGCCTCGTGACCCGGGCCGGGTGACCGCCGTGACCGGAGCGGGGTGGGTGCCCTGAGCGCCGAGGCCGTCGACGGACGTCGCGTCCTCGCGGTGCGCCTCGCCGTGCACCGGCTCCGCGCGCCCGACCTGCCCGACGTGCCGACCGCCGTCGGACATCTCGTCGCGGTGCAGGGACAGGAGTTCCACCCCGCGCTGTGGGGCCTCACGCGGCGGCTGCGGCCGGACGCGCGGCCGGGCGCGGCGGGCGCGGTCGCCGCGTGCGACCGCGGGGAGGTGCTGCGCACGCACGTGCTGCGGCCCACGTGGCACCTCGTCCGGCCCGACGACGCACGCTGGCTCCTCGAGCTCAGCGCGCCCCGCGTGCACCAGGCCAACGGGACGCTGTACCGGCAGGTGGGGACCGCGGGGCACGGGCCGGAGACCGACCTCGTCGTCGCGGCCGTGCAGGAGCGCCCCCGCACGCGCCGCGAGCTGGCCGCGCTGCTCGCCGCCCACGGCCGCCCGCTGGAGGGCATCGCGCTCGGCTACGTGCTCATGCGCGCCGAGCTCGACCGGCTGCTGGTCAGCGGCCCTCTCGACGGCAAGCAGCAGACGTACGCCGCGTTCGACGACCGCGTCCCGCCCGGCTACGGGCCGCTCGGCGAGCGGTTCGACCGGGACGCCGCGCTCGTCGAGCTGCTGCGCCGCTACCTCGTGAGCCGCGCGTACGCGACGGTCAAGGACGTCGCGCAGTGGTCGGGCTTCACGCTCACCGACGTGCGGCACGCGCTCGACCTCCTCGACGGCGAGGTCGTGGCGGTGCCCGGGTCGGGTGCGCTCGACGGGCTGACGCTGTGGCGGCTCGCGGACCCCGGCGACCGGGTGCTCGACCCCGCGCCGTTCGTCGGTGCGATCGCGCCCGACGGCGACCCGTCCCGACCGGTCGTCGACCTGCTGCAGAGCTACGACGAGCTCTTCGTGTCCTCCGGCGAGACGCGCGGGGTCGTCGTGGCCGACGGCGTCGACCTCGGCGACCGGCTCGGGTCCTTCATCCACGCCGTCGCGGTCGACGGCGTCGTCGTCGGGCGGTGGCGCTGGGTCGTCGGGACGCGCGACGTCGTCGTCGAGCCGCAGTGGCGCCGCGCGCCGTCGCCCGCGGAGGAGGCCGCGCTCGCGGCCCAGGCGGACGCGATCCGCACCCACTGGTCCACGCTGCTCGCCTGACGAGCCCGCCGAGCACGGGATCCGCGACCAGAACAGCGCCGATCCGGTCGCCCACCCCGTGCTCGACGGGGTGCGGGGGTGGGCGGGGGTGGGGTGGGGGACCGGGGGGCGGGTGAAGGGGTGGCAGGGTGGGGGCGTGACGAACACCGACGCTCCGCGTCTCGCCAACTGGGCCGGGAACCTCACCTACGCGTCCGCCGGGGTCGCGCACCCCGCGCACCCGGAGGAGCTCGCCGACGTCGTGCGGCGGTCGGCGCGCGTCAAGGCCCTGGGGTCGCGGCACTCGTTCGGGGACGTCGCGGACACGACGGGCACGCACGTCGTCCTCGACCGGTACGACGACGGCCGCGCCCCCGTGGAGATCGACCCGGTGTCGGGCGTGGTGTCGGTCGCGGCGGGCCTGCGGTACGGCGACGTGACGCGGCACGTCCAGGCGGCGGGCCGGGCGCTCGCGAACCTCGCGTCGCTCCCGCACATCTCGGTCGCGGGGTCGGTCGCGACGGCGACCCACGGCTCGGGCGACGCGGTGGGCTCGCTGGCGAGCGCCGTCGTCGGGCTGGAGCTCGTCACGGGCGACGGCGAGCGCCGGACGCTGCGGCGCGGCGACGCGGACCTTCCCGGCGCGGTCGTCGCGCTGGGGGCCCTGGGCGTCGTGACGCGCGTCGAGCTGGAGACGGTCCCGACGTTCGACGTGCGCCAGGACGTGCACGTCGGGCTGCCGTGGGACGCGGTGACGGCGCACTACGACGAGATCACCGCGTCGGCGTACTCGGTGAGCCTCTTCACGGACTGGGGGCCCGACGGCGTCCAGCAGGTCTGGCGCAAGTCCCGCCTCGCGCCGGGGGAGCGAGGCTCGACGCGGGCGGACCTCTTCGGGGCGACGCCCGCGACGACGATGCTGCACCCCCTGCCCGGCATCGACCCCGTGCACTGCACGCCCCAGCTCGGCGAGCCCGGCCCGTGGAACGAGCGGCTGCCGCACTTCCGGCTCGACTTCACGCCGAGCAACGGCGCCGAGCTGCAGTCGGAGTACCTCGTGCCGCGCGCCCGGGCCCAGGAGGCGTTCGCCGCGATGCGCGACCTCGGCCCGCGCGTCACCCCGCTGCTCCAGGTGGGGGAGATCCGCACGGTCGCGCCCGACCCCGAGCCGCTGTGGCTCAGCCCGTTCGACGGCCCGGTCGTCGGCGTGCACCTCACGTGGAAGCCCCTGCCCGACGACGTCGCGCGCGTCCTGCCCGACGTCGAGGCCGCGCTCCTCCCGCTCGGCGCGCGACCGCACTGGGGCAAGCTCTCGCACGCGCTCGTCCACGACCCGGGCTCGGTCGCGGCGCTCTACCCGCGCGTCGACGACTTCGGCGCGCTCGCGCAGCGGTACGACCCGGAGGGCCGCTTCCTCGGCGGGTACGTCGAGCGCCTGCTCGCGGGCTGAGCGCGGCCGCCGGCTCGCACGGCGTCCGCGCGATCGCTCGACCGACACGAAGCGCGGGTGCGGTTCGTCACGGTTCGGCGTCGATGTCCCCGCCGGTTTGGTGAGCGGGGCCGAACGGCCCCACACTCGTGCGCAGGTGCCGCGCACCGCCGGGTCCTCTGTTCCCCGTACGTTCCTCTGCCCTCACGGGCCGGGTGCTGACGTAACACGACGGAGACGATCGGTGTCTACGCTGCCCCTGCCCGGCCCCACACCGATCGGAGACACCATGCGTACGACCTCGCGCAAGCTCCCCCTCACCGGTCTCGTCGCGCTCGCCGCGACGAGCACCCTCCTGCTCGCCGCGTGCACCGACGCGTCCCAGACCGGGACGGACGGCAACGCCTCGGGTTCCGGTGACGAGACGTCGGCGGCGCCGTCGTTCGACCCGTCGACGATCGAGGTCGACGACGCGGCCGCCGCGCTCCTGCCCGAGGACGTCGCCTCGGCGGGGACGCTCGTCGTCGGCTCGAACACCGAGTACGCGCCCGCCGAGTTCATCGACGCCGACGGCAAGACCCCGATCGGGTTCGACATCGACGTCATCAAGGCGGTCGGCGCGACGCTCGGGCTTGACGTCGAGGTCCAGTCGGCCGACTTCCCCGCGATCATCCCCGCGCTCGGCACCAAGTACGACGCGGGCATCTCCTCGTTCACCATCACCGAGGAGCGCATGCAGGAGGCGAACATGATCGCCTTCCTCAACGCGGGGTCCGCCTACGCGGTCGCGTCGGGCAACCCGGACGACATCGACCCCGAGAGCCTGTGCGGCGTGACCGTCGCCGTGCAGACGGGCACGGTCCAGGACGAGGACATCGCCGTCCAGAGCCAGGCGTGCACCGACGCCGGCGAGGAGAAGATCGACATCCTCCAGTACGACTCGCAGTCCGACGCCACGACGAACGTCGCGGGCGGCAAGGCGCAGGTCCTGTACGCCGACTCGCCGGTCATCGGCTACGCCGTCGAGCAGACGGGCGGCCAGCTCGAGCAGCTCGGCGACGTGTTCGACAGCGCGCCGCAGGGCGTCGTCGTCGCGAAGGACGACACCGAGCTCGCCGCCGCGATCCAGGCGGCGCTGCAGTCCCTCATGGACAGCGGCCAGCTCGAGGAGATCCTCGGGGCGTGGGGCAGCGGCGACGCGGCCCTGGAGACCGCCGAGCTCAATCCGTCCGTCGGCTGACGACTCTCTCGCCAGCCCCGTCCGTCCCGCCGTGCCGCGGGCGCCCACCCGGCGCCCGCGGCCGGCGGGCGGGAACGACCGCGCGGACGACGACGACCGTGCGGCCCGGCTCGCCCGCCGAGCCCCGACCCCCCGAGGTGCACCATGACGACCGGTAGCTCCCCCCGCGGCGCCGCCGCCGGACCGGGCGACGACCCGGTCCCCGACCGCATCCACGCCGTCCCCGTCCCCCGGCCCGGCCGGTGGGTCTCCGCCGCCCTGCTGCTCGTGCTCGCCGCGATGGCGGCCAACGCCCTGCTGACGAACGAGAAGTTCCGGTGGGACGTCGTCTGGCTGTACTTCCGCGACGTGACGGTCGTGCGCGGCGTCGGCTGGACGCTCGTGCTGACCTTCGGCTCGATGCTCATCGCGATCGTCCTCGCCGTGCTCCTCGCGATCATGCGGCGCTCGGACAACCCCGTCATGCGGTCGGTGAGCTGGGGCTACATCTGGTTCTTCCGCGGCACCCCGATCTACACGCAGCTCGTGTTCTGGGGCCTCATCTCGGTGCTCTACCCGCGCCTGAGCCTCGGCATCCCGTTCGGGCCGGAGTTCTTCGAGTTCCGCACGGCGGACCTGTTCACCGCGTTCGTGTGCGCGCTCATCGGGCTCTCGCTCAACGAGGCGGCGTACCTCGCGGAGATCGTGCGCGCGGGCCTGGGGTCGGTCGACCCGGGCCAGACCGAGGCGGCGAAGGCGCTCGGCATGAAGGACGGCAAGATCCTCACGCGCATCGTGCTGCCGCAGGCCATGCGCGTCATCGTGCCGCCCACGGGGAACGAGACGATCTCCATGCTCAAGACGACGTCGCTCGTCCTCGCGGTGCCGTTCACGCTCGACCTGCAGTACTCGACGAACGCGATCGGCAACCGCCTCTTCCTGCCGATCCCGCTGCTCATGGTCGCCGCCATCTGGTACCTGCTCATCACGAGCGTCCTCATGGTCGGCCAGCACTACGTCGAGCGGTACTACGGCCGCGGGTTCGGCACCCAGACCGCGACCCGGCGCCGCGGGCGCGGCCCGGGCGGCCGCGGGCGGAAGCCGAGCCGGCAGGACCTCATCGCCGCGTCCGGCACGACCAAGGACGACCCCTTCCTGGAGGTGACCCCGTGAGCGGGACGCACGGCACGCCGTCGGGCACGACGACCACGGACGCCAAGCCGATGGTGCAGGTCGAGGGCCTGCACAAGATGTTCGGCGACCTGCACGTCCTCAAGGGCGTGGACCTCGAGGTCCCGCGGGGCTCGGTGTGCGTCGTGCTCGGGCCGTCGGGGTCGGGCAAGTCGACGCTGCTGCGCTGCGTCAACGAGCTCGAGGAGATCACGGGCGGTCGCGTCCGGGTCGACGGCGAGCTCATGGGCTACCGCGAGGTCACCAAGGACGGCCGCACGCGCCTGCACCGCCTGCACCCGAAGGTCGTGGCGCGGCAGCGTTCACGCATCGGCATGGTGTTCCAGCGGTTCAACCTGTTCCCGCACATGACGGCGCTCGAGAACGTCGCGGAGGCGCCCGTCCAGGTACGCGGGCTGAGCAAGGCGCAGGCGCGGGCGCGCGCGTCGGAGCTCCTCGACCGCGTGGGGCTCGCGGACCGCGCCGACCACTACCCGGCGCAGCTCTCCGGCGGCCAGCAGCAGCGCGTGGCCATCGCGCGGGCGCTCGCCATGGATCCCGAGCTCATGCTGTTCGACGAGCCGACGTCGGCCCTCGACCCCGAGCTCGTCGGCGAGGTGCTGGCCGTCATGCGCGACCTCGCGCGGTCCGGCATGACGATGATGGTCGTGACGCACGAGATCGGGTTCGCGCGCGAGGTCGCCGACACCGTCGTCTTCATGGACGAGGGCGTCATCGTCGAGCAGGGGACCCCGGAGCAGGTGCTCGGGGACCCGCAGCACGAGCGCACGCGGTCGTTCCTCGCCCACGTGCTGTAGGCGGCGTCGTCCCGGCGCGGGACGCGAGATCGGCCCGGGCGTCCGAGGTCGGCCCTCCGTGGGTCGACCGGGGGGCGGTCGGGTCGATCCGGCGCTCAGCCGGCGCGGCGGCGGCGCGGGAGCGCGGGAGCGCCGTGCGCGGGCGCGAGGCGGGGCGAGAGTCCCGTGGGCCGGGCGACCGTGACCATCTCCCCGCTGAGCGCCCGGCCGAGGTGCACGAGCGGCAGCATGTTCTCGTGCTCGACCACGAGGGCGTCGTAGATCGGGGTCTCGCTGTCGGGGGTGGGGGAGGAAGATCGCGTCAGCACGCCTCCCACTGTCGGTGAGGGACGTGTGTTCCGCGACCGGAAGCGGTGACGTGTCCGTGAGGCGTTCGTGGAGACCGCCGGGTCACCAGCCCCAGCCGCCCCAGTCCCAGCCGCCCCCGCCGCCGTCCCCGTCGCCGCCGTCGTTCCCGTTCCCGCCGCCGTTCCCGGGGCCGTTCCCCGGACGGTCCTCCTCCTCGCGCTCGTCCTGCTCCTTCTGGCGGTCGTCGAGCTCCTGCGAGCGCTTCGACGCGTCCTCCTCGGCCTTCGCCACGGCCTCCTCGCGCTCCGTGAGCTGGGCCGTCGCGGCGTCGAGCTCGGCGCGCTGCGACTCGAGGTCGGCCCGCTCGGACTCGAGCTGCTCGCGCTCCGCCGCGACCTCGCTCTGCACGCGCTGCGCCTCGGCCTGCTCGCGCTGCGCCTCGCCCTGCGCCGAGAGCGTGAGGCCGATGCCCACGAGCAGGCCGACCGCGACGCCCGCGAGACCGACCGCCGTCGGGACGACCCACCGCCGACCCCGGTCCGGCGCGTGGTCGCCGTCGTCGTCGGCCGCGGGCAGGGCGAGCGGCCCCACCGGGACGACGCCGGAGCGCCCGGCCCGGGCGGCGCCCGCCGGAGCCGCGGCTGCCGTGGCGA
>QAPD01000012.1 GCA_003052455.1 Sphaerisporangium cinnabarinum | reverse complement strand
GACCTCCACGCCCGCCCAGGCCGTCTCCTTGGCCGTCGCGCTCGCGACGCTCCCGCCCGGCAGCCCGTTCGCGGTGGACGCCCTCGCCGCCCGCGGGAGGGGGTGGGCGGC
This sequence comes from Sphaerisporangium cinnabarinum, assembly GCA_003052455.1. Classification (GTDB taxonomy): domain Bacteria; phylum Actinomycetota; class Actinomycetes; order Actinomycetales; family Cellulomonadaceae; genus Cellulosimicrobium; species Cellulosimicrobium cinnabarinum. Next base: position 49,023 of record QAPD01000012.1, on the reverse strand, counting down.
GCTCGGGGCGGGGGGCCGCGCGGCGGGGCGGGGCGCTCGCCGCGGTGGGTGTGGGTCCGCCACGCCGCGCCGGACCCGGACCTGACCGACGCCGTCCCGCCTGCGAGCCCGCCCGACGGCGCCCCGCCCGCCAGCCCGCCCGCCAGCCCGCCCGACGGCGCATCCTCAGGAGAACCGCACGACGGCACGGCCGCGCCGGGCCGGGGCGACGTCGTCGGGTGGGCGCGGACGCACCTCGGCGTGCTGCGCGCGGTCGAGCAGTCGATCGCGGGCTCGCGCGTGCTGGCGATCCGGTACCGGGACGGCCGTGGCGCGACGTCGACGCGTCGGGTGGAGCCCGTGCTCCTCGCGCACACCGACGGCCGCTGGTACCTCGTCGCGTGGTGCCGCACGCGCGAGGCGGTCCGGTGGTTCCGGCTCTCGCGCGTCGAGCGGGCAGACCTCACGGCGGAGGCGTACGACCCGCGCCCCGTCGCGGACGTGGGGGAGCCGCCCCCGGGTTCTGCCGCGGTGTACCGCCCCGACCCCGCCTGACGCGGAGAGGTCAGTCGCCGCGCAGGACGCAGAACTCGTTGCCCTCGACGTCCGCCAGGACGACGAACGTCTCGTGCTCGCCCTGCCCGACGTCGACGCGGCGCGCGCCGAGCCCTTCGAGCCGCGCGACGTCGGCGGCCTGGGTCGACGACGAGAAGTCGAGGTGCAGGCGGTTCTTCACCGTCTTGCCCTCGGGGACGCGCTGGAAGACGAGGCTCGGCGGTCCGAGGATCGTCTCGCCGTCGCGCGGGAAGAGCACGGCCTCGCCGTGCGGCCCGGTCTCGCGCCCCGTCCACCCGAGCGCGGCCTGCCAGAAGTCCGCCACGACGGCGGGGTCGGCGCAGTCGACCACGGCGCCGCTGAAGGTGAGTGTCATGACCCCAGTGTGACGCGCGCCACCCACAGCGCGAAGGGGGGGCCTCAGGCCGGAGCGGGCACCGGCTCGACGAGCCGGCCCACGAGCGCCGGGAGCCAGTCGGCGGTCTGCGCGCGCTGCACGGCGTCGTCGCCCGCGGGGCTGAGGAACGCGTCGCGCGCCGCGCACGTGTACGCGCTGATCAGCACGCGCGTCGCCGCGGCCGGGTCGATCGCGAACCGCATGCCGACCTCCCTGAGGACGCGCGTGAGGATGTCCGCGAGCTCGGTGCGGAACGACTCCTCCTGGTCGGCGAACCGCGCCGCGACCTGCGGGTCGCGCAGCGCGAGCAGCTCGAGCTCCGCGCTCATGAGGCACCAGCGGCGCTCGTCGCGTGGGTCGGCCATGACGGCCGCGACGATCGCCGCGATGGTGTCCGGCGCGATGACGCCGTCCCGGACCGGGTCGTCGGGCAGGTGCTCGACGGCGGCCTCGAGGCTCCGCATGCGCGTCCGGATCTCGCGCTCCGTGAGGGCGAGGAAGAGGGACTCCTTCGACTCGAAGTTCGAGTAGAAGGCGCCGCGGGTGAAGCCCGCGGCCTCGCACACCGCCTCGATCGAGGTGCCGTTGATGCCGTGCTCGGCGAACAGGCCGTAGGCGGCGTCGAGCAGGCGCTCGCGCGTGCGCTCGCGGCGCCGCGAGAGCGGTGCGTCGCTCTCCGCGCGGTCGACTCGGGTCGGGTCGAGGTCCGTCGTCACGCCGGACATGCTCCCACTGTCGGACGGTGCCGCCCGAACCGGGCGGCCTTGCGATGCACGAGTGTATCCGATACGTTCGCGCATCGGATACAGCGGCGTATCCTCGAATCCGTCTGCACTCTCCCCGGGAGGCCGCTCGTGTCCTCAGCGCTGTACTCGCTCGGCCGTTGGGCGGTCGGGGCGCGCCGGCTCGTCCTCGTGGCCTGGATCGGCATCCTCGTGCTGGCTGGAGGCCTCGCCGGGCTCGTCGGCCAGGGCCTCGACGACGAGGTGACCATCCCCGGCACCGAGTCGCAGGCCGCGCTCGACCGTCTCGCCGCGACGTTCCCGCAGGTCAGCGGCGCGTCGGCGCAGGTCGTGGTCGTCGCGCCCGACGGCTCGACCGTCGAGGACGACGCCGTCCGCGGCCCCGTGGAGGACGCCGTCACCGCGCTCGGCGACGTCGACGGCGTCGCCGCCGTCACCTCCCCCTACGACGACACCATGCCCGCGTCGGTCAGCGACGACGACGTCGCGACCCTCATGACCGTCCAGCTCGACGAGGGCCAGAGCGAGGTCACCGACGCCACGAAGGACGCGCTCGGCGACGTCGTCGACGACCTCGCCGCGGCCCTGCCCGACGGCGCGCAGGCCGCGCTCGGCGGGCAGCTCTTCAGCACCGAGTTCCCGACGCTCACCGTCACCGAGGCGCTCGGCCTCCTCGTCGCGCTCGTCGTGCTCGTGCTCACGTTCGGCTCGTTCGTCGCGGCCGGGCTGCCGCTCCTCAACGCCGTCGTCGGGGTCGGCGTGAGCATGGGGCTGCTGTTCGCCGCGACCGCCGTCGCCCAGATCAACTCCACGACCCCGATGCTCGCCGTCATGCTCGGCCTCGCCGTCGGCATCGACTACGCGCTGTTCATCGTGTCCCGGCAGCGCGACGAGCTCGCGACCGGCCTCAGCGTCGAGGAGGCGACGGCGCGGGCCGTCGCGACCGCCGGCTCGGCCGTCATCTTCGCGGGCCTCACCGTCATGATCGCGCTCGTCGGCCTCGGCGTCGCCGGCATCCCGTTCCTCACCGTCATGGGCGTCGCCGCCGCCGTCGGCGTCGGGCTCGCCGTCCTCGTCTCGATCACGTTGCTGCCCGCCATGCTGGGGTTCGCGGGCGAGCGCCTCCGCCCGAAGGCACCGCGCCGTCGTGGGCGTGGGCGACGCCGTGCGGCCGCGGGAGCGGACGGCGGAAGGTCGACCGGGGCGACCGGGGCGACCGGGGCGACCGGGGCGACCGGGGCGCCCGGGCGACGGACCGCCGCGGACCCGACCACGGACGCCGTGAGCTCGACGACGACCACAGAGCACCGCAACCGGTTCTTCGCGGGGTGGGTGCGCGCCGTCACGCGGATCCCGCTGCTGACCATCGGGCTCGTCGTCGCCGCGATCGTGCTGCTCACGCTGCCGGCGCGGGACCTGCAGCTCGCGCTTCCCGACGCGGGGACGCTGCCCGAGGACAACCAGGCGCGCGTCACGTACGACCTCGTGTCGGAGCACTTCGGCCCGGGCTTCAACGGACCGCTCATCGTCACGGGCACGATCGTCACGTCGACGGACCCCGTGGGGCTCATGAACGACCTGGGCGACGAGATCGCCGACCTCCCGGGCGTGGCGGACGTGCCGCTCGCGACGCCGAACCTCACCGCGGACACAGGCATCGTGCAGGTCGTCCCGACCGGTGCGCCGGACTCGGAGGAGACGAAGGACCTCGTCACGGAGATCCGCGCGCAGCACGACCACTTCCTCGACGAGTACGGCGTCGACCTCGCGGTCACGGGCTTCACGGCGGTGGGGATCGACGTCTCGGCGAAGCTCGGGGCGGCGCTGCTGCCGTTCGCGTTCGTCGTCGTCGGCCTGTCGCTCGTGCTGCTGACCATGGTGTTCCGGTCGGTCGCGGTGCCGATCAAGGCGACGCTCGGCTACCTGTTCTCGGTCGGCGCGGCCTTCGGCGTCGTGACCCTCGTGTTCGAGCACGGGTTCCTCGCGGACGCGCTGCACGTGACACGGCTCGGGCCGGTCATCTCGTTCATGCCGATCGTCCTCATGGGCGTGCTGTTCGGCCTCGCGATGGACTACGAGGTGTTCCTCGTGGCGCGCATCCGTGAGGACTACGTCCACTCGGGCCAGGCGCGGCGGTCGATCTTCACGGGGTTCCAGGCGTCCGCGAAGGTCGTCACCGCGGCCGCGGTCATCATGTTCGCCGTGTTCGTGGCGTTCGTGCCCGAGGGCGACATGAGCCTCAAACCCATCGCGCTCGGCCTCGCGGTCGGCGTGCTCGTCGACGCGTTCGTCGTGCGCATGACGCTTGTCCCGGCCGTGCTCGCCCTGCTGGGCGACAAGGCGTGGTGGATGCCGCGCTGGCTCGACCGGGTGCTGCCGTCGTTCGACGTCGAGGGCGAGGGCCTGTCGAAGGAGCTCGCGCTCGCGGACTGGCCGGAGCCGGGCAGCACGGACGCGGTCGTCGCGCACGACCTCGTCGTCGCGGGCGCGCGCGGCCCGCTGGCCGAGCCGGTCACGGTCCGGGTGCCCGACGGCGGGTCGCTCGTCGTGCACGGGGAGTCGCCCGCGGCGGTGTCCGGGGTCGTCCTGGCGCTCGCGGGGCGCCTGCGCCCGACGAGCGGGGCGCTCAAGGTCACGGGTCTGGTGCTGCCGGAGCGTGCGCTGACCGTGCGGCGCCGGGTGGCGCTCGTGGACCTCGCGGCGGACGTCGCCGCGCTCCCGGGCGACGCCCCGGCGCCCGCCGCGCACCGTGTGCCGGCCGCGGCGAGCGTCGCCGAGGTCCTGCGCGAGCGGCCCCGGCTCCTGGCCGTCGTCGGGACCGACGCCGTCACGTCACCCGCCGAGCGGGCCGCGCTGGCCGAGGTGCTCGCCGACGCGGCGGGTCGCGGCACGGCGGTGGTGCTGGGCGCCGTCGGGCCCGCACCGACGGACCTCGCCCCGCCCGAGACGCCCGTGCTCGACCTGCACGACCCGCACCAGCCCGACCGCACCGTCCCCGCCGCGCCCGTCGTCGGCCCGCGCACCGAGGAGGTGCCCGCATGAGCGTCTTCCCGCCCGAGCCGGTCCCGACCGACCCGACCGCCCACCCGACCGCCGACCCGACGGCCCTGGCGGCACCGACCGGCGGGGCGCGCCCCCGTCGCGTCGACGCCCGGCGCGCGTGGACCGTGGCCGCCGCCGTCGCGCTGCCCCTCGCCGTCCTCGGCCTGCTCCTGTGGGCGCTGTGGAACCCGCAGGAACGCCTCGACACGGTCAAGGCCGCGGTCGTGAACCTCGACGAGCCCGTCGAGGTGGACGGCCAGACCGTCCCGCTCGGCCGACAGCTCACCGCCGGGCTCGTCAGCGGCGGTGCCGCCTCGACCGACACCGGCGCGGTCGCCGTGCAGCCCGACCCGGGGACGACGAACTACGACTGGGTCATCACCGACGCGGACGACGCCGCGGCCGGGCTCGCCGACGGCACGTACGCGGCCGTCGTGACGATCCCGGAGAACTTCTCCGCGGCGGCCACGTCGTTCGGCGGCGACCCGTCGGACGCGACGCAGGCCACGCTGTCCGTCGAGACGACGCCCGGCGGGCGGGTCGTCGACGAGGCGCTCGCGCGCATCGTCACCACGACCGCGACGTCGGTGCTCGGCACGACGCTCACCGAGAACTACGTGGACGGCGTCCTCACCGGCTTCACGACGCTCCACGACCAGCTCGGCGAGGCCGCCGACGGCGCGGACCAGCTCGCCGACGGCGCCGCCCAGGCGAGCGACGGGGCGACGCAGCTCGCGTCGGGCGCGGGCGAGATCGCCACCGGGGCGGGCGCGCTCGCGTCCGGGGTGGGGGAGCTCGGCACGGGCGCGGACGGCCTCGCCGCCGGCGTCGGGGAGCTCGGCAGCGGCGCGGACCAGCTCGCGTCGGGCGCGCAGGGCGTCGCGAGCGGCGCCCAGGGCCTCGCCGCGGGGTCGCGGCAGGTGGCCGACGGCGTCGACCAGAGCGCCGCGGGCGCGGGGCAGCTGGCCTCCGGGGCGCAGAGCCTCGCGGGCGGCATGGGTGCGCTGTCCACCGGGGCGTCGGACCTCGCGAGCGGGCTCGGCGCGCTCGACGCCTCGATCGCGGACGTGCGGCTGCCCGACGGCACGTCGACCGGCCGGTCGCTCCCGGAGACCGCGACCGCGCTCGCGACGGGCTCGCGCGACGTGGCCGACGGCCTCGCCCAGGTCGTCGCCGGTCTCGAGCAGCAGAAGGTCGCCGCCGGGTGCGCGCAGGACCCGACGAGCCCGACGTGCCAGGCGCTCGACCAGCAGCTCGCCGCGCTGCGCCCGCTCGCCGCGGGCGCGACGGGCGTCGCCGCGGGGAACGCGGCCCTGGCGGGCTCGCCGTCGGGCCAGGGTGGCGCCCCGACCGGCCTGTACGCGCTCGCGGCGGGCGTCGACCAGCTCGCCGCGGGAGCCGACGACCTCGCCACGGGCGCGGCGCAGGCGTCGACCGGTGCCGCCGGCGTGGCCCAGGGCGCGGCGGCGCTCTCCGCCGGGCTCGGGCAGCTCGCGCCCGGGGCGGACCAGGTCGCGGTCGGCGCCGCGCAGCTCTCCGGTGGTGCGGGCCAGCTGTCGACCGGAGCCGACGGCCTCGCCGCCGGGGTCGGGACGCTCGGGACCGGCGCGGACCAGCTCGCCGACGGCGTCGGCGCGCTCGGGACCGGCGCGGACCAGCTCGCGACCGGCACCCAGGAGCTGGCGACGGGCGCGGGCGACCTCGCGGGCGGCGTCGGGCAGCTCGCGGGCGGCACGTCGGACCTCGCCGACGGCCTGGGCGAGGCGACCGGGCAGATCCCCTCGTACACCGACGCGGAGCGCGAGAACCTCGCGACCGTCGTCGCGGACCCCGTGGCCGCGCCCGGCGTCGACGACCTCGGGACCGGCTCGACCGGCCCGCTGTTCGCGGTGCTCGCGCTGTGGCTCGGCGCGCTCGCGATCTTCGTCGCGTTCCCGCCGGTCCCGGCGCGGCTCCTCGGGTCGACGCGCGGCCCCGGCCGGCTGGCGCTGGCCGCGCTCGCGCTCCCGGCGGGGATCGCCGCGGCGACCGGACTCGTCGTCGGCGGCGTCCTCGCCGCGGTCGAGGGGGCGAGCGTGGGCGGCTGGGTCGGCCTGCTCGCGACCGGGGCGCTCGCGTCGGTCGTGTTCGTCGCGCTCAACCAGGCGCTCGCGGCGCTCCTCGGGAACGTCGGGCGCGCGATCGGTCTGCTCGTCGCGGTGCTGCTCGTCGCGACCGGCATCGTCGCGACCGTCCCGGCCGCCCTCACCAGCCTGCGCGACGCGCTGCCCGTGGGCTCGGCGCTGCGGCTGCTCACGTCGATCGTCGACCCCGGTGCGGCCGGGGGAGCGGGCGACGCCGTCGCGCTGGTCCTGTGGGGTCTCGTGTCCGTCGCGGTGACGACGCTCGTCGTCGCGCGCCGCCGGTCCGTCCGGGTGGAGCAGCTGCTCCGCGCCTGACGGGTGCGGCGTGCCGCGGTGCGCGTGTGGGCGGCTGCCGCCAGACTCTCTCGGCAGGACGCGGGCGGCGGGAGCCGTCCGTCGGGCGAGGGGACGGTGCACCGATGGACCAGCAGAAGGCACGGGAGATCAAGTCGCAGCTCGCGGACTACGCGCGCGAGCTCGCCGAGCGGTCCGGCGCGGTGATCGAGGCGCGGGACGTGCCCGACGCCGCGGAGGCCGTGCGCGCCCCCACGCTCGCGATCGGTCTCGCCCCGCACGACGACGGCGGGTACGCGATCGCGGTTCGGTACCGCCTCGGCGTGCCCACCGCGCGCAGCATCGCGCGCAAGGTCGCCTCGGAGGCGGGCGACACGGTGGACGTGCGGCGCACGGGACGCATCCGTCCGCTCGTCGCCGCGCCGGCCGCCGGGCGTGCCCGGGACGACGGCCCGGGCGTGCGCCCGCCCGTCGTCACCGCGTACGCGACCGGCGAGACGGGCCGCGTCCGGCCGCTGCGGCCCGGGGTATCCGTCGCGCACGTGGACGTCACCGCGGGGACGCTCGGGGCGTTCGTGCGCGTCGCGCCGCCGGCGGTCGACGGCGCCGACGAGGCCTCGGTCTACGCGCTGTCCAACTGGCACGTGCTCGTCGGCTCGCCGTCCGCGCGGGTGGGGGACGTCGTCGTGCAGCCCGGCCCGGCCGACGGCGGGCGCGCGCCCGACGACCGCGTGGGCACCCTCGCCGGGCTGGTCCCGCTGGAGGCCGGGGTCACGCAGACCGTGGACGCCGCGGTGGCCCTGCTCGACGACCCGGAGGTCGACCCCGCGTACCCGGTCGGGCGCATCACGACGACGGCGGTCGCGCTGGGCGGCGAGGTCGTGGGCAAGTCCGGCCGGACCACGGGCGTCACCGCGGGCCGGGTCACGGCGATCGAGCTCGACGACGTCGTGGTCGGGTACGGCGACGGGCTCGGCGCGCTGCGGTTCGACGACCAGATCGAGGTCGAGTCCACGGGCGACGGGCCCTTCTCGCGCGGCGGCGACTCCGGGTCGCTCGTCTACCGCGAGGACGGCGTGGCGCTGGGGCTGCTGTTCGCGGGGTCGGAGACCGGCGGCGCGAACGGCACGGGGCTCACGTACTGCAACCCGATCGGGACGGTCCTCGCGCGGCTGGGGGCGACGCTGCTCGCCTGACCCGGCGCGACGCCGTCCGGCTGAACCGCCGCGACGTTGCTCGGGACGCTCGGCCCTGCCCTCCGGCCGTCGTCGGGCGCACAATGGGTGCGGGAGGTGGTTGCCGTGGCGACCCTCGAACGAGCCCGGGAGGCGAAGGCCGCGCTGCGCGACGAGCTCGCGGGCCTCGACGGCGTGACCGGCGTCGGCATCGCGCGCGCCGACCTGACCGGCGCGCCGGTGCGCGGCGCCGGGACGTCCGGCGTGGGCGACGACTGGCTGCTGCGCGTCAACGTGACGTCCGACGACGTCGCGGTCCCCGAGACCGTGGACGGCGTGGACGTGGAGGTGCGCGTCGTCGGCGACGTGACGGCGTCGCGCGCCTGAGCCTCCGCCGCTCGATGCGCCCGTCGCACGACGCGCCCGGCGCTCGATGCGCCCGTCGCACGACGCGCCCACCGCTCGACGTGCCCACCGCTCGACGCGCCCGTCGCACGACGCGTGCCCGGCACCGCACCGGGAGGGTGCGGCACCGGGCACGAGGGGCCGGTCCGGCGGTCAGCCCGTCGGGCGGGCAAGGGCGGAGCGGTCAGGCAGCAGAGCGGTCAGGCGGTGCGGGCGTACCGGGCCGGGTCGGCGTCGAACAGCGGTCCGCACGACGAGCAGCACAGCCAGTAGCGCACCCCCTCGTGGTCGCGCACGAGCCCGGCCGCCTCCGCGTGGGCCTTCGCGACCATGCTCCCGCGCATCACGGGGCACTCGGCGAGGTCGTCGTCCGCCGCCTCACCCGTGGCAGCCGCGCCCCCCGCGGCCGTCGCGGGCGCGTGGTGGTGCGCCGCGTCGTGCGCACCGTGGTGCCCGCCCTCGTGCGGGTGGTCGTCGTGGCCGGGGTGCGTGTCGTCGTGGTGCTGGCACATGCAGGGTCCTCCTGGGGTGTCGTCGGTCGGGGTCAGACGTCGGCGAGCCGGGCCGTCGGCGCGGTCGGGGCGGGCGTGCCGGGGTGCGAGCCGGTCGCGCGGCTGGAGAACGACCGCAGCCGCAGGCTGTTGCCCACCACGAAGACGCTCGAGAACGCCATGGCGGCACCGGCGAGCATCGGGTTGAGCAGGCCGAGGGCCGCCAGGGGGATCGCGGCGACGTTGTAGGCGAAGGCCCAGAAGAGGTTCACCTTGATCGTCCCGAGCGTCCGCCGCGCGAGGCGGATCGCGTCGGCCGCGGAGCGGAGGTCGCCGCGCACGAGCGTGATGTCGGCGGCCTCGATCGCGACGTCCGTGCCCGTCCCCATCGCGAGGCCCAGGTCCGCCTGGGCCAGGGCGGCGGCGTCGTTCACGCCGTCGCCGACCATCGCGACGACCTTGCCCTCGCCCTGGAGGCGGCTGACGACGTCGACCTTGTCGCTCGGCATGACCTCCGCGATGACCTCGTCGATGCCGACCTCGGCCGCGATCCGCCGCGCGACGGTCGCGTTGTCCCCGGTGAGGAGCACCGGCGTGAGGCCGAGCGCGCGGAGCTGGCGGATCGCCTCGGCGCTCGTGGGCTTGACCGCGTCGGCCACCACGAGGATGCCGCGGGCCTGCCCGTCCCAGCCGACGACGACGGCCGTGCCGCCCTGCGCCTCGGCGCGGGCCTTGGCGTCGGCGAGCTCGCGCGGGAGGTGCTGCGCCCACTCGGCGAGGAGCGACTCGCGGCCGACGAGCACGGCTCGCCCGTCCACGACGCCCAACACGCCCTTGCCCTCGACGTTGGTGAACTCCGTGGGCACGGGGAGCGGGCCCACCTCCTGCGCAGCACCGCGGGCGATCGCCCGGGCGACGGGGTGCTCGGAGGCGTCCTCCAGCGCGCCCGCGAGGCGCAGGAGCTCCGCGCGGTCCGTGCCCGTCCCGGTGACGACGTCGGTGAGCGTCATGACGCCCGTCGTCACGGTGCCGGTCTTGTCGAGCACCACGGTGTCCACGGAGCGCGTCGACTCCAGGACCTCCGGTCCCTTGATGAGCACGCCCATCTGCGCGCCGCGTCCTGTCCCGACGAGCAGCGCCGTCGGGGTGGCCAGGCCGAGGGCGCACGGGCACGCGATGATGAGGACCGCGACGGCGGCCGTGAACGCTGCCGAGGCCGGGGCACCCGCCCCGAGCCACGCGCCCAGCGCGCCGACGGCGATCGCGATGGCGATGGGGACGAAGATCGCGGAGACCCGGTCGGCGAGGCGCTGGACCTGCGCCTTGCCGGACTGCGCGTCCTCGACGAGGCGCGCCATCTGCGCGAGCTGGGTGTCGCCCCCGACGCGCGTCGCGCGCACGACGAGCCGCCCGCCGGCGTTGACGGTCGCCCCGGTGACGGCGTCGCCCTCACCGACCTCGACGGGCACGGACTCGCCCGTGAGCATCGAGGCGTCGACGGCGGAGGTGCCGGCGACGACGGTGCCGTCCGTCGCGATCTTCTCCCCGGGCCGCACGACGAACTCGTCGCCCACCGTGAGCTCGGTGATCGGGATGCGGGTCTCCGCGCCGTCGCGCAGCACCGCGACGTCCTTCGCGCCGAGCTCGAGCAGGGCCCGCAGCGCGGCGCCCGCCTGCCGCTTGGACCGCTTCTCGAAGTACCGGCCCGCCAGGATGAACGTCGTGACGCCGGCGGCGACCTCGAGGTAGATGTTCGCCGCGCCGTCGGTCCGGGCGACCGACAGCGTGAACGGGTGCGTCATGCCCGGCTGCCCGGCCGTGCCGAGGAAGAGCGCGTACAGCGACCAGAGGAACGCGGCGGTCGTCCCGACGGAGATCAGCGTGTCCATGGTGGCCGCGCCGTGGCGCAGGTTGGTCCACGCGGCGCGGTGGAACGGCCACGCGGCCCACACCACGACGGGCGCGGCGAGCACGAGGCTGGCCCACTGCCAGTACGTGAACTGCAGCGCGGGGACCATCGCCATCGCGATGACCGGGACCGACAGCACGACGGCGCCGACCAGCCGGTGCCGCAGCGCGGTGAGCTCGGGGTCGTCCGTGTCCGTGTCCGTGTCCGCCTCGGACGCGGGGGCGTCGGCGCGCGGGACCTGCGCCGTGTACCCGGTCTTCTCGACCTCCGCGATGAGCGTGGCCGCGTCGACGCCGTCCGGGACGGTGATCTTCGCCTTCTCCGTCGCGTAGTTCACGGTCGCGGTGACGCCCTCGAGCTTGTTGAGCTTCTTCTCGATCCGCATCGCGCACGAGGCGCAGGTCATCCCTCCGATCTCGAGCTCGACGAACGTCCCCGGCGACGGGGCGGCCGATGCCGTCATGAGGTGCTCCTTCCGACCGGGCAGCGCGCTGCCCGGTGCAGGGTGGTCAGTGGTCGTCGTGCGCGGCGGGGTCGTCGCCCGCCGGGGCGTCATCCGGGGCGTCGTCGGGGGTCGACGTGGTGCCGGTGGCCTCGACGGTGAACGCCGCGGTGCGCACCTGGCCCTCGACCTGGAAGTCGAGGTACAGGAGGTACCGGCCCGCGGTGGGTGCCTCGACGGCGAACGCCACGGTCGGGCCCGAGAGCTCGCCCTCCGCGGCCTCGGCGCCCTCGGGGTGGGCGTGCAGGTAGGCGAGGTCGCCGTCGCGGAGGGTGACGAGGTGGCCGAACGCGCCGAGGTAGGGCTCGAGCGTCGTGACCGGCTCGCCGTCCCGCGTGACCTCGAGCGTCAGCCGTGAGGCCGTACCGGCCTCGAGGCTCCCCTCGAGCGCGACGTCGTACCCGTCCACCGAGGCGGTGGTCGTGGGGGCGTCGGCCCGGACGGGGACGACCTCGCCCGCGACCTCGACGGTGCGGCTCAGGGTGAGCGGGTCGCCCCCGGTGGGGACGGCGTCGGCGTACACGCGGTAGGTGCCCGCGGCGTCCCACGTCCAGGGCACGGACCAGCGGCCGGCCTCGTCCATCTCGGGATGGGCGTGGCGGTAGTGCGCCCCGTCGGAGCGCACGACGACGAGGTGCAGGCGCTGCTCGTGCGCGACGGCGAAGTCGGTCACCGGCTCGCCCGCGGGGTCGGTCAGGGTGAAGGCGAGCTCGCCGGGCGTGCCCGGCGTCTGCGGGGCCTCGACCTCGCCGAGGGTGTAGCCGCCCTGCTCCAGGGACAGTCCGCCGACCATGTCCGCTCCTCTCGTGGTCTCCTGCGCGGGGTCGTCGCTCGTGGCGGCGTGCTGCTCCGGCGCGTGCGCAGCGGGCGTCCCCGAGAGGGCGCCCTCGGGGACGACGGCGCCCGCGACCGCGGCCGAGGCCACGAACACGACCCCGAGCCCGGCGACGTAGAGCCCGATCCGGGCGGGCGCTCTCATCGCACCCGCTCCGCGGTGTAGCCGGCCTCGTCGACGGCGGCGAGGACCGCGGCGTCGTCGACGGGCTGGTCGGCCGTGACGACGAGCCGACCGGTGGTCGCACTGACGTCGATCGTGGTGACGCCGGGCACCTGACCGACCTCCTCGCGGACCGACATCTCGCAGTGGCCGCACGTCATGCCGGTCACCTGGTACTCGATCTCGACGATGCTCACGACGTTCCTCCTCGGTGCTGATACCCCCATGGGGTATGACTAGGATGGCGAATATACCCAAAGGGGGTATCGAGGTCAAGGAGGAGAGATGGGCGACGTGGACAGGTCGGCGGACGTGGTGGTGGTCGGGAGCGGCGCCCGGACGGTCGCCGTCCACCGCGACCGGCGCGGACGGCGGTTCCGGACCGACCACGGGGCCGCCGCCGTCGCGCAGGGCGCCCACGCGGCGCGCACCGCCCTGCGTCACGTCGGCGGCGGCCCCGACCCCGGCCCGTACGCGCCCGACGCCGGGATCACCCCCCTGCTGCACGGTGCCCAGGTCGCGGGGCTCGGCGTCGTCGGCTCGCGGCGCGCGAGAATGGTCGCGTGACCACCGAGCGACTTCCCCGTGTCCGCGCGTCCGAGCTCGTCGGGCGCGGCTGGCTCAACACCGGCGGCCGCGACCTGACCCTCGCCGACCTGCGCGGGAAGATCGTGCTGGTCGACTTCTGGACCTTCTGCTGCGTCAACTGCCTGCACGTCCTCGACGAGCTGCGCGAGCTCGAGGAGCGGCACCGTGACGTGCTGGTCGTCGTCGGCGTGCACTCGCCGAAGTTCGAGCACGAGGCGGACCCGGCGGCGCTCGCGGCCGCGGTCGAGCGGTACGAGGTGCACCACCCCGTGCTCGACGACCCGGAGCTCGTCACGTGGTCCGCGTACGCGGCGCGCGCCTGGCCGACGCTCGTGGTCGTCGATCCCGAGGGCTACGTCGTCGCGCAGATGGCGGGGGAGGGGCACGCGTCCGCGATCGCCGCCCTCGTCGAGGAGCTCGTCGCGGAGCACGACGCGAAGGGCACGCTGCACCGGGGCGACGGCCCGTACGTGGCGCCCGCGCCGTCGTCGGGCACGTTGCGCTTCCCCGCGAAGGCGGTCGAGCTGCCCGGCGGCAACCTCCTCGTCGCGGACGCCGGGCACCACGCGCTCGCCGAGCTCCTGCCCGACGGCGAGACCCTCGTCCGGCGCATCGGGTCCGGCGAGCGCGGGCTCGCCGACGGCGGCCCCGACGACGCGCGGTTCGCCGAGCCCAACGGGCTCTGCCTGGTCCCGGAGCGGGAGCGTGAGGCGTACGGGTTCGACGTCCTCGTGGCGGACACCGCGAACCATGCGCTCCGCGGGGTGCGGCTCGCCGACGGGCACGTGACGACGGTCGCCGGGACCGGCGAGCAGTTCATGGTCGGCGGCGTGGAGAACGTCGTCGTGGCGGACGGGGACGGATCCCGGCGCCTCGGTCCGTTCGACGCCGCGCAAACCTACGAGCCGCTCGACGTCAAGCTGTCGTCGCCGTGGGACGTCGCCTGGTCGGACGAGCTGGGAGGCTTCGTCGTCGCGATGGCGGGCCACCACACGCTGTGGGCCTTCGACGGGTGGAAGCTCGGGCTGCTGGCCGGGACGATGAACGAGGGTCTGGAGGACGGGCCGGGAGCGTCAGCCTGGTTCGCCCAGCCGTCCGGGCTCTCCGTCGCGTCCGACGGTGCCGTCTGGGTCGCTGACGCGGAGACCTCGGCGCTGCGCCGCGTGTCCGGACTGGGTGGGGGCGTCGCCGTCGTGCCCGACGGTGTCGAGGTGCGGACCGCCGTCGGGCAGGGGCTGTTCGACTTCGGTCATCGCGACGGCCCGGCCGAGCAGGCGCTGATGCAGCACCCGCTCGGCGTCGCGACGCTGCCGGACGGGAGCGTCGTCGTCGCGGACACGTACGACGGCGCGCTGCGCCGGTTCGCCCCGGCTCCCGGTGACGCCGGGAGCGTCGGCGACGACACCTCCGGAACCCGCCTCGCCGGCGAGGTCACGACCCTGGCGACGGGCCTCGCGGAGCCGAGCGGCGTCGTCGTGCAGGTGGGCGAGGGGCCGGGCGGCGAGCCGCAGGTCCACCTGCTCGTCGTGGAGTCCGCGGCGCACCGCCTCACGCGCGTCGCGCTCCCCGCGTCGCTCGCGGGCGAGGTGCTCGACGGCGGCGCGCACCGCACCCAGCGTCCCGTCACCGACATCGGGGCCGGGCCGCTGTGGCTCGACGTGCCGTTCGTCCCGGCACCGGGGCAGAAGCTCGACGACCGGTTCGGCCCGTCGACGGAGCTGCGCGTGAGCGCGACGCCGCCCGACCTGCTGCTGTCCGGGGAGGGCGTCGGCGTCGAGCTCGGCCGCGACCTGGTCATCAACCCCGAGGTCCGCGAGGGCGTGCTGCACGTGACGGCCCGGGCGGCGTCGTGCGACGTCGTCCCGCTCGGAGCCGACGGCGAGCCCGACCCGGACGTCTTCCCCGCGTGCCACCTCGCGCAGCAGGACTGGGGCGTGCCGGTCCGCGTGGTGGACCGGGGCGAGCCGGGCGACGTCCCGTCCCTCACGCTCCCGCTGCGCGGCTAGACCACGGCTCGCACGGGGTCCTCGGTGGACGTGCGCGGGGCCGGGCTCCGACGGAGCCCGGCCCCGGTGAAGCGTGACCGTCAGCAGGCGGTCCAGGAGTGGCCGAGGATGTGGCCCGCGGTGCTGAAGGTCTTGGACTGCCCGCCCAGGAGCCGGTAGGTGGCCGTCGTCTTCGCCCCGCCGGCGTTGGCGTAGGAGATCACGAGGACCCGGCAGCTCCCGAACGTGTTGGTGTACGTCCGCGTCTCCGCCGCGTTCGCGACGGTCGGCGTGGCGAGAGCCAGCGCCGCAGCGGCGGCGACGACGGCGACGAGCTTCTTGAACTTCATCGTTCCCCCTTCATCGGGTGTGATGCTCGAGCATCTGACGCCATGCTCGCCCCCTGTGGGCGTGGCGTCAGTGCCGAAGCCTCGCATATGGAAGGGGCCTGCACAATAGCTCGCCGCGGCCCGATGTCCGGCCGGACGCCGGTGTGTCAACCCCAGGTGAGCAGCTCCTCGCCGTGGGCGGCCCACGCCCCGACCTCGGCGAGCGAGGTCACGTCGTCGGGCGCCGCCTCGAGCGCGACGACCGGGCACACCGCCGACCGGCCGCCGGCGCGCACGGCCTTCGGGTCCCAGGTGACGAGCACCGTGCCGCGCTGGACGTGGTCGCCCTGCGCGACGTGCGTCGTGAAGCCCTCGCCGCCGAGCTGGACCGTGTTGATGCCGAGGTGGACGAGGACCGCGCGGCCGTCGTCGTGCTGGACGACGAACGCGTGCGGGTGCAGCTTGACGACCGTGCCCGTGATGGGCGCGACGGCCTCGCCGCCCTGCGCGTCGTCGGGCTCGACGGCGAGCCCGGGGCCGACGAGCCCGGCGGAGAAGACGGGGTCGTCGACGTCGCTCACGTCCACGACGGTGCCCGTGACGGGGACGAGCACCGTGAGCGGCGCCGCCATCAGCGGAGGTCCTCGATGTCGGAGACGATGTTGTCGGCCTCGGGGCCGACGATGACCTGGATCGCGGCGCCCGACCGCACGACGGCGATCGCCCCGGCCGCGGTCAGCGTGGCGTCGTCGACGAGCGCCGGGTCCTCGACCTCGACGCGCAGGCGCGTGATGCACGCCTCCAGGTCGAGGACGTTCGCGTCGCCGCCGAGGCCTCGGAGGATCTGCTCTGCCTTGCTCACGGGTGCTCCTCGGGGTCGGGGTCCGGCCGGGGCCGGGTCGGGGGGCCGGCCGGCAGCCGTGCCGGTCGGGGTGCGCGGGATGCGCGGAGAAGGGTGGTGTGGCCCGGGTCGCGCCCGGGTCGGGGTCCCTCACATGAGGTCGGCGAGGTCGGACGCGATGGTGTCGACCTGCGGGCCGACGACCACCTGCACGACCCGCCCGTTCACCATGACGCCGAACGCGCCGGCGCGGCGCAGGAGGGCGGCGTCGACGAGCGTGGGGTCCTTGACGAGCGACCGGAGCCGCGTCGTGCACGGGTCGATCTCCTCGATGTTCCCCACCCCGCCGAGGCCGGCGAGGATCGTCGCGGCGCGTTCCGCGTCGGACTGTGTCATCGGTCGTTCCCTTCGGTCGCCCGTGCCGGCACCGGCACGGGGGCGAGCTGGTCGGTCGGCGCGTCGTCGGTGACGGCGCCCCCGTCCGCGGGGGTGTCGTCCGCGGTGGTGCTGCGCGGCACGAGCGTCGGGCGCGCCTCGCGCAGCGGGACGAAGACGCTGTACCGGTCGCCGCGGTAGCTGGAGCGCGAGTACATGAGGGGGGAGTCGCCCGCGAACGTGCGTCGCACGGTGCGCATGACGGCTCGTGACGCGCGGAGCTCGAGGAGCTTCTGCTCCTGGACCGTCGCGTCGGACGCGGTGATCGTGTCCTCGCCCCACGTCGGCGCGAGCCCGCGCTCGCGCAGGGCGCCGTACAGGCTCTCGGGCACGCCGTCGTCGAGCAGGTCGGGGGCGAGGTCCACGGGGATCCACGCCTCCTCGACGCTCATGGGTGACCCGTCGGCGGTGCGCAGGCGCACGACGTGGTGCATCGGGTCGCCCGTCGCGCGACCGAGCGACTCGGCGACGGACGCGGGTGCGGGGGCCGTCCCCGCCTCCAGCACCTCGGTGCCCGGCTCCATGCCGCGCCGTCGTGCCTCCTCGCCGAACGTCGTGAGCCGCATCTCGAAGTCGGCGCGCGGCGGCGCGACGAAGGTGCCGCGACCCTGGGCCCGCTCGAGCACGCCCTCCGTGACGAGCGCGTCGACGGCCTGGCGCACGGTCATGCGCGAGACGCCGAACTTCTCGGTGAGGCTGCGCTCCGACGGCACCGCGTCGCCGACGGAGAGCTCGCTCGCCACGAGGTCGGCGAGGTAGGCGCGCACCGTGAGGTACTTGTGCTCGCTCGCCTGCGATCGTGACCTGCTCATCGTCGTGCCGCGTCCTCGTCCTCGTGCCGTCCCTGGTCCCGGTCGTCGCCGACCGCCCTGCTCCGGTGCCGCGTTCTCCACGGCTGCATTGTCGTCGTCCGGCCGTCGTGCGACCTGCGACGACGCGCCCCGCGGGGCCCGCCGTGTGTCCCGGGTCACCCTCGGGGGTTGACACATCATGAGGTCTAGACCACTCTTCCTGCAAGTGGTCCAGACAACCTGGACCGACACCCCGGGCACGACGACCCCAGGTCTTCTCGTCGTGCCCCGGGACCGGCAACGACGCCGCACGACGTCGCGCCACAGCCGCCGCTCGACGCACCTCGCCTGCGCCCCAGGCCTGCCCAGGAGGAGAAGGACATGACGACCGTCGCCGAACCGACGAGGACCAAGAGAGGGGTGCCCGGCTTCGCGCAGCTCCAGCGCGTCGGGCGCTCGCTCATGCTGCCCATCGCGTCGCTCCCTGCTGCCGCGCTGCTGATGCGTCTCGGGCAGCCGGACATGCTCGGAGCCGACGGCGCCGCCGGGACCTTCGCGTGGATGCAGCCCGTCGCGGACGTCCTCGGCGCCGCCGGGAACGCGCTGTTCAGCAACCTGCCGATCATCTTCGCCCTCGGCGTCGCCGTCGGGTACGCCAAGAAGGCCGACGGGACGACGGGTCTCGCGGCCCTCATCGGCTACCTCGTGTTCTCCGGCGTCACCGACTCTCTCTCGCCCTACGTGCTCGGCGAGGCCGCCGAGGGCGAGACGCAGGCGCTCATCAACTACGGCGTGCTCGGTGGCATCGTCATCGGTCTGACGGCCGCGCTCCTGTACCAGAAGTACTACCGGATCAAGCTGCCCCCGTACCTCGCGTTCTTCGGCGGGCGGCGGTTCGTGCCGATCATCACGGCGGGCGTCTCGGTGCTCATCGCGGTGGTGGGCGCGCTGATCTACCCCGCGTTCGACTGGCTCATCAACGAGCAGATCGGCGGGTTCGTCACCGGCTCGACGATCCTCGGGGCGTTCGTCTTCGGCACGCTCAACCGCCTCCTCGTGCCCATCGGCCTGCACCACCTGCTCAACTCGCTGCCGTGGTTCCAGTTCGGCGAGTACACCGCCGCCGACGGCACGGTCGCGCAGGGCGACATCTTCCGGTTCCTCGCGGGCGACCCCACCGCGGGCACCTTCCTCACCGGGTTCTTCCCCATCATGATGTTCGCGCTCCCGGCCGCCGCGCTCGCGATCGTCCACACCGCCAAGCCGGCGCAGCGCAAGGTCGTCGCCGGCATCATGGGCTCGGCCGCCCTCGTCTCGTTCGTCACGGGCGTCACCGAGCCGCTCGAGTTCGCGTTCGTGTTCGTCGCCTACCCGCTGTACGTCATCCACGCGGTGCTCACCGGCACGTCGATGGCGCTCGTCAACGCGCTCGGCATCCGCGACGGGTTCGGGTTCTCCGCGGGCGCGATCGACTACCTGCTGAACTTCCGCATCGCCGAGATGCCGCTGCTCCTCATCCCCATCGGGCTCGGGTACGCGGTGCTCTACTACGTCCTCTTCCGCTTCGTCATCACCCGCTGGAACCTGCGGACCCCGGGCCGCGAGGACGACGACGCGGAGGGCGCCGTCCAGGCGACCGGCGCCGTCGACACCACCGAGGACGCGCGGCCCGACGCCTCGGCAGCGGAGGCCTCGCCGGTGCGACGCGACGTCGACGCCGCGGAGGCGGGCACCCCGAGCCGGACGGGCGCGTCCGGCGGCGGGAGCACGGCGTGACGCTCGCCGACGACGCGACGCGCGCCCCCGCGCGGGACCTCGACCCGGGGCTGGCCGGCGTGCCGGTCAGCCCCGGGCGGGGGGCGGGACCAGTGGCGCGGATGCCCGGCTCCGTCGCGGAGCCGGATCCGGCGCCGCTGCCCGCCGACGCGTCGGACGCCGACGTCGACCTCGCGGTGACGCAGGTCCTCGCGGCGGTGACGACGGTCCAGGAGGACCTCACGGCCCGCGCCGCGCGGGCCGAGGGCACCGCGGCGGAGGTCCTGGGCGTGACCGCCGCGATGGCGGCGGACCCCGCCCTGGCGCGCGACGCCGTCGGGCGGGTGCGCGAGCTGCGGGCCACCCCGGCCCGGGCCGTGTGGGACGCGGCGGGGGTCGTCGTCGGGCGGCTCGAGGCGCTGGGCGGCCTCCTCGCCGAGCGGGCGCGCGACGTGCGCGACGTGCGCGACCGGATCGTCGCGACGCTGCTCGGCCTCCCCGTGCCCGGCGTGCCCGACCCGGGCCACGCGTTCGTCCTCGTGGCCGACGACCTCGCGCCCGCGGACACGGCGCAGCTCGACCCCGGGCGCGTGCTCGCGGTCGTCACGCGCGGCGGCGGGCCGACGTCGCACACCGCGATCCTCGCGCGTGCCCTGGGCATCCCGGCCGTCGTGGCGGTCGAGGACGCGCTCGCGCTCCGCGACGGCGAGACCGTGCTCGTCGACGGCGGCCTCGGCACGGTGGAGCGCGACCCGTCGGCCCATGACGTGGCGGCGGTCGTCGCGGCTCGGGGCGCGCGCCGCGCCCGGCGGCGCCTCGACGGTCCCGGGCGGACGGCGGACGGCCGCCGCGTGGAGCTGCTCGCCAACGTCGCGGACGGCGCGGACGCGCGCGCCGCCGCGGAGGCGGGTGCGGAGGGCGTCGGGCTGTTCCGCACCGAGGTCTGCTTCCTCGGCCGGACGGTCGAGCCGACGGTCGACGAGCAGGTCGCGGCCTACCGCGAGGTGCTCGCCGCGTTCGCGGGCCGCAAGGTCGTCGTGCGCACGCTCGACGCGGGCGCCGACAAGCCGCTCCCGTTCGTCACGCCCAACGCCGAGCCGAACCCGGCGCTCGGGGTGCGCGGCCTGCGCACCGCGCGCCGCCACCCCGAGGTGCTCGACCGTCAGCTCACGGCCGTCGCGCGCGCGGCGGAGGCGGAGTCGGCCGACGTGTGGGTCATGGCGCCGATGATCGCGACGCCGGACGAGGCGGAGTCGTTCGTCGCGCTGTGCGCGGACCACGGCCTCGCGACGGCGGGCGTGATGATCGAGGTGCCGGCCGCGGCCCTCGGCGCGCGCTGGGTGCTGGCCAAGGCCGCGTTCGCGAGCATCGGCACGAACGACCTCACGCAGTACACGATGGCGGCCGACCGCGAGGTCTCCGACCTCGCGCGCCTGTCCACCGCGTGGCAGCCGACGGTCCTCGCGCTCGTCGGGGCGACGGGCTCCGGCGCGGCGCTCAACGGGCGACCGCTCGGCGTGTGCGGGGAGGCCGCGGCCGACCCGGTGCTCGCCCCGGTGCTCGTCGGGCTCGGGGTGACGTCGCTGTCCATGACGCCGCGCGCGCTCCCGGACGTCGCCGCGGTGCTGGCCGCGACGACGTCGGACCGGTGCGAGGAGCTCGCGTTCCTCGCGCTCCAGCAGCCCACGCCCGACGCCGCGCGCGCGGCCGTGCGCGCCCGGCTCCCCGTCCTCGACGACCTGGGGCTGTGACCGGCGTCGTGCCCGGCCCCGCCTCCGCGGGGCCGGGCACGACGTCAGGCGACCTCGGTCCGCTCCAGGAAGGCGACGAGCGCGTCGATCGACGCGCTCGCCTCGTCGCCGTCGGCGTCGGTCGACAGCACGACCTCGTCCCCGGCCGACACGCCGAGCGTCATGACGCCGAGGATGCTCGCCGCCTCGACGGCGTCGCCGCCGGGCTTGGCGATGCGCACGGGCGCGGGCTGGGCGGCGGCGGTCTTGACGAAGAGCGCGGCCGGGCGGGCGTGCAGGCCCTCGGTGATCGCGACGACGACGGCACGGTCCATGGTGTTCCTCCGGCAGACAAGTGGTCTGGACCAGTGCATCCTAGGCGATCCGGCCGGGAAAGGGGAGGGTCGGAAGCCCTCCGCGCGCCGCGAGGTCGTCGGCGTCGACCGCCCGCTGGTGTGGGCCACAGCGGACGGGTCTAGGGTGACCGGCATGTCAGACGCGACGACGCCGCGGGAGGTCCCACCGTCACCGGGGGAGCCGCCGCGCATCCACGTCACGCTGTCCACGGCGAGCGTCTACCCGCGCAAGGCCCAGTACGCCTTCGAGGCGGCGGCCGACCTCGGGTACGACGGCGTCGAGGTCATGGTGTGGTCCGACGAGACGACGCAGGACGCCGCGGCGCTGCGCCGGCTCTCCGTCGAGCACGACGTGCCGATCCGCAGCATCCACGCGCCCACGCTCCTCGTGAGCCAGCGCGTGTGGGGGCGGTCGCCCGGCCCCAAGCTGCGCCGCAGCGTCGAGCTGGCGCAGGAGGTCGGGGCGAGCACCGTCGTCGTGCACCCGCCGTTCCGCTGGCAGTACCGGTACGCGCGCGAGTTCGAGGACCTCGTCGGCGAGCTCGACGAGACCGAGGGCGTCACGATCGCCGTCGAGAACATGTACCCGTGGCGCAGCCGCAAGCGGGAGATGCAGGCGTACCTCCCCGGCTGGGACCCGTCCGAGCACGGCTACGAGCACGTGACGCTCGACCTGTCGCACGCCGCCGTCGCGCAGCAGGACGCGCTCGCGCTGCTCGACGTGTTCGACGGCCGCCTCGCGCACGTGCACCTCGCGGACGGGTCGTCGTCCATCACGGACGAGCACCTCGTCCCGGGTCGGGGCGACCAGCCGTGCGACAAGGTCCTCACCGAGCTCGTGCAGCGCGGCTGGACGGGGGACGTCGTCGTCGAGATCTCGACGCGGCGGGCCCGCACCGCGGCCGAGCGGCGCGAGGACCTCGCGGCCTCGCTGTTCTTCGCACGCACCTACCTCACGCCCGGGCCCCACCCCGGGTACTCGCCGCCGCCGGGGCCCCCGCACCGCCACGTCGACGCGTGGGGCGAGGCGGAGGCGCGCGACAGCGCCCTCGCCGACGCAGACCAGGCCGACGCGACGGGGACGGCCCGACCCGGGGGCTGACGTAGGCTCGGCGGTCGTGGCTCGAGTCAACGGTCTTCTCGCGGACACGACCCCGCTGCGCATCTCCCCGCCGTTCCGCCGCCTGTGGTGGGGGCTCGGCATCTCCAACCTCGGCTCGCAGCTCACGGTCGTCGCCGTCGGCCTGCAGGTCTACGCGCTCACCGGCTCGTCGCTCGCGGTCGGCGTGCTCGGCCTCTGCGCGCTCGTGCCGCTCGTGGTGCTCGGGCTCTACGGCGGTGCGCTCGTCGACGCGTACGACCGCCGCAAGGTCGCGCTCGCTGCCTCGACGGCGCTGTGGGTGGTGACCGCGCTCATCGCCGTCCAGGCGTGGCTGCACCTGAACTCGGTCGGGGTGCTCTACGCGCTCGTCGCGGCGCAGTCCGCCGCCTTCGCGATCAACAACCCGGCGCGCTCCGCGATCATCCCGCGCCTCGTCGAGCCGCGGCTCCTGCCCGCCGCGAACGCGCTCCAGACGATCGCGTGGAACGTCGCGCTCACCGTCGGCCCGCTGGGTGGCGCGTTCCTCGTCGCGCTGTGGGGCTACCAGGTCGCGTACACGATCGACGCCGTCCTGTTCACGGCCGCGCTGTGGGCGGTGTGGCGGCTCCCCGACATCCCGCCGCTGCCCGCCGCCCCCGGTGCCCCGGCCGCGGTCGCCGCCGCACCCGCGGGGCGCCGGCGCCGCGTCGTGGGGTGGCGGTCCGTCGTCGACGGCCTGCGGTACCTCGCGACCCAGCCCAACGTCCGTACGACGTTCCTCGTCGACCTCGCCGCGATGGTGCTCGCCTCGCCGCGCGTGCTCCTGCCCGCCGCCGGGGTCGTGTTCCTCGGGGGTGGCGAGGCGACGACGGGCGTCCTCACCGCGGCGTTCGCCGTCGGGGCCGTGCTCGCGGGCGTGTTCTCCGGCGGCCTGTCGCGCGTGCGGTGGCAGGGCCGCGTCATCGTGTGGGCGATCACGGCCTACGGGCTGTCGATCGTGCTGTTCGGCGTCGTGCTCCTCGGCGTGGGCGCGACGACCCCGACGACCGTCCTCGTGGGCGGCGTCGTCGCGGCGAGCGTCGCGCTGGCGCTCGCGGGCGCGTCCGACGCCGTGAGCGCGGTGTTCCGCCAGACGATCCTCCAGACCGCGACGCCCGACGACATGCGCGGCCGGCTCCAGGGCGTGTTCATCGTCGTCGTCGCGGGCGGGCCGCGCCTCGGCGAGCTCGTCCTCGGGGCGCAGGCGACCTGGGTGGGGGAGGCGTGGGCCGCCGTCGCGGGGGGCGTGGCGTGCGTCGTCGTGCTGTGGCTCGTCGTGCGGGCCCAGCGCCGCTTCTGGCGCTACGACGCTCTCCACCCGGAGCCCTGAGGCATCGGGTCAGCCGACGCGTGCGGCGCCGATCCGCTCGATGCGGTCACGGCCCCAGTCGCCGAGCGACGCGAGCGCCGCGTTGAGCGCGCTGCCGTGCTCGGTGAGCGAGTACTCGACGCGCGGCGGGACCTCGGGGAACACCTCGCGCACGAGCAGGTCGTCCGCCTCCATCTCGCGGAGCTGCTGCGCGAGCACCTTGTCGCTCACGCCGACCAGACCGCGCTTGAGCTCGGCGTACCGACGCACCCCGTGGTCCTCGAGCTCCCAGAGGATGAGCGACTTCCACTTCCCGCTCACGACGTCCATCGCGGCGTCGAGCCCGCAGACGTAGGGGCCGCGTCGCGCGGTGCTCGTGGAGGCACCGGTGGGCGGACTGCCGGGGGAGGTGCGGACCGTCGTCGTCGTCATCGTTCGCTCCTTCGTCGCTGACCGGTTCCGTGCCGGGCGGCGTCCTGACCTGCACGCTCACCCTGAGGTGAGAACCCCACCTCGAAGTGCGTTCTTCCCGGGCGACCGTACGCCGGGGAGGGTGGACAGCGAGGGCGCGCCGCGCGGTCGGCCCGCCCGAGCACCGCCACCCCACCCGGAGGAACGATGTCTGACCAGCCTGCACGACCCTCGGAACGCGTCATCCCCGTCACGGTGCTCGGCCTCGGCGCGATGGGCAGCGCGCTCGCTGCCGCGACCGTCGCCGCCGGTCACCCGACGACGGTCTGGAACCGCACGCCGGGACGGGCGAGCGCTCTCCTCGAGTCCGGCGTCCGCGAGGCGGCGTCTGCGCGCGAGGCCGTCACCGCCTCGCCGCTCGTCGTCGCGGTCCTGCTCGACCACGCCTCCGTGCACGAGACGCTCGACCCCGTCGCGGACGCGCTCGCGGGCCGGACGCTCGTCAACCTCGTCACGACCACGCCCGAGGAGTCGCGCGAGCTCGCCGCCTGGGCGGGCACCCACGGCGCCGACTATCTCGACGGCGGGATCATGGCCGTCCCGTCGATGATCGGCGGGCCGGGCTCCGAGGTCCTGTACAGCGGGTCGCGCAGCGCGTTCGACGCCGCCCGTCCCGTGCTCGGCACGTGGGGCGGGAGCACGTGGTTCGGGGAGGACCCCGGTCTGGCGCCGCTCTACGACCTCGCGCTGCTCGCGGGCATGTACGCGATGTTCGCGGGCTTCTTCCACGGCGTCGCGATGGTCGGGACGGCGGGCGTGAGCGCGAGCGACTTCGCGCGCCGCGCGGCACCCTGGATCGCGGCGATGACGTCGGAGCTCGCAGGCTACGCCGACGTCATCGACCGCCGCGACTTCGCCGGCCCCGGCCAGCAGAGCCTCGAGTTCTCGGACCTGTCCGACATGGTCCGGGCGAGCGAGGAGGCCGGGCTCGCGACCGACGTCGTCGCGGCCGTGCAGGCGCTGGTGCGCCGGCAGGTCGACGCCGGTCACGGCAGCGACGGGTTCGCGCGCGCCGTCGAGAGCATCAGGGACCCCGGGCGCACCACCGCCGCACCCGCTGTCATCGGTACCGGTACCGGTACCGGCACCGCAGGAGGAGCGCGATGAGCGCGCACGCCCCCGTCGCCCTGATCGGCCTGGGGCCGATGGGCCAGGCCATGGTCCGCACGCTGCTCGTCGCAGGCCACCCCGTCACCGTGTGGAACCGCACGCCGTCGCGCGCCGACGCGCTCGTGGCCGAGGGCGCGGTCCGTGCGGCGTCGCCCGCGGAGGCGGTCGCCGCGAGCGACCTCGTCCTGCTGAGCCTGACCGACTACGCGGCGATGTACGACGTCCTCGGCGGCGCGACCGACGTCCTGCGCGGCCGGACCGTCGTCAACCTGAGCTCGGACACCCCGGGGGCGACCCGTGCCGCGGCACGGTGGGTCGCCGAGCACGGCGCGACCCTCGTCGCGGGTGGCGTCATGACGCCGCCCCCGGGTGTCGGGACCGCGGACGCGTACGTGTACTACTCCGGTCCCCGGGCGGCGTTCCGTGCGCACGAGAGCGTGCTGGCGCTGCTCGGCGCTCCGCGCCACGTGGGCGAGGACCCGGGCCTCGCGCAGCTGCTGTACCAGGCGCAGCTCGACGTGTTCCTCACGGCGCTGTCGGGCGTCGCGCACGCCGCGGCGCTCGCTCAGGCGGCCGGGGTGCCGCCCACGCAGTTCGTGCCCGAGGCGCTGCGGACGCTCGTCGAGACGCCCGCGATGGTCGGCGGGGACGGGGCGCCGGGCGCGGACTTCGAGACCGGCGTCCACCCCGGGCACCTCAGCACGGCGACGATGATGGGGGCGACCGCGGCGCACGTCCTCGGAGCGAGCGAGGAGCTCGGCGTCGACACGGCGCTCCCGCGCGCCGTCCTGTCCCACTACGAGCGCGCGCTCGCCGCCGGGCACGGGCGGGACGGCTGGTCCGCGATCTTCGAGGTGATCAAGGCCCGCACGACGGCGGGCCCGGGCGTCGGTGGCCGGTCCTAGGCTCGGGGCGTGCCCCCGAAGAAGCCGACGACCGAACCACCCGTGATCGACCCGGTCGTCCTGGACGACCTCCAGCCCGGTGACGCCTACGACCTCGAGGCGGAGGCCGACCTCGAGGGTGTCGAGATCACCGACCTCCGCCTCGACCGGCTCGACCTACACGGCGCGAGCGTGTTCTCCACGCGGCTCGACCAGGTGCGCGCCGACGAGGCCGACCTCGGGGCGGTGACGCTCACGGAGGTCGTGCTGGGGCGCCTCGACGTCCCGGTGGTGCGCGGGACGCGCGGCCGGTGGCGCGAGGTCGAGGTGCGGGGCGCACGCCTCGGGTCCGCCGAGCTCTACGAGTCGTCGTGGGCCGGGGTGCGGTTCGTCGGCTGCAAGCTCGGCTTCGTCAACCTGCGGGGCGCGTCGCTGCGCGACGTGGTGTTCACCGACTGCACGATCGACGAGCTCGACCTCGTCGCGTCCGACGCGCTGCGCGTCGCGTTCGAGGGTACGCGCGTGCGCCGGATCGACGTGCAGGGCGCCACGCTCGCCCACGTGGACCTGCGCGGCGCGGAGATCGACGAGCTCGGCGGCATCGAGTCGCTGCGCGGCTCGACCATCGACTCGATGCAGCTCGCCCGCCTCGCCGCGACGTTCGCCCACAGCCTCGGCATCACGGTGACGGACCGATGACGCCCCCGCAGGCCGAGGTCCTCGTCGCCGGGCCGGCGTCGTGGAACCTCCTCGTCCAGCTCGACGAGCTGCCCGCTCCCACGCCGCACACGGTGTTCGCCAGGTCCCACCGCCACACGGTCGGCGGGACGTCCGCGGGAAAGGCGCTCAACCTCGCGCGCCTCGGCCGGTCGGTGCTCCTGCGCACCGTGCTCGGGACGGACGACGACGCCGCGCGCGTCCGGTCCGTGCTCGAGGGCGCGGGGGTGCGGGTGCTCGCGGAGCCCTCGCCCGACGGCAGCACCGAGAGCCACCTCAACCTCATGGACGACGACGGCGGCCGCGTCTCGGTCTACCTGCGCGCCCCCGGCGAGGTCCCGGCGCGGGGAGCGGGGTGGGACGCCACCGTCGCGGCGCTCGACGCGGCGCGGGCCGTCGTCGTCGACCTCGCGGTGCCCGCGCTCCCGGTGCTCGACCTCGCCGTGGCCTGCGGCCGCGACGTCTGGGTCGACCTGCACGACCACGACGGCGAGTCCGCGTTCCACCGGCCCTGGGTCGACGCGGGCACGCACGTGTTCCTCAGCGGGGACCGGCTCGAGGACTGGCGCGGCTTCATGACCGCCCGGGTCGAAGCGGGTGCGCGCCTGGTGGTCTGCACGCACGGGTCGCGGGGCGCGGTCGCGCTCACGCCGGACGGTGGCTTCGTCGAGGTCCCGGCACAGCCCGTGCCGCACGTCGTCGACACGAACGGCGCCGGCGACGGCTTCTTCGCGGGCTTCCTCGACGCGCACCTGCACGGTGCTGACGTCGAGGAGGCGATGCGGGCGGGCGCCCGGCACGCCGCCCTCGTCGTGCAGAGCCCGGACCTCGCCCCGGCCTGACCGGCCTCGCTCCCCACCCCCGTCCCGCCGAGCACGGGGTCGGCGACCAGACCGGGCAGCTTCCGGTCGCTGATCCCGTGCTCGGCGGCCACGATCGCGTGGTCGGCGTCCAGAGGGAGGGGGGTGTCAGGCCAGGCCGGTGTCGCGCGCGACGATCGCCGCCTGCATCCGGGTCGCGACGCCCAGCTTCGCGAGCACGCGCGAGACGTGCGTCTTGGCCGTGGCCTCGGTGATGTAGAGGTCGGTCGCGATGCCCTGGTTGGACAGGCCGCGGCCGAGCGCCGCGAGCACGTCGACCTCGCGGGGCGTGAGGTCGGCGAGCCGCGGTTCGCGTCGGTCGTCGGCGACGACGCCCCCGCCGCCCGACGCCGCGGGGTCCCCGAGACCGTCCGTGCCGCCCGGGCGCGATCCCGCGGGGAGCGGGGGGCCGGCGTCGGGCACGGGGCCGCGCGCGAACGCGGCGAGGAGCCGGCGGGTGACCTCGGGCGCGAGGACGCCGTCGCCGTCCGCGACGCGACGCACGGCGTCGAGGAGCGCGGCGGGCTCGGCCGTCTTGAGGAGGAACCCCGCGGCCCCGGCGCGCAGCGCCCCGTCCACGTACTCGTCGAGGTCGAACGTCGTGAGCACGAGGACCTCGGCGAGGTGCTCGCCGGTGATGACGCGCGTCGCCTCGATGCCGTCGACGCCCGGCATCCGCAGGTCCATGAGCACGACGTCGGGCCGCAGCGCCCGAGCGTTCGTGACGGCGGCGGTGCCGTCCGCGGCCTCGCCGACCACCTCGACGTCCGGCGCGGCGTCGAGCAGGAGGCGCAGGCCCGCCCGGATGGCGGCGTGGTCGTCGGCGAGGAGCACCCGGACCGGTCGTCGCGTCACGCGTCCTGCCTCTCGACGGGGAGCCCGGCCACGGGGATCTCGGCGCGCACGGACCACCCGCCCCCGGGCAGCGGGCCGGCGCTGCACGTCCCGCCGAGACCGTCGGCGCGCTCGCGCATCGTGAGCAGGCCGGTGCCGGCGCTCAGCGGTGGCTCGACGGTCCCGGAGCCGGGGGCGCCGTCGTCGCGCACCTCCAGCACGACGGCCGCCCCGTGCCGGGAGAGCTCGACGGCGACCGGGGCGCCGGGCGCGTGCTTGAGCGCGTTCGTCAGGGACTCCTGCGCGATGCGGAACAGCGCCTGGTCCGCCGCCGCGGGCAGCGGCGACGCCGCGACGCCGTCCGGGTCGTGGAGCGTGACGGTCGTCGTCGCGCGCGCGGCGTCGAGGAGCGTGTCGAGGCCGGCGAGGCGGCCGGGGGCGGCGACGGCGTCCGTCGCGCCGTCCCCCTCGCGCCGTCCCTCGGTGCGCAGCAGCAGGATCATGGAGCGCATCTCGTCGAGCGACGCCACGGCGCTCGCGCGCACCTGCTCGAGCGCCGCGCGGTCCTTCGTGGCGTCGGGCGGGAGGGCGAGCGCGGCGCCGGAGTGGATGGCGATGGTCGACAGGTGCGACGCGATGACGTCGTGCAGGTCGCGCGCCATCGCGGCGCGCTCGGCCCGGACGGCCTCGTGCCGGTCGAGCTGGGCGATGCGTTCGAGGTCGCTCGCGCGCTGGCGCTCCAGGTCGGCCGTGCGGGCCGCGGCCTCGGCCTCGCGCGCGGCGAGGTCGGCGCGCTCGCCCGCGACCTCGGCGAGCTCGCTCGTCGTGCGCACGTTGGTGGCCCACCACATCGGCACGAGGAGCAGGGCGCTGAGCTGGAGCCCCATGTACACGAACTCCCGCACGTCGCGCGCGGCCTCGCCCGCCCCGACGGCGCCCACCGCCACCACGGTCGCCGCGACGCCCCAGAGCCAGGCGCGCGCCCGTGGCCGCGACCAGAGGGCGGCGGCGTAGAGCAGGTCCCACAGGACGAGCATGAGCGCGAGGCTCCCGCCCCACCGCAGGTCGACGGCGGTGACGACCACCCCGCCGAGGAGAGCGAGGATCGGGTGCGCGCGCTTGGCGAGGATGAGGAGGCACCCGACGGCGAGCAGCGCCACGCGCCACCAGGCGTGCGCGGGCTCGACGACGAACGACGCGCGGACGATCCCGACGAGCCCGACCTCGAGCAGGACCCAGCCGAGGACGAACGTCGTGACGGCCGAGAACAGGTCGTTCCGGCGGTCCTCGATGCGCCACACGCCGCGCAGGGAGCCGACCGCCGTCCGCCAGCGCCCGCCCCGCCCGGGCACGGCCGCGCGCGCGTCCTGCGTCCCGCCGTCGTGCGTGCTCACGCCTCCATCCCAGCACAGCCCGCCCGGCGACGGATCGGTCGAACGGTGTACGACGCCCCGCCCCGGCCCGGCACGGGGCGCTCTCGCGCGCCATCGGGGCCCTCTTCCGGGCGCGCGGGTCGGTCGTTCGCCGGACGACACGCCCGCGCGTCGGGCGGGACGCTCGGGGCATGGACCTCCCTCTCGACCTCGACGCCGTCGGCGGTCCGGGCCTCGGCCTGGCCGCGATGGCCGGCGTGCTCGTCGTGCTGGCGCTCATCGACTCCACGAGCTTCGGCACGCTCCTCATCCCCGTGTGGCTCCTGCTCGCGCCGGGGCGGCTGCGCGCGGGACGCGTGCTCGTGTACCTCGGCACGGTGGCGGGGTTCTACCTCGCCGTCGGGATCGTCGTGCTGCTCGGCGCGGGCGCGTTCCTCGACCGGTTCGGCGCCGCGCTCGACACGCGGGCCGCCGCGATCGTGCAGCTCCTCCTGGGGATCGGGCTGTTCGCGCTGAGCTTCCGGTTCGACAGCAAGCGCGCGGCGCGCAAGGCCGCGCAGTCCGACGCCGCCCCGCCCGTCGCGGGTCGGCCCGACGCCGTGGGGACCGGCCCCTGGACCGGCGCCGGTGCCGGTGCCGGTGCCGGTGCCGAGACCGTGGGCTCGGGCGTGCCGTCGTCGCCCCCGCGCCCCGGCCGGATCTCGCGGTGGCGCGAGCGTGCGCTGGGGATCGAGGCGGACGCCGTCGGGACCGGCGCGGTCCGGACACGCTCGTCCGTCCTGCCGCTCGTGGGGCTGGCCCTCGGGGCCGTCGCGATCGAGGTGGGGACGATGCTGCCCTACCTCGCCGCGATCGGGATCGTCACGACGTCGGACGTCGGCTGGCCCGGGAGCGGTGCGATCCTCGCCGCGTACTGCGTCGTCATGGTCGCGCCCGCGCTCCTGCTGCTGCTCGGCCGGCTCGTCGCGGCGCGCGCGGTCGACCCGGTGCTGCGTCGGCTCGACCGCTGGCTCACGAAGAACGCGACGGACATGACGGGCTGGGTGCTCGGGGCGCTGGGCGTGCTGCTCGCGCTCAACGCGTTCGGCCGCCTCGGCTGGGCCTGAGTCCTACTCCCAGGTCTGCCGTCCGGCTCGCCGACCATGCGGCCGTGGCCCGCCCGGAGGTTCGGACGGGCCACGGCCGCAGGCTCGGCGGGGTGGGTCAGTGCGACGTGCCGTTGGTCGGCGCGTCGCCCGAGCCCGCGAGCTGCGTGCCCGCGAGGTTGGCGATGAGCTGGTTGATGTCCACGCCCGTGAGCTGCTTGATGACGCCCTGGCCCTCGCCCAGGACCGACGCGACGTTCTTCGTGAGCGCGGACGCGCCGTCGGTCGAGACGACGGTCATGCCCTGGATGTTGCCGATCGGCTCGGCCGCGGCCCGCACGATCTCCGGCAGGCGCTCGATGAGCTCCTGGACGAGCGCCGCCTCGCCGTACTTCTGCAGCGCGTCGGCCTTGGCGTCGGTCGCCGCCGCCTCGGCGCGACCCTCGGCCTCGATCGCGGCGGCGCGGGCCTCACCCTCGGCCCGGATACCGGCCGCGAGCGCGACCTGGCGGTCACGCTCGGCCTCACCGGCGCGACGCACGGCCTGCGCGGACGCCTCGGCGTCCTGGATGGCCGCGGTCTTGTTCGCCTCGGCGATGACGGTGCGCTTGTAGGCGTCGGCCTCGGTCGCGGCGTTCGCGGCGTCACGACGCGCGTTGGCCTCCTGGACCTCCGCGTACGCCTTGGCCTCGGCGGGCTTGCGGACCTCGATGTCGAGGCGCTCCTGCGTCACGCGTGCCTGCTCGGCGAGCGCCTCGCGCTCCTGCTGCGCGACGAGGCGGTCCTGCTCGGCACGCGCGAGCTGGCCGGAGGCCTCGGCCTCGGCGTTCGCGCGGTCGGTGTCGGCCTTGATCGCGGCGCGCTTGAGGTCGAGGGCCTTCTGGCGCTCGGCGATCTGCTCGGCCGCCTCGATGACGGCGAACTCCGACGCGCGCTGGGCCTCGGCCTCGGAGACCTCGGCGACCTGGCGGGCGCGGGCCGACTCGGCGCGGCCCAGGTTCGCGAGGTAGTCCGAGCCCGGCGTCGAGATGTCGGAGATGTTGAGCAGGTCGACCTGGAGGCCCTGCTCCGAGAGGTCGGCCTTCGTGGACTCGACGACGCGGTCGGACAGGCCCTTGCGGTCGGAGATGATCTGCTCGATCGTCATGTCGCCGACGATGGAGCGCAGCGAGCCCTCGAGGGACTCCTTGATGATCTCGGTGAGCGTGCCCTGCTGGGAGAGGAAGCGCTGGGCCGCGCGACGCACGCCCTCCTCGTCGCCCCGCACCTTGAAGTTGATCGACGCCTTGATGGCGATCTTGATGCGGTTCTTGTCCACGCCCTCGACCGTGATGCCGATCTGGCGCTGCTCGAGCGAGATGGAGAAGCCCTGCTGGAGGATCGGCCAGACGAACGTGCGGCCGCCGACGACGACCTTCTGCCCGCTGCCCCCGGCCTCCTTGCGGCCCGCGCCGCGGCCGACGATGACCAGGGCCTCGTTCGGCGGGACGCGGCGGATGCGCTTGCTGATGAAGATGACCACCGCGAAGAACGCGATGACCAGGGCGACGATCGCCAGGGTCGTGATGAGGTTCGTGTCGTCGAACATGGTCCGCGCCGGGGCGCGTCTCCTTCCGTGGGTGCGGGCAGGTCAGGACGTGCGGCAGTCGTACGGCGGACCGGTCGGGGCGTGCCCGGCCGGCCGGCCGGTGGTGCGTGCGGGTGCGCGGCACCCACGGGACGACGCGCGGGGCGCCGTGGTCGGTCCGTCGGACCTCAGTCGTTGGGGTAGTGCCGCTGGACGCGCACGCGGCTCCCGGACTGCTCGAGCACGACGACGCGCGCGCCCTCCGGGATGGGTTCGTCGGACCACGCGAGGCGGCGCTCGAGCTCGTGCGCCGCGTCGAGCGAGACCTCGCCGCGCGCGGGGTCGATCGCGGTCGTCGCGGTGCCCTGGACGCCCACGAGGGACACGGGGACGCCGTCCTCCGACGCGCGCAGGTTCTTGACCAGCAGCTGGACGAGCACCATGACGACGAGCGCCACGACGAGGGACCCGACGTACGCGAGCCACGTCGGCAGGTCGTTGGACGCCACGATCACGCCGACCGCGCCGAACACCACGCCACCGACGCCGAGCGTCGTCCCGGACACCGCGCCGTCACCCAGGTCGACGATCTCGCCGACGAGCAGCGAGAGGAGCAGGAGGGCGAGTCCGGCGATGCCGATGACGATGAACGCGATCATGCGAGGTCCCCTCGGACGGGTGGCCACGGCGCGGGAATGGCGTGTGGAGTTGTCGTGAACGTACACACACCTTACCGTGACCCGACCATGCCGTGGGGCGATCCGGGGGTACGTCACATGGGGAGGACTCCCCACGCGGGAGTCTCAGGCGCCCAGCTCGTCCAGCATGCGCAGCAGGTTGGCGCGGGCCGTGCCGGCGTACCCCTCGACCCAGTCGCCCTCGTAGCCCCGCGGCACCACCTCGACCGCGAGGAGGCACGACAGGTAGGTGCGGTACAGGCGCAGGCGGGTCCACGCCGCGGGGTCGCCGCTGCCGGGCGTGCCGTCGCCCAGGCCCAGGTCGCCGCCCTCGGCGGCGTAGCCCGCGAGGAGGTCCGCGTCGACGGGGCCGGCCCCGAGCTGGTCGGCGCCCGCGAGCTCGAACAGGGGGTCGCCCCAGAGCGACCGCTCGGCGTCGAGCACGCCGACGATCCGCGGGGCGTCCGGCGCGAGCAGCACGTTGCCCGGCCACAGGTCCGCGTGCACGAGCCGGGGGACCTCGACGCGGGCGAGGACGTCGCGGTGCCGCGCGACGGCGTCGCGCACCCGGTCCGCCGGGAGGTCGACGCCCCAGGCGAGCGCGTCGTCGAGCACGGCGTCGACCATGCGCGCGACCGCGTCGGGCCAGCTCGCCGCCGCGAGGTCCGACGCGGGGGCGGGGTAGCCGAACCGGTCGCCCGCGATCCGGTGCAGCCGCGCCATGAACGACCCGAGCCCGCGGCGGACGGCGGCGGACTCCGCCGCGTCGGCCTCGCGCGCGCTCCACAGGGTCCCGGCGAGGAACGTCACGACGAGCGCGTCGCCGTCCACGTGCTCGCGCGTGAGGTCGGCGTGCAGCACCTGCGGGACGGGCAGGCCCGCGGCGTGGGCGGCCCGGTAGGCCGCCGCCTCGGTGCCGGG
The DNA here is from genome assembly GCA_003052455.1 of Sphaerisporangium cinnabarinum. Lineage (GTDB taxonomy): Bacteria > Actinomycetota > Actinomycetes > Actinomycetales > Cellulomonadaceae > Cellulosimicrobium > Cellulosimicrobium cinnabarinum. Next base: position 14,673 of record QAPD01000012.1, on the reverse strand, counting down.
GATGCCGTGCTCGTAGCGCAGGAGGCGCGACGTGTCGGCGCCCGTGACCTTGACGACGACGCGGTCCGGGACGTCGTCGGGCACCGCGCCCGGCCGCGGGGCGAGGTCGACGGCGAAGACGCTCGCGAACATCCCGCCGCTCAGCGGCTCGGACCGCAGCGCCTCGCCGAGGGGCGCCACGAGCGCCGCGAGCTGGTCGTCCGTGACCGTCGTCCTGGTGAGCACGCGGCGATGCTACCGGCCGGGCCGGCGGAGCCGGACGCGCGCCCGCGCCGGCCACCGGCGGGTCAGGACGCCGTGAGCAGGCCCTGGTCCGTCACCGCGTCGAGGCTCAGGGTCCGGTACCCGTGCGTCTCGAAGAGCACGGTCACGCGGTCGTCCCCCTCGTAGCCCATGACGGTCCCCTCGCCGAACTCGGGGTGTCGCACCGTCGTGCCCGTCGACCACGGCGCGGACGCGTCGTCGGCGGCCCGCTCCTCCGCGGTCCCGGCCCAGCAGGTGTCGCAGCGTCCGCACGGCTCGGGCAGCTCCTCGCCGAGGTAGGCGAGCAGGAACTGGCGCCGGCACTGCGGGGTCTCGGCGTACGCGCGCATCATCTGCAGGCGCGAGTCGTCGACCCGGCGCCGGGCCTCCGCGAGCTCGTGCGCGACGTCGGCCACCGCGGCCGGGCGCGCGTCCTCGCCGGCGAGCGCCCGCGCGTCCTCCACGAGCGCGCGCAGCCGCGCCAGGCGCCGGGGCAGCCGCGCCCGCCCGCCGGGCGCCGAGGGCGCCTGGTCGTCCGGACCGCCCCGGCCCAGGGCGCGCGCGACCTCGCGGAGGTCGTCGCGGTCGGGCACGCCGACCGCGAAGTAGCGCTGGAGGCCCAGGTCCTCGGGCCGGTAGAACAGCACCGCGACGGCGGGCTCGCCGTCGCGGCCCGCGCGGCCGACCTCCTGGTAGTAGGAGTCCGGAGAGCCGGGGACGTCCGCGTGCACGACGAACCGCACGTCCGGTTTGTCGATGCCCATGCCGAACGCGGAGGTCGCGACGACGACGTCCACCTCGTCCTCCGTGAACCGCCGCTGGGCCTCGTCGCGCTCGGCCCGCCGCAGCCCGCCGTGGTAGGCCGCGGTGCGCAGGCCCGCCTCCGCGAGCGCGTCGGCGACCTCGGTCGTGCGGCGCCGCGTGCCGACGTAGACGATCCCCACGCCGTGCTCGGCCTCCGCGCGGACGCGCTCGACGACCGCGCGGTCCTTGTCCGCCGCCTCGACGGTCCGCACGACCTCGAGCGCGATCCCGGGGCGGGCGAACCCGCGGACGATCACCGCGGCGTCGCGCAGGTGCAGGCGCTCGGCGACGTCCTCGCGCACGGGCGGGGACGCCGTCGCGGTGAGCGCGAGCACGCGCGGCCGCGGGTCGAGCGTGTCGAGGCGCTCGCCGACGCGCAGGTACTCGGGCCGGAAGTCGTGCCCCCAGGTCGAGACGCAGTGCGCCTCGTCGACCGCGACGAGGCTCGGCCGGGCCGCGCGGACGGCGTCGAGCACCTCGTCGTTGGCGAGCTGCTCGGGCGAGAGGAAGAGGAACTCGAGCTCGCCCGCCGCGGCGGCTTCGAGCGCGGCGCGGCGCTCGGCCGCGGGCACGGCCGAGCTCACGGCGGCGGCGCGCGCGTCGTCGTCGCCCAGCTCGAGCAGGGAGCGCACCTGGTCCTGCTGGAGCGCGATGAGCGGCGAGACGACGAGCGTCGGCCCGGGCAGCTCGAGGCCGGGGAGCTGGTAGACCGCGGACTTGCCCGCCCCGGTGGGCAGCACGAGCAGGACGTCGCGTCCGTCGAGGAGCGCGGCGATCGCCTCGCGCTGCCCGGGGCGCAGGTCGCGGTAGCCGAAGACCTCGCGGGCGGTGTCGCGGACGTCGGCGAGGGTGGGCTCGTCGGTCACGGGCGGGGCACGTTGCGCAGGTTGGCGCGCGCCATCGAGACGACCTCGCCCATGCCGCCGCCGAGGACCTCCTTGCTCATCGCGACCGCGAACCCGCGGACCTGGCCCGCGGTGATGTTCGGGGGGATCGAGAGCGCGCGGGGGTCGGTGACGACGTCGACGAGCGCCGGCCCGGGCCGGTTCAGCGCGTCCTGGAGGGCGCGGCGCAGGTCCTTCGGCTTCTCGACGCGCACGGCCGGGATGCCGATCGCGTTCGCGACCGCGGCGTAGTCGACGTGCGGCGACTCGGTGCCGAACATCGGCAGCCCGTCGACGAGCATCTCGAGGCGCACCATGCCGAGGCTCGCGTTGTCGAAGAGGACGACCTTGACGGGAAGGTCGTAGTGCTTGAGCGTCACGAGCTCGCCGAGCAGCATCGAGAGGCCGCCGTCGCCGGCCATGGCGACGACCTGGCGTTCGCGGCCCCCTGCACGCCCAGCGGCCGCGGCGCCGATGGCGTGGGGGAGCGCGTTGGCCATCGAGCCGTGGATGAACGACCCGATGACGCGGCGCTTCCCGTTGGGCGTGATGTACCGCGCGGCCCAGACGTTGCACATGCCGGTGTCGACGGTGAAGACCGCGTCGTCGGCGGCGACCTGGTCGAGCGTGTCGGCGACGAACTCGGGGTGGATCGGCGTCGTGCGCTCGACCTTCTTCGTGTACGCCCCGACGACGCCGGTCATCGCCTTCTCGTGCTTGGCGACCATCGAGTCGAGGAACTTGCGCGACCGCGCCTTCTTCACGAGCGGCAGGAGCGCGCGCACCGTCTCGCCGACGTCGCCCACGACGGCGAGGTCGAGGCGCGTGCGCCGCCCGAGGTGGGTCGGGTCGATGTCGACCTGGGCCGTGCGGACCGACTCCGGGAGGAACTGGTCGTAGGGGAAGTCGGTGCCGAGCAGCACGAGGAGGTCGCAGTCGTGCATGGCGTCGAACGCGGCGCCGTAGCCGAGGAGGCCGGACATGCCGACGTCGAACGGGTTGTCGTACTGGATGAACTCCTTGCCGCGCAGCGAGTGGCCCACGGGCGCGGCGATCTTGTCGGCGAGCGCGAGGACGTCGTCGTGCGCGCCGCGCACGCCCGCCCCGGCGAAGATCGTGACCTTCTTCGCGGCGTCGATCGCGTCCGCGAGCTGCTGGACGGCGGTCTCGTCGGGGACGACGCGCGGGGGAGCGGGCCGGCACGCGACGTCGGGCACGGCGGCGGGGGCGTCGAGGTCGGCGACGTCGCCCGGGAGGGTGAGGACGGAGACGCCGCGCGCGCCGTAGGCGTGGTGGATCGCGGAGTTGATGACGCGCGGCGCCTGCTCGGCGCTCGAGATCATCTCGGAGTAGACGGAGCACTCCGTGAACAGGCGGTCGGGGTGGGTCTCCTGGAAGAACCCGGTGCCGATCTGCTTGCTCGGGATGTGGCTCGCGATGGCGAGCACGGGCACGCGCGACCGGTTGGCGTCGTACAGGCCGTTGATGAGGTGGAGGTTCCCCGGCCCGCACGACCCGGCGCACACCGCGAGGCTGCCCGTGACCTCGGCCTCGGCGGCGGCGGCGAACGCGGCCGCCTCCTCGTGGCGCACGTGGATCCACTCGATCCCCTTGCCCGCGTTCTCGCCCGCGTTGGACCGGTGCACGGCGTCGACCACGGGGTTGAGGCTGTCGCCGACGATGCCGTAGATCCGGCGCACCCCCGCCTCGATGAGCTGCGCGACGAGCAGGTCGGCGACCGTGCGGTTGCGCTTGTCCTGCGGGGAGCGACCGATTCCGAACGGCATGACGTACCTCCACGGTGGGCTGGGGTCGTCCTCCATCGTGCGACGGGTCGCCCGGGGGCGCAGCGTGAGCGGGCGTCTCGTGCGTCACGCTGCGGCCGGGCGGCCCGCGGGCGCTCCCTCGGCGGCCGAGGCCGGGCCTCAGACCGCGGGCTCGGCGTGCGCCGCGAACGGCGTCCGCCGACGCGCGACGGCCGCCGCCGCGTCGGCCTGCGCGAGCTCGCCGTGGATCCCCGCGCCGGCCATGACACCGGCCGCGGCCGACGCCCCGACCTGCGCCATGAGGTCGCTCGAGTTGCCCGCGGCCCACACGCCCGGCACCGCGGTCGCGCCGCGCGGGTCGGCGGGCACGAACCGGCCCGCCGGGTGGTCCTCCAGCGTCCCGCCGAGCTGCTCGAACAGCTCGCCGCGCGCGACGAACCGCGGCCCGACGACGACCGCGTCCACCGGGAACGACGTCCCGTCGGCGAGCACGACCGACCGCACCGACCGGCCGTCGACGTCGAGCCGCTCGACCTCGCCCTCGACCACGCGCACGCCGAGCGCCGAGAGCTGCTCCCACGTGGCGTCGTCGGGCTCGGGGGCGGTGTGCTGGAACAGCGTGACGTGCGGGGTGAGCTGACGGAACAGCAGCACCTGGTGCGCGGCGGCGGGCCCGGTGGCGAGGATTCCGATCCGCTGTCCCCGCACCTCCCACCCGTGGCAGAACGGGCAGTGCAGCACGGTCGATCCCCAGCCCTCGCGCACGCCCGGCAGGTCGGGCAGCTCGTCGACGAGGCCGGTCGCGAGCAGCACGCGGCGCGCCCGGACCGTCCCGCCGTCGTCCAGGGTGAGCGTGAAGCCGGTCTCGACGTCGCCGTCGGCGCGGGCGACGCGCGCGTCGCGGACCTCGGCGCCGTAGCCCTCGGCCTCGGCGCGGCCCGTGGCCAGCAGCTCGCGCGGCGGCACGCCCTCGCGCCCGAGCAGGTTGTGCGCGCCCTCCGCGGGCGCGTTGCGGGGCTCGCCGGCGTCGAGCACGACGACGGACCGCAGCGACCGCGCGAGCGTCACCGCGGCGCTCAGCCCGGCGGGACCGCCGCCGACGATCGCGACGTCGTAGGGAGCGTTCTTCTCGGTGGTGGTGTTCACGGTTCTCCTCAGCGGGGTGACGGGACTCCCTGAGTGCGGGAATCAGTCGCGGGGATCGGCCCGGACGGCGACTGTTCGACGCACTCAGCGGGGGCGGCGGGCGGCCCAGACGACGCGGCCGCCCCGGGCGCGGACGGTGTGGTCGGTCGTGCCGGGAGCGGTCGCCGCGAGCACGACGTCGAGCGCCGCGAGGTCGGCGGGCTCCAGCTCGTCCGCCAGGTGCTCGCGCTGGCGCGTCGCGGTGGCGTGCGCCCAGCGGGACGTCTCCGGCCCCGGCGGCACGACGGCGGTCGGCTCGCGCCGGTCCACCACCTCCAGCCCGGCGGCGGTCAGGTACGGGGTCCAGTCGGGGTAGCGGTTCCAGCCGGCGTGCGCCATGGCGCGCTCGAGGCGCGCGGCGAGGTCGGCGTGGGCTGCGCCGTCGGGCAGGACGGGCGTCGTCGCGGTCATCTCGACGACGACGAGCAGGCCGCCCGGGGCGAGCGCGTCGCGGGCGTCGTGCAGGACGCGCGCCGGGTCGGCGACGTGGTGCAGCGAGGCCGACGCCCACACGACGTCCGCGACGCCGACCGGCGGCCACCCGGCGTCGAGGTCGGCCTCGACGGTGCGGACGCGCTCCGCGAGGCCGGTCCCCGCGAGCCGGGCCCGGAGGCGGTCGAGCATCGTGGCGTCCGCGTCGACCGCGACGACCTCGGCGTCGGGGAACGCCCGCGCGAGCGCCCGGGTCCCGGTGCCGGTCCCGGCGCCCAGGTCGACGACGGTGCGCGTCGGGTCCGGGGCGTGCCCGACGGCGACCGCGACGGCCTCGTCGAGCGGGTCCCCGAACACGAGCGCGTCGAGCTCGAGCAGCTCGGCCATCCCGGCGCCGTCGTGCGGGCCGTGCGTGTGGCCGTGCGCGGATGCGTGGCCGTGGGGGTGCCCGGGCGCGTGACCGGCGCGGTGCGTGGAGCCGGGACCCGCGACGGCGGGGTCGTCGGGACCGGGCGCGGGGTGGCGGTGAGCAGGGAGGTCCATGGCTCCACCGTAGGACGCGCGTGCGTCCTGAGCATAGGATCTTGCTCATGACGCAAGAACCGGATCTCGACGCCGTCGTGCGGCAGCGCATCCGCGGGCTGCGGCTCGCGCGCGGCTGGACGCTCGACGCGCTGGCCGCGCGCTGCTTCCTCAGCCCGTCCACGCTCAGCCGCATCGAGACCGGGCACCGGCGCATCGCGCTCGACCAGCTCGTGCCGATCGCCCGTGCGCTGGGCACGACGCTCGACCAGCTCGTCGAGCCCGTCGACGACGAGGACGTCGTGATCCGGCCCGAGCCGCAGCGCCGCCCGGGGGAGACCACGTGGCTGCTGTCGCGCGAGCGGACCGGGACCATGGTCGCGAAGATGCGCCTGACGCCCGAGCGTGCCGTCGGGCCGGAGCACCAGCGCGTCCACCCGGGGCACGAGTGGTTCACCGTCCTGTCCGGGACGGCCGTCGTCTACCTCGCGGACCGACGGATCCTCGTCCACGAGGGACAGGCGGCGGAGTTCTCGACGATGGTGCCGCACTCGTTCGGCGCGCACGACGGCCCGGTCGAGATCCTCACGATCTTCGACCAGGAGGGCGAGCGCGCCCACCTCTCGGGCGCCGACCCGGCCTGACGAGCGGCGGACCTGCGGCGTCGTGGATCGCGCCGACCCGGCGCCGCGTGCTCGTCGACCCCAGGGGCGGCGCTGGCGGGAGGGTGTGCGGGCGTCATCCGCGCCAGACCCGTGTCTGACAAATGTGGGACACACGCCGTAGTGTCGTGATCATGGCGACGAGAACCCGCAGCACCGCGCACGAGGGGACGACCTCGCGACGATCGACCTCGCGGGGCGGGAAGAACGGCGCGCCGGTCGGGGAGACCCCGCGCGGCGGGAAGGACGAGGGCGCCCCGACGAAGCGCGACTCCGTCACGTTCCGACCCACCCCCGAGGAGCGCCGGATCCTCGACCGCCTCCGCGACGAAGGCGTCACCGCCAGCGATGCCGTCCGCCGTGGACTGCACCTGGTCGCGCACGAGAAGTGGGTCGACCAGGCCCGCATCGATGCCGAGAACCTCGCGCACGAGAACCTCGACGACGAGCCGGACGCCTGGTGATCCGCGGCGCCGTCTACCGCGTCGACCTCGGTGACCCCCGGGGCCACGAGCAGGGCGGTCGGCGGTACGGGGTGGTTCTGTCCCCGACAAACATGCCGTGGTCCGTCGCGACGATCGTGCCGACCTCGACGAGCGCGCAGCGTGCGATCTTCCGGCCCGTCCTCGAGATCGCCGGGCAGGAGACCGTGCTCCTCGTCGACCAGCTCCGTGTGATCGACACCGGCTACGTCGTCGGGGAGCCTGTCGACTTCCTTCTTCGAGACGACCTGGACGCGCTCGAGCGGGCCGTGCAGAGCTACCTCGGCATCATCTGAGGCCGAGCCGTCCCGCCCGTCGTCTCGGAGCCTCGACGTCGACCGTCTCGCGGCGTACCCCGCGTCAGTGGGCCGGCGTGCCGTCCGTGACGTCCTCGCGGTCGGCGCTGCGCCGCAGCGACCTCAGGGCCACGAGCACCAGCACGACGGCGAGCGCGGCCGCCGCGACGACGACCTCGAACCCGGCGTGCGCGCCGCCCGCGTCGATGCGCGACCCGGCGACGGACGACCCGATCGACACCCCGACGCCGAGCGACGTCCCGACCCACGCGAGGCCCTCGGTGAGCTGCGTCGGGGCCACGAGGTTCTGCACGAGGTTGTTGCCGTTGATGAGCGTCGGCGCGATGGCGAACCCGGTCACGAACATGACCGCCGCGAGCACGGGGATCGACGTGACGAAGAAGAACAGCGACACGCCTGCGGCGAGCGCGACGATCCCGATGACGAACCGGCGCCACAGCGGGGACACCCAGTGGCGGGCGCCGTAGACGAGGCCGGAGATGAGCGAGCCCAGGGCGAACACGGCGAGGATGATGCCGGCGGCGCCCTTCTGGCCCTCCTCCTCGGCGAACGCGATGGTCGAGACGTCGGTCGCGCCGAACACGATGCCCATGGCCACGAAGATCACGGCGAGCACGATCATCCCCGTGGACCGCATGGCCGAGCGCTGCTTCACGCCGGCGTCGGGCACGACGACGGGCGGCTCGGTCGCGCGCTGGGACAGGAACCACAACCCGCCCACGACCGCCGCGACCAGCGGGACGACGAGCCCTGCCGACGGCGACACGCTCGTCGCGAGCACGGTCGCGAGCACGGGCCCCACGACGAACACGAGCTCGTCGAGCGCGGACTCGAGCGAGTACGCGGTGTGCAGGCGCCGCGCGTCGGGCACGATGTGCGTCCAGCGCGCGCGGACCATCGAGCCGTACGACCCCTGGGTCGCGCCGGAGACCGCGGCGAACACGTAGAGCGTCCACTCGGGCGCGCGGAGCACGGCGCAGAGGATGAGCCCGCCGAGCCCGAGCGTCGCGGCGGCGAGCAGCGGCAGCATGACGACGCGCTGCCCCGTGCGGTCCACGAGGCGCGCGATCTGGGGCGACACGACCGCCTGCGCCACGACGAGCGCGGCTGCGACGCGTCCCGCGAGCGCGTACTCGCCGTAGATGCCCTGGATCATGAGGATCGTGCCGATGCCGACCATCGACATCGGCAGGCGCGCGACGAGCGCCGCGGCGGAGAACCGCCACGCGCCGGGCAGCGTGAGCACGGCGCGGTAGGGGTTGCGGGAGGCCCGGACGGGGGCCTCGGGCGCCGTGCCCGACGTCGTCCCCTCGGTCGTCAGGTCGTCCCGCCGGTGCTCGGGGTTCTCGGGGTCGTCAGCGCGCGACGGGGAATCCTGGACCACCGTCCCAGTGTCGCACCCGGAAGCCGTCCGGCCGGTAGCGAATTCGTGTCGCGGCGCCCGACGTGACGGCCGTCTCAGGGGTCGCGCCGCGGTTGTCCGGGGGCGCCGGGCCGACGACGATGGCGGCATGACCGACAGCGCCGCACCCCGCACGCCCACCGTCACCGTCACCGACGAGGGCGACCGCTTCGAGGCCCGCACCGACGACGGCGTCGTCGCCGGCTTCGCCGCCTACGTGCGGGAGCCGGGCGCGGTGATCTTCACGCACACCGAGGTCGACCCCGCGTTCGAGGGGCGCGGCGTCGGGTCCGCGCTCGCCGCGGGCGCGCTCGACAGCGTGCGGGAGTCGGGCGAGCGCGTCGTCGCGCTGTGCCCGTTCATCCGCGCGTACGTCGAGCGGCACCCGGAGTACGAGGACCTGACCCGGCGCTGAGCGCACGAGAGCCCCGGTCCGTCGGGACCGGGGCTCTCGCGGCAGGCGCGGGCGGCGTCAGGAGATCGTGCCGGTGCCCTCGCCCTCGATGCGCTCGTCGTGCAGGAGCTCGCCCTCCGCGTCCACGGGCGTGATCACGGCGTCGAACGTGATCGGCGAGCCGGGCTGGTAGCGGAAGTTCGTCGCGTACGAGTACGACTGGCCCGTCGCGAACGGGTACACCGACGGCTCGCGGTACGCCTGGTTGTGCATCGCGTCGTCGTGCACGCCCTGCGCCTCGTACAGCGCGTCGTCGACGATGGTGTCCATGCCCTGCATGTACGGCCAGTCGTCGTAGCGCTCGTCGATGCTCACGAGGCTCGAGCCGAGGTCGATCGGGTCGCCCTCGTTCGTGATGACGTAGTTGATGAAGACGATGTCGTCGCCCGCCGCGATGAGCGGCTGGTTGGTGTCCGGGTCGACGAACAGGCCGTCCTTCGAGGCCTGCGTGACGCCCACCTGGTAGACGTCGACGCGCACGTCGCCGACCGTGAAGGTCGAGATCTGCTCGCCCGGCGTCGCGACGGGGTTGGCCCAGTCGGGCAGCTCGCCGTCCGCCTCGGTCCCCTCCGCCGCGGCGTCGTCGACCTCCTCGGCGTCCTCGGCCGGCGCGGACTCCTCCGTCGTCTCCTCGGGGGCGGACGTCCTCGGGGCGTCCCCGCCGTCGACGGCGACGGTGCACGCGGTGAGGCCGAGCGCGAGCGCGGCGGCGACGGTCAGGCGGGCGGCGGTACGGGCGGGACGCATGAGTGCTCCGGTGGTTCGGGGAGGGGTTCCGCACGGACCTTACCCACAGAGGGGGCTCGCGCTCGATGGGGAGCGGTGCCCATCAGGGCCCCGGACCGGGACCTTCGCCTGTTGCGCTGGCCCGACGGCGCGGGGACCCTTCCCCTATGCCTCGGCACGCTCTCCCCCCGCTCTGCGCCGCACCGGACCTGTCCGCCCGCCCTCTCGCCCCCGGAGGACGCCCGTGACCGCGCTGCGCGTCGAGCACGCCGACGTGGTCGTCGTCGGGGGCGGCGCCGCCGGGCTGAGCGCGGCGCTCGCCGTCGCCGAGGTCGCGGCCCGCGACGACGGCCGCACCCCCGTGGTCGCGCTCGTCTCGAAGGTCTACCCGATGCGCTCGCACACGGTCGCCGCCGAGGGCGGGGCGGCGGGCGTCGTGGGCGACGACGACTCGCTCGAGCAGCACGTCGCCGACACCCTCGCGGGCGGCGCCGGGCTGTGCGAGGAGGACGCGGTCCGGTTCGTCGTCGAGCGCGCGGCCGGCGAGCTCTACCGGCTCGAGCGGTTGGGGCTGCCGTGGTCGCGCACGGACGACGGCGACGTGGCCGTCCGCCGGTTCGGCGGCATGAGCCGCGCCCGCACCTGGTTCGCCGCCGACAAGACCGGCTTCCACCTCCTGCACACCCTGTTCCAGACCTCGCTGCGGCACTCCGGTCCCGACGGCCCCGTCCGCCGGTACGACGAGCACCACGTGCTCGACCTCGTGGTCGAGGACCCGGGCGGGCCGGACGCCCGGGTGCGCGGCGTCGTCGTGCACGACCAGCACCGCGGCGAGCCGCTGCTCCTGGAGGCGCCGGCCGTGGTCCTCGCGACGGGCGGCTCGGCGCGCGCGTGGGGGACCAGCACGAACGCGGGCATCTGCACGGGCGACGGCACCGCGATGGCGCTGCGAGCGGGAGTGCCGCTGCGCGACCTGGAGTTCCTCCAGTTCCACCCGACCGGCCTCCCGGGCAGCGGCATCCTCCTCACCGAGGCCGCGCGCGGCGAGGGCGGGGTGCTGCTCGACGCCGACGGCCGCCGCTATCTCGCGGACTACGGCCTCGGGCCCGAGTCGCCCGTCGGGGCGCCCGTGCCGCGCACCATGGAGCTCGGGCCGCGCGACCGCCTGTCGCAGGCGTTCTGGCACGCCGACCGCGACGGCCGCACCATCCCCACGCCCGACGGCGGCGTCGTCCTGCTCGACCTGCGGCACCTGGGCAAGGACCGTCTCGCCGAGCGGCTGCCGCTCGTGACCGGACTCGCCAAGCAGTTCGCGGGCGTCGACCCGGCGACCGAGCCCGTGCCCGTCCGCCCGACGGCGCACTACACGATGGGCGGCATCCGCACCGACGCGCGCGGCGCGACCGGCGTCGCCGGGCTGTTCGCCGCGGGGGAGTGCGCGTCGACCGGCCTGCACGGCGCCAACCGGCTCGGGTCCAACTCGCTCGTGGAGACGCTCGTCGTCGGGCGCGCGGCGGGCGAGGCGGCGCTCGCGTGGTCGCGGGAGATGGGCCCGCCCGGGGCCGGCGGCGGGCCCTCGGCGGTCCGGACGGGTCCCGCGGTCGTGGACCGGGCCGCCGAGATCGCCGACGGCTTCCTCGCGATGCGCGGCCGGGGGACCGAGCCGCCCGCCGCGATCCGGGCCGAGCTCGGGCGCGTGCTCGACGCCGACGCCGGGATCTACCGCGACGCCGACGGCCTGCAGCGGGCGCTCGCCGCCGTCGAGGATCTGCGCGCCCGGTACGACGACGTCCGCGTCGCCGACACGAGCGCCGTGCTCAACACCGACTGGGCGACGACGGTCGAGCTCGGCGCGACGCTGCTCGTCGCGCACGCGACCGTCGCGGCCGCGCTCGCGCGCGAGGAGTCGCGCGGCGCCCACCAGCGGCTGGACTTCCCGGCGTCGGACGCCGCGGCACGGCACTCCGAGGTCCGCCTCGGCACGGGCGGCACGATCGAGGTGACCCACGTCCCGGTGGGCTCCGGGACTCCCGCCGAGCACGAGGTTGCTGTCGGGAAGAGCCCGGAGACGACAGCAACGTCGTTCTCGGCGGAGGAGGGAGAGGGCGCGTGAGCGAGCAGACGGTGCGGCTGGAGGTCGCGCGCACGTCGCCCGACGGCGCGGCGACCGGCCGGCGGGACGTGTTCGACGTCCCCTACGACGACCGCACGTCCGTGCTCGACGCGCTCCAGTGGGTCAAGGACCACGCCGACCCCACGCTGACGTTCCGGTGGTCGTGCAAGATGGCGGTCTGCGGGAGCTGCGGCGTCATGGTCAACGGTCGCCCGGTGCTCGGGTGCGAGACGTTCGTGCGCGGGTACCGCACGTCCGGCCTCGTCGTCGAGCCGCTCGCGCACGCCGAGGTGCTCCGCGACCTCGTCGTCGACACCGACACCTTCCTCGGCAAGCTCGCCACCGTACAGCCCTGGCTCGTGCCCGACGGCGCCACGCGCCTCCCGCTCGTCGACCCGCCGACGCCGGACGGTAGCGACGTGCTGCGGGCGGTCGGGCCGGCGTCGGGCCACCGGCAGACGCCGGGCGAGCTCGCCGCGTTCAAGGGCTTCGCCGAGTGCATCGACTGCATGCTCTGCTACGCGGCGTGCCCGCAGCTCGACGTCGCGCCGGACTTCCTCGGCCCGGCCGTCGTCGCGACGGCGCGCCGCTGGGACGAGGACTCGCGCGACGCGGGCGAGCTCGACCGCGCCGACGTCCTCGACACCGAGTTCGGCGTCTGGCCGTGCATCCAGGTCGGGGCCTGCACGCAGGTCTGCCCCAAGGGCGTCGACCCGGCCCGCGCGCTCCGCGACGCCCAGCGCGTCGCGACGGACACGTGGGACGCCCGCGAGCGCCGTCGTCAGGCGTGAGGAGTGATCGGTTGGTGGAGCCTGTACCTGTCGGAAGTATGTACCGATCTGCACCCTTGTACCGGCACCCGCAGGTGGTGTGGCGCAAGGAGGGTGTTCGGTCCGATAGAACGTTCGGCGTGATCGAACGTTCGGTCGAAGCATACGATACGGGTGACTAGAGGGAGGCTTCGCGTGAGAGACGGCTGGATTGACCGGATCAACGAGGTCTGGCGTAAGGACAGGGTTCACTTGATGCGGAGCGGCCGGACCGTCGCTCTCGACCTCGACGGTCACATCATCGAGCGCCCTGCGGTGTGGTTCGAGAGCGAGGAATGGCCGAGAAAGACCTCCGACCTGGCGCGCTTCGACGGTCACCTCCTCATTGGTGAGCGCGTTCCTGCCTCCGTGGCCACGGCCGCGAGGCAGCGAGGTATCTGGTGGATCGACGCCTACGGAAATGCGTACGTTGAGGCACCCGGTGTGCGGATCGACATCCGCGGGCGGCGCGCGAAAACCGCGGCTGTCGTAGGACCGGGGCGCGAGCGGGTTCGGGAGACCAATCTCATGAGTGCACGGCGCGCTCAGGTGGTGCTTTGCCTGCTCGCCTGGCCGCGTCTCGTGACGGCGAGCGTCCGGGCGCTCGCCGACGCGGCAGGTGTCTCGACAAGCCTTGCCCACAGCGCCGTCGCCGCGCTGAGCGAGGAGGGATACGTCGTACCCGGGGTCGCGCGCCTGTTCCGGGCGAACGAGCTTTTGGACCAGTGGACGGCCGCGTACCCCCTCGCCCTGGCACGGGCTCTCGAACTGGGTCGGTTCTCGGGCCAACCCGTGGCGGACGCCTGGGCGCAGGCCAGCAAGAACGTCTTCGTGAGTGGTGAAGCTGCGGTCGACGAACTGCACGGGCGGGGGCTCGTGATCTATGTGCCGAGGATCGACCCACGCGCCGTAGCGCGGTCCCGGTGGGAGCGTCCGTGGTCGGACGAGGAGAGCAACATCGTCGTGCGACGAGCCTTCTGGACGGAGCCCGAGAGGGCCCAGCCACAATCGGAAACCTTGCGAATCGCGCCGCTGCCACTGGTGTACGCCGACCTCATGGCCTCCCGCGAGCCGCGTCAGCAGGAAATTGCTCGAGGGATCCGCAGGGAGATTCTCAGTGCCTACGAGGTCTGACGGGGACTACGTGAAGCGGCTCGAGACGTTGCTGGAGCGCTCACCGGCTGCCCCAGCGCTCCGAGAGATCGCCTCGAATCACGGTGGTTTGCCGCCCATCATGCTGGTCGGTGCCACGTGTCGCGACCTGTTGCATGCCGGGCACGGGTTCGGGGGCGAGCTGCGGCGTACTGATGACCTGGATATCGGCATCGCTGTCGGAGGCTGGGAACAGTACGAACAACTCGTCTCCGGCCTCGACCCCGTCAGCGGATCGAGCTCCGGAATCCGCTACCTGGTCACGGGACTTCCCGTCGACATCATGCCTTTTGGCGAGAACGTCGAGGTCCCAGACGGGGTCGTCGCCCCCGCTGCACGACGGGTAGACATGAGCGTCTTCGGATTCCAGGACGTGTGGATGGACGCTGACGAGCTGCTGCTGGAAGGGGTCGGGTCTGTCCGGTTGCCCACTGTCGCTGGTTATACGGTGCTCAAGCTCAAGGCATGGCTCGACCGCGCACCGATACCGAACTACAAGGATGCTGGTGACTTGGCATGTGCGATGTACTGGTACCAGAACGATGGTGCCGTCGAGCAGCGGATCTTCGAAACGGACGACGGGCTGGCGCACTTCGAGGCATCCGACTACCACGTGCCTGTCGCCGCTGTCCGAGTGCTGGCTGAGGACGCCCTAGCTGTACCCGGCCAGGACATTGGTGCCGTTCTGGTTGGCGTAAAGGCGGACCTCCGGGCTTAGTG
>QAPD01000119.1 GCA_003052455.1 Sphaerisporangium cinnabarinum | reverse complement strand
CGGCCTGCGCGACCGCCGCGCGCCACAGCGCGAGGGCGGCCGACCGGGCCGCGGTCCCGGCGTCGGGACCGGCGCCGGACCCCTCCGCCCGGGCGCGGTCGTGCCCCCGGCGTGCGGCGCGTGCGGCACGGCGCCGTGCGTCCGGCCCCGCGCGCGGGATGCGCAGGGCTTCCTCGCGGGAGTCCGCGAGCGCCGTCCCGGACAGCACCATGTGCGCGCCGACCTCGCTCGACTCGAGCTCGCGCAGCGACCGCCCCGCGGGCGGGCAGCAGTCGTCCTCGTCGCAGTCGAGCGCGTACCAGCCCGTCGACGACACGACCCAGGTCTCGACGGGCCCGTGGTGCGGCTCGGCGGCCTCGCGGCAGTGCTCGACGGCGGCCCGCGCCCGGGCCGCGGCGACCCCTGCCGCGCGCAGCGGCGCGTCGGAGTAGACGACGAGCACGACGCGCCGCGCGCCGTCGGCCGCGAGGTGCCCGACGACGGACCGGGCGAGCTGCGGGCCGTGCTCGACGTCCGCCGCGTCGGCGACGTCGACGCGCACGACGAGACCGATGCGGCCGCGCGGTGGCCGCAGCCCCACGAGGACGACGCTGTCCTGCGGTCGGTAGCCGAGCCGGAAGGGGACGTAGGCGAGGAGCTCGCGCGGGCCCTGGGCCCGGATGAGGGTCGTCATGCGCCCATCCCAGCCGGTGCGCGCGGCGTGCGGAGCGCCCGCCGCCCGGCTGTGGACGACGCGAAGCGCACGCCGGTCGCTGTGGTCGGCCCCCGACCCTGGTGGTGGCTCGCGCACGCGCTGGTGACTACGGTGTGCGCGTGCCACCACGAACCCGCGCCGCCGCGCACCCGGCGCCCTCCCCCGTCGGACGGGCCGCCGTCGTCCTCGTCGCGGCCGTGCTGAGCACGGCGCTCGCGGGGTGCCAGGCGGACCTGGCCGACGTGCAGGGCGCCGCGGCACCCCGCGAGGAGCAGCCGGCACCGGAGGCCGACGCCGGCTCGCCGGGGACCCCGCTGCCCGACTACGACGCCGCGTCGGCGGTCGGCGACCTCGTCGAGGGGTTCCCGACCACGCTCGTCCCGGTCGCGCCGGGGGCCGAGGTGCTCGCGAGCTCGGCGCGGCCGTCGCAGGACGGCACGCTCGTGGACCTCACGCTGAACCTGCGCTCGACCGAGACGGTCGAGGCGCTCACCGCCTACTACACCGAGGCGCTGGGCGCGGCCGGGTTCGTGGTCTCCCCGTCGACCGTGCCGAGCGCGCTCACGTCGCTCACCACGTTCGTCCGCACGACGGCGCCCGAGGCCCCCACCGAGTCGGTCGCCGTCGGCGTCTTCGACGACGAGACGGAACGCCTCGTGACGATCAGCGGCCAGGTCGCCCCCGCCTGACGTGCCGCGCCGCACCACCGCCACGAGTCCGGGCGGGCAGGGTGGTCCTCGCTCCGCATAGGCTGCCCCCGTGCCGAACCCGTCGCTGCCGACCTCGCCCTCCGTCCCTCCCCAGGCGTCCGAGGACCTCACCGACCCGAGCCCCGCCGCGCTCGTCGACCGCGAGGGGGTGCGCGCCGGTGTCGACGACGCGCTGCACGCCTCGACCGCGGCGCTGCGCGCCGAGCTCGCCGAGACCCACCCGGACACGGACCTGCTCGCCGACGCGACGCAGGAGCTGCTCGCGGGCGGCAAGCGCCTGCGCGCCGCGTTCTGCTACTGGTCGTGGCGCGCGCACGGCGGTGACGCCGCGGGCCCGCACCGGTCCACGGTGCTGCGCGCCGGCGCGGCGCTCGAGCTGTTCCAGGCGGCGGCGCTCTTCCACGACGACGTCATGGACTCCTCGGACACCCGGCGGGGCCGTCCGACGGCGCACCGCGCGTTCGCGGCGCGCCACCGCGACCTCGGCTGGTCCGGCGACGGCGGTCGGTACGGCGAGAACGCCGCGATCCTGCTCGGCGACCTCGCGCTCATCGCGAGCCACCGGGAGCTCGGCGACGCGCTCGACGACCTGACGCCCGCGGTCGCGACGCGGTCGCGACGCGTCTTCGGCCGCATGCAGACGGAGGTCACCGCCGGCCAGTACCTCGACGTGCACGCGCAGGTCCTGCCGTGGGGCGAGGACCCGGCGGCCGACGAGGAGCGGGCCCGGGCCGTCATCCGTTCGAAGTCCGCGCGCTACAGCGTCGAGCACCCCATCGCGCTCGGCGCCGCGCTCGCCGGGGCCGACGACGCCGCGGTCGCCGCGACGAGCGCGTTCGGCCTGCCCGTGGGCGAGGCGTTCCAGCTCCGCGACGACGTGCTCGGCGTCTTCGGCGACGCGCAGGTCACGGGCAAGCCGGCGGGCGACGACCTGCGCGAGGGCAAGCGGACGGTGCTCGTCGTGCGCGCGCTGGCGGCGGCGACGCCCGCGCAGCGCGAGCTCCTGCTCACCCACCTGGGCGACCCGGACCTCGACCCGGCGACCGTGGAGGACCTGCGCGCCGTCCTCGTCGAGACGGGCGCTCGCGACGCCGTCGAGTCCCTCATCGCCGAGCTCACCGAGCGCGCGGCGACCGCCCTCGACGGGGCCGGGCTCGCGGAGCCGGGCGCGACGATGCTCGCGCTGCTCGCGCGCGCCGCCGTCGAGCGCACGGCCTGACCGCGCCCCCGCCCGTCGGCCCGGGCCGGCGGCGGAACGCGTCAGAGCTCGGACTGCGCCACGCGGCGCACGCGCGCCTTGTGCCCGCTGAGGAGCGTGTCGAACGGGGCCTCGCCGAGCTCGTCGTGCGGGGTGAAGAGCCACTCGAGGATCTCGGCGTCGTCGAACCCGGCGTCGGTGAGCACCACGATCGTGCCCTGCAGGCTCGACAGGACGCCCACGCGGCCGCTCTCGTCCGGGCGGCCGGCGTTCGCCGGGTCCACGAGGTGCAGCGGCACGAGGAAGCGCGCCGGGACCTGGAACGTCGTGCGTTCGCCACGCTTCACGCCGACGACGCGACGCTCCTGCACGAGGCGGCGCACCTTGCCGACGTCGGTGCCGAGCGCCTCGGCGACGTCGGGGAGGGTCAGCCACTCGCCGACCAGGTCGTCGAGCGTGGGGCGGGGGCTGGTGTCGCGATCGGTCACCGGGCAAGCCTACGGCGTGCCTCCACACGACACCCACGCCGTGCGCGCCGCGCTCACCGGATCGTGACACCCGGCCACCTAGACTCTCCCCGTGGCCACCGTGACGACCGATCCCCTCGTCGGCCGCCTGGTCGACGGGCGGTACGAGGTCGTCTCGCGCATCGCGCGAGGCGGCATGGCGACGGTGTACCTGGCGATCGACCGCCGGCTCGAGCGCGAGGTCGCGCTCAAGGTGATGCACGCCCACCTCGCCGAGGGCGCGTCCGGCGCCGACTTCGTCTCCCGCTTCCGCCGTGAGGCGCGCGCCGCCGCCCGGCTCACCCACCCGGGCCTCGTCGCCGTGTACGACCAGGGCCTCGACGGCGACACGAGCTACCTGACCATGGAGTACGTGGCGGGGTCGAACCTGCGCCGCACCATGCTCACCGAGCGCACCCTGACGCTGGGTCGCACGCTCGACGTGCTCGAGCACGTGCTCGACGCGCTCGCCGCGGCCCACCGCGCGGGGCTCGTGCACCGCGACATCAAGCCCGAGAACGTCCTGCTCGACACCGAGGGTCGGCTCAAGGTCACCGACTTCGGTCTCGCGCGCGCCGTGAACGAGGTGACCGCGACGACGACGGGCACGATCCTCGGGACCGTCGCCTACCTGTCCCCCGAGCTCATCGCGACCGGCACGTGCGACGCCCGCACCGACGTCTACGCCGCGGGCATCCTCGCGTACGAGATGCTGCTCGGCACCGTCCCCCACACCGGGACGACGCCGATCCAGGTCGCGTTCCAGCACGTGAACAACGACGTGCCGCCGCCGTCGGACGTCGCCCCGTGGATCCCGCCCGAGGTCGACGACCTGCTCTGCGCGCTCGCCGCGCGCGACCCCGCCGACCGCCCGGCCGACGCCGGCGCCGCGCTCGCGCTCGTGCGCTCGACCCGGGCGGCGCTCGACCCCGCCGACCTCGAGCGCCGCGTCGACCCGCCCGCCGGCTCGACCGCC
>QAPD01000118.1 GCA_003052455.1 Sphaerisporangium cinnabarinum | reverse complement strand
GATCCCCCGCAAGTTCTCCTGCGCACTCGTCAACGCCGCAGCCATCTGCCCCAGCTCGTCACGACCCACCACCTCGGCCCGCACCGTCAGGTCACCGTCGCCCAGCGCCGTCAGGCTCCTCGACACAGCCCGGATCCGCAGGGCGATCCCGCGCGCCACGACGTAGGACAGCGCGGTCGCCGCGAGGGCGCCGAGCACCGCGACGAGGATCGTGGCGAGCAGCGCCCGTCCCGCGAGCGTGTCCGTCTCCTCGGCGAGCACCGCCGCCTCCTCGCCCTGGGACGCCGTCTCGACCTGCATCGCGTCCATGACGCCCGTCGTGAGGGGCCGGACGGTGTCGTCGAAGTACGCGGCGAAGCCCGCGGTGTCGCCCGCGTCGGCGAGCGGGAAGAGCTCGCCCTCGGCCGCCGCGTAGTACGCGTCCAGGGCCGCGACGAGCGCGTCGACGTCGGTCTGGCTCACCGCCTGGGGACGGTACGCCTCGATCTGGGCGTCCAGGTCGGCCTTGCGCTCCACCAGCTCGTCGAGGAGGCTCGCCCGGGTCTCCGCGTCCGCGATCCCGTACTGGATGACGCGGGCGCGGTCGCCCTGGAAGGCGCGCTGGATCTCCGTGAGCTGCTGCAGCGGCGTGACGTTGCTGCGGTACATCTCGTCGGCGTCCGAGCGCAGCTGGCGCATCGAGACGAGCGCGACGGTCGTGATGACGACGGTCACCACCACCATCACGAGGACCGACGTGAGGATCTTGACGAGGACGGGGCGGTCCCCCCACAGGCGTCGGGGCGCGTCCTGCTGCTGGTTCGTGGGCATCGTGGTCGTCTCTCTGCGAAGGCGTACGGGTGTCAGGGGGTCAGTAGGTGAACCGGGAGGCGCGGCTGCGGAGCTCGGCGGCCATGCGGGCGAGCTCGGCGATCGAGCCGTTCATCTGCTCGACGGCCTCCGCCGTCGACGACGCGCCGGCGGCGATGCCGGTGATGTTGCCCGCGATCTCGCTCGACCCCGTCGCCGCCTCCTG
>QAPD01000117.1 GCA_003052455.1 Sphaerisporangium cinnabarinum | reverse complement strand
GCGTCCGTGACCATGGGGCCCCGGGTGGGCCGCGGGCTGCCGCGCCGCCTTCCCGGCGGGGGGGGGCGGGGGGGGGCAAGCCGGCGGCCCCCGCGGCGGTTCCGGCCGCACCGAAGCCGGCCCCGAGGCCGGGGGTCAAGGCGGGGCCGGCCGCGCCGGCTCCGCAGGCCCCGCAGGCCGCGGCCCCCGCCGAGCCGTCCGCACCGGCCCCGAAGGCTCCGGCACCCGCCGCGCCCGCGGCCCCGGCCCCGAAGGCCCCGGCACCCCAGGCTCCCGCGGCGCAGCGTCCGACGCCCGCGCCCGCGCAGAAGCCCACCGCCTCGCCCAAGCCGGGCGGCGGCACGAACGCGCCCGCCCCGCGTCCCGGGGGCTCGGGCGGACGTCCCGGTGCACCGCGTCCGGGGAACAACCCGTTCGCGACCAGCCAGGGCATGCCCCGGCAGGGTGGCCCGCGTCCGGGCGCACCGCGCCCGGGCAACAACCCGTTCGCCCCGAGCCAGGGCATGCCCCGGCCCGGGTCGCGCCCCGAGCGCACCGAGGGTGCGGCGGCGGCGTCCGGCGAGCGCTCCGGCGGTCCTCGCCCGGGCGGCCCGCGTCCCGCGCCGCGTCCTGGCGGCCCGCGCCCCAACCCGGGCATGATGCCCGGCCGCACCTCGATCGGCCGTCCCGGTGAGCGTCCTGCTCCCGGTGGTCGTCCCGGTGGCGGTGGCGGCGGTCGTGGCGGCGGCTTCGGCGGTCGTCCCGGTGGTGGCGGCGCTCCCGGCGGTGGCGGCGGGTTCGCCGGCCGTCCCGGTGGTGGCGGCCGCGGTGGCGCCGGTCGTGGCTCGACGCAGGGCGCCTTCGGGCGCGCCGGCGGTCGCCCGGTCCGTGGGCGGAAGTCGAAGCGCGCGAAGCGCCAGGAGTTCGAGCAGATGCAGGCGCCGTCGCTCGGCGGCGTGCAGGTTCCCCGCGGGAACGGCTCGACCGTCGTGCGGCTGCGTCACGGCTCGTCGCTCAACGACTTCGCCGACAAGATCGACGCGAACCCCGCGAGCCTCGTCACAGTGCTGTTCCACCTCGGTGAGATGGCCACGGCGACGCAGTCGCTCGACGAGGACACGTTCGGTGCCCTCGCGTCCGAGCTCGGCTACGTCATCGAGATGGTCTCGGCCGAGGAGGAGGACCGCGAGCTGCTCGGGTCGTTCGACATCGACCTGGACGCGGAGCTCGAGGCCGAGGGCGACGACGAGCTCGCCGCCCGCCCGCCGGTCGTCACCGTCATGGGTCACGTCGACCACGGAAAGACCAAGCTCCTCGACGCCATCCGCCAGACGGACGTCGTCGCGGGCGAGGCCGGCGGCATCACCCAGCACATCGGTGCGTACCAGGTGCGCCACGAGCACGAGGGCGTCGACCGCGCCATCACCTTCATCGACACCCCGGGTCACGAGGCGTTCACCGCCATGCGTGCCCGCGGTGCCCAGGTGACGGACATCGCGATCCTCGTCGTGGCCGCGGACGACGGCGTGATGCCGCAGACCATCGAGGCGCTCAACCACGCCCAGGCGGCGAACGTGCCGATCGTGGTCGCGGTGAACAAGGTGGACAAGGAGTCGGCGAACCCGGCCAAGATCCGCCAGCAGCTCACCGAGTACAACCTGGTGGCCGAGGAGTACGGCGGCGACACGATGTTCGTCGACGTGTCCGCGAAGCAGAACATGGGCATCGACGACCTCCTCGAGGCCGTCCTGCTCACGGCCGACGCCTCGCTCGACCTGCGTGCGAACCCCGACAAGGACGCGCGCGGCGTCGCCATCGAGGCGAACCTGGACAAGGGCCGCGGCGCCGTCGCGACCGTTCTCGTCCAGTCCGGCACGCTGCACGTCGGTGACGCGATCGTCGCCGGCACGGCCCACGGCCGCGTCCGCGCGATGTTCGACGAGCACGGCAACGCCGTGACCGAGGCGGGCCCCGCCCGTCCGGTCCTCGTGCTGGGCCTCGCGTCCGTGCCGAGCGCGGGCGACACGTTCCTCGTGGCGCCCGACGAGCGCACGGCCCGCCAGATCGCCGAGAAGCGCGAGGCCGCCGAGCGCGCCGCCCTCCTGGCCAAGCGCCGCAAGCGCATCAGCCTCGAGGACTTCACGCAGGCCCTCCAGCAGGGCAAGGTCGAGACCCTCAACCTCGTCCTCAAGGGCGACGTGTCCGGTGCCGTCGAGGCGCTCGAGGACGCGCTGCTCAAGATCGACGTGGGCGACGAGGTCGAGCTGCGCGTCATCCACCGCGGTGTCGGTGCGATCACGCAGAACGACGTCAACCTCGCGACGGTCGACAACGCGATCATCATCGGCTTCAACGTGAAGTACGGCGAGCGCGTCGAGGACCTGGCCGAGCGCGAGGGCGTCGACGTCCGCTTCTACTCGATCATCTACCAGGCGATCGAGGACGTGGAGGCCGCGCTCAAGGGCATGCTCAAGCCGGAGTACGAGGAGGCCCAGCTGGGCACGGCGGAGATCCGCGAGATCTTCCGCTCCTCCAAGTTCGGCAACATCGCCGGTTCGATCGTCCGGTCGGGCGAGATCCGCCGCAACGCCAAGGCGCGCGTCCTGCGCGACGGCAAGGTCGTGGGTGACAACCTCACGGTCGAGTCGCTCAAGCGGTTCAAGGACGACGCCACCGAGGTCCGCGAGGGCTTCGAGTGCGGTATCGGTCTGGGCTCGTTCAACGACCTCCAGGTCGGCGACACCATCGAGACGTTCGAGATGCGCGAGAAGCCGCGCTCCTGACGCTCGTCACGCCCGGGGGCGGTCACGGTCACCGTGGCCGCCCCCGGGCGTTCGTCACCCCGCGTTCGTCACCCCGCGGTCGTCACCCCGCGGTCGTCACCACCCGCACCCGTCAGCACCCCACCGCGGTCACCCACCCGGCCGGTGGGCCCCGTTCGACGTACGGTCGTCGGGACCGTCGCCGGAAGGCTCGGCACGAAAGGAAGAAGACATGGTCGACCACCCCCGGGCGAGGAAGCTCGCCGACCGCATCAAGGAGATCGTCGCGCAGATGCTCGACACCCGGATCAAGGACCCGCGCCTCGGGTTCGTCACGGTGACGGACGTCCGTGTCACGGGTGACCTGCAGAACGCCTCGGTGTTCTACACCGTCTACGGCACGGACGAGGAACGGGCCGGGACGGCCGCCGCGCTGGAGAGCGCGAAGGGCCTCATCCGCTCGGAGGTCGGCAAGCAGACCGGCATCCGCCTCACTCCGGCGATCGAGTTCCACCTCGACTCGGTGCCCGAGACCGCGGCGCACCTCGACGCCGCGCTCGTCGAGGCCCGCCGGCGCGACGCCGAGCTCGCCGCCCTGCGCGAGGGCAAGCCGTTCGCCGGGGACGCCGACCCGTACCGCTCGTCGGAGGACGCGGACGCCGTCGCCGACGACGACCGGGCCTGACCGCGTGGGCGAACGCCCGCCCGTGACGGACCGTCGGGAGCGACGTCCCGTCGCTCCCGACGGTCTCGTCGTCGTCGACAAGCCCGCCGGCTGGACGAGCCACGACGTCGTCGGCCGCGGGCGACGCCTCGCCGGCACGCGCAAGGTCGGCCACGCGGGCACGCTCGACCCCATGGCCACGGGCGTGCTCGTGCTCGGGGTCGGGCGCGCGACGAAGCTGCTGACGTACGTCGTCGGGGCCGACAAGGACTACGACGCGACGATCCGGCTCGGCGCCGCGACCACGACGGACGACGCGGAGGGCGAGGTGCTCTCGCGGGCGGACGCGTCCGTCGTCGGGCGGGGCGACCTCGACGCGGGGGTCGCGGACCTCACCGGTGAGATCCTCCAGGTGCCGAGCACGGTCAGCGCGATCAAGGTCGACGGGCAGCGCGCCTATGCCCGCGCCCGCGCGGGCGAGGAGGTCGCGCTGGCGGCGCGGCCCGTCGTCGTCTCGCGCTTCGACGTGCTCGCCGTGCGGCCGGTGGCGCCGGGGGAGCAGGGCGTCCCCGACGACGCGCCGCCCGCGCTCGACGTCGACGTCCGGGTGACCGTGTCCTCCGGGACGTACGTGCGGGCGCTCGCGCGCGACCTCGGGTCGGCGCTCGGCGTCGGCGGCCACCTGACGGCGCTGCGGCGCACGCGGGTGGGCGGGTACGGGCTCGACGTCGCCTCGACGCTCGAGGAGCTCGAGGCCCAGGTGGACCGCGACGGCGTGCTCGCGACCCTGCCGCTCGCGCAGGCGGCCCGTGCGACGTTCCCCGTGCGCGAGCTGACCGCGGAGCAGGCGACCGCGCTGTCCTACGGGCAGTGGATCGACGCGAGCGGGACGCCCGGCACGACGGCGGCGATGTCCCCGGCGGGCGAGCTCGTGGCGCTCGTGGAGGACACCCGCCGCGGCGGCAAGGACCTCGCCCGGCCGGTCCTCGTGCTCGCCCCCGCCTGACGCGTCCGGTTCGGCGTCGTGCCCGGGGCGTGGCAGTCTTGTCCAGCGCGGTCCCGGTGCCTCCCCGTCCGGTCCGCCGCCGCCCCCCGTCGGCACGGGTGGCCGCCCCGGGCGGCGCCCGCGGCCTTCCTGCTCACCTGAGGAGTTCTCGCGTGCACCTGTGGACGGACCTGAGCCAGGTTCCCCCGGGTTTCGGCCCGTCGGTCGTGACGATCGGCAACTTCGACGGCGTCCACCGCGGGCACGCCCAGGTGCTCGGACGCATCGTCGACCTCGCGCGCGAGCGCGACGCGCGCGCCGTGGCCGTGACGTTCCACCCGCACCCGGCGGCCGTGCACCGTCCGGAGAGCGCGCCCGAGCTCATCACGGGCATCGCGGACCGGGTCGAGCTGCTGGCCGCGACGGGCCTGGACGCGGTCCTGCTCGTCGAGTACACGCTCGAGTTCGCACGGCAGACGCCGGAGGAGTTCGTGCGCGCCTACCTCGTCGACGGCCTGCACGCGGGCGCGGTCGTCGTCGGGCACGACGTCCGCTTCGGCCGCGACAACGCGGGCACCATGGAGACGATGGTCGCGCTCGGCGCGCGGTACGGCTTCGACGTGGTGGCGATCGACGACGTCGGCCAGCACCAGGGCGTGCCGGTGACGGACGAGGAGACGCCGGGCGACTCGCAGGTGCGCTGGTCGTCGACGGGCGTGCGCGCGCTGCTCGCGGCGGGCGACGTGCGCGAGGCGGCCCGCATCCTCGGACGGTCCCACCGGGTGCGCGGCACCGTCGTGCACGGGGACGCGCGGGGGCGCGAGCTCGGCTTCCCGACGGCCAACCTCGGGTCGATCAGCGGCATGGTCCCCGCCGACGGCGTCTACGCGGGCTGGCTCGAGCGCCCGCAGCTCGCGGGCGCCGACCCCCGCCACGCGGACGTGCGCCTGCCGGCGGCGATCTCGATCGGGACGAACCCGACGTTCGACGGCGTCGAGCGCCGGGTCGAGGCGTACGTCCTCGACCGCGCGGACCTCGACCTGTACGACGAGGACGTGGTCCTGGAGCTGGTCGAGCGGCTGCGCCCGACGCTGCGCTTCGACGGCATCGAGCCGCTCGTCGCGCAGATGCACGACGACGTCGCGCGCGCCCGGGAGATCCTCGCCGCCCCGGGCGGGGAGCCGGGCGCGACGACCCCGGGCGCCTGACCGTGGCCGCCCCGGCACCCGTGCTCGAGGCGCGCGCGTTGCGCGTCGGCTATGCGGACGTCGCGGTGTGCGCACCCGTCGACCTCGCCGTGGGCCCGGGCGAGCTGGTCGTGGTGATCGGCGCCAACGGCAGCGGCAAGTCGACCCTCCTGCGCACGCTGCTCGGCCTCCAGGCGCCGCTCGGCGGTGCGGTGCGCGCGTTCGGGCGCGACGTGGACGAGCGCGAGCGCGACTTCCGGGCGCGCGTCGCGGGCGTGCTCGACGACGACGCGTTCTTCCCGGCGCTCACGGTCCGCGAGCACCTCGTCCTCGTCGCGCGGGGGCACGGCGTGCCGCGAGCCGGGGCGGTCGTGGACGAGCTCCTCGACCGGTTCGGGATCGCCGAGCAGGGCCGGTCGCTCCCGTCGGCGCTCTCCTCCGGGCAGCGACGACGGTTCCTGCTCGCCTCCGGCTTCGTGCGGCCCCGCGAGCTGCTCGTCCTCGACGAGCCGGAGCAGCGGCTCGACCCCGGGATGCGGGAGCGCCTCGCGGCGCTGCTCGTCGAGGACGCGCGCAGCGGCGTGGCCGTGGTCCTGGCCACGCACGACCCGGAGCTCGTCGAGCGCACGGGCGCGCGAGGGCTGCTCGTCGGCGACGACCGCTGCGTCCCGCTCGCCCCGGCCGACACCCGCGCGGCGCTCCTGGCGGTGCGCTGACCGTGGCGCACGGACCGAGCGCGCTGCGCTCCGACCCGGACGAGCTGCTGACCGGCCGCGAGC
Source organism: Sphaerisporangium cinnabarinum (assembly GCA_003052455.1). GTDB lineage: Bacteria > Actinomycetota > Actinomycetes > Actinomycetales > Cellulomonadaceae > Cellulosimicrobium > Cellulosimicrobium cinnabarinum. The sequence goes on along the minus strand of QAPD01000117.1, from coordinate 6,026 downwards.
TGCGCCGTCTCACGGCCCGCGCCGCGGCCGCGCGGGCCGACGCCGGGCCGGGCGAGATCGTCGTCGACGTCGCCTACGCCGTGGTGTCCGTCGCGCTCGCGACGGGCTGGGTCGTCGGGCTCGCCTCGATGCTGCGCTCGACGCTCGCGACCACCGTGCCGACCGGCGGGCCGCCCGTGCTGGGGCCGGGGGCCCTCCAGGCGCTCGGGACGACGGCGCTGCTCGCGTTCCTCGCGGGCACCGCGGTGCGCCTGGGCCCGGTCGGCGCAGGCGGGGGCGGGGTGCGCTGGTGGGTGCCGACGCCCGCCGACCGTCGGGGGCTCCTGTCGCCGTCGTTCGCGCGCGCCGTCGTGCTGGGGGCCGTGCTCGGCACGCTGGGGAGCGCCGTCGTCGCGGTCGCCGCCGGGCTGGACGCGGTGCCCGCGCTGCGGGCCGGCGCGACCGGCGGCGCCCTGGGCCTGCTCCTCGTCGCCGTCGCGGGGCTCGCCCAGCCGTCGGCCCGCGCCGCCGGGGTGCTCGCGCGGGCGAGCGACGTCGCGGTCGCGGCCGTCCCGGTCGCAGGCCTCGCGCTCGTCGTCGCCGGGCGCTCCGGTCTCCCGTCGCTCGACGCGCCGCTCGTCGTCGTGCTCGGCCTGCTCGCCGTCGCGGCGCTGCTCGTGCTGCGGTGGTGGCGCGGGCTGGAGTCCCTCGGCGCGACGGTGCTGCGCGCGCAGAGCGCGGTCGCGGACCAGGTGGGCGGGGCCGTGCTGTCCTTCGACACGCGCGACCTCGGCCGGGCCCTGCGCCGGGCCGGCGCCGCGCGGTTCCGCGTCCGTCGGCCGCGCCGGTTCGCGGCCGTGCGGGGTCCTGTCGGCGCGGTGGTCGCGGCCGACCTCGTGCTGCTGGGCCGCAGCCCGTCGGCGCTCGCGCAGCTCGTCGGTCTCGCCGCCCTCACGGTCGTCGCGCAGCAGGTGCCCGGCCTGGGCTCGGGGTTCGGTCTCTTCGTCCTGCTCGTCGCCGCGGGCCTCGGTGCGGCGGTGCTCGGTGCGGAAGGGGCGCGCACGGCCGAGATGGCCCCCGTCGTCGACGCGCTCGTGCCGCTCCGCGCGCGGTGGACGCGGCTCGCGCGCGGCGTCGTCCCGACGCTCACCGCGACGGCGTGCCTCGCCACCGGCACGGCGCCGCTCGCGGTGGCGACGGGCGACGCACGGTGGCTCGCGGTCGCGGTGCTCACGGCGGTCGTGCAGGGCGCCGCGGCGGTGCGCAGCGCCTACCGCGAGCCGCCGGACTGGGGCGGGCCGCTGCTCGCGACGCCCTCCGGCGGCCTGCCGACGGGCGCCGCGGCCGTGCTGCGCAAAGGACCCGACGTCGCGGTGCTCGGCGCGGTCCCGCTCGGGGTCGCGCTGCTCGTCGGCACCGCCGGGTGGGGCGTCGTGGCGGCCCAGGCGCTGGCCGCCGTCGTGGGGGTCGCGGTCGCGACCCGCGTGCGCGCGGTGCGCTGACCCGAGCGCGGGTGCGCCGTCAGGCCGCCGCGGGCGCCGGGACGAGGCGGCCGTCCGCGAGGTGGACCCGCGCGTCGACCGGGTCGAGCGTCGCCTCGTCGTGCGAGACGAGCAGCGTCGCGGCGTCGAGGTCGCGCGCGAGCCGCACGACCAGCTCGACCACCTGCACACCCCGCTCGTGGTCGAGCGCCGACGTCGGCTCGTCCACGAGGAGCACCTCGGGGTCGTTCATGAGCGCGCGGGCGATCGCGACGCGCTGGCGCTGCCCGCCCGAGAGGTGCTCGGGCCGGCGGTCCGCGCGGTCGGCGACCCCGACGGCGTCGAGCAGCTCCAGCGCGTGCGCCCGGCGTGACGCGGGGGAGCGGCCCCGCAGGTGGCTCATGAGCTCGAGCTGCTCGAGCACGGTGAGCGACGCGACGAGCTGCGGCTGCTGGAACACGAGCCCGATGCGCTCGCGGCGCAGCGCCGCCGCCCGGTCCGCCGCGCGGCGCGCGCGCCGCCGGCCGCGCGGTCCGGACGCGTTCCCGGGCCCGGCGTCGGGACCGGCGTCGGGATCGGCGTCGAGCGGTGCGCTGACGACGTCGGGCCCCACCCGTACGACGCCCGACGTCGGCGGCGTGAGCGTCGCCGCGACGGCGAGCAGGCTGGACTTGCCGGCGCCGGACGGGCCGAGCAGTGCCGTCGTGGTGCCCGAGGGCACGGTGAGGGAGACGTCGTCGACGGCGACGAGGACGCCGTCGCCGTCGGGGTAGGTGAGACGGACACGGTCGAGGACGAGGTCCACGGGGAGCTCCTGAGGGTCGGTAGGGACGAGAGGGGGCGGGGTCAGCGGGCCGCGAGCGCCGCGTGCGGGTCCACGCGCGCCACGCGCGTCACGGCGAGGACCGCGCCGAGGCCGCCGAGCACGACGAGGACGACGGCGGGCACGAGGGTCGTCGAGAGGTCGACGACGACCGGCATGACGCGGGACGCGAGCAGTCCCGCGCCCGCCGCGAGCGCGGTGCCGACGCCGACGCCCACGCCCAGCACGACGCCGGCCTGGCCGATCGCGTCGCGCAGCAGGTACCGGGTCGAGGCGCCGAGCGCGCGCAGCACGGCGACGTCCCCCGCCCGCTGGATGGTCCAGACGGTGAAGAAGGCGCCGACGACGAGCGCGGAGATCGCGAGGAGGAAGACCTGCATGAGGGTCAGCGAGAGGTTCTCGGCGGTGAACGACGAGATGGCCGAGCGCGCCTCGCGCGGCGTCGCGGTGACGGTCCTGACGCGGGCGTCCGTGGCGGCGAGCGCGTCCGCGGTCGGGGGGTCGTCGCCGAACCGCAGGGTGACGACGGTGGCCACCTCGCCGCCCGTGCCGTCGGTCGCGGTCCCGTCGGACGACGCGCCGCCGCGCGCACCGACGGCCTGCCAGTCGTCGAGTGCCACCCAGACGACCGGGGTGTGCGAGTAGTCGGCCTCCACGTCCGCGACGGCGGAGACCGTCAGCCCGAGCGGCCCGGCGTCGACCTGGTCGCCCACGTCCGCGCCGAGCGCGTCGGCCGCGCCGCGCGAGAGCACGACGGCGCCGGGTGCGACGTCGGCACCCTCGGCGGCGGGGACGAGCCCGGAACCGGGGTGCACGCCGAACGCCGTGACGGCGGCCGTGCTTTCGCCCGACGCGCGCACGGTCGCGACACCGAGCGGCTCCGCGTCCTCGACGCCGGGGACGGCGGCCCAGGCGTCCGTCTGCGCGGCGGTCACCTCGGACTCGGTGAAGGAGGGGGACGCGCCCTCCTCCGGGGGCGAGAAGACCACGCGGTCGACCGGCAGGTCGGTGACCGCCGAGGTGCTCGCGCGGCCGAGGCCCGCGGTGAGCGCCGCGAGGAACGCGACGAGGAACGTGATGAGCGCGACGACGACCGTCATGAGCGCGAAGCGACCGCGCGCGTGGCGCAGGTCGCGCAGGGCGAGGAACACGGGGAGACCTCCGGGGTCCGAGGGGCAGGGGGACGGGACGGCCCCGCGAGCACGAGCGGTCGTGCGCGGCAGGACCCGTCCCGACGTCCCGTCCACCGTCCCGCGCGACGGCGTCGTGCGGATCACCGGTGCGACCGGTCCCGGGGCGCCGCAGGGACGAGCCCCGGATCGACCGTTCGGACGATGCCGGGCCGTGCCGCCGTGGCTAGGGTGACGGCGTGACCCCGCCCGGACCCGAGCCCGCCGTGCCTGCCGCGCCCGTCGGCCGCACGGCGCCGACAGGCGATGCGGTGCCGGCCGACCGCTCGGTGCCGGCGGGTCGTGTCGCGCCGGTCGTGCCGGCCGCGACGCGGTGGCTGCGGCGGGGCCTGGACGTGCTGCTCGTCGGGCTGGTGGCGCTCGCGGTCGCGGGCGCGCTCGTCACGTCGACGGCGCGGGGCGTGGGTGCCGTGCTGCTGGGCGCGGTGCTGCTCGCCCTGTACGTCGTGGGCCGTCGTCGCGTCCCCGTGCCCGTCGACGTGCGCGCGCCGCGCGGTGCGTGGTGGCCCGCGGGGGCGTGGGTGACCGGCCTCGTGGCGCTCTGGGTTGGGCTGTCGCTCGTCACGACGACCGCCGTCTGGGTCGCGTTCCCCCTGATGTTCGTCGCGATGCACGTCCTCGGCCCGCGCCGGGGCCCGGTCGCGGTCGCGGTGGTGGTCGTGCTCGTCGTCGGCGTCATGGCCGTGTGGACCGCGCGCGTCGCGCTGCCGTTCGTGCTCGGCCCGGCCATCGGCGGGGCCGTGGCGGTCGTCGTCGTGCTCGCGCTCGAGGCCGTCGTCCGGGAGTCGCAGGAGCGCCAGCGCACGCTCGACGAGCTCGTGCGCACCCGCGACGAGCTCGCGGTGTCGGAGCGGGAGCGGGCCGTGGCGGCCGAGCGCGAGCGCCTCGCGCGCGAGATCCACGACACGCTCGCCCAGGGCTTCTCGTCCGCCGAGCTGCTCCTGCGCGCGGCGCGGACCGCGCTCGACGCGGGCGACCCGGCGACGGCGCGCGGGTACGTCGAGCAGACGCGCGAGGTCGCCCGGCACAACCTCGCCGAGGCGCGCCGCGTGGTCCGGGCGCTGGCTCCCGCCGACCTCGCGTCGTCGAACCTCGTCGGGGCCCTGCGCCGCGTCGCGGACCGTGCGTCCGGCCGCGCCGCCGAGGGCGGGCCGCGCGTCGTCGTGCGGGTCAGCGGCGAGCCCGTCCCGCTGCCGACGGAGGTCGAGGCCGCGCTGCTGCGCGTCGCGCAGTCCGCGCTCGCCAACGTCGAGCGGCACGCCGGTGCGACGCGCGCCGCCGTCACCGTGAGCTTCCTCGCGGGCACCGGGCCGGGGGACGACGCGGTCGCGCTCGACGTGGTCGACGACGGGCGCGGGTTCGACCCGGACGCCGTTCCCGCGCCGACGGCGGACCGGCCGGGCGGCTTCGGGCTGGGCGCCATGCGCGCGCGGGTCGCGGACCTCGGGGGCACGCTGTCCGTGGAGTCCGCGCCGGGCGCCGGCACGGCGGTGGCCGCGTGGGTGCCCCTCGCGGCGACGACCGGCACCCGGTCGGGCACCGCGCCCGACGACGCGGCTCGCCACCCGCTCGACGACCCGACCGACGACCCGACCGGCACCCTGACCGGCACCCCGACCGGCACCGAGGAGGAGCGATGACCGGCCCTGCGGTGGACGTCGTCCTCGCGGACGACCACCCCGTCGTGCGGACCGGCCTGCGCGCCGTGCTGGAGGCCGAGCCGGACGTGCGGGTCGTCGCCGAGGTCGGCTCGGCCGAGGAGCTGCTCGCGCGGCTGCGCGCCGGGCTGCGGGCCGACGTCGTGCTGCTCGACCTGCAGTTCGGCCCCGGGCGCCTCGGGGGCGTGGACGCGGTCCGGGAGATCGTCGCGACGGACGGTCCGCCCGTGCTCGTCGTCACGACCTACGACGCGGACGCCGACATCCTCGCCGCGGTCGAGGCGGGCGCTCGCGGCTACCTGCTCAAGGACGCGCCGACCCACGAGCTCGTCGCGGCCGTGCGCGCGGCCGCGGCGGGCGAGGTCGCCCTCGGCCCCGCGGTGCAGCGCCGGCTGCTCGGCCGGCTGCGCAGCCCGGGCACCGCGCTCACCGCGCGCGAGCTCGAGGTGCTCGCGCTCGTCGCCGAGGGGCGCACGAACGACGAGATCGCGCACGAGCTGTTCCTCTCGCGCGCGACCGTGAAGACGCACCTCGTGCACGTCTACGACAAGCTCGGCGCGCCGTCGCGCACGGCGGCCGTCGCCGAGGCCCGGCGCCGCGGGCTCCTGCGGGGCTGAGCGCGGCACCCTCGCTGCCGGGCCGTCGTCGACGTGGCGTCGCGCCGCCGCGCAAGCGTTCCGCGGCGTCGTCCTGCGGCCGCTGCCGAGCCGTGTCACGACACCCGCGCCGGGCCCTCCCTCCGGGTGAGCGGCGCCGTCGTGCACGGCGCCCAGGCGGCCGCGCGGTCCCCGGGCTGCGGCCCGGGGGCGGTCGCACCCGTCCCCGCGCGCGCACGCCCGCGGGGGCGCCGGCGGCTCGCGCGCGGGCCGCACGAAGACCTCCGACAGAGAGGGCA
>QAPD01000116.1 GCA_003052455.1 Sphaerisporangium cinnabarinum | reverse complement strand
GGGCGCGCCGGCTGCTGCCAGCCGCCCGCACCGGGTGCCGGGGCCGGCGGGGGCGGGGCGCCCTGCCCGGACCGCTCGGCGGCGGCCGCCTGCTCGCGCTCGCGCATCTCGCGCCGTGTGAGCGGGCGGACGGGCTGCATGTTGCTGCCGTTGTCACTCATCGTGCTGACCTCGATACAAACCGTGCTTGGCGATGTACTGGACCACGCCGTCCGGAACCAGGTACCACACCGGCTGTCCGGCCTCCGCGCGCCGACGGCAGTCCGTCGACGAGATCGCGAGGGCGGGGACCTCGAGCGTCGTGACCACGCCCGGAGGCAGGCCCTCGACGCTCAGCTGGTGACCCGGGCGGGAGACAGCCACGAAGTGTGCCATCTTCCACAGCTCGTCGGCATCCTTCCAGGTGAGGATCTGCTCGACGGCGTCCGCACCCGTGATGAAGAACAGCTCGGCGTCCGGTCGCGCGGCCCGCAGGTCGCGCAGCGTGTCGACCGTGTAGGTCAGCCCGGGGCGGTCCACGTCCACACGGCTCACCGTGAACCGCGGGTTCGACGCGGTCGCGATGACGGTCATGAGGTAGCGGTGCTCCGCCGGGCTGACGGTCTGGTGCTGCTTGAACGACGGCTTGCCCGTGGGCACGAACACGACCTCGTCGAGGTCGAACCGCGCCGCGGCCTCGCTCGCGGCGACGAGGTGGCCGTGGTGGATGGGGTCGAACGTGCCACCCATCACCCCCAGGCGGGGCCGGCGCGGGCTCATCGACGCGTCATCGGTCGTGGGCGCTTCCGTCGTCCGGGGCGGGTCAGTGCCGCGTGCCGACGCTGCGGAACGCGTAGGTCACGAGCAGCAGGGCCACGAGCCCGCTGAACCCGAGCAGCCCGTAGGCGATCGGCGGGATGGGCAGGTGCGACGCGGCCTCGGCGCCTTCCTCGGCGGCCAGCACGACGGCAGAGATCACGACGTCCTCCTCGAAGGTCGTCCCCGGGCCGGACGGGCACGTGCCGCGGGCCGGGGTGGTGCGATGGAACGGTACGCCCGCCGGGACCGGCCCGACGGCGGACCGGACGGGCGCCGGTCGCCGACCAGTCTCTCACGACCGTCCGGGGACCTCGTCCGGCGGGTATCAGGTACCCGCCGGCGGCTGTGCGTCAGGGGCGGACGTGGCCGTCCCCGTGCACGACCCACTTCGTCGTCGTGAGCTCCGCGAGGCCCATCGGGCCGCGCGCGTGGAGCTTCTGGGTCGAGATGCCGATCTCCGCCCCGAGGCCGAACTGACCGCCGTCGGTGAACCGGGTCGAGGCGTTGACCATGATGGCGGCGGAGTCGAGCTCCGCGACGAAGCGCTCCGACGCCGCCAGGTCGCGCGTGACGATGGCCTCGGTGTGCCCCGACGTCCACGTGCGCACGTGCTCGATCGCGGCGTCGAGGTCGTCGACGACGCGCACGGCGATCTCCGGCGCGAGGTACTCGGTCGCCCAGTCCTCGTCGGTCGCGGGGAGCACGTCGGTCCCCGCGGGCGCGAGGCCGGCCGTGCGGTCGTCGCCGTGCACGACGACGCCCGCCGCGGTGAGCGCGGCGAGCGCGGCGGGCAGGAACTCGGGCGCGGCGTCCGCGTGCACGAGGAGCGTCTCCGCGGCGTTGCAGACGCCGACGCGCTGCGTCTTGGCGTTGAGGAGGATCTCGAGCGCCATGGCCCGGTCCGCGCTCGCGTCGACGTACACGTGGACGTTGCCGACCCCGGTCTCGATGACGGGGACGGTCGACTCGCGCACGACGGTACGGATGAGGTCCGCCCCGCCGCGCGGGACGAGCACGTCGACGAGCCCGCGCGCATGCATGAGCGCGACGGCGCCCGGGCGCCCGTGCCGGTCGATCGACTGCACGAGGTCGCCGGGGAGCCCCTGCGCCTCGAGCGCGCGGGCCAGCACGTCGACGATCACCTCGTTGGAGCTCGCCGCCGCGGACCCGCCGCGCAGGATCACCGCGTTGCCGCTCTTGAGCGCGAGGCCCGCGGCGTCCACCGTCACGTTGGGGCGCGCCTCGTAGATCATCCCGACGACGCCCATGGGCACGCGCAGCTGACGCAGGCGCAGGCCGTTCGGGAGCGTCGAGCCGCGCACGACCTCCCCCACCGGGTCGGGCAGTCCCGCGAGCGCGCGCAGCGCGTCGGCGATCGCGGCGACGCGGGGCGCGTCGAGCGCGAGCCGGTCGAGCAGACCCTCGCTCATGCCGTGCGCACGCTCGCGCTCCAGGTCGACGGCGTTCGCGGCCACGATCTCGTCCGTCGCCGCGACGAGCGCGTCGGCGAGCGCGAGGAGCGCGGCGTCCTTCGTCGCGCGGGTCGCCGTCGCGAGCGTGCGCGACGCGACCTTGGCACGGCGTGCGACGTCCTCGACGGCCGTCGCGACGTCGGTCGGAGCGTCGGCCGTGGCGGCGGTCGCGGTGGCTGCGGCAGCTCCGGCGGTCCCGGTCTCGGCGGCGCCCGCGACGACGGGCGCGTCCTCGGTGGTGGTCATGGTCCGAGCCTACGTCCGCGACCGCCGCGCCGGGAGCGCCGTCCGGACCGCGGTCAGCGCGGGCGCCGACGCACCAGGACGAGGTCGTCGCGGTGCACGACCTCCCGGTCGTAGCCCTCGCCGAGCTCGGCCCGCAGCTGCGTGGTCGAGCGGCCGAGGAGCTCGGGGATGTCGCGCGACTCGAACGCGACCAGGCCCCGGGCGACCACGCGCCCGTCGGACGCCACGAGCTCGACCGGGTCGCCGGCGTCGAACTCCCCCTCGACCGCCGTGACCCCGGCAGGCAGCAGCGAGGCGCGCCCGCCCTGCACGGCCCGCACCGCGCCGTCGTCGAGCACGAGGCGGCCGCGCGTGCGCGCGGCGTGCGCGAGCCAGAGCCTGCGGCGGGTCGTCCGCTTGCCCGTCGCGGCGAACCAGGTCCCGACCGGCTCGCCGGCGAGCGCCGCGGCGGCGTGCTGCGCCTTCGTGAGCACCACGGGGATGCCGGTGCCGGTCGCGATGGAGACGGACTCGAGCTTGGTGAGCATGCCGCCCGTCCCGACCGCGCTCCCCCGTCCCGTGACCTCGACGCCCTCGATGTCGGCCGCCGAGCGCACCTCGGCGATCCGTTGCGTGCCCGGGCGCGACGGCGGGCCGTCGTACAGGCCGTCGACGTCCGTGAGCAGGACCATGGCGTCCGCCCGCACGAGGTGGGAGACGAGCGCGGCGAGCCGGTCGTTGTCGCCGAAGCGGATCTCGTCGGTCGCGACGGCGTCGTTCTCGTTGACCACGGGCACGACGCCGAGGTCGAGCAGGCGCTCGAGCGAGCGCTGGGCGTTGCGGTAGTGGCCGCGGCGCACCGTGTCCTCCGCGGTGAGCAGCACCTGCCCGACGCGCAGCCCGTGCCCCGCGAAGGCCTCGGTGTACCGGGCGACGAGCATCCCCTGGCCGACCGACGCCGCCGCCTGCGCCGTCGCGAGGTCGCGCGGTCGGCTCGCGAGCCCGAGGGGGCCGATCCCGGCGGCGATGGCGCCGGAGGTGACCAGCACGACCTGGCCGCCGGCCGCGCGTCGGGCCGCGAGGACGTCGACGAGCGCCCGCAGGGCCGCGAGGTCGAGGTGGCCGTCGGCGCCCGTGAGCGACGACGAGCCGATCTTCACGACCACGCGGCGGGCGGAGGCGATCTCGGAGCGGGAGGACAGCGCGTTCACGCGCCCATCATCGCCGCCGGGGGGCCGCCGTCGCGCACGATTTCACGGACCAGGACGCCTGTGCCCGCGACCGGCCCGCGACCGGCCTGCGACCGGCCCGCTCCCGGGCCGCGCCGACGAGGCCTCCGGGCGCGGGCGAGGGCCCGGTCCCCGCGGGGAACCGGGCCCTCGGCAGCGCGGACGACGCCGGGGTCAGTCGGACTCGGGGTCCGTCCAGGTGCCCGCCTGGCGCTCGGTCCACAGCTCGCGCCGGGCCTCCGCCTTGGCGTCCATGCGCTCGTGGTGCTCGCGCCGCTTCTCCGACCGGGTCGGGCGCAGGCTCTCGTCGAGGCGGTTGTCGGAGCCGCGCGGGCCGCCGAGCAGCTCGGAGCCCGTCATGAGCGTCGGCTCCCAGTCGAAGACGACCGCGTTGACGTCGCTGCCGATGCGCACCTCGTCGCCCGCGACGGCGCCCGCTTCGAACAGCTTCTCCTCCACGCCCAGGCGGGCGAGGCGGTCCGCGAGGTAGCCCACGGCCTCGTCGTTGGAGAAGTCCGTCTGACGGACCCAGCGCTCCGGCTTGGCGCCGCGCACCTCGAACCAGTAGTCGGTCGCCCCGCCCTTGCGCTTGACCGTGAACCCGGCCTCGTCGACCGCGCGCGGCCGCAGCACGACGCGCGTCGGCTCGGGGGCGGGCGCCTCGGCGCGCGCCTTCTCCACGAGCTCGGCGAGCGCGTACGTCAGCGGGCGCAGGCCCTCGTGGCTCGCGGTCGAGATCTCGAACACCCGCAGCCCGCGTGCCTCGAGGTCCGGCTTGACGAGCTCGGCCAGGTCGCGCGCCTCGGGGACGTCGATCTTGTTGAGGACGACGAGGCGCGGACGCTCGGTGAGCGGCACCCGCCCGCCCTCGATCTCGAGGTCCTGCGCGTAGGCGGCGAGCTCCGCCTCGATGACGTCGAGGTCGCTGATCGGGTCCCGGCCGGGCTCGAGCGTCGCGCAGTCGAGCACGTGCACGATCACCGCGGTGCGCTCGATGTGGCGCAGGAACTCCAGGCCGAGGCCCTTGCCCTCGCTCGCGCCCGGGATGAGGCCCGGGACGTCCGCGACGGTGAAGCGCGCCGAGCCGGCCTGCACGACCCCCAGGTTGGGCACGAGCGTCGTGAACGGGTAGTCGGCGATCTTGGGGCGCGCGGCGGAGATGGCGGCGACGAGCGAGGACTTGCCCGCGCTCGGGTACCCGACGAGCGCGACGTCCGCGATGGTCTTCAGCTCGAGGACGACGTCCCGCTCCTCGCCCGGCTCGCCGAGCAGGGCGAAGCCCGGCGCCTTGCGACGCGGCGACGAGAGCGCCGCGTTGCCGAGACCGCCGCGGCCGCCCTCGGCCACGACGTACTCGGCGCCGTCGCCGACGAGGTCGGCGAGCACCGTGCCGTCGGGCGACTTGACGACCGTGCCGTCGGGGACGCGCAGGACGAGGTCCTCCCCGTTGGCGCCGTCGCGGTCGTCGCCCATGCCCTGGGTGCCCGACGTCGCGTGCCGGTGCGGCGAGTGGTGGTACTCGAGCAGCGTCGTGGTCTGCGCGTCGACGACGAGCCGGACGGTGCCGCCGTCACCGCCGTTGCCGCCGTCGGGGCCGGCGAGCGGCTTGAACTTCTCGCGCCGGACCGAGGCGCACCCGTTCCCCCCGTCGCCGCCGGAGACGTGCAGGACGACACGGTCGACGAAGCTGGCCATGGAGGGATCCTCTCAGAGGTGGGTCGTGCGGTGCCGCGGTCGCGGCGGGTGGTGCGGCCCGCGGGGCGGGCGCCGGAAACGGCAGGAGGGGCGCACCGCGTCGGTGCGCCCCTCCTGCTCGAAGCCTCTGTGGCTGTCGCTCAGCCCTCGGCGGAGACGATGTCGACGACCTTGCGGCCGCGACGGGTGCCGAACTGGACCGCGCCGGCGGCCAGGGCGAACAGCGTGTCGTCCTTGCCGCGGCCGACGTTCTCACCGGGGTGGAAGTGGGTGCCGCGCTGGCGGACGATGATCTCGCCCGACTTGACGACCTGCCCGCCGAAGCGCTTCACGCCGAGGCGCTGGGCGTTCGAGTCGCGACCGTTGCGCGAGGAGCTCGCGCCCTTCTTGTGTGCCATGACGAACCTGCTTTCGTGCTGGTCTGCTGAGGGAGGGTGCCGTCGGCGCGGCGCGGCCCGGGGCCGCTAGCTCGCGCCGGGCGAGATCACTTGATGCCGGTGACCTTGAGGCGGGTCAGCTGCTGACGGTGACCCTGACGACGGCGGTAACCGGTCTTGTTCTTGTACCGCAGGATCGTGATCTTCGGACCCTTCTCGTCCCGCACGACCTCGGCGGTGACCTTGACCTTCGCGAGCTTCGCCGCGTCGGTGGTCACCTTCTCCCCGTCCACCAGCAGGAGAGCGGGCAGCTCGAGGGACTCACCGGCCTTGGCGGACACCCGGTCCACCACGACGATGTCGCCGACGGAAACCTTCTCCTGCCGGCCACCGGCCTTGACGATCGCGTACACCACGTTGCTGCTCATCTCTCCTAGTCTTGGCGTGCTCGTCACGGCGAGTTCGTCTTGGAGACTCCGACCACGCCGCGGCGTGCGAGTGCGAGTCGTCCGTGGGCACACGGGACCGGCGCGCCTGGGCGCGCCGACGTCCAAGATTACGGACCGCAGGGCGTCCTGGTCAAATGGCGCGCACGGACCCCGGCGCGGGCGACCGCTCCGGGCCGCGCACCGGGCGTCGCACCGAGGACCGCCGACGGCGGGCGTCTCCGCGCGACGAGGCCGTCGGCCGACCCTACTCGAGGACGAACGTGACCTCCAGCACGACCTGCCAGGCCGTGATGCGGCCGTCGGCCACGTCCACCTTCTGCTCCTTGACCCACGCGCCCGAGACGTTGCGCAGCGTGCTCGCGGCGCGCTCGACGCCGATCCGCACGGCGTCCTCGAAGCTCGTGTCCGACCGCGCGCTGATGTGCGTGATCCGTGCCACCGTTCCGCTCATGCCGGCTCCCCGGTCCAGGGCGGGCGCACCGATGCGCCCGCGCACCCGTCGAGCATCCCGCCGTCCCGGCGGCCGCGCCACCGGGGCGCCTCCCGCTCGCACCCTGCCCGGCCCACCCGGGCGCGGGGTCCGCCGTCGTGCCTACGCTGGCCGTGGAGGTGGTCGCATGCGCCCCGCGGACCCGCCCGACGACGCGCGCCGGGACGATGCCGTCGCCGCGGCGATGCGCACGGTCGACCGCCGCGGCTTCCTCCCCCGCGCGCAGCGGCGCTGGGCCGCGCAGGACCGGCCGCTCGCCATCGGCCACGGCCAGACCAGCTCGCAGCCGTCGACGGTCGCGGCGATGCTGCGCCTGCTCGACGTCGTCCCGGGCGCCCGCGTGCTCGACGTCGGCGCCGGGTCGGGCTGGACGACGGCGCTGCTCGCGCGGCTCGTCGGACCGACGGGGCGTGTGCTGGGCGTCGAGCGCCACGCCGACCTCGCCGCGTGGGGCGCGGCGAACCTCGCCCCGGTGCGCGCGCCGTGGGCGCGCCTCGTCCTCGCGACGCCCGGCGTGCTCGGCACGCCGGGCGAGCAGTACGACCGGGTGCTCGTCTCCGCGGCCGCCGACGCCCTCCCCCGCGCCCTCGTCGACCAGCTCGTGCCCGGCGGGCGCATGGTCGTCCCGGTGCGGCACACGATGCTCGTCGTCGTGCGCGACCCCGACGGCCCGGGCGGGGTGCGGGTGAGCGAGCACGGCTCCTACTCGTTCGTCCCGCTCGTCGAGGACGCGCCGGGGCCCGGGTCGTCGCCGCCCTGAGGGTGCCACGGCGCGGCCGGGAGGTGCACCCGGCAGCGCGCCTCGTAGCTCTCCGCGCCGCCCACGTGCTCCGCGACGGGCGCGAGCGGGTCGCCCGCCCCGCGGCCGTCGGGCTCCGGCTCCCGGACGACGCGCACGTGGAACGCGGCGTCCTCGCCGCACACCGCGCACACCGCCGTGAGCTTGTCGACGCGCTCGGCCAGCGCCGCGAGCGTGGGCAAGGGCTCGAACGGTCGCGCGTCGAACGTGACGTCGAGCCCGGCGACGACCACGACGAGCCCGTCGTCCGCGAGCCGCTGGACGACGTCGACGAGCCCCGGCCCGAAGAAGTGCGCCTCGTCGACGGCGACGAGGTCGAGCGCCCCGGCGCCGCGGACGATCCGCTCGAGGTCGGGCGCGTCGCGCGCGGTGCGCGAGGGGATCGCGAGACCCGAGTGCGAGCTCACGGTCCCGGCGCCGCGCCGGGTGTCGAGGACGTGCCCGACCACCTCGACGCGGCGCCCGGCGACCTCCGCACGCCGGACCCGGCGCAGGAGCTCCTCCGTCTTGCCGGCGAACATCGGGCCGCACACGACCTCGACGCGCCCACCGGGGCGGACCGTCGGGAGCCCTGCGTCACCGGCCCCGGGAACGGTGCCGGGGGCGCCCGGGCGTGCCGCGTCGCTCATGCGAGCAGTGAACCACCGGCTCAGTGGTGGCGCGCGCCACCGTTCGACGACGGCCGGACCGGCAGCGGCTTCGGCTCGCCGGCCGGGCCGAGGACGGAGACGCGGTCCGGGGCGCCGGGCCGTGCGTCCCGGCGGCTGAGGAGCGTCGTGCCGGACGGGGCGGGGGTACCCGCGTCAGCCGGGGCGGCTGCCCGCTCGACGCCGGACGCCTCCGGGGCGGCGTCGCCGTCGTCGGCCCGGGTTTCCAGCGCCCCCTGCTCCCCCTCCGGCGCGGGCTCGTGCGCGGGCGGTCCCGCCGCGATCCCGGCGAGCCCGGGCCCGCCGATCCCCGGGACGGACCGGACGAGCGGGAGCTCGCGCGTCCCGGTGCCCGACGGGCGACCGGCCTGCTCGGGCCGCTCCTCGGCCGGCTCGATCGGCTGCTCCCCTGCCGGGCCGCGGCCCGGCCGCTCGTCGTCCGCGTCGCGCTCCGCCGACGCACCGGGCGCGGGCGGGGTGGCCGCCTCGCG
>QAPD01000115.1 GCA_003052455.1 Sphaerisporangium cinnabarinum | reverse complement strand
CGCGCTGTGCCCCGGGCCGAGCACGGGGCCGGCGTGGGCCGCCCGCCCGTCCGGGCCCGGCCCGGGTGCGAGCGCGATCTGTGCCAGGCCCGCGGGGCCCGCGACGCGCACGGCGCGCCCGCCGGGCTCGCCCGGGCGGGCGCCGACGAGCACCGGCCCGCCCGGCGCGCCCGCGGGCCCGCCGCCCGACGCGTGGCGCGGGATCCCGTCGCCGTAACCGAGCGGCACGACCCCGAGCGTCGTGTCCTGCGGCGTCGTGTAGTGGTGCGAGTAGGAGACGCCGTGGCCGCCGGGCACGCGCTTGACCGTCGCGAGGCGCGCCTCGAGCGTCATCGCGGGACGCAGGCCGAAGCGCGACGGCGGCCCGAGCTGCGGCACGGGCGTCATCCCGTACGCGGCCAGGCCGGGGCGCACGAGGTCGTAGTGCGTGCGGGGGGCGGTGAGCGTCGCGGCGGAGTTCGCGAGGTGGCGCAGCTCCGGCACGACGCCCGCCCGCGCGGCCTCGCGCACGGCCTCGTCGAAGACGTCGGCCTGCGCGACGACGGTCGGGTGGCCGGGCTCGTCCGCGAACGCCAGGTGCGACCACATCCCGACGACGCGCACGGCACCCTCCGCCTCGGCGCGCGCGACGGCGTCGAGAACGTCCGGCAGGTCGGCCGGCATGATCCCGTTGCGGCCCAGGCCCGTGTCGACCGCGAGGTGCACGCGCGCCGTCCGGCCCGCGGCCCGCGCCGCCGCGACGACCTCGTCCACGGCCCAGCGCGCGGCGAGCGACACGTCGACGTCCGCCTCGACGAGCTCGCGCAGCGGCGCGCCCGGCGGGTAGAGCCACGTGAGCACGCGCGCCCGGTCCGGGCCGACGCCCGCCGCCCGCAGCGCGAGCGCCTCGCCCGGCTGCGCCGTCCCGAGCCACGTCGCACCGCCCGCGAGCGCCCCGAGCGCGGTCGCGACCAGCCCGTGCCCGTACGCGTCCGCCTTGACCACGGCCATCACCTCGGACGACGGCGCCAGGTCCGCGAGCGCGCGCACGTTGTCGCGCACCGCCGCCAGGTCGACCACGGCGCGGGCCGGGTGGACGTGGGGGTCCGGGCCGTCGGGGCCGCCCGCGCGGGGTGCCGGGGCGGGGTCCGCGGAGGAGCCCGCCCGCGCGCCGGTCGGGACGGTGCCAGGGGCGCCGGCGGGTGTGCCGGCCGAGGTCGTGCGCTGGGTGTCGCTCACGGTCGTCGATTCTCTCACCCGCGCGTCACCACGCGGAGAGCGCACGGTCCGTGGCGAAGCGGCGCTCGCGACCCGTGAACGGGTCCGTGAACGCGAGCGACCGCGAGACGAGCTGGAGCGGGCGCGAGTAGTCCTCGGGCGAGACGTCGTACGGCTCGGGGTAGAAGTTGTCGTGCACGATCGGCACGCCGAGCCGCGCCATGTGCAGGCGGAGCTGGTGCGTCCTGCCGCTGTGCGGCTCGAGCCGGTAGCGCGCGAGCCCGCGCGCCGGGTCGGTCTCGAGCACGTCGACGCGGCTCTCCGCGTTCGGCTCGCCGTCGACCTCCTCCGCCCGCATGACGCCGCGGCGCTTGACGATCCGGCTGCGCACGGTCGCGGGGAGGTCGAGCGACGGGTCCCACGGCGCGACCGCCTCGTAGGTCTTGCGCACCTCGCGCCGCGCGAAGAGCTCCTGGTACGCGCCGCGCACCTGCGGGCGCAGCGTGAGCAGCAGGACCCCCGCGGTCACGCGGTCGAGGCGGTGCGCGGGGCTGAGCTCGGGCAGGTCGAGGTCGCGGCGCAGCCGCACCAGCACCGACCGCGCGACGTACGACCCGCGCGGGATGGTCGCGAGGAAGTGCGGCTTGTCGACGACCAGCAGGTCCCGGTCGCGGTGCAGCACCCGGACCTCGAACGGCACGTCCGGCTCGACGGGCGGGTCGCGGTAGAGGAACACGAACCCGCGCGGCTCGTACGGGGTGCGCGCGTCGACCGGGCGCCCGCGCCCGTCGACGACCTCGCCGGCGGCGACCTTCTCCGCGAGACGCGCGGCGTCGTCGGGGAAGCGGTCGCGCACGTAGTCGAGCGTGCGCGGGTACCGCGCGACGCTCTCGGCGTCGTGCGGCAGCACGAGGCGCGTCGGGTTGAGGCCGTCGCGCACGGGGAGGGGGACCACGCCCACCACGGTACCGGCGGTGCTCCCGTCGGTGCGGGTCGCGCGCGGTGGGGTGCGGCGGGGTGGGGTGGGGTGCGCAGACGGTGCGGTCGGGCGCGGGCGCGACCGGCGTGGTCGGCGCGCGGACGCAACCGGCGTGGTCGACGCGCGGTGAGGCGCGCCGTGGGCACGATTCAGCGCGCGGCGAGCAGCTCCGCGACGACGCCCGGGACCGCGTCCGCGACGTCGAGCGCCGCGACGGGACCGCCCGGGTTCGCGCGCTCCGCGGCGAGACCGTGCACGACGGCGGCCGCCGCGGCCAGCCGCGCGGCGAGGCCCGCCTCCCGCACGACGCGCTCGGCGTGCGCCGCGAGCAGCGTGCCGAGGATCCCGGCGAGGACGTCGCCCGCGCCCGCGGTCGCGAGCCACGCGGGCGCGTCCGCCTGGGACCACGCTCCCTCCGGCCCGACGACGACCGTCGCCGACCCCTTGAGCAGCACCGTCGCGCCGGTGGCCTCGTGCGCGCGGCGCGCCCAGCGCAGAGGCTCGGCCTCGACGTCGGCCCGTGTCACGTCGTCGCCGTGCGCCCGGAGGAGCGTCGCGAGCTCCCCGGCGTGCGGGGTGAGCACGACCGACGGCGGGCACCGGTCGGGCAGCAGGGACAGGGCCCCGGCGTCGACGACCGCGGGCACGCGCTCCGGCGTCGCGTCGGGGGTCGTCGCAGCGGTCGTCGTGGCGGCGGTCGTCCTCGCGGCGGTCGTCGTGGCGGCGGCGAGCGCGGTCCGCACGCGCTCGTGCTGGCCGCCGTCGTCGACCGGGTCGTCGTCCGGGCCGGGGACCGCCGGGACGCCCGGGCCCAGCACCCAGGACTGGACGCGGCCCGCGGCGGGCACCACCTCGGGGCGGGCCGCGAGCACGGCGCGCGTGGCGTCGTCGGGCCCGCGGTAGCGCACCATGCCCGGACCGGTGCGGACCGCGGCGGTCGTGACGAGCACCGCCGCGCCCGGGAAGGTCGGCGTGCCCGCCACGACGCCGACGACGCCGCGCGTGTACTTGTGGTCGGTCGCGCCGGGCACGGACCAGAGCGCGGCGACGTCCGCCGGCTCGAGCCGGCGCACGACCGGCCTCGCGGTCCCCCGGTCCGGGGCGGGCGCGCCGGGTCCGGCTGCGTCCGGGGCGGGCGCGTCGTCGGCGGGTGCGCCGAGGCGCAGGCCGATGTCGACGACCGCGCCGTGCCCCGCGAGGTGCGTCGCGGGCGGCAGGAGCAGCCCCGGCTTGGCGGCGCCGAACGTCACCGTGCGGTCGGCCCGCAGCACCGGACCCGGGACGGTGCCGTCGTCGACCCCGATGCCGCTCGGCGCGTCCACCGCGACGACCCACGGGCGACCGAGGCCCTCGGGACCGTGCGCGGGGCCGCCGTCGAGCACCGCGGTGAGGCGCGCCACGAGGTCCGCCGCGACCCCGCGCAGCGCGCCCCGGGCGCCGATCCCGACGAGGCCGTCGAGCACGACGTCGGCGCGCGCCGCCTGGGCGGCGACCCGGTCGGCGACGTGCGGGTCGAGGTGGTCGTGGTGGCGGTCGCCGTGCGCCGCGCCGTCGGGGCTGCCGACGAGCACCTCCACGCGCCCGCCCGCGTCCCGGAGCGCCGCGAGACCGCCGGCGTGCGCGTGCTCGCCCGTGAGCACGGCCAGCACCTCGACGCCGCGGCGCGCGAGGTACGCGCCCGCGTGCAGCGTGTCCCCGCCGTTGTTGCCCGAGCCGACGAGCAGGATCGCCCGGGCGCCGGTCACGCGCCCGTCGCGGCGGCCGCCGTCGGGCAGGGTGACCGACCGCCGTCGGGCGAGGTCGCGCGCGACGACCGTGGCGAGCGCGAACGACGCCCGCTCCATGAGCGGGACGCCCGCGGCGAGCAAGGGCTCCTCGGCCGCGCGGACGTCGGCGACGGACCAGGCTTCGATCATGACCTCATCCTGCCCACCGGTCGCCGCGGCCGCCTGCGCGCGGCGCCCGCGCTCCCGGCATGCCTGGGTCGTCGTGACGGCCGAGGGCTGAGACGGTCCCCGCGGGCGCGCTGCGGGCGGCGCGGGCCCGCATAGGGTGACGAGCATGCGATTCGGACTCTTCATCCCGCAGGGCTGGCGCTACGACCTCGTCGACGTCGCGCCCGAGGACCACTGGAAGACGATGCTCTCCCTGCTCCACTACGCCGACAACGCGGCGGCGGGCGAGCCCCTGCCCGGCGGCGGTTTCGCGTGGGACGGCGTGTGGGTCTACGACCACTTCCACACGACCCCGACCCCGAGCACCGAGGCGACCCACGAGGCGTGGACGCTCATGGCGGCGTTCGCCGCGGCGTCGCAGCGCGTGCGCCTCGGCCAGATGTGCACGTGCATGGCGTACCGCGAGCCGACCTACCTCGCGAAGGTCGCCGCGACGGTCGACCACGTCTCGGGGGGCCGTCTCGAGATGGGCATCGGCGCGGGCTGGTACGAGCACGAGTGGCGCGCGTACGGGTACGGCTTCCCCAGCGCGGGCGAGCGCCTGCGCGCGCTCGACGAGGGCGTGCAGATCATGGCGCGCATGTGGCGGACCGGGTCGTCGGGCACGTTCGAGGGCCAGCGCTACCAGGTGGACGGCGCCCTGTGCTACCCGCAGCCCCTCCAGCGGGTCGCGGTCGACGGCGAGGGCGCCGTGCCGAGCATCCCCCTGTGGATCGCCGGCGGGGGCGAGAAGAAGACGCTGCGCATCGCGGCGCAGCACGCCCAGTACACGAACTTCGACGGCTCGCCGGAGGGCTTCGCCCACAAGTCCGCGGTGCTCGAGCAGCACTGCCGCGACCTGGGCCGCGACTTCGGGGAGATCACGCGGTCGGCCAACTACAACGTCGTCATCGGCGAGACCGAGCAGGACGTCGCGGACCGCCTCGCCCGGGTCGAGGAGCACGCGCGCCGGTACTTCCCCGAGAAGGCGGACGACAGCATCGCGTCGTGGCGGAACGGCCCCCTCGTCGGGACGCCGGAGCAGATCGTCGAGACCCTCACAGCGCTGCGCGCCCAGGGCCTCGGCTACGCGATCGGCTACTTCCCCTTCGCCGCGACCGACCGCGACCAGCTCGAGCTCTTCCAGCGCCAGGTCATCCCGGCCCTCCAGCGCTGACCTCCCCCCGACACCCCGCCGAGCATGTGGTTGTGGCCCGTCAGCGCGATCCGACGGGCCACAACCACATGCTCGGCGGATGTCTGTCAGCCGTTCCCGTGCAAGGCCGCTCGGACGGCGCGCCCGATCGTCCCGACGTCTCGACCGGTGAAGCGCAGCACGTCGATCCGCCCCGTCGCGACGAGCATGTTCTGCCGGGCTCGGTCGGAGAACACCGCCCGCGGAGTGCTGTGGACGTCCTGACCGTCCAGCTCGGCGACGAGCCACCGCCCGTCGCGGTAGCGCCAGGCCAGGTCGCCCCGTGCGACGACCCTCCCGCCGTGGTCGTGGACGGGGAGCTGCAGCGTGTGCGGCGCGACGCCCTCGTCGACGCAGTCGAGTCGGGCGAAGGACTCGAGCGGTGACTCGGCCCGCCCGTCGGCCATCTCCCACAGCGTGTGCCGGCTCGCGACACCGCGTCTCCCGCGCGCGTGCTCGTGCGCATGGCGCAGCCCGTCCGCGTCCGTGAGGCCCTGGTGGAGGACGGAGTCGAGCACGGCGAGGCCGTTCGCGCGCGGGAGCTCGGGGACAGCCTGCGCGAGCGCCCAGTCGAGCGTCGCGACCCGCCTGCCCCGGATCTCGGTGGTCGTCATGCCCGCGTCGAACTGCCGCAGCGCGATCCCGTCGCGGTCGAGCCGGTTGCGCCCCCGCAGGACGGCTGCCTCGGGCCGGACGGTCGGCGGCAGCCCGCGGACGCCGTGGAGGACGAGCGCACAGGACCCGACCGCCACCGCGTCCTCGCCGAAGGCGAGCAGGCCGGTCCAGGCAGCCCGGGCTCGGCGCTCGTCCCACGACCGGTCGGTGAGCGGGGCGGCACCGACGTCGTAGACGCCCCGGGTCACGCGCACGAGGGTCGCCCGCCGCGTCAGGCCGGCGACGTCCTTGTCGCTCAGGCCGTGGCCTCGGCACTGGACGGTGGAGACGAGGCCGCCCTGACCGGCGGCGACGTCGAGAAGGGTCTGCGGGATCTGGGCACGACGCACGGGTGCCACCCCACTGCACGAGGCACCGTCGCCGTCGGGCCAAGGGAGCGACCTGTGGACGCTTCCCCGACGTCGCGTCCTGTGGACGGCTCCGACGTGGCCATGGTCGCCGTCCACCATGCGGTTCGAGCCCGTCCAGCCGCGCTGGCGGGCAGTAACCGCATGTTCGGCAGGATGGGGGTCAGCCCTCCGCGACGACCATGGCCGAGGCGATGCCGGCGTCGTGCGAGATGCTCAGGTGCCACGCCGTGATGCCGAGCGTGTCGGCGCGTGCCGCGACCGTGCCCGTGATCTCGACCTCCGGCGGGCCGCCGACGACGCGGTGCACGGTCGCGTCGTGCCAGCGCATGCCCGCCGGGGCGCCCAGTGCCTTGGCGATGGCCTCCTTCGCGGCGAACCGCGCGGCGAGCGACGCGGGCGGCAGGTCCCGCTCGGCCTCGGTGAACAGCTTCTCGCGGAGCCGGGGCGTGCGCTCCAGGGTCTCCATGAACCGCGCGACGTCCACGACGTCGATCCCCACGCCCTTGATCATGCGCCCACCCTACGGCGGCGACCAGGCCTCCCCGCCTCCACGAGCAGGTGGTCCTGGTTCGTCCGGGAGAGCGGACGAACCAGGACCACCTGGTCGGCGCGTGGGCGGGGGCCGGGGGCGGGAGGGCTACTCGACCGTGACCGACTTCGCGAGGTTGCGCGGCTGGTCGACGTCCAGACCCTTCGCCGTCGCGAGCGCCATCGCGAAGATCTGCAGCGGCACGACGGCCAGCAGCGGCGAGAGCAGCGTCGGGGACTCGGGGATCCAGAAGATCTCGTCCGCGTAGGGGCGCACGGCGTCGTCCCCGTCCTCGGCGATGACGAGCGTGCGCGCACCGCGCGCCCGGATCTCCTGGATGTTCGAGATGACCTTGGAGTGCAGGCCCTCGCGGCCCTTCGGCGACGGCACGACGACGAACACCGGCTGCCCCTCGTCGATCAGCGCGATCGGCCCGTGCTTGAGCTCGCCCGCCGCGAAGCCCTCCGCGTGGATGTACGCGAGCTCCTTGAGCTTGAGCGCGCCCTCGAGCGCGACGGGGAACCCGACGTGGCGCCCGAGGAACAGCACCGACGAGGCGTCCTTCATCGACCGGGCGGTCGCGCGCACGTACTCGCCGCGCTCGATGACCGTCTGGATCTTGCGCGGCATCTCGCGCAGGTCCTCGAGGATGGCCGAGATCTCGTCGGGGAACTTGTTCCCGCGCAGCTGCGCGAGGTAGAGGCCCAGGAGGTACGCGGCGGTGATCTGCGACAGGAACGCCTTCGTCGAGGCGACCGCGATCTCCGGGCCGGCGTGCGTGTAGAGCACGGCGTCGGACTCGCGCGGGATCGTCGACCCGTGCGTGTTGACGATCGAGACGACCTTCGCGCCCTGCTCGCGCGCGTGGCGCACGGCCATGAGCGTGTCCATCGTCTCGCCGGACTGGGTCACGGCCACGACGAGCGTCTTCTCGTCGACGATCGGGTCGCGGTAGCGGAACTCGTGCGCGAGCTCGACCTCGACCGGGATGCGGCACCAGTGCTCGATCGCGTACTTCGCGACGTGGCCCGAGTACGCCGCCGTGCCGCACGCGACGACGATGATCTTGTCGACCGAGCGCAGCACGGCCTCGTCGATGCGCAGGTCGTCGAGCACGAGCTTGCCCGACGGGTCCGTGCGGCCGAGCAGCGTGTCGGCGACGGCGTGCGGCTGGTCGTGGATCTCCTTGTCCATGAAGGACGAGAAGCCGCCCTTCTCCGCGGCGGCCGCGTCCCAGTCGACCGTGTAGCGCTTCGCCTCGGCGGGGTTGCCGTCGAAGTCGGTCACCTCGACCGACGTCGGGGTGATCGTGACGATCTGGTCCTGCCCGAGCTCGAGCGCCTCCTTGGTGTGGGAGATGAACGCCGCGACGTCGGAGCCGAGGAAGTTCTCGCCCTCGCCCAGCCCGACGACGAGCGGCGAGTCGTGCCGCGCGCCCACCACCGTGTCGGGGGCGTCCGCGTGCACGGCGAGGAGCGTGAAGGTGCCCTCGAGCCGTCGCGCGACCCGGCCCATCGCGAGCGTGAGGTCCTTCGTGTCGCGGTACGCCTGCGCGAGGAGCTGCGCCGCGACCTCCGTGTCCGTCTCGGACCGGAACGTCACGCCCTCGGCGAGCAGCTCGGCCTTGAGGGTCGCGAAGTTCTCGACGATGCCGTTGTGGATCACGGCGAGGCGGCCGTCGTCCGCGAGGTGGGGGTGCGCGTTGGTGTCCGTCGGGCCGCCGTGCGTCGCCCACCGCGTGTGGCCGATCGACGCGGTGGCCGCGGGCAGGGGGTGCGTCTCGATCTCCTGCACGAGGTTCGCGAGCTTGCCCGACTTCTTCGCGAACGCGACCGCGTCGACACCGGGCGCGACGAGCGCGACCCCGGCCGAGTCGTAGCCGCGGTACTCGAGCCGTCCGAGTCCTTCGAGAGCGACGTCGAGGGGTCGCCCCGAGGCCTCTCCGACCATGGTTCCAGGGCCCACGTAGCCCACGATTCCGCACATGGTGATCGAGTCTAGCCACGGACCTGCACCCCTTCGGGGCCGCGCGATCCCGCGGTTCTTCGTGAGGTCCGCTGCCTAATCGGAGGTGCGCGGCGCGCGCGTCCTCGTCGCCTGCCGGGTTCTCGTCCCGTGCTGGTCCGCGCCGCGTTCGCCGGGCGTGCGACGCGCGTCGCCGCGAGGCTGGTGCTCGTGCCCACCGTCCGGATCGGTCTCTCGGGGTGGCGGTACGCCGACTGGCGCGGACCGTTCTACCCCGCGGGACTCCCCCAGCGCCGCGAGCTCGAGCACGTCGCCTCGCTCTTCCCCGCCGTCGAGCTCAACGGGTCGTTCTACTCGATGCAGCGGCCGTCGTCGTTCGTCGCGTGGCGCGACCAGACACCCGAGGGCTTCACGTTCGCGGTCAAGGGCCCGCGCTTCGTCACGCACATGAAACGGCTGCGCGACGTGCGGACGCCGCTCGCCAACTTCTTCGCGAGCGGCGTCCTCGCGCTCGGGAGCAGGCTCGGGCCCGTCCTGTGGCAGCTCCCGGCGCGCACCGCCTTCGACCACGACCTGCTCGACGCGTTCCTCACGCTCCTGCCGCGCACCACCGGCGCGGCGGCGCGGCTCGCGCAGGAGCACGACGACCGCCTGCGCGCGCCCGCCTGGACGGAGACGGACGCGGACCGCCCGCTCGTGCACGCGCTCGAGCCGCGGCACGCGTCGTTCGCCACCCCGGAGGCGCTCGACCTCCTGCGCCGGCACGGGGTGGCGTTCGCCGTCTCGGACGGCGCGGGCCGGTGGCCGCTCGTCGAGGCGGTCACGAGCCCGCTCGTGTACGTGCGCCTGCACGGCGACCAGGAGCTCTACCGCAGCGGCTACCGGCCGCACGTCCTCGACGCGTGGGCCGAGCGCGTCCGCACCTGGCACGCCGCGGGCCACGACGTCGAGGTCTACCTCGACAACGACGTCGACGCCCACGCCCCGGCCGACGCGCTCGCCCTCATGGCCCGCCTGCCCGACCTCGCGCTCCCCGGCCCGGGCCCCGTCGTCGAGCCGGCACCGCGCCGTCGTCGGGCAGCACGCGGACCCGACGGCGCCCGGTGAGGCGCCCCGCGGAGGACGCCCCGCGGGGCGCGGTCGGGGCGCAGTCGGGGCGCAGTCGGGGCGCAGTCGGGGCGCAAGGACGCCCCGTGCACCGGCACGGGCGCGCATCCGGCAGAATCGGGCGGGTGTCCTCCCCCGCCGACGACCCGTCCGACCTCCTGCGGGCCCACCTGGCCGCGCCGTCGTCCTCGCCGTACGTCGATCTCGACCGGGCCGTGTGGAGCCGCCTGTCGGAGTCGACGCCGCTGCCGCTGACCGACGACGACGTCGCCCGCCTGCGCGGCCTCGGAGACCCGATCGACCTCGCGGAGGTCGACGCCGTGTACCGGCCGCTGTCGCGCCTGCTCAACCTCTACGTCACCGCGACGTCCGGCCTGCACGAGGCGACGTCGACGTTCCTGCGCGAGGAGACCGGCAACACGCCCTACGTGATCGGCGTGGCGGGCTCGGTCGCCGTCGGGAAGTCGACGACGGCACGCGTGCTGCGCGAGATGCTGGCCCGCTGGCCGGAGACCCCGCGCGTCGAGCTCATCACGACCGACGGCTTCCTCTACCCCAACGCGGAGCTCGCGCGCCGAGGGCTCATGGACCGCAAGGGGTTCCCCGAGTCCTACGACCGTCGCGCGCTCATCCGGTTCCTGTCCAAGGTCAAGGCGGGCCACGCCGAGGTGCGGGCTCCCGTCTACGACCACCTCACGTACGACATCGTGCCGGGGGCCGAGACCGTGGTGCGCAAGCCCGACGTCCTCGTCGTCGAGGGCCTCAACGTGCTCCAGCCGGCCCGCCCCAGCGCGCACGACGAGTCGACCGTCGCCGTGTCGGACTTCTTCGACTTCTCGATCTACGTCGACGCCCGCACGCGCAACATCCGCCAGTGGTACGTGGACCGGTTCCTCGCGCTGCGCCGCACGGCGTTCGCGCGCCCCGAGTCGTACTTCCGCCGCTACGCCGACCTCACGGACGAGCAGGCGGTGGAGCGGGCGAAGTCCATCTGGGACGCGATCAACGCGCCGAACCTCGAGCAGAACATCCTGCCGACGCGCGGCCGCGCCACCCTGGTCCTCACGAAGGGCTCGGACCACTCGGTGCAGCGCGTCCGCCTGCGCAAGCTCTGACGCGGCCGCGGCGTGCTGGGCGCGCCGCCGGGAACGGTCAGCTCGCGCGGGGTGTCGAGCCCGGCGTGCCCGACGACGTCGCCCCCGACGACCCGGGCGGCACCGTCCCGGAGGCGTCGGCCGCGCGCGGACCGGCCACGGGCTCGCCGGTCGCCGGCTCGGTCGCCGGGCTCCCGTCGTCCGTCGCGCGCCCGTCGGGCGCGGTCGCGACCGGCGACCCG
>QAPD01000114.1 GCA_003052455.1 Sphaerisporangium cinnabarinum | reverse complement strand
CGTGGCGGCCGCGAGCGCCGTCGAGTCCGCGCCGCCGGAGCAGGCGACGAGCACCGTCTCCCCCGGGGGCAGGTCGGCGAGCGCGCCGCGCACGGCGTGGCGCGCGGCGGCGACGACCGGCGCCGGCCCGCCCACGGCTCAGCCGTGCACGCGGCGCACCCAGGCGCGCGCGTCGGCGATCTCGCGGGCCGTGGGCAGGTTCTCCGGCGACGCCCAGACGGCGTTGAAGCCGTCGCGCCCGACGTCCTTCTCGACGGCGCGGACGAACGCGGCCCCGTCGCGGTACTGGGCGATCTTGGCGTCCATCCCGAGCAGGCGCCGCAGCACGACGTCGAGGCCGGAGCTGCCCTCGCCGTCGCGCCGCGCGTCGAACTTGCGGCGGATGCTGCGCACCGTGCGCACGGTGCGGGGCCCGACGGCGTCCATCGCGACGTCCGCGTGCCCCTCCAGGAGCGCCATGACGGCCGTGACGTCGGCGAGCCGGTCCTGCTCCTCGGGCGTGAGGAGGCCGTCGAGGAGGGTCGTGCCCTCGCCGCGCACCGCGTGCAGGACGGCGCGCCCCACCGCGACGAGCTTGTCGCGCAGACGGGCCTCGGCGAGGCGCCGCGACGACGCGGAGAGCTCGGTGAGCAGGTCACCGGCGCGCGTGCGCAGGTGGTCCGCGAGCCACGGCGCGGCGGCGAACTGGAGGGCGTGCGTCTGCTCGTGGAGGCACACCCAGAGCCGGAAGTCGGCGGGCCGCAGGTCGAGCGCGCGCTCGACCTGGAGCACGTTGGGCGCGACGAGCACGAGCCGGCCGGGGCCGGCCCCTGCCGCCGCCTGCCCGCTGTACGGGTCGAACTGGCCGAGGACCCGGCTCGAGAGGACCGCGAGGACCGACCCCACCTGCGCGGCGCCGACGAGGGCCGTCGCCTGCGGCACGCGACCGCTCTCCCCCACGAGCGCCTCGGTGACGCCCGTGGTGAGCGACGCCATGATCTCGGTGTTGGCGCGCGCCCAGCGCGGCCGGTCCACGACGTGCACCGTGCCCAGCGTCTGCGGGGTCCCCGCGACGGGCGTCATGCGGGTCACGTCGAGCACGTGCGGGACGGCCTCGCCCGCCGCGGTGCGCAGCCCTTCGACGAGGTCGGCCAGCTCGGCGCGCGACGCCTGCGGCCCCGGGCGCGCGAGGCGCCCGGCGATCTGCGCGGCGGCGGACCAGTCGACGACCGACCGGTCGCCGCGCGACGGGCCGTGGGGACGGCCGTCCTGCTCGACGAGAGTCACCGGCCCACGGTAACCCGCTCGTCGCGAGGTGGGCGGGGTCCGCGAGGTCGAGGGCGGGCGGGCTCGACGCACGGCACCTGAACCGGGAGCGCACCCCCGGCCGTGGCGCGGCCCGTCAAGCGGTGCAGCCGCACTCCGCGAGCGACGCGACGAAGTCGTCGAGGATCAGGCGCGCGCCGTAGGTGCCGCCGTCGGGGACGGCGTCGGCCATGAGGGAGAACACGAGGAGGCGGTCGTCGGCGGTGACGACCGTCCCGGCGAGCGACGTGACGTTCGGCAGGCTGCCGGTCTTCGCGCGCACGACGCCGCGGCCCGCGTTGGCGAGGTAGCGCTCGCCGAGCGTCCCGGACAGCCCCGCGACGGGCAGGCCCACCGCGCCGGGCCGCAGCCGCGGCTGCGCGGGGTCGGCCAGGAGGCCCACCACCTCGTCGAGCTGCGCGGGCGTGACGACGGAGCCGTCGCCGAGCCCGGACAGGTCGGCGAGCGTCGCGCCCGTGAGGTCGACGCCGAGGCCCTCGACCGCCGCCCGCACGGCCTGCGTCGCGCCGGCCCCCGATCCGGGCAGGCCCGCCTCGAGCGCGACGACCCGGCCGACGACCTCGGTGATCGTGTTGTCCGAGTGCTGGAGCAGGTACGCGACGACGTCGCCGAGCGGGGCGGACTCCACCTCGCCCACCGTGCGCCCCTCGCTCGGCGCCGGGGCCCGCACGACGTCCCCGGAGACGGTCACGCCCTCCTGCGCGAGCGCGGCCACGAACGCGTCGGCCGCGGCGAGGGCCGGGTCCTCGGCGCGCGGCGCGTACTCCTCGTCGGTGAGGCGCGCGATGTTCACCGCGAGCGCGGCGACGGGCGCGACGTAGCCGTTGCGCACGCTGGCCGGGTCGACGGTCGGCGCGACGGCAGGCCCGGTGAACAGCGTGTCGTCGAGGCGCAGCGAGACCGTCGTGCGGCCCGTCAGCCGCAGCTCGCCCGCGACCTGCGCGGCCAGGTCGCCGAGCCCGGCCCGGCCGTTGACCGCCGTCGGGTCCCCGGCGCCGGCCGCGAGCATCATGTCGCCCCCGCCCACGAGGTACACCGTCTCCTGGCCCTCGAGCACGGCACGGGTGGGCAGCGTGGTGTGCGCTCCCGGCGCGGTGAGCGCCGCCGCGGCGGTGAACGTCTTGAGGGTCGACGCCGGGACGTGCCCGACGTTCTCGCCGCTGGAGCCCAGCACGTCGCCGGTCATCGCGTCGGTCACGAGGACGCCCACGCGCGGGCCGAGCCGCGTGTCCGCGACGAGCCCGTCCACGAGGGCCTGCACCGCGCCGGTCGCGGGGACCGGCGCCGCGTCGTCGAGCGTCGGCAGCTCCACCTCGAGCGGCGGGGCGGCGACGGCGCCCGGAGCCTGCGGGAACGGCGGCGGCTCGGGGACGGGCGGCTCGAGCGTCAGCACCCCCGGGACGACGTCGTAGGCGTCGGCCGCGGCGTACCCGCCCGCGAGCGCGAGCACCACGCCGACGGCCACGCCCGTGCGCGTCGCCCAGCCCATACCTCTCCCTCGGTCCGCCCCGGCCGCCGGGGCGCGTCGTCCGTCCGCCCGTCCCGACCGGTCGCCGGTCGTCCGACCCGGCACCGGGGCCGCGGGCACGTGCGCATTATCACTCACGGCGTCGCCCGCCCAGGGCCGTACGGACTCTTGTGGGCGGACGTCCCGTGTCACACTAGTTCCCGCACGACGGCGTCGTCCGTCGATCATCCGACACCAGCCACCGCCCGAGCGCCGCGGTGCCGGTACGACTGGAGGAAGCAGTGGAGTTCGACGTCACGATCGAGATCCCCAAGGGGCAGCGCAACAAGTACGAGGTGGACCACGCGACCGGTCGCATCCGCCTCGACCGCATGCTCTTCACCTCGACCCGCTACCCCGACGACTACGGGTTCATCGAGGGGACGCTCGGCGAGGACGGCGACCCGCTGGACGCCCTCGTGCTGCTCGAGGAGCCCACGTTCCCGGGCTGCCTGATCCGCTGCCGCGCGCTCGGCATGTTCCGCATGCGTGACGAGGCCGGCGGCGACGACAAGGTGCTGTGCGTCCCGACGGGCGACCAGCGTGCCGCGTGGCGCCAGGACATCGACGACGTGTCCGACTTCCACCGCCTGGAGATCCAGCACTTCTTCGAGGTCTACAAGGACCTCGAGCCCGGCAAGTCCGTCGAGGGCGCCCACTGGGTCGGCCGCGCCGACGCCGAGGCCGAGATCGAGCGCTCCCTGCAGCGCGCCATCGACTCCGGGTACCACACGCCGGGCCACTGACCGGCTCGTCCTCCCGCACGACGGCGGCCGCCCACCTCGCGAGGTGGGCGGCCGCCGTCGTGCGTCACGGGCTTCGCGCGCCCGCCGCGGGCCGGGCCGGACGGGCGTCGTGCGGCGGAGCGCCGTGCGGTGGGGCTACGGCCGGCCCGCGTACGGCATCGCGTCGGCCCAGCGCATCGCGACCTCGTGCACGGGGCTGCCGGGCTGCCGCGCCTCGATCATCATCCCGCCGCCGGTGTACATCGCGACGTGGCGGATGGTCGACGGGTTCGACGTGTCGTTGGCGTAGAAGATGAGGTCGCCCGGGCGGAGGCGGTCGTAGGGGATTTTCTGCACGCGCTGGTACTGCGAGCGCGACGTCCGGGTGATGTCGACGCCCGCGGCGGCCCACGCGCGGGACGTGAGGCCCGAGCAGTCGTAGCCCGGCCCGGTGCCGCCGAACACGTACGGCGCGCCGATCTTCGTGCGCGCCCACGCGACGGCGGCCTGGCCCTGGGCGCCGTTCCCGACGCCCGTGCCGGGCGGCGGCGTGACGACGGGCGGCGGGGCAGGAGTGGGCTGAGGCGCCGGAGCCGGGGCAGGCGCTGGGGCGGGAGCCGGCGCCGGCGCGGGAGCGGGGGCCGGAGCCGGTGCCGGGGCGGGAGCCGGGCTCTGCGGGGCCGGGGCGGACGGCGCGGCCGGGGCGGACGGCGCCG
>QAPD01000113.1 GCA_003052455.1 Sphaerisporangium cinnabarinum | reverse complement strand
GCGGGACGCGGGGGTCGCCGCGCGGGACACCGCCGCGACGCTCGCCGCCGAGGCGGAGGCCCTCGAGCCCGGCGGGGCGCGGCCGACGTCCGGGGAGGCCGAGTCCTGGGCCGCCGCGCAGGCCCGCGCGGAGCAGGCGCTCGCGCTCGACGCGCAGGACGCGCGGGCCGCCGCCGTGGTCCGCGCGGCGCAGGAGGAGGAGACGACGGTCCCGGACCGCGCGGCGTCCGCCTGGGACGGGTTCGTCGAGGCGGTGTCGCCGCTGGGCCCGCCCCTGCTCGCGCTCCTCGTCGGCGTCCTCGTGCTCGCCGTCGTCGCGCGGCTCGTCGTCCCCGTGACGCTGCGCTGGCCCGTGCTGTCCGCGGACGAGCGCGTGCGCGCGGGCGCCGCCGGGTGGGGCGCCCTCGTCGCCGGCGCGGCGCTCCTCGTGTGGGGCCCCGCCGCGGGCGCGAGCACGTGGGCGGCCTCGGGCGTCGCGGGCACGACCCTCGCGGCGGTGGTCCTCGTGCTCGGGTTCGTGG
Organism: Sphaerisporangium cinnabarinum; assembly: GCA_003052455.1. Taxonomy (GTDB): domain Bacteria; phylum Actinomycetota; class Actinomycetes; order Actinomycetales; family Cellulomonadaceae; genus Cellulosimicrobium; species Cellulosimicrobium cinnabarinum. The sequence continues at coordinate 3,415 of QAPD01000113.1, read as the reverse complement.
CCGGTGTCGTGGCGGTGGCGCTCGCCCTCTGGCGGCTCGTCGCCCCGGGTGCCGGCCACGACCGCACCCGCTGGTGGGCGTGGGCGGCCGCCGTGGCCGGCGTCGCCGCGGTCGCGGCCGTCGTGCTGTCGGCCCGCGCCCTCGGGGGCCCGGGCACCGTCGCGGCAGGGCCCGTCGCGGCGGGGTCCCTCGTGGCGGGGGCCGTCCTGGCGGCGCTCGGCGTGCTCCTCGTCGCCACGGTCCTCGCGACCCGGCTGCGGCTGACGATCGAGGTGACGTCGGGCCGCTCGGGCGACCGGACGACGTCGCACGAGGGGACGGGCGGGGCGCGCCTCGTCGCGCTCCTGGGCGAGCTGGGCGCCGAGCCGCCGCGCGGCCTGGAGGTGCCCCGCGGCACGGACATCAGCGCCCTCAGCGGGTCCGCGCTGTCCGAGCTGCCCCAGGGCGCGTTCGTCAAGGCGGTCGTCAGCCTGGCCCAGGGCGTCGTGGGGTCGGTCCCCTGGCGGGTCACGGTCGAGGAGCGGGACGCCGACCACCTGGCCGTCGTCGTCACGAGGAACGGACGGGCCGCGGGCTCCGCCGCGCTCGACCGGGCGGAACTCCTGCGGTTCGACCCCGAGGACCCGACGTCGGCCTCCGCCGCGGCGCAGGTCGACCTCTACCGCGCCGCCGCGGCCGTCGTGCTGCTGACGCTCGCACGCCACCACGCGGGCTTCGAGGGGCTGTGCGGGGCGACGTCGTGGCGCAGCCTCGCCCTCCAGTACGTCGCCCAGAGCGACCTCACCGGCGCGCCGGACCGGGAGCGGGAGCTCCTCGCGCGCGCCGTCGACGTCGACCCGCGCAACGACCTGGCCCAGGTCGCCCTCGCGCACGCCGAGGGCCGGCACCACACCCTGCGCGAGGACCTCGACGCGTACGGCCGCTGGCTCGACCGGTTCGTCGCACGGACGGCGGGCCGCAGCGGGTACCGCTCGCTGCGGCTGCGGGCCCAGTACTCGCGCGCCGCGACGACGGTGAACGCGTGCTTCGCCCCGGGCCGCGACGGGGACGACCCGGCGGGCAGGCTCGACGCGACCGCCGTCGACGCGGTCCGCGCGCTGCTGGAGGCGCTCGCGGTGGAGCGTGCCGCGGGGCGGGAGGACGCGCTCGTCGTCCGGCTCCAGGACGCCGTCGAGAGCCTCTACCGCCAGGCGGAGGACGCGGCCCGGGCGCTGGAGCCCGTCGCGGCGCAGGGGGCGCCGGCGGCACCGGGGACGGAGCCGAGCGGGCGGACCGAGCCGAGCGAGCCGGCCAGGCCGGCCGAGACGCCCCGGGAGCGCCTGCGGCGCGCCTACCGGGCCGCCCTGGTCCGCGGCCCCGACGACGCCGACGCGGGCCCGCCCTCTCCCACGACGCCGACCGGCGAGTACAACCTGGCGTGCACGTACGCCGTCCGCACGACGCCGCTCGGTGCCGCCGACGCGCTCCGCACGACCGACCACCTGCGGCGTGCGGTCGTGCTCGCCGACCTGCGCGCGTGGCTCCACGACGACCCGATGCTGGCCGCGTACCGCGAGCGGCCGGAGTACGCCGCGGAGTTCGGCCAGGAGCCCCTCGACCTGCTCGCGGTCGCCCCGTTCGCCCGGTACGCGCCGGCCCTGCGCGCGTGGGGCCTGACGACGGAGCAGCGGATCGTGGCGGTCCCCCCGCCCGACCTGGCGGCGCTCCTCGGGACGACGCCCGAGGAGGCCGCGAGGGTGCGCGCCGCCGCGCACCTCGCGGCGGACCTCCCGGCGCTCCCGGGCCGCTGCGACGTGCTCGACGTGCTGCTCGCGCACGACGTGGGTGCCCTGCCCCCGGCCGGGCAGGGCCTCCCCGACGACGTCGCCCGCGCCCTGCGGTCCCGCATGACGCGCCTACGGCTCACGCCGTCGGAGCGCGACCGGCTGCGGGCCGCGCTGGCCGCGTGGCTGGGCTGAGCCTCAGCTGTTGCCGTCGAACAGCGAGGTGACCGAGCCGTCGTCGAACACCTCGCGGATCGCGCGCGCGATGAGCGGAGCGATGGAGAGCACCGTGAGCTGCGGGAACTGCTTGTCCGCCGCGATGGGCAGCGTGTCGGTGATGACGACCTCGCTCGCCCCGCACTCGGACAGGCGCTGGGCCGCCGGGTCGGACAGCACGCCGTGCGTCGCGGCCACGATGACCGACCGCGCGCCCGCGGCGAGGATGACGCGCACGGCCTCGGCGATCGTGCCGCCGGTGTCGATGAGGTCGTCGACGAGCACGCAGTCGCGGCCCTCGACGTCGCCGACGACGCGGTTCGCGACCGCCTGGTTCGGGCGCGTGACGTCGCGCGTCTTGTGGACGAACGCGAGCGGCCCGCCGCCGAGCTTCGCGGCCCACTGCTCCGCGACGCGGATGCGGCCCGCGTCGGGCGAGACGACCGTGACGTTCGACGTGTCGACGCGCGAGCGCACGTAGTCCGTGAGGATCGGCATCGCCCACAGGTGGTCGACCGGCCCGTCGAAGAAGCCCTGCGTCTGCGCGGCGTGCAGGTCGACGCTCATGAGGCGGTCGGCGCCCGCGGCGGTGAACAGGTCGGACATGAGGCGGGCCGAGATCGGCTCGCGCCCGCGGTGCTTCTTGTCCTGGCGGGCGTACCCGTAGAACGGCTGCACGACCGTGATCGTGCGGGCCGAGGCGCGCTTCGCGGCGTCGACCATGAGCAGCTGCTCCATGATCCACTGGTTGATCGGCGCGGTGTGGCTCTGGAGGATGAAGACGTCCGAGCCGCGCACCGACTCGCCGAACCGGACGTAGATCTCGCCGTTCGCGAAGTCGTACGCGGTCGTGGGCAGCAGGTCGATGCCCAGCTCCCGCGCGACGTCGTTGGCCAGCTCGGGGTGCGCGCGCCCCGAGGCGAGGACGAGGGACTTCTCCCCGTTGCCGGCGATCGTGCTGCTCATACCAGTGGGTTCCTTCGGTGGGGTTTCCGGGTGCGGGGTGAGGTCTGAGGTCGGCTGGCCGGTCGCGGTCAGTCTGTCGTGGTGGCGGGGCGACCGCCACGCAGCGCCTCGAGCGTGTGCTCGAGCTCGGGCGCGGGCGGCGGCGGGGTGGGGCGGTCGGCCGTCGCGGCGGCGCTCTGGTCCGCGAGCTGGGCCTGCGCCTGCGCGCCGAGCGGGGGCGCCTCCGGGTCCGCGGCGCGCGCGGCGGCCGCGGCCTCGGCGGCGGGCGTGCCGGCGCGACGGCGCTCGACCCAGCCCTCGATGTTGCGCTGCTGGCCGCCGCTCACGCCGCGCGCGCCCGCGGGCACGTCGCGGCGGATGCCGGACCCGGCGGCGGTGTACGCGCCGTCGCCGACGCTCACGGGCGCGCCGAACATGTTGTCCGCGCCGGTGCGGGCCGGGGAGCCGATGACGGTGCGGGGGCTGTGCAC
>QAPD01000112.1 GCA_003052455.1 Sphaerisporangium cinnabarinum | reverse complement strand
GCGTCGTCGTGCACGCCGACGACGCGCCCGGCCGGGTCGAGCGCGAGCCGGGTCGCGGCCGCGCAGACGCGCGCCCCGGTGGCCGAGCTCGCGCCCGAGGCGTCGCGTCCGCCGAGCGCCGCGAGCAGCGCGGCGTGCGTCGCCCGTGGGTCGACCGCGTGGTCCGCGGGCGCCCACGCGGCCCCGGCGACGCGCGGCCCGAGGTAGGGCTCGCGGCGGCGCGCGTCGGCGACGGTGAGCTCGTGCGACGCGAGACCGTGCACCGCGTGCAGGGCGAGGACGCGACGGAGCAGCGCGAGGTCGTCCGCGTCGTAGGCGAGGGTGAGCGTCCCGGAGGTCCGCAGCCCGACGTCCGCCCCCGTCGCCGCGTGCAGGTCCGCGGCGAACGCGGGCCACGCTGCGGCGGCCGCGAGGTGGAGCCGCAGGGCGGCCTCCTCCCCGAAGTCGGCCTCGGTCACCGGTGCGAGCATCCCCGCGGCGGCGTGCGTCGCGCCCGCGCCCGGCGCCGGATCGAGCACCGTGACGGTCATGCCCGCGCGCGCCGCACGCCACGCGACGGCGAGGCCGACGATCCCGCCCCCGACGACGACGACGTCGCGTGCCTCGCCGGGCACGGCGGAGCCACCCGCGGACGGGCGGACGGACAGGCTCATGTGCGCTCCCTTCGCTGGCATGACCCAGATCAGGTTCGACGGTCGGCGGCGACGCCCTCTCAGCCCCGTGCGGGGCTCCCGTGCTGTCGGCCACAGTACCTCCTGCGGCGGACGCGCCGGGGCTAGGCTCCCGCGGGTGAGCTCCGAGACCTCCACCACCCCGGCCGCCCTCGCCCCGTCGGCGGCGGACGCCGCACGCGCCCGGCTCGCCGACGCCCGCCTGTACCTCTGCACGGACGCGCGCGAGGAGCGCGGCGACCTCGAGGACTTCCTGCGGGCGGCGCTCGCGGGCGGGGTGGACGTCGTGCAGCTGCGCGACAAGACGCTCGACGTCGCGCGCGAGCTCGAGCTCCAGGAGGTCGTCGCGCGGGTCGCGACGGAGCACGGCGCGCTGTGGGCCGTGAACGACCGGGCGGACGTGGCGTCGGTCACGGGCGCGCCGGTCGTGCACATGGGCCAGGGCGACCTGCCGGTCCCGGCGGTGCGGGCGCTGCTCGGCGCGGGGCCCGTGCTCGGCCGGTCCACGCACTCGGCCGCGCAGGCGGCCGCGGCGGAGGCCGACCCGGCGGTGGACTACTTCTGCGTGGGTCCGCTGTGGGCGACCCCGACGAAGCCGGGACGGGCCGCCGTCGGCCTCGACCTGCTGCGGGACGTCGCGGCGACCCGGCCGGCGACGCCCTGGTTCGCGATCGGCGGCATCGACGCGGACCGGCTCGACGCGGTCCTCGACGCGGGCGCGACCCGGATCGTGGTGGTGCGCGCGATCACCGGGGCGAGCGACCCGGAGGCCGCCGCCCGCGCCCTGCGCGAGCGGGTCCTGGAGCGCGCCGTCGCGCGCACCGACGCCTGAGACGCGGGACGAGCCTCGCCGCACGGCGACTATCCTGGACGGGTGACGTCACCCGCCACCGCTCCCGACACCCCCACCACCGCCGAGGTGGCCTCGACCCCGCGGCCCGTGCTCGTCGTCGACTTCGGCGCCCAGTACGCGCAGCTCATCGCGCGCCGCGTGCGCGAGGCCAACGTCTACTCCGAGATCGTGCCGCACACGTTCACGGTCGAGCAGATGCTCGCCAAGGACCCGGCCGCGATCATCCTCTCGGGCGGTCCCTCGTCCGTGTACGCCACGGGTGCCCCGTTCGTCGACCCGGCGCTGTTCGAGGCCGGCGTGCCCGTCATGGGCATCTGCTACGGCTTCCAGGCCATGGCGAAGGCGCTCGGCGGCGAGGTCGCCCAGACGGGCCTGCGCGAGTACGGCGGCACCGAGGTCGAGGTGTGCGCCGCGGGCGTGCTGCTCGACGGCACGCCGCAGAACCAGACCACGTGGATGAGCCACGGCGACGCCGTGCACCGCGCGCCCGAGGGCTTCGAGGTCCTCGCGACGTCGTCCGGCTCGCCGGTCGCCGCGTTCGAGGACCGCGAGCGTCGCCTCTACGGCGTGCAGTGGCACCCCGAGGTCAAGCACTCCGCGCACGGCCAGACCGTGCTGGAACACTTCCTGTACGACGGCGCGGGCCTCGCCCCGGACTGGACGCCCGGCAACGTCATCGCGGACCAGGTCGCGGCGATCCGCGCCCAGGTCGGCGACGCGCGCGTCATCTGCGCGCTCTCGGGCGGCGTGGACTCCGCCGTCGCCGCGGCGCTCGTGCAGCGCGCGGTGGGCGACCAGCTCACGTGCGTGCACGTCGACCACGGGCTGATGCGCGCGGGCGAGGTCGAGCAGATCGAGCGCGACTTCGTCGCGGCGACGGGCGTCAACCTCGTGATCCGCGACGAGAAGGAGCGGTTCCTCACCGCGCTCGCCGGGCACAGCGACCCGGAGACGAAGCGCAAGATCATCGGCCGCGAGTTCATCCGCGTGTTCGAGGACGCGGCGCGCCAGATCGTCGAGGACGCGGGCGAGCACGGCGCCGAGGTGAAGTTCCTCGTGCAGGGCACCCTCTACCCGGACGTCGTCGAGTCCGGCGGCGGCGAGGGCGCGGCGAACATCAAGAGCCACCACAACGTCGGCGGCCTGCCCGACGACCTCCAGTTCTCGCTCGTCGAGCCGCTGCGCACGCTGTTCAAGGACGAGGTCCGCGCGGTCGGCCGCGAGCTCGGCGTGCCCGAGGAGATCGTCGCGCGGCAGCCGTTCCCGGGCCCGGGGCTGGGTATCCGCATCGTCGGCGAGGTCACGGCGGACCGCCTCGAGACGCTGCGCGCCGCCGACGCGATCGCGCGCGAGGAGCTCACGAAGGCCGGCCTCGACCAGGAGATCTGGCAGTGCCCGGTCGTGCTGCTCGCCGACGTCCGCTCGGTCGGCGTCCAGGGTGACGGCCGCACCTACGGCCACCCGATCGTGCTGCGCCCCGTCTCGTCCGAGGACGCGATGACGGCCGACTGGACGCGCCTGCCCTACGACGTGCTGTCCGTCATCTCGACGCGCATCACCAACGAGGTCTCCGAGGTCAACCGCGTCGTGCTCGACGTGACGAGCAAGCCCCCGGGCACCATCGAGTGGGAGTGACCCCCTAGCGGGACGGGCGGGCCCGACGATCCACGGTGATCGTCGCGGCCCGTTCGTATGCCCGCTCCACGTCGGCGAGCACGCGGGGCCAGCCGGCCGACGACGGCACGTCCCGGTTGTGGGCGATGATCCGGTCGAGCAGGCCGTCCTCGGTCGCGAGCCGCACGAGCGCGTCCGCGAGGCCGGGGTCGTCGTCCGCGACGAGCGCGTCGACGCCGTCGGCGAGGCGCTCCGCGACGCCCGACTGCGAGCGGGTGAGGACCGCCAGCCCGGCGGCCTGGCCCTCGAGCGCGGCGATGCCGAACGCCTCCTCGACGGCGGGCGCGGCGAACACGTCGGCGCGCGCGTAGAGCCGCTGGAGGCCCGTCGCGTCGAGGCGCCCCGGGAGCGACACGACCGACCCCAGCCCGTGCTCCGCGACGAAGCGCCGCGCGTCGGGCAGCTCGGGGCCGTCCCCGGCGAGCGTCACGTGGAGCGCCCCCTCGGGGAGGCGCGCGACGGCGTCGCGCACGACCTCCAGGAACGGCAGCACGCGCTTGCGCGGGGCGAACCGCGTCGCGGCCACGACGTGGACGGCCGCGCCCTCCATGCGGTCGGCACGCTCGGTGCGGGGGACGCGCCACGCGTCGAGGTCGAGGCCGTTGTGCAGCACCACGACCTCGCCCCGGTCGCCGACGATGCGGCGCAGGGGAGCGGCGGTCAGCTCGCTCACGGCCGACCACAGCACGGGCCAGCGGGACCAGCGGACCACGCGGTCGAGCCCGGCGAACGCGCGCTCGGCGCCGCCCCACACGCTGTGCACGGTGAGGACCGCGGGCAGCCCGGCGCGCACGACCGTGCGCAGCGACGCCTGCGTGGAGGGCGTCAGCACGCCCATGTGCAGGTGCACGACGTCGGGCCGCTCGTCGCGCACGATCCGCGCCACGTGGTGCGGCGCGCGCGGGTGCACGGGGTAGCCGCCCGGGACGCGCGCGGCGAGCCGGTGCACCGTGACGTCGCCGTCCCGCTCGGTCGACACGCCGTGGGCGCCGGGGCGCGCGGGCGTCGTGCAGACGACCGCGACGTCGTGACCGGCGGCCGCCTGCTGCTGCGCGAGCCGCGCGACCTGGGTCTCGATGCCGCCGAGCAGCGGCAGGTAGCAGTCGGTCAGGTGGGTGATGCGCACGGACCGCATCCTCCCATCCCGGCCTCGGCGGGCCGTGCGGTCGCCGCCGCGCCTGCCCTGACGTGCGCGCCCGCCCTGAGGTGCGCGTTCGCCGCGCGGTGGGCGTCTCCCGTCGCTACCGTGGGCCCCGTATGGGTGGTTCGACCGTCCCGTGACCGGCCCGCACCCGCGGGCCGCCTCGCGCGGGCGGTTGCAGGTGGGTCCTGACGAAGGGGAGAACGCGCCATGTCGAGCACCGTCACCGTCACACCGACGAAGGGGGCACGGGGCATCGGCCTCGTGTCGATCATCGCGGGCATCATCCTTCTCCTCGCGGGCATCGGCACATGGATCGTCGTGTCGAACCAGCTCTCCGCCGAGGAGATCACCGTCTCGGACGACGCGTCGTTCCTCGCGGGGCGCCACGTCAACGGGCCGCTCACCGCGTACGCGCAGGCGGAGGTCATCAACAAGCACGCGCTCGAGGCGAGCGACGGCAAGACCTACGCCGAGCTCGACCAGGACGACCCGACGCGCCAGACCGTCATGACGGCCTCGTTCCTGCGCGCGTCGCTGTTCACCTCCGTCGTCGCGTTCGGGGTGTGCGCCCTCGTCATCGGGCTGGGCATCCTGTTCATCCTCGTCGGCATCGCGCTGCGGCGGCTCGCGGGCGGGCCGAGCGTCGCCGTCGAGACCCCGGGCGGCTACTCGTCGTCGGGCGACCTGTCGGACTCCGGCCGGCACGCCGCGCCCGCGCACGCGTCACCGGGGCACGTCGAGCCGTCGCCGACGGCGCCTCCCGTGCGTCCCGAGCCGACGTCCCCCGGCCGCCCGTCCGCGCTCTCGACCCCCGGCGCCGAGGCCCGCGCGGCTGCACCCGGCACGACCGCGACGCCCGTCGAGCCGACCGGTGCCGCCGGCACGGGCACGCCGAGCGCGCCGGGCTCCTCACCCGCGGCCTCGCCCGACACCCCGACGACGACCACCGGGCCGACCACGCCCGAGCACCGGGCCGACGGCCCGACGCGGCGGGGCGACGAGCCGACCCCCTGACCGTCCCGGCCGCCCGTCCGGGCGCCGAGGACCCGCTCCCACCGGGTCGCACCGGGGAGAGCGTGCGGGGCGGCGTCGCTCGGGCACACCGAGGGCCGTGGCACGACGTGCCACGGCCCTCGGCGTGCCCGGAGGTCCCGGTGCGGCTCAGCCCCGACGTCGTCGCGCGCCGGAGACGATCGACCCGACGACGAGCGTGACGCCCGCCGCGGCGAGCACGACGATCGTCGCGAGCCCGAGGTCGACGCGGGCGCCGAGCGCGGCCGCCAGCACCACGACGGCGAAGGCGACGATGACGAAGCCCCACACGATCGTGGCGACGCGCGGGCCGCGCCGCGGGAGCGGGCCGGGGTCCGCGATCCCGCCGGGACCGGTCTGCCCGGCCGCCGACGACGGGCCGGCGCCCGACGTCGTCGGGGGCGCGCCGTGGGACGACGCCCCGAGGGGCGGCGCCCCGAGGGGCGGCGCACCGGCAGACGGGGCGCCCGCGGCCCGCGCGTCGACCGACGGTCCGTCGACCGACAGCGGGTCGACCGACGGCGCGGTGGGCAGCGGCGTGGTGGCCCCGACGTCGGCGAGCGGCGTCGCGGCCGGGAGCGGCGTTGTCGTGCGGCTGTCGGCCGCGGACGACACGGCCGGGAGCGGGACCGTCGGGTCCGCCGCGGACGCCGGGTGCTCCGTGCGGGCGGGCTCGAACAGCTCGTCCCCGAGCGGCCGCGTCTCGTCGTCGCGGCGGTTCTCGTCGTTCATCAGTCCTCCTCGATCGTGACCTGGCCGGCGCCGACCTCGACCTGCAGCACGAGCAGCGGGTCGTCGCCCGCCTGGACCTCGTCGTTGTCGAACGTCACCGGTTGCGTGCTGACCCCGCCGATCTCCTGGCGGTCGCCGTCGACGTGCCAGCGCGCGTTGCCCGCCAGCACCTGCACCTCGGCGCGGACGGGGACGCCGTCCGGCACGACGACCGTCGCGTCGCCCGCGCCGAGCCGGACGGGGACCTCGACGGGCGAGCCGGCGGTCGCGTCGGAGAGGTCCAGGTCGGACAGGTCGATGCGCGGGTCGCCGAACGACACGCCGAACCCCTGCTCGGCGACGTCGGGGTCGGTGATGCGGTGCGTGCCGTCGGTGACGGTCCGCACGGAGTCGTCGACGAACACGGTGAACGGGGTCGTGCGCCACGCCGAGGCGGGGAGCGCGACGACGAGCAGGACCACCGCGAGCCAGCCGAGGCCGCCGCTCGTCCGCCCGCGCAGGCCGCTCACGACGATCGCGAGCCCGGCGAGGATCCCGCTGAGGCCGGCCCACGTGAGGAACACGGGCCAGGGCAGCTCGCCCTGACGGTCGATCACCAGGAGCAGCGCCCCGAGCAGGAGGCTCAGCCCGACGACGACGCCGGTCGTCGTGGCACCCGGGCCGCGCGGTCGCGGGGGCTTCGGCGGGCGCGGGGCGCGCGGGGGCTGCGGCGGGCGCGGCGGCTGCGGTCCGCGGCCCTGGGCGGCGGCCCCGTGGTGCCCGAGCGGCGACGTGACGCCC
>QAPD01000111.1 GCA_003052455.1 Sphaerisporangium cinnabarinum | reverse complement strand
GCCGGGGGCGGCCGGGCCGTGTCGATGGGTGCCGGACGTCCGTTGGCTCCGGGCGCGGTCGTGCGGCCGTGGCAGCATCCTCGGTTGATCGCACCGACCCCGCCCGAGACGCCCGGGCGCGGCGGGGGCCGTACGCGGTCCCGCCGGGTGCCCGACGTCCTCACGCGGGGCGCCGCGCACGCCCCGGCGCACGCCCACGGGCACGCGCACGCCCACGGCCCGGCGGCGCCCGCGACCCGGCGCGTGCGGCTCACGCTCGCCGCCCTCCTGGTGCCCGCGCTGCTCGTCACGCTCGCCGGGCTCGTCGCGCTGTGGCCCGCCGCGGCGGACGTGCCCGCGCGCATCCCCGTCGCCGCCGAGGGCAGCACGGTCCTGCGCGCGACCGTCACCGGGCCGGTCGACGAGGCGACGAGCGAGGTGCCCGCCCGGCTCGACGCGGGCTCCCGGGCGGGCGGCGAGGACGTGGGCGGCGACGCGATCACCGTCAACGCACCGCCCGAGTACGTCGCCTACGGGTTCGACGAGGGCGACCGCCTGCGCGTCCTGTACATCGCCGAGGCCGCGGGCGCGGGCGGGACGCCGTACGTCTTCATGGACTTCGAGCGCGGGCTGCCCATCGGCCTCCTCGCGGTCGCGTACGCCGTCGTGGTGCTCGCCGTCGCGCGGTGGCGCGGCCTCGCGGCGCTCGCCGGGCTCGCGGGTGCGTTCGTCGTCATCACGTCGTTCACGCTGCCCGCTCTCCTCACCGGGCAGAACGCGCTGGGCGTCGCGCTCGTGACGTCGTCGCTCGTCATGTTCGTCGTGCTGTACGTCGCCCACGGGTTCACCGCGCGGACGTCGACGGCGCTGCTCGGCACGCTCGTCGGCCTCGCGCTCACGGCCGTGCTGGGCTGGTGGGGGTCCGGGGCAGCCAACATCACGGGCCTCACGTCGGAGGAGTCCCTGTGGATCCCGCAGTACGCGCCCGAGCTCTCGATCCGGGGCGTCGTGCTGTGCGGGATCGTGCTCGCGGGCATGGGCGTGCTCAACGACGTGACGATCACGCAGGCGTCCGCGGTGTGGGAGCTGCGCGCCGTCGCGCCGCTCGCGACCCGGCGCGAGCTGTACGCGCGCGCGATGCGCATCGGTCGCGACCACATCGCCTCGACCGTCTACACGATCGCGTTCGCGTACGTCGGCGCCGCGCTCCCGCTCCTCATGGCGGTCTACCTCTCCGACCAGAACCTCGCGACCAGCCTCACGTCGGGCGAGATCGCGGAGGAGGTCGTGCGCACCCTCGTCGGGTCGATCGGCCTCGTCCTCGCGATCCCCATCACCACGGGCATCGCCGCGCTCACCGTGCCCGGCGCCGGGTCGGCGCGGTCGGTCCCCGTGGGTAGGGTCGAGGTCCCCGCGACCTGACGGCGGGGCGCCCGCCCGCGCGGGCACGACGACCGGGGCGGCCCGGTGGCACGACGAGAGGACGACCGGTGACGGAGACGACGGGCGGATCGAGCGGCCGGGACGGCCGGGACGTGGCGGTGCTCGGGCCGGGCGGGGTCGGCGGGCTGGTCGGCGCGCTGCTCGTCCGGTCGGGCGCGCGGGTGACGTTCCTCGCGGGCGAGGCCACGGCGGCCACCCTCACGGAGCGCGGCATCCACGTGCGCAGCCGCCAGGTGGGCGACCTCCACGTCCCGGTGCGCGCGGCCACGCGCCTCGACGCCCCGGTCGACGTCGTCGTGGTGGCGGTCAAGCAGACCGCGCTCGACGACGCCCTCGACCGCGTGCCGGCGGAGGTGCTCGGCGACGGCGTGGTCGTCCCGATGCTCAACGGCCTGGACCACCTCGACGCGCTGCGCGCGCGGTACGGCACCGCGCGCGTGCTCCCAGCGACGGTCCGCGTCGAGTCCACGCGCGTCGCTCCGGGCGAGATCGAGCACACGAGCGCGTTCGTCGAGGTCGACGTGGCGCCGGGCGGCGTCGACCCCGCGCGGGTCGAGGCCGTGCGTGCGCTCCTCGACGGGGCGGGCATCCCCACCACCGTGCACGACGACGAGACGGCGCTGATGTGGGCGAAGCTCGGCTTCCTCGCACCGTTCGCGCTGCTCACGACGGCGCACCGCGCCCCGATCGGCGAGGTGCGGACCACGCGCCGGGCCGAGCTCGAGGCGCTCGTCCGCGAGGTCGCCGCCGTCGCGGCGGCGAGCGGCGCGCCGTCGGACCCCGAGCGCACCCTGCGGTTCTACGACCGTTTCGGGCCCGACGCGAAGTCCTCGATGCTGCGCGACGCCGAGGCGGACCGCCCGCTCGAGACCGACGCGATCGGCGGCGCGATCGTGCGCGCCGCCGACCGTGCGGGGGTCGACGCGCCCCTGACGCGCGCGCTCGTCGAGCGACTCCGGGGCTGAGCGCAGCCGTCGCGAGGGCTCCCGGCGCGCGGGCTCATCCCGCGCCCGGGCCGGGCGCCGCGACGGCGTGCTCGGCGGCGCGGCTCACGTCCTCCCACGCCGCCCACGTGTCCTGGCGCTGTCGGGAGACCCCCTGGGCGAGGTCGTAGACCATGCTGCCGAGCAGGAGGCGCAGCGGCGGGTCGTCGCTGTCGACGAGCGTGAGCACCGCGGCGGCGGCGAGCCGCGGGTCGCTGTCGACCGAGCCGTCCGCCCACTGCTTCTCGAGCTCCGCGCGCAGGGGTGCGTAGTCGTCGAGCGCCGTCGTGGTCGCCATGCTCGTGTACAGGTCCGTCCAGTACCCGCCCGGCTGCACGAGGGTGACCGAGACCCCGAAGGGTGCCGCCTCCAGGGCGAGCGCCTCGCTCATCCCTTCGAGCGCGAACTTGCTCGCGCTGTACAGGCCCGTGCTCGGGAAGCCGGCGAGCGCGGCGATGCTCGACATCTGGAGCACGTGGCCCGAGCCCTGACGCCGCAGGTGCGGCAGCACCGCCTGGCTGACCCACAGCGCCCCGAAGAAGTTCACCTCGAGCTGCGCGCGCGCCTCCGCCTCGGTGAACTCCTCGACCATGCCCATCGACATCGTCCCGGCGTTGTTCACGACGACGTCGAGCCGGCCGAGGTGCTCGACGGCGGTGTCGACCGCGGCCACCACCGCGTCGCGGTCGGTGACGTCGAGGGGGAGCGCGAGCACGCGGTCGTGGTGCTCCGGGGCGAAGGCGTCCCGGGACGCGGTGCGCGCGGCGGCCACGACGCGGTCGCCGCGCTCCAGCGCCGCGACGGCGATCGCGTGGCCGATGCCGCGGCTCGCGCCGGTGACGAACCAGGTCCGGGCGGAGGGGGAGGTGTGTCGCACGGGGTTCCCTTCGATAGTGAGACGAGACGGTCCGTCTCGTGGCTCCGACCGTAGAGGGGTGCGCGCCTGCCGTCAAGACGAAACGGTCCGTCTCGCCGGTAGGCTGCCGCCATGCCCGCACCCGACCCTTCGCGCCGCAGCGAGTCCTCCCGCCGCGCCGTCCTCGCCGCCGCGCTCGACCTCCTCCAGGAGGTCCCGTACCCGCAGCTGAGCATCGAGGGCATCGCGGCGCGCGCCCGCGTGGGGAAGCAGACGATCTACCGGTGGTGGCCCTCGAAGCCCGCGATCGTCCTCGACGCGTTCCTCACCCTCAGCGAGGGCGAGGACGGCGGAGCGCCGGTCCTGCCCGACACCGGCGACCTCGTCGCCGACCTGCGGCACGTGCTGCACGCGACCGTCGCCGAGCTGGACGACCCGCGCCTCGACGCACCGATGCGCGCGCTCGCCACGGAGGCGGCCCACGACCCGGCGCTCGCAGACCTCTACCGCGAGCGCCTCGACGAGCCGCTCCGCGAGGCCAAGCGGCAGCGGCTCCGCAGCGCGCAGGAGTCCGGGGAGCTGGCCCCCGGGCTGGACCTCGACGTCGCGGTCGACCTCGTCTGGGGCCCGGTTCTCAACCGGTGGCTCCAGCGCACCGGCCCGCTCACCGTCGAGTACGTCGACCGCGTCCTCGACACGGCGCTGGACGGCCTGCGACCGCGCTGACCGCGCCACCCCCTCAGCGGTGCAGCCGTCGAGGAGGGCCCGGACCCGGTGCGCGAGCACCCCGGGGTCCCCACGGCGTCGGCCGAGCCCTTCACCGGACCGCCACGCGACCCCCTGTGGACACGTCCCCAGGCGCCTCACAGGTTCGCCAGGATGTCCGTCATGAGAGAACCGTGGGTCGACGTCGCGCTGACGCGGCTGCCCGAGACGCGTTCCTGCCCCGCGTGCGCCGCGCCGTTGCGGTCGTCGCGGTGCGACCGGTGCCTGCTCGACCTCGTCGGGCCGCTCGCCTTCGAGGTGGCGGCGGCGTCGACCGACGCGGCCGACGCGCTCCGGCGGCGCCAGACCGCCCTCGACGCGCTCCGGGCCGCCCAGCCCG
>QAPD01000110.1 GCA_003052455.1 Sphaerisporangium cinnabarinum | reverse complement strand
CCCGCCGCGCCCGCCTCCGCCGCGCCGGCTCCGGCAGCGCCGACCGCCGTGACCGACGGCTCGGCCGCCGCCGAGGCCGCGCAGCGCGTCAAGCCGCCGAAGCTCCCGGCCGACCCGGCGGTCAACGCCGCGGTCGAGGCCGTCCACGCGTCGCGCCCCGTCGCGACCGCCCAGCCCGCGACGGCGCCGTACGCCCAGGTGCCCGCGCGCAAGGTCGCCGGCGCCCCCGCGCCCGAGGACGAGGCCACGGACGACGTGCAGAAGCTCCGCGGCCCGGCCGCGCGCGTCGTGACGAACATGGAGGCCAGCATCCAGGTGCCGACGGCGACGTCGGTCCGCGCGGTGCCGGCCAAGCTCATGGTCGACAACCGCATCGTCATCAACAACCACCTCGCGCGCGGTCGCGGCGGCAAGATCTCGTTCACGCACCTCATCGGGTTCGCGCTCGTCGAGGCGCTGGCCGACATGCCGGTGATGAACGCGAGCTACACGCAGATCGAGGGCAAGCCCGCGATCAACCAGCCCGCGCACGTGAACTTCGGGCTCGCGATCGACCTGGCCAAGCCGGACGGCTCGCGCCAGCTCCTCGTGCCGAGCATCAAGAAGGCCGAGACGATGGACTTCGCCCAGTTCTGGGCGGCCTACGAGGACCTCGTGCGCCGTGCGCGCGGCGGCAAGCTCGGCGTCGACGACTTCGCGGGCACCACGATCTCGCTGACCAACCCGGGCGGCATCGGCACCGTGCACTCCGTACCGCGCCTCATGCAGGGCCAGGGCACGATCATCGGCGTCGGCGCGATGGACTACCCGGCGGAGTTCGCGGGCGCCTCGACCGAGCGGCTCGCCCGACTGGGCATCTCGAAGGTCCTGACGATCACGTCGACCTACGACCACCGCATCATCCAGGGTGCGCAGTCCGGCGAGTTCCTGCGCATCCTGTCGCAGAAGCTCCTCGGCGAGGACGGCTTCTACGACCGCGTGTTCGCCGCGCTGCGCATCCCCTACGAGCCGGTGCGCTGGGTCCGCGACAACACGACGGACGCCGAGATCGAGGCGGCCAAGCCCGCCAAGATCGCCGAGCTGGTCCACTCCTACCGCTCGCGCGGGCACCTCATGGCGGACACCGACCCGCTCGCGTACCGCCAGCGCAAGCACGGCGACCTGGACATCCAGAACCACGGCATGACGCTGTGGGACCTCGACCGCACGTTCCCCACGGGCGGGTTCGGCGGCCGGACCAAGTCGACGCTGCGCGACATCCTCGGCCTGCTGCGCGACTCCTACTGCCGCACCGTCGGCGTCGAGTACATGCACCTCGCCGACCGCACGCAGCGCAAGTGGCTCCAGGAGCGCCTCGAGTCCGGGTACGCGCGCACGCCGCGCGAGGACCAGCTCCGCATCCTGCGCCGCCTCAACTCCGCCGAGGCGTTCGAGACGTTCCTGCAGACGAAGTTCGTCGGGCAGAAGCGCTTCTCGCTCGAGGGCGGCGAGGCGCTCATCCCGCTGCTCGACGCGATCCTGTCGAAGGCCGCGGAGAACGGCCTCGACGAGGTCGGCATCGGCATGGCGCACCGCGGGCGGCTCAACGTGCTCGCCAACATCGCGGGCAAGAGCTACGCGCAGATCTTCGCCGAGTTCGAGGGCAACCTCGACCCGAAGAGCGTCCAGGGCTCGGGCGACGTGAAGTACCACCTCGGCACCGAGGGCGTCTTCACGGCCGAGACCGGCGCGACCACGAAGGTCTACCTCGCGGCGAACCCCTCCCACCTGGAGGCGGTCGACCCGGTGCTCGAGGGCATCGTGCGCGCCAAGCAGGACCGCATCGACCTGGGCGGCGACGGGTTCTCCGTGCTGCCGATCCTCATCCACGGCGACGCGGCCTTCGCGGGCCAGGGCGTCGTGCCCGAGGTGCTCAACCTCGCGCAGCTGCGCGGGTACCGCACCGGCGGCACCGTGCACGTCATCATCAACAACCAGGTCGGCTTCACCACGGGCCCGTCGTCGTCGCGCTCGACGACGTACGCGACGGACGTCGCCAAGGGCTACCAGGTCCCGATCTTCCACGTGAACGGCGACGACCCCGAGGCGTGCGTGCGCGTCGCCGAGCTCGCCTTCGCGTTCCGCGAGCAGTTCGACCGCGACGTGATCATCGACATGATCTGCTACCGCCGTCGCGGTCACAACGAGGGCGACGACCCCTCGATGACGCAGCCGCTCATGTACAACCTCATCGAGGCGAAGCGCTCGGTGCGCAAGCTGTACACCGAGAACCTCGTCGCGCGCGGGGACATCACGCTCGAGGAGGCCGAGCACGTCCTCCAGGACTACCAGGCCCAGCTCGAGCGCGTCTTCACGGAGACCAAGGAGGGCGGGTTCACGCCCGCCGCGGACCGCGAGCCGGTCGCCGGTCTCGAGCGCCCGGAGTCCCAGCTCGAGGACGCCGGCACGATGGTCGGCTGGAAGACGGCGATCGACCGCTCGGTCCTCGAGCGCGTCGGCCAGGTGCACGTCGCGCCGCCGGAGGGCTTCACCGTCCACCCCAAGCTCGCGCAGCTCCTCGAGAAGCGTCGGCAGATGTCCGTCGAGGGCAACATCGACTGGGGCTTCGGCGAGCTCGCCGCGTTCGGCTCGCTCCTCGTCGAGGGCACCCCGGTGCGCCTCGCCGGCCAGGACTCGCGCCGCGGCACGTTCGTGCAGCGTCACGCCGTCCTGCACGACCGCGAGACGGGCGCCGAGTGGACGCCGCTGCTCTACCTGTCGGCGGACCAGGCGAAGTTCTGGGTCTACGACTCCTCGCTCTCGGAGTACGCCGCGCTCGGGTTCGAGTACGGCTACTCGGTCGAGCGCCCCGACGCGCTCGTGCTCTGGGAGGCGCAGTTCGGCGACTTCGTCAACGGCGCCCAGACGGTGATCGACGAGTTCATCTCGTCCGCCGAGCAGAAGTGGGGCCAGTACTCGTCGGTCGTCATGCTCCTCCCCCACGGCTACGAGGGCCAGGGGCCGGACCACTCGTCCGCGCGCATCGAGCGCTTCCTCCAGCTCGCTGCCGAGGACAACATGACGGTCGCGCAGCCGTCCACGCCGGCGTCGTACTTCCACCTGCTCCGCCGGCAGGCGTACGCGCGACCGCGCCGTCCGCTCATCGTCTTCACGCCGAAGCAGCTGCTGCGCCTCAAGGCCGCCGCGTCGAGCGTCGAGGACTTCACGACCGGCACGTTCCGCCCGGTGATCCCGGACGCGTCGGCCGACCCGGCGAAGGTCGACCGCGTGCTCCTGTGCACGGGCCGCGTCTACTACGACCTGCTCGCCGAGCGCACCAAGCGCGGCGACGAGGGCGTGGCGCTGGTCCGCCTCGAGCAGCTGTACCCGCTCGACGTCGACGGCATCCGGGCCGAGCTCGCGAAGTACCCGGGCGCCGAGGTCGTCTGGGTCCAGGACGAGCCCGAGAACCAGGGCGCCTGGTCGTTCGTGCACATCAACCTGCCCGAGGACCTGCCGCGCGTGAGCGTCGTCTCGCGCCCGGCGTCGGCCTCCACGGCCGCCGGCACGGCGAAGAAGCACCAGGCGCAGCAGGCCGTGCTGCTGGAGCAGGCGTTCGCCCGCTGACCGGCCCGCACGACCCGCGCACGACGAAGGCCCCCTCCGCACGGAGGGGGCCTTCGTCGTCGGTGCGTCCGTCGCCCGCCGGCGCGGCTCGCGCGGGCCCCGGCCGGGAGCGGTGAGGTCGACCCGAGCGCCCGCGATCGGCCCTCAGGAGGCCGACGAGGCGACGCGCGGGTCGACCTCGCGGGACTTACCAGCGGTCGTGGATCTTCTCGCGCAGGTAGCGGTCGTAGATCTCGCGCACGCCGGACGTGAAGAGGGGGCCGAGGACGTCGGCGTCGCCCGCGGCGGCGTTCGAGCGCGCCTGCTCGATGTTGCGCGCGCCGGGGATGACCGTCGACACGCCGGGCTGCTGCCAGACCCACGCGATGGCCACCTGGGCCGGGGTGAGGTCCTGCCCGACGACGTCGTGCACGAGCGTGGTGAACTCGGCCGCCGCCTGGACGCCGGTCTCGAAGTCGACGCCGGAGAACGTCTCGCCCACGTCGAACGCGCTGCCGTCACGGTTGTACGTGCGGTGGTCGTCCGCGGCGAACGTCGTGTCCTTCGTGTACTTCCCGGACAGCAGCCCGGACGCGAGCGGGACGCGCGCGATGACGCCGACGCCGGCGTCGGACGCCGCGGGCAGCACCGCGTCGAGCGGCTTGAGCCGGAACGCGTTGAGGATGATCTGCACCGTCGCGACGCCGGGGCGCGCGATGGCGGTGAGGGCCTCGTCCACCGTCTCGACGCTCACGCCGTAGCTCGCGATCGCGCCCTCGGCGACGAGCGTGTCGAGGCCGTCGTAGACCTCGTCGCGCGAGTAGACGGCGGTCGGCGGGCAGTGCAGCTGCACGAGGTCGAGCCGGTCGGTCCGCAGGTTGCGGCGCGAGCGGTCGACCCACTCGCGGAACTTCGCGAGCGTGTAGTTGTCGGCGTCCTGCGGCTCCCGGCGGCCCATCTTCGTGGCGACCGTGATCCCGTGGCCGGGGTTGTCGGCGAGGTAGGAGCCGATGATCTGCTCGCTGCGCCCGTCGCCGTAGACGTCCGCGGTGTCGAAGAACGTCACGCCGGCCTGCGCGGAGGCGTCGAGGACGGCACGCGCGTCGTCCTCGCTCACGTCGCCCCAGTCGGCGCCGAGCTGCCAGGTTCCCAGTCCGACGACCGAGACGAGCCGTCCCGTCCGCCCGAGCACCTGTCGTTCCATCGTTCCTCCTCGTGCTGCGTCGGGTGCGCCGGAAGACACACCCGGGCACCGAGTCTGACGGGCGCGGGCGCATCGCGCACCCGCGCACGCCGAGTACCGTATGTGAGCGTGAACACCCATGCCCCCTCGGGGACCCAGGTCCGCATCGCCCACGGCGACCACGCAGCGACGATCACCGAGGTCGGAGCGGCCGTCCGCGAGTACGCGGTGGGGGGTCGGCCGGTCTTCACGCCCTTCGGCGAGGACGAGGTCTCGCCCGCGTTCAACGGCGCCGTCCTGCTCCCCTGGCCCAACCGGCTCCGCGACGGGCAGTACACGGTCGACGGCACGACGTACCAGGTCCCGATCTCGGAGCCGGACCGCGGGACCGCGCTGCACGGCCTCGCGTGCTGGCAGCGCTGGACGGTCGTCGAGCACGAGGCCGCGCACGCGACGCTCGAGCTGCACCTGCCGCCGTCCCCCGGCTACCCGTTCGACCTCGTCGCTCGCGTGACGTACTCGCTCGACGACGCGGGGCTGCGCGTCCACGTCCGCACGACGAACGTCGGGAGCGCGACCGCGCCGTACGGCGTCGGGTTCCACCCGTGGCTCTCGGCCGACGGCGCGGACCTCGACGCGTGCACGCTGCGCCTGGACGCCGCGACGCGTGTCACGACCGACGAGCGCCTCCTGCCGACCGGCACCGAGCCCGCCGCCGGCACGTTCGACCTGCGCGAGCCGCGCCTGCTCGCGGGCGTCGACCTCGACGACGCGTACGTCGACGTCCTGCGCGACGAGGACGGGCTGTCCTGGATCCGCCTCACCGCACCCGACGACCGCACGGCAGCGGTGTGGATGGACGGCTCGATGGACACGTGGCAGGTCTGCACGGGCGACCACGTGGGCGACGTCGCGTTCCGCCGCACCGGCGTCGCCGCCGAGCCGATGAGCTGCATCGCGGACGCGTTCCGCACGGGCGACCGCCTCGTCCGGCTCGAGCCCGGGGCGTCGCACGAGGTGACCTGGGGAGCGACGCTGCTCTGAGGCGTCCGGGGGCTGTGTCGACCCGCGCGCGGGTCGACACGCCGTCCGCACCGGCTCGGATCGACCCGCGCGCCCCGCGTCGGGGAGAATGGCGCTCGTGGAAGACGCGGTGAGTCGTGAGGTACGGATCTGCGTCGTCGGCGACGAGCTGAGCGCCGGCGTCGGCGACGCGAAAGCCCTGGGGTGGGCGGGGCGCGTCGTCGCGCGCACGCGCTTCCCCCAGCCGGCGTACGTGTTCCCGCTCGCCATCCCCGGCGAGACGACGACGGCGCTCAGCCAGCGCTGGGAGGCGGAGACCGCGCGGCGGTTCTCCCCCGAGCCGGACGTCGACAACCGCCTCGTCATCGGCCTCGGCCGCCACGACCTCGACGCGGGGCTGTCGGTCGCGCGCTCGCGCCTCAACCTCGCGAACGTGCTCGACGTCGCGGAGTCCCACCGCCTGCCCACGTTCGTCGTCGGGCCGCCGCCCGGGCACGCGCAGGACGCGGAGCGCCTCGCCGAGCTGTCCCACGCGTTCTCCGACGTCGCGAACCGGCGCCGGGTGCCCTACGTCGACACGTTCAGCCCGCTCGTCACGCACGAGCAGTGGCTCGCCGACCTCGCGCAGAGCGGGAACGGCTTCCCCGGCCAGGCGGGCTACGGGCTCATGGCGTGGCTCGTGCTGCACACCGGCTGGCACGCGTGGCTCGGCCTGCCCGACGACACCGTCTGAGCCTGCGTCGGCACCCGCACCAGCAGGGGCGGACGCGCGAGGGGGAGGCATGGTCGCCGACCACGCCTCCCCCTCGCCGCCGGAGCGGCGCCGCTCAGCCGCGCGAGACCGTGAGGTCGCCCGACACGGTGCTCGCCGACACGTAGGCGCCGCCGGCGCCGTGCTGGTCGACGTGGTCGACGGACGTGGTGCGCTGGGCGCTGGAGTCGAGGCGAACGCCGTCGAGCACGGCCTTGCCGGTGACGCTGCGGGCCTTGAGGTTCACGGCCGAGCCGGCGCCGAGGCGCACGGCCACGTCGCCGGAGACCGTGCGCGCGTCGACGAGCGGGGTGCTCTCGCGCGCGACGACCTCGACGCCGCTCGTGACGGTGTTGACCGACACGCGCCCGAGCGTCCCGCCGAGCGTGACGGTGCCGGACGCCGTGCTCACGTGGACGTCGCCCACGTGCTCGCCGACGTCGACGGACCCGGTGGCCGTGCGGACCGACGCCGTGCCGGAGACCCCCTGGACGCGCACGGCGCCGGTCCCGGTCGTGACGGACACGTCGGCGCGCGTCCCGACGACGGTCGCCGCGGCGCGCGCGGTCGTCACCTTGAGCGGCACGTTCGCGGGCACGGTGACCCGCACGACGGCGCGGTCCTTGTCGCGCAGGCCCTTCGCGCGGTCGACGAGGCCCTCGATGCCGGCGAAGTCGTACCCGACGCGCAGCTCGCCGTCGTGCACGCTCACCTGCAGCGGGCGCTCCGACACCTCGCTCACGTCGAGGTGCGCCCCGCTCTCGCGGCCGGGGTCGGCGACGACGTCGACCGACCCGTCCGTGAGCTGGACGACGACGCGCCGGACGTCCGCGACGTCGACGCTCCGGGGGGCGTTGATGACCCAGGACTCGGTGCTCATGCGCTTCTCCTCGTTCGGTTCTCTGGTGCGTGGTCGGTCGTTGCGGGTTCTGGGATCGTCCGTCAGGGCAGGGTCGCCCGCACGGCCCGGCGGGCGCTGTCGAGCACGGTGCGCAGGGTGTCGACCGTCAGCTCGGGCACGCCGCCGGTCGCGTCGGCCCGGCGCAGGTCCGCGCGGAGCTCGTCGCGGAACCGCTGGAGCACGGCCTCGGCCTCGGCGCGCCGCGCGGTCGACTCGCGGCGACGGGTGTCGGGCTCGCCGTCGCGCGGACGGGCGCGGGCGGTCTGGGCGGCGGCCGCGAGCTCGGCGCGCAGCCCGCGCAGCGACCCCTGCACGTCGGCGCGCAGCGCCTCGGCGCGCTGGCGCACCGTCTCGGCGATGCCGTGCTCGAGCGCCGCGACGTCCGCGCGTCGCGCCTCGATCTCGGCGCGCCCCGCGGGGGTCAGCTCGTACGTCGTCTTGCGCCCGTCGGCGCTGCGGTGGACGAGGCCCTCGTCCTCGAGCCGCGCGAGGCGCGGGTAGATCGTCCCGGCGCTCGGGCGGTAGGTGCCCCCGAACCGCTCGGAGAGCTCGGTGATGAGCTCATACCCGTGCTTGGGGCCCGACGCGAGGAGCGCGAGCAGGTAGAGCCGGAGCTGGCCGTGGGCGAAGACGGTGGCCATCAGCGATCCACCGGGCCGCTCGCGGGAGCCGGCCGCCCGGCGGGAGCGCCGGGGCTGCCCCACGCCAGGGCGTCGGGGGCGGCGTCCTGCACCGGGGGCGCGTCGGCCGGGGCGGACGGCGCCCCGGCTGTCCCCCGCAGGACGGTGACGTCGCCCGAGACGGCGGAGACGCGGACGGGCGCCCCCGCGCCGTGCCGCGCCGTGCGGTGGAAGGAGCGCGCGGACCCGCGCTGCTCCTCGCCGTCGACGACGAGCCGGCCGCTGAGGCAGCGCACGGCGTAGTCCATCGCGTCCGGGTCGGGCAGGCGCACGAGCACGTCGGCGGAGACGGCGCTCACCGTGATCTCGTCCGGGGTCGTGCGCGTGTCCACGGTCACGGAGCCGGAGACCGAGTCGAGCCGCAGCGAGCGCAGTGCGCCCGTGGCGGTGAGGCCGCCCGAGACGGTCTCCATCCGGACCGGGCCGTCGTGCTCGCTCGCGGCGACCTCGCCGGAGACGGTGTCGACGCGCAGCGGGCCGCGCGTCCGGCTCGTCATGACGGCGCCGGACACGGTCGCGAGCCGCACGCCCTCGCGGGCGCCCGCGACGAGCGCCTCGCCCTGGACCGTAGCGACCTCGACCTGCGCGCCCGCCGGGACGGCGACGTGGACCTCCGCCGAGTCCTTGCCGGTGTACGTGCGGAAGCGCTCGAGGAAGCCCTTCCAGCCCGCCTCGAACGGGCCGTAGCCCACCCGGAGCGTCGTCCCGTCGAGCCGCACCTCGAGCGCGCGCCCGCTCACGGAGTGCACCTCGACGCGCGCGTCGGTGCGGGCCGGGTCGTCGTGCGCGACGACGTCGATGCGCCCGCCGATCATCGTCGCGTCGAGCCGGCGCACGAGCGCGAGGTCGATGGCCTGCGGACCGGTGAGGGTCCAGAGCTCCTGCGTCATCCCGCGCTCCGTCCTGGTCGCCGCGCGCGCCGGGGCGGCCGGGGTCGGCCAGGAGGGCACTCGCGATATATCTCGTTCTGCCAGACACGATATATCGCGTGCTCGACCGTGACAAGGGGTCGCGTGTGGGACCATGGGAGACGGACTGGACACGCCGAGACCGGTCGTTCCACGTCGACACCCGTCGAGAACCGCCGAGACCGGCAGCACTCCCCGACCGTCAGGAGAACACCATGAGCAAGCGCGGACGCAAGCGTCGCAGCCGCAAGGGCAACGCCGCGAACCACGGCAAGCGCCCCAACGCCTGAGACGGCGCAGCCCCCGCGAGGGGGAGCAACGTGGAGAGGGCCCGGACCGACATCGTCGGTCCGGGCCCTCTCTCGTGTCTCGCCCCGCGCGCGGCCCGGGGATCCGCGCCGCGTGCCGCGGTCAGCGGGTCTCGACGACCGTCGTCGTCGTGACCATCACGGTGAGCTGCGTGTGGATGCGCTCCCGCAGGCCCGCCGGCGCCTTCTCGTGGCACGAGCGGCGCACGAGCTGCTTGACGAGCTCCTCGACGCTCAGCTCGGCCAGGCACGGCGAGCAGTGCGCGACGTGCTGGCGCATGCGCAGCTCGTCGTCGGGCGTCATCTCGGAGTCCAGGTACTCGTACAGGTGCGTGAGCGCGTGCTCGCACTCGGACTCGCCCGCGGTCGAGTGCGGGATCGGGGTCACCGGCTCCTCGACCGGACCCCGTCCGGGCTCACGGGTCTCTGACGTGCTCACGACTCACCTCCGGGGCTCTTCGCGCCCACCAGTCCTCGCCTCGCGGCGTAGTCGGCCAGCAGCTCGCGCAGCTGGCGCCTGCCTCGGTGCAGGCGGGACATGACCGTGCCGATCGGTGTCCCCATGATCTCCGCGATCTCCTTGTACGGGAAGCCCTCGACGTCGGCGTAGTACACGACCATGCGCCGGTCCTCGGGGAGCTCCTGCAGCGCGCGCTTGACGTCCGAGTCGGGCAGGCGGTCGAGCGCCTCCGCCTCGGCCGAGCGCAGGCCCTGCGACGTGTGCGACGCCGCGCGCGCGATCTGCCAGTCCTCGACGTCGTCCGTCTGCGCCTGCTGCGGCTCGCGCTGCTTCTTGCGGTACGTGTTGATGAACGTGTTCGTGAGGATCCGGTACAGCCACGCCTTGAGGTTCGTGCCCGGCCGGTACTGGTGGAACGCCGCGAACGCCTTCGCGAACGTCTCCTGCACCAGGTCCTCGGCGTCCGAGGGGTTGCGCGTCATGCGCAGCGCGGCGGAGTACAGCTGGTCGAGGTACTGCAGGGCGTCCCGCTCGAACCGGGCGGCGCGCGCGGCGTCGCTCTCGGCCTCCGGGGCGCGGTTCGTGTCCTCGGCGTCCGTCGCGTCGGCGGGCGGCGTCGTGCCGGCGGGCGCACCGGCGTCCGACGTCGTTCCCGACGTCGTCGCAGGGCTGCCGGAGACGTCGCTGCCGGAGATTCGCTCTGTCATCAACAACGAGCCTAGTCCCCCGTTCGTCTGGGTGTTCGATGAGGCGTCCCGCGCACGGCTCGGCACCGACCACGCGGCGGCGAACGCGGCGTCCGGCGCCGGGGACCCCGGGGTCGGCGACGCGACCCGGGCGGCGGGTGCGGGGGTCTGGAGCAGGGCGGTCACGAGGGGTGCAACCCGCGAGCGCCTCCAGGCATTCCCGGCCCGGGCACCGCCGCGGGTGGCGCCGTCCCGGGGGGCGCGGCAGGCTGGGACCCACCGGAGGACGCCCGCCCAGGGCACCGGCGAGTCACCAGCGATGAGGAGAGAACCGATGCTGCTGCGTCACCTCGCGAGGCCCATGCTGGCCTCGTGGTTCGTCTACGACGGGGTCCAGGCCGCGCTCAAGCCCGCGGAGCACGTGCGAGCCGCGCGCGCGGGCGTCGAGCTCGTCGAGAAGCGCGTCGGCATCGAGGCCCCGCTGAGCGAGCGGCAGGTGACGACCCTCGTCCGCGCCCACGGTGCGGCGACGGCGGTCGCCGGACTGTGCCTCGCCGTCGGCAAGGCGCCCCGGACCGCCGCGCTCACGCTCGCCGCGCTCACGGTCCCGCTGGCCGTCGTCAACCAGCCGTTCACGGGCGGCGAGGCCGCGCGGACCGAGCGCACGCGGAAGTTCGTCGCGAACGTCGGCGCGATCGGTGCCGCCCTCATCGCCGGCGCCGACTACGAGGGCCGCCCGGGCGTCCAGTGGCGTCTCGAGCGCGCGCGGCACGACCTGGCGCTCGCCAAGCAGGCGAAGCAGGAGGCCGTCGTCGCCGGGGCGAAGAGCACCGCGAAGGACGTGTCGCGCTCGGCACGACGCGCCGCCAAGGCCGCCCAGGACGCCGCGCAGCACGCCGCGAGCAGCACCGCGGGCGCCGTGCACGACGCCGGGGCCGCCGTCCGCGCCAAGGTCGCCTGACGCGTCGCCCCACGCGGCGGTGAGCCGTCCGTCCGGCGGGACCGGCCGCCGTCGGGCCGCGACGCTCCACTAGCCTGGACGCCATGACGACGCAGCCCCCCGCGCCCACCGACGCACCGTCCCCCGCCCCGGCCGACGCCTGGGTCGCGCCCACGGCGCGCGGGCCGCTCGACGCGACGGTCGAGGTCCCGGGGTCGAAGTCGCTGACGAACCGGCTGCTGGTGCTCGCCGCGCTCGCCGACGGCCCGGGGACGCTGCGGGGCGCGCTGCGCAGCCGCGACGCCGACCTCATGATCGCGGCGCTGCGCGCGCTGGGCGTGGGGATCGAGGAGGGCGCGTCGCCGACCGAGCTGCACGTGACGCCCGGCGCCCTGCGCGGACCGGTCGACGTCGACTGCGGCCTCGCGGGGACGGTCATGCGCTTCCTCCCGCCGGTCGCGGCGCTGGCGGACGGCGCGGTGCGGTTCGACGGCGACGAGGGCGCACGGGTGCGGCCGATGGGCCCGGTGGTGGCGGCGCTCAGCGCGCTGGACGTCCCGGTCGCGGGCGACGACGGCGGCAGCCTGCCCACGACGCTCCCGTTCACCGTGCGCGGGCGCGGCCGGGTCCGCGGCGGGTCCGTGGACATCGACGCGTCGGCGTCGAGCCAGTTCGTCTCCGGGCTGCTCCTCGCGGCGGCGCGCTACGACCAGGGCCTCACGGTCCGGCACGTCGGGCACACGCTGCCGAGCATGCCGCACATCGAGATGACGGTGGAGGTCCTGCGCGAGGTCGGGGTCGTCGTCGACGACTCGCGCCCGGCGATCTGGCGCGTCGAGCCGGGGCCGATCGCGGCGCGCGACGTGCAGGTCGAGCCCGACCTGTCGAACGCCGCGCCGTTCCTCGCGGCCGCGCTCGTCGCCGGGGGCACCGTGCGCGTCACGGGCTGGCCGACGACCACCACGCAGCCCGGCGCGATGGTCCCCGAGCTGCTCGAGACCATGGGCGCCACGTCGTCCCTCGACGGGGACGTGCTCACCGTGACGGGCACGGGCGAGGTGCGCGGCGTCGACGTGGACCTCCACGCCGCCGGCGAGCTCGCCCCCACGATCGCCGCGCTCGCGGCCCTCGCCGACGGGCCCAGCCGCCTGCGCGGCATCGCGCACCTGCGCGGGCACGAGACCGACCGCCTGGCCGCGCTCGCGACCGAGATCACGCGCCTCGGCGGGCAGGCCGAGGAGACGCGCGACGGGCTCGTCATCACCCCGCGCCCCCTGCACGGCGCGGTCTTCCGCACCTACCACGACCACCGCATGGCGACCTCGGCCGCCGTCATCGGGCTGCGGGTGCCGGGCGTCGGCGTCGAGAACGTCGCGACGACGGCCAAGACGCTCCCCGGGTTCGCGGGCATGTGGGAGCGGATGCTCGGCGGCTCGGCCGGGCCGGGCGCCGGCTCGGGCACAGGCCCCGCAGCCGGCTCGGGGGCGGCGGCCCGCTGATGGCCCGCGTCCCGGACGAGTCCGACTTCCGCTCGCGCCCCGGCAAGCGCGGCAGCCGCCCGCGCACCAAGCAGCGCCCCGAGCACGCGGACGCGGTGACCGGGTTCGTCACGGGCGTGGACCGGGGCCGGTACACGCTGCTCGTGGGCGGGACCGACGACGGGACGGCCGTCGGCGCCGAGGACGAGCGCACGGTCCTCGCGATGAAGGCGCGCGAGCTCGGGCGCACCCGGATCGTGTGCGGGGACCGTGTCGACCTGGTCGGCGACGTCACCGGGGACGACGGCTCGCTCGCGCGGATCGTCCGCATCCAGGAGCGGTCGTCGGTGCTGCGCCGCACCGCCGACGACACCGACCCGTACGAGCGCGTCATCGTCGCGAACGCGGACCAGCTCGTCGTCGTCACCGCCCTCGCCGAGCCCGAGCCGCGCACGCGCATGATCGACCGGTGCGTCGTCGCCGCGTACGACGCCGGCATGGACGTCCTGCTGTGCCTCACCAAGGCGGACCTCGCGGACCCCGCGCCGCTGCGCGCGCTGTACGAGCCGCTCGGCGTCTCGGTCGTCGTCACGCGGCGCGCGCCCGACGGTCTCGCGCCGGAGGCCTGGGCCATCGAGCCGCTCGACGCCGTGCGCGAGGCGCTGGCCGGGCGCACGTCGGTGTTCGTCGGGCACTCGGGCGTGGGCAAGTCGACGCTCGTCAACGCGCTCGTGCCCGACGCCCGGCGCGCGACGGGACACGTCAACGACGTCACGGGGCGCGGCCGGCACACGTCGACGTCGGCGGTCGCGCTGCGCCTGCCGGGCGGCGGGTGGGTCATCGACACGCCCGGCGTGCGGTCGTTCGGGCTCGCGCACGTGCAGGTCGACCACCTGCTGCGCGCGTTCGAGGACCTCGACGCCGTCGCCGCCGCGTGCCCGCGCGGGTGCACCCACCTCGACGACGCGCCGGACTGCGCGCTCGACGACTGGGTGGCGGACTCCCCCGACGACGCGACCCGCGACGCCCGCGCGGCGCGGCTCGAGTCGTTCCGGCGCGTGCTCGCGTCGCGCACCGGCGCCGCCTGAGCCCGCACCCCGCGCGGCGCCTCCCCCGGCCCGTGCGCGCACCGCTACGGTGTGAGCCATGACGCCCCCCTCGACGCGCGGCTACGACGACGACCTGCGCCTCGCCCACGTGATCGCCGACCAGGTCGACGCCCACACCATGTCGCGCTTCAAGGCGCTCGACCTGCACGTCGAGTCCAAGCCCGACTCGACGCCCGTGAGCGACGCCGACCGCACCGCCGAGGAGATCATCCGCGGCCAGCTCGGCCGGGCCCGCGGCCGCGACGCGATCGTGGGCGAGGAGTACGGCGAGACGGGCCACGGCGCCCGGCGCTGGATCGTCGACCCGATCGACGGGACGAAGAACTTCGTGCGCGGCGTGCCCGTGTGGGCCACGCTCATCGCGCTCGCCGACGGCGACGAGGTCGTCGTCGGGCTCGTGTCGGCGCCCGCGCTCGGCCGCCGCTGGTGGGCCTCGAAGGGCACCGGCGCGTGGACGGGCAAGTCGCTCGCCGCCGCGTCGCGCCTGCACGTCTCGGGCGTCTCGTCGTGGTCCGACGCGTCGCTCGCCTACGCGTCGCTCGACGGCTGGGAGGAGCGCGGGAAGCTCGAGCCGTTCCTCGACCTCATGCGCGGCGCGTGGCGCACGCGCGGCTACGGCGACTTCTGGTCGTACATGCTCGTCGCCGAGGGAGCGGTCGACGCGGCCGCGGAGCCCGAGCTCGAGCTCTACGACATGGCCGCGCTCGTCCCGATCGTCACCGAGGCGGGCGGGCGGTTCACGTCGCTCGACGGCGCCGACGGCCCGTGGGGCGGGAACGCGGTCGCGACGAACGGCCTGCTGCACGACGAGGTGCTGGGCCGCCTGGGCTGACGGCGCTCGTCGCCCCGGCGGCGCCGCGGGTCCGTCCGGGGTTCGCCCCGGGTCCGCCCAGGGGTCGCCCCGGCGTCAGCCGCGCGGCACGTCCTTGAGCTCGGACCAGTCGTACCAGAGCAGGTCGCGCTCGCCCACGCGCTCGATGGCCGCGTCGAGCGCGGCGTCCGCGTCGGGCCCGTCGTCGTCCGCCGCGGCGAGCACGGCCTCGACGTCCGCGACCGCCTCCGGCTCGTCGACGTGCACGCACACGATCGCGACGTCGGGCACCGTCCGCAGCACCTCGACGGCGCTCGGCGCGGGCGCGTCCTCGTCGTCGGAGTCCTCGGCCCCCACGACCTGGACCGCGCCGTCGGGCACCTCGAGCGTGACGACGAGCCGCTGCCGCGGCGCGTCCGGGCGCGACGCGACGAGCGCGAGCGAGTCGTCCGCCGCCTCGAGCGCCGCCGCGTACTCGAGGCCCTCCTCGTCCTCGTCGGGCAGCGCACGCGTCAGCGCGGCGGTCACGGCGTGGGCGCCGCGCGGGGCGACGGTCCAGCGGGCGGCGTCGGCGGTCACGGTGACGGCGTCGAGCTCGTCGAGCGTCGCGGGGAGATAGATGCGCATGGGTTCAGTGTGCCGCCTCGAGCACCGGACCGGGCGCCGCACCACGCCCGGACGGGACGGCCTCGCGCACGTGCTCCGCGAGGCGGGCGAGCGCGCGCCGGGCGGGACTCGCCGGAGCGGTCTCGACGAGCGTCCTCCCCTCCCGGAGCGCCGGGTCCACCGCGGCGTCCTCCGGGACGACGTGCAGGTCCTCGACGCCGGCGTACCGCGCCATCGCGTCGCGCACCGCGCGCTCGGGCCGGGGCCCGACGACGCTCGCCCGCACCCGGTTCACGACGACGACCCGGGCCGCGGCGGCCGCCGCCCCGGCGTCGCCCAGCTCGTCGAGCGCGCGGACGAGGCGCTGGAGCCCGACCGGGTCGCCGCCGCCCACGACCACGACGACGTCCGCCGCCCCCAGCGCGCTGAGCGTCGCGTCGTGACGCTGCGGGGCGCGGGTGTCGTAGCTGAGCAGCTCGTCCTGCTCGATGCCGAAGCCGCAGTCGACGACCGTCCAGTCCGCGACCGACCGTGCCACCTGCCACACCGCGTCGAGCGACGGACCCGGCAGCTCGGGCCAGCGCGCCGCACGGGCGAGACCCGTGAGGACGCGGACCCGGGGCACGAGCACCGGGGCCAGCGCCAGCAGGCCCGGGGCGTCGAGCACGCCCTGCCCGGCGCTGCGGGCGGCGGCCGCGAGCCCTGGGGACTCGTCGAGCAGCCCGAGGCGCTGCGCGACCGTCCCGCCGTAGGTGTCCGCGTCGACGAGCAGGACCTCGGCCGGTGGTGCCGCGGTGGTCGTCGCGGGCACGTCGACCTCCGCCTCACGGCGTCCGGCGCGGCGCCGCCGGGCCCGCCCCGCGGGTGCCGGGCCCGCGAGCTCGACGGCCAGGTTCGTCGCGACGGTCGTGCGGCCCGGCGCCCCGGTCGGGCCCCAGACGGCGACGGTCC
>QAPD01000011.1 GCA_003052455.1 Sphaerisporangium cinnabarinum | reverse complement strand
GGTCGGGGCGGTCGTCGCCGCCACCCGGCCCGGCGGGGACGTGGCCTGGGCGCTGCCCAGCCTGGTCGGGGTGGGTGTGGCGGTGCTGTTGCTGCGGGCGTCGCTCGGGACGGTTGGCGGCCGGGCCGGGCTTTCCGGCGTCGCCCCGCCGGCTGGGCCGGGCGGCCTCGGCCGCCGTCGGTTCCTCCTCGTCACGGGCCTGGCGGCGGCCGCCGGCGTCGTGGCGCTCGGGACGTCGCGCGCGGTGTCCGCCGGCTCGCGCGCGGTGACGGCGGCGCGCGACGCGCTGCGGCTGCCCGCCCCCGCGACCCCGGCCCCCGCCGTCCCTGCCGGGGCGGACCTGCGCGTCCCCGGGCTCGCGCCGTACGTCACCCCGAACGCGGACTTCTACCGCATCGACACGGCGCTGCGCGTGCCCCAGGTCGACCCGGCGTCGTGGACGCTGCGCGTCTCCGGGCTCGTCGACGACCCGTTCGAGATCACGCTCGACGAGCTGCTCGCGCTCCCGCTCGTCGAGCACCACCTCACGCTCACGTGCGTGTCCAACGAGGTCGGCGGGGACCTCGTGGGCAACGCGCGGTGGCTCGGGTACCCGGTGCGCGAGCTGCTCGCGCGCGCGGGCGTGCAGGACGGCGCGGACATGGTGCTGTCCACGAGCGCCGACGGGTGGACGGCGAGCACGCCGCTCGACGCCCTCACCGACCCCGACCGGGCGAGCCTGCTCGCCGTCGGGATGAACGGCGAGGCGCTGCCGGCCGAGCACGGGTTCCCCGCCCGGCTCGTCGTGCCCGGGCTGTACGGGTACGTGTCCGCGACGAAGTGGGTCACCGAGCTCACGGTCACGACGTTCGCCGACGACGTCGCCTACTGGTCCACGCGCGGGTGGTCGGAGCGCGGACCGATCAAGCTCGCGTCGCGCGTCGACACCCCGCGCGACGGGGCGGCCGTGGACGCGGGTGAAGTCGTCGTCGCGGGCGTGGCCTGGGCCCAGCACACGGGCGTCGAGGGCGTCGAGGTGCGCGTGGACGACGGCCCGTGGCGCGCCGCGACGCTCGCCGCCACGGTCGGCCCGGACACGTGGCGGCAGTGGTCGTACGCGTGGGACGCGACGCCGGGG
The DNA here is from genome assembly GCA_003052455.1 of Sphaerisporangium cinnabarinum. GTDB lineage: Bacteria > Actinomycetota > Actinomycetes > Actinomycetales > Cellulomonadaceae > Cellulosimicrobium > Cellulosimicrobium cinnabarinum. Next base: position 14,717 of record QAPD01000011.1, on the reverse strand, counting down.
GAGCACCGGCTGACGGTCCGCGCCACGGACGCCGAGGGGCGCACCCAGACGGCCGACGTCGCCCCGCCCGCGCCCGACGGCGCGTCGGGCTGGCACGAGGTCGCCGTCCGCGTGCGGTGAGCGGCCCGGGCGAAGGGTCGGGCGCGCGGCACGACGGAGCGCCTCCGGGTCCGGGTGGTGGACCGGAGGTTGTCCCGCCGCGGACGTGCTGGCACCATGTGCTCGTGACCCCCGCGCGCCCCACGAGCAGCACGCTCGTCCTCGCGCGCCCGCGGGTCGTCTCCGCCACCTGTTGTTGAGGGCTCGCGGCGCCCTGCGCAGCCTCGACCTGGTGTCCGCGAGCAGCCTCCCGCCCCTCCCTCCCTGCGACGGGGCGTGACGGTCGCCGGTCCCGCGCCACGGCTCAGCGATGAGTCCGACGCCACGACCGGGTCTGCACCCCCGGACGCCAGCCGAGCACAGGACGCGAGACCACCATGTACGTTCCCCCGCACTTCCCCCGCTACCGCCCGACCACGGTGCCGTCGTCGTCGGCGCCCGCCCTCCCCGCCGCTCCCGCCCTCGCCCCGTCGGCCGCCGCCGGGCCGCCGCTCACGCTCGAGTGGCTCGTCGCGCGCGACATCGACGCCTACACCGCGCGCCGCCGGGCGGCGGCTACCATGGAGGCACAGGCGTCGACCCGGCCATCACCGGCGAGCCTCCGGAAGAACGGGAACCGCGCCGCGGGGCAGGCCTGACGGCCCGCGGCAGGTCCTCACTAGACCCGGACGGGTGGGCCCGTCACAGCCTGCGACGAGCGGTCGGCGACCGCCCGTGGTGCCCGACGACGTCGGGCACCTGCGGGCACGGCGCCGGCAAGCGAGGTGGTACCGCGGCGAGCCCGCCCCTGGTGGGGGAGTCGTCCTCGCAGGAGAGCACGACCGACCCGTACCACCACGGCGGACACCCCGCCGGCCGCTACCTCACCGGAGTCCTCGAGACCATGGCCTATCCGCTGCACCGCGCACCCTCGTCCGCCGCCGACTCGCACCCCGGGGCCGCGTTCGGCGTCCCCGCGTCCCCGGACCTGCCCGCGATCGAGCGCGAGGTCCTCGCCTACTGGGAGGCGGACGACACGTTCCGCGCCTCGGTCGAGCGCAACCCCGCCGGGGAGAACGGCAGCAACGAGTTCGTCTTCTACGACGGCCCGCCCTTCGCGAACGGCCTGCCCCACTACGGGCACCTGCTCACGGGCTACGCGAAGGACGTCGTGCCGCGCTACCAGACGATGCGCGGCAAGCACGTCGAGCGCCGCTTCGGCTGGGACACGCACGGCCTGCCCGCCGAGCTCGAGGCGATGGACCAGCTCGGGATCAAGACCAAGGAGGAGATCCTCGAGCTGGGGATCGAGCGGTTCAACGACGCGTGCCGCGCGTCGGTGCTCAAGTACACGAGCGAGTGGCAGGACTACGTGACCCGCCAGGCGCGCTGGGTCGACTTCGAGCACGACTACAAGACGCTCGACCCGACGTTCATGGAGTCGGTCCTGTGGGCGTTCAAGCAGCTCTACGACAAGGGCCTGGTCTACGAGGGCTTCCGCGTGCTGCCGTACTGCTGGAACGACCAGACGCCGCTGTCCAACCACGAGCTGCGCATGGACGAGGACGTGTACCAGGTCCGCCAGGACCCCGCCGTGACCGTCGGCTTCCGGCTCGAGACGGGCGAGCTCGCGCTCATCTGGACCACGACGCCCTGGACGCTGCCGTCCAACCTGTTCGTCATGGTCGGGCCCGACGTCGAGTACGTCGTCGTGGAGTCGTCGTTCACGGGCGTGAAGGAGCGCTACGTCATCGCGGCGGAGCGCCTCGGCGCGTACGCGCGCGAGCTCGCCGACGAGGGCGTCGAGGACGTGACGACGCAGGTCGTGGAGCGGCTCACGGGCGCCGACCTCGTCGGGCGGTCGTACACGCCGCCGTTCTCCTACTTCGCCGGGCACGCCGGCGCGCACCGCGTCGTCGAGGCGGACTTCGTCACGACCACGGACGGCACCGGGCTCGTGCACAACGCCGGCGCGTTCGGCGAGGAGGACAAGGTCGTCTCGGACCGCGAGGGCGTCGAGCCGGTGCTGCCGGTCGCGTCCGACGGCAAGTTCGTGTTCCCCGTCGTCGACTACGAGAGCCTCCAGGTCTTCGACGCGAACGCGCTCATCATCGACCACCTCAAGGGTCGGACGCGGCACGACGCCGCGGTCGCCGCGGGCGAGCAGACCCCGGACCTCGCGCTCGGTGCCACGAGCCCGGGCACGGTGCTGCTGCGCCGCGAGTCGTACGCGCACTCCTACCCGCACTGCTGGCGCTGCCGGCAGCCGCTCATCTACATGGGCGTGTCGTCGTGGTTCGTCGCGGTGTCGAAGTTCAAGGACCGCATGGTCGAGCTCAACGAGCAGATCTCCTGGACGCCCGAGCACATCCAGCACGGCCAGTTCGGCAAGTGGCTCGAGAACGCGCGCGACTGGTCGATCACGCGCAACCGGTTCTGGGGCAGCCCGGTGCCGGTGTGGCGCTCGGACGACCCGCAGCACCCGCGCGTCGACGTGTACGGCTCGTTCGCCGAGCTCGAGCGCGACTTCGGCACGCTCCCGCGCAACGAGAAGGGCGAGCCGGACCTGCACCGCCCGTTCGTCGACCGTCTCACGCGGCCGAACCCGGACGACCCGACGGGCCGCTCGACCATGCGCCGCGTCGAGGACGTCATGGACGTCTGGTTCGACTCGGGGTCGATGCCCTACGCGCAGGTGCACTACCCGTTCGAGAACACCGACTGGTTCGAGCACCACAACCCCGGCGACTTCATCGTCGAGTACATCGGCCAGACGCGCGGCTGGTTCTACACGCTGCACGTCCTCGCGACCGCGCTGTTCGACCGCCCGGCGTTCCGCTCGGCCGTCTCGCACGGCATCGTGCTGGGCTCCGACGGCCGCAAGATGAGCAAGTCGCTGCGCAACTACCCGGACGTCAACGAGGTCTTCGACCGCGACGGCTCCGACGCGATGCGCTGGTTCCTCATGAGCTCGCCGATCCTGCGCGGCGGCAACCTCGTCGTCACCGAGGACGGGATCCGCGACGCGGTGCGCCAGGTGCTGCTGCCGCTGTGGAGCACCTACTACTTCTTCACGCTGTACGCCAACACGTCGAAGGCGCAGGCCCGGAGCGGCGGCGCGGTGCCCGACGGCGGCGGGTACGTCGCGCAGCGCGTGGCGCCCGAGCGCGTGGCCGGGCTCCCGGCGCTCGACCGCTACCTGCTCGCGCGCACCCACGACCTCGTGGTGCGCGCGACCGGGCAGCTCGACGCGTACGACATCGCGGGCGCGTGCGAGACCGTGCGCGAGCACCTCGACGTCCTGACGAACTGGTACGTGCGCACCCAGCGCGACCGGTTCTGGTCCGAGGACGCGGACGCGTTCGACACGCTGTACACGGCGCTCGAGACGCTCACGCGCGTCATGGCGCCGCTCGCCCCGCTGCTCGCGGAAGAGGTGTGGCGCGGCCTGACCGGCGGGCGCTCGGTCCACCTCACCGACTGGCCGGCGTCCACCGAGGAGGTCGGGGAGCGGTTCGTCGGCGAGGACGGCTCGTCCGCCGGGGCCGTGCGGCACGTCCCGGACGCGTCCCTCGTCGCCGACCCGGCGCTCGTCGCCGCGATGGACGAGGTCCGCGCCGTCGCGTCGGCCGCGCTCGGCCTGCGCAAGGCGCACCAGCTCCGGGTGCGCCAGCCGCTCGCGCGGCTCACGGTCGTCGTGGACGACCCGGAGGCGCTCGCGCCGTACACGGACCTGCTGGCGCGCGAGCTCAACGTCAAAGCCGTCGAGCTCGAGTCGACCGACTCGGACGCCGCGGAACGCTTCGGCATCACGCAGCGCCTCGCGGTCAACGCGCGCGCCGCGGGCCCGCGCCTGGGCCGCGGCGTCCAGGCCGTCATCAAGGCCGCGAAGGCCGGCGCGTGGCGCGTGGACGACGCCGGGGAGGTCGTCGTGACGACGGACGACGGCGACGTCGCGCTCCTGCCCGCGGAGTACGAGCTGACGACGGTGGTCGCCGACCGCGGCGTCGCTGCGGGCGAGGCGCCGAGCGTCGCCGCCGCGGTGCTCGCGAGCGGCGGGTTCGCCGTCCTCGACCTCGCGCTCGACGACGCGCTGCTCGCCGAGGGCTACGCGCGCGACGTGATCCGTGACGTGCAGGACGCACGCAAGGCCGCCGGGCTCGACGTCGCGGACCGCATCCGGCTCTGGCTCGACGTGCCGGGCGAGTGGCTCGCGGCGGTCGAGGGGCACCGTGACCTCGTCGCGCGCGAGACGCTCGCGGTCGAGGTCGTCGTCGAGACGTCGCCGACCGACGTCCGCTCCGTGCGCGTCCAGAAGGCCGACGACACCGTTCCGGACACGGCGGTGGTCCTGTGAGCGCCGCGCGCAAGGACCCGGGCGCCGCGCGCCGGCAGAGCGCGAAGGACGCCCGCGCGGCGGCGGAGGACGCCGCCGCCCAGGCGGACCTGGAACGCGTCTACCAGCACATCGTGTCGCGTGCTCCCGAGCACGACTTCGACCCGACGATCGACCGGGTCCGGCGTCTGTTCGAGCTGCTGGGGGACCCGCAGCACGCGTTCCGGACGATCCACCTCACCGGCACCAACGGCAAGACGAGCACCGCGCGCGTCGCGGAGCGCCTCGTGCGCGAGCACGGCCTGCGCACCGGCCTGTTCACGAGCCCGCACCTGACGAGCGTCACCGAGCGGATCGTCGTCGACGGCGAGCCCCTCTCGGCACGACGGTTCGTCGAGGTGTGGGAGGACGTCTACCCGTACGTGCAGGTCGTCGACGCGGAGCTCGCGGAGACCGGGCACTCGCAGCTCAGCTTCTTCGAGGTCCTCACGGCCGTGGCGTTCGCCGCGTTCGCGGACACGCCCGTCGACGTCGCGATCGTCGAGGTCGGCATGGGCGGCGAGTGGGACTCGACCAACGTGGTCGACGCGGAGGTCGCCGTCGTGACGCCCGTGGCGCTCGACCACGAGCGGTGGCTCGGGAGCACGCTCGAGGAGATCGCGACGGTCAAGTCGGGCATCGTCAAGGAGGGCGCGACCGTCGTCTCGGCGGCGCAGCGCCCCGAGGTCGAGGAGGTGCTCCGCGCCCGGGCGGAGCGCGTCGGCGCGCGCCTGCTGCGCGAGGGCGTCGACCTCGACGTGGCCGCACGCCAGGTCGCGGTCGGCGGCCAGCTCCTCGACCTGCGCACGCCCGCGGCGCTCTACACCGAGGTGTTCCTCCCGCTGCACGGCGAGCACCAGGCGCACAACGCGCTGCTCGCGCTCGGCGCGGTGGAGGCGTTCCTCGGCGGCCGGGCGCTCGACGGCCCGCTCGTCGAGGCGGCCTTCGCGGACGTCACGTCGCCCGGCCGGCTCGAGGTCGTGCGGTCGAGCCCGACCGTCCTCGTCGACGCGGCGCACAACGCCGCGGGGGCCGAGGCGCTCGCGACCGCGCTCGGCGAGGCGTTCGACCTGCGCCACCTCGTCGGCGTCGTCGCGATCATGGCCGACAAGGACGCCGAGCCGCTGCTCGCGGCGCTCGAGCCGGTGCTCGCGGAGATCGTCGTGACGCGCAACAGCTCGGAGCGCTCGGCCGACCCGACGGAGCTCGCCGAGCTCGCCGCCGACGTCTTCGGCGAGGACCGCGTGCACAGCACCGAGCGTCTCGACGAGGCGCTCCAGGTGGCGGTCGACCTGGTGGAGCGCGACGACGCCGTGGGCGTCGGCACGGGCACGGGCGTCCTGGTCACGGGCTCCGTCGTGACCGTCGCCGACGCGCGCGTCCTGCTCGGTCGCGGCTGACGCCCGGACGCCGCGCGGCGCGCGGCGGCCGGGTGTTTGATGGAGGCGGCGACGGCGGCGGCACGCCGGGCGGGGACCGACGGCGTCGCGGGGGCTGTCGGCGCCCGGAGCACCGGGCGCACGGACCGATGGAGGGATGACCGGTGAAGAAGCTGCTCAACGATCCCCAGGACGCGGTGACGGAGTCCCTCGAGGGCTTCGGCCAGGCGCACGCCGACCTCGTGCAGGTGCACCTCGCGCCGCCGTACGTGTCGCGCGTCGGCGGTCCGGTGGCCGGCAAGGTCGGGCTGGTCTCGGGCGGCGGCTCGGGCCACGAGCCGCTGCACGCGGGCTTCGTCGGCCCGGGCATGCTCGACGCCGCGGTCCCGGGCGCGGTGTTCACCTCGCCGACGCCCGACCAGATCGTCCCGGCGATCCTCGGCGCCGACTCGGGCGCCGGCGTGCTCGCGATCGTCAAGAACTACACGGGCGACGTGCTGAACTTCGAGACGGCGGTCGAGCTCGTCGAGGCGGAGGGCACGCAGGTCACGAGCATCCTCGTCAACGACGACGTCGCGGTCGAGGACTCGCTGTACACCGCGGGCCGGCGCGGCGTCGCCGGGACGGTCGCGGTCGAGAAGATCGCGGGCGCGGCGGCCGAGCGCGGCGACGACCTCGGCACCGTGACGGAGATCGCCGGGCGCGTCGTGGCGAACGTGCGCTCGATGGGCGTCGCGCTCACCGCGTGCACGGTGCCGCACGTGGGCAGGCCGAGCTTCGACCTCGCCGACGACGAGGTGGAGATCGGCATCGGGATCCACGGCGAGCCCGGGCGGCACCGGATCCCGCTCGCGTCGGCGGACGAGATCACGCAGCGGCTGGTCGACCCCGTGGCGGACGACCTGGGCCTCGCCGACGGCGAGGACGTGTTGCTGTTCGTTAACGGAATGGGCGGTACCCCGCTGTCCGAGCTGTACGTCGTCTATCGTCAGGCGAGGAGGCTGCTCGAAGGGCGCGGCGTACGCGTGACGCGCTCGCTCGTCGGCAACTACGTCACGTCGCTGGAGATGCAGGGTGCGTCGGTCACCGTGCTGCGCCTGGACGACGAGCTCACCGCCCTGTGGGACGCTCCCGTCCACACGGCTGCGCTGCGCTGGTGAGCGGGTGCCCTTTCGTGCAGTCTCCGGGAGCCGGCGCACCGCCGGCTCGACGGCGAGGAGAGGTGGGGCATGACGCTGGACGTGGCCTGGGCCGAGCGATGGACCCGGCTGAGCGCGGAGCGGATCGCGGCGGCACGGGACGAGCTGACGGAGCTGGACCGCCAGATCGGTGACGGTGACCACGGCGAGAACCTCGACCGGGGGTTCCGCGCGGTGGTCGCCAAGCTCGACGGGGCGGCCGCCGGGGAGCAGCCGCCCGGCCAGATCGGCGACGTGCTCAAGCTCGTGGCCACGACGCTCATGTCGTCGGTCGGCGGCGCCTCGGGTCCGCTCTACGGGACCGCGTACCTGCGCGCCGCGAAGGTGACCGGCCTCGCGGAGCTCGACGCGCACGGCGTCGTCGCGCTGCTCGAGGGCGCGCTCGAGGGCATCTCCGCGCGCGGCAAGGCGCAGGTCGGCGAGAAGACGATGGTCGACGCCTGGCAGCCCGCGGTCGACGCGGCGGAGGCCGCGGCCGACGCCGGCGGCTCGACGGCCGACGTCCTCGCCGCCGCCGCCCGGGCCGCGCGCGAGGGCGCCGAGGCGACCGCGCCGCTCGTCGCGACGAAGGGCCGGGCGAGCTATCTCGGCGAGCGCAGCGCGGGCCACCAGGACCCGGGCGCGACGTCGACCGCGATCCTGCTCGAGGCCGCGCGCGACGCGGCGGCGGCGTGAGCGGCGTGGCCGGACCGGTCGGCACCCGGGCCCGGGTCGCGCTCGTCCTCGTCTCGCACTCGCAGCGCCTCGCGCAGGGAGCCGTCGAGCTGTCCGCGCAGATGGCCCCCGGGGTCCTGCTGCTCGCGGCGGGCGGGACGGACGACGGCGGGCTCGGCACGAGCTACGACCGCGTCTCCGGGGCGATCGAGGAGGCGCTGCGCGTCGCGGACGGCGTCGTCGTGCTCGCGGACCTGGGGTCGGCCGTGATGACGGTCGAGTCCGTGCTGGACCTGGAGGACGGCTTCGACGGCCGGGTGCTGCTCGCGGACGCGCCGTTCGTCGAGGGTGCCGTCGCGGCGGCCGTCACCGCGCACGGCGGCGGCGACGTCGCGGAGGTCCTCGCGTCCGCGGAGCACGCGGGCGGCACGTTCGCCGTCCCCGCCGCCGCGCCGGAGCCCGGGGAGGAGCCCGCGGCGGACGGCACCGCACCGGCGGGGGAGGCCCGCGCCGTCGTGACGCTGCGCAACCCGCTCGGCCTGCACGCCCGCCCCGCCGCCGTGCTCGCCCGCCTGGTCGCGGGGTTCGACGCGAGCGTCGCGATCGACGGCGTCAACGGGGCGAGCGTCCTCGAGCTCATGAAGCTCGGCGCGACCGGGGGGCAGGAGCTCACGGTCACGGGGGAGGGGCCGCAGGCCGCGGACGCCGTGCGCGCGGTCGTCGAGGCCGTGGAGGGCGGCTTCGGCGAGGTCTGACCCGGCGCGGTGTGATCTCCGTCACCCGTTATTGCAGTTGATGCAAAATTGCAGAGGATGCAAGAATAGTCCTCGTGCCGACGACCCTGCCTGACGTGCCCGCTCGCCCCTCGGTGGCCGAGCGGGCCGCGGCATGCCTCGCGCCGTCGTCCGGCGGGCTCCGGGAGCGCAAGAAGCGCGCGCGCCGCGAGGCCCTCGTCGACGCCGCGCAGACCCTCGTCCTCGAGCGCGGCCTCGACGCCGTGACGGTCGAGGACATCTGCGCTGCCGTCGGCGTCTCGCCGCGCACGTTCTTCAACTACTTCCCCGCCAAGGACGACGCCGTGCTCGGCCTCGAGGACTTCTCGGTCCGCCCGGAGGTCGTCGCGGCCTTCGTCGCGGGCGGTCCGACGGGTGCGCTCCTCGACGACCTCGAGGTCGTCGTGGCCGACGTGCTCGCGCACGAGGTCGTCACCCCGCAGCGCATGGCGCGCACGCTCGAGCTCGTGCAGCGCGAGCCGCACCTCGTCGCCCGCCACGTCGCGTGGGTCGAGGGCCACCGCGCCGAGCTCGTCGAGATGTTCGTCGCACGACGCGCGGTCCGCCCGTTCGTCCCCGACCCCGAGCTCCTGGCGCTCGTCGTCATGAGCCTCCTGCGGGCGAGCACGGTCGAGTGGCAGCAGCACGGCTGCGAGGACGAGCCGGTGGACCACCTGCCCGGCGTCGTCGACCAGCTCCGCGCGCTGCTCCACGACACGCGCGCCCCCGATCCCGCGGGCACCTGACCGCAGCCCTCGCCCCGCCCGGGGACACCACCGCTCGGGTCTCCCACCCGACCTCCCGCACCTCACCAGCCCCCACCCGACGACGGGCCGCGCCCGTCGGCGTGCGCCCGTCCGTCCCGACCGAACCGGATCCACATGGCCTCCTCCACCGCAGCACCACCCGTCGACGGCGGCAAGCCGCTCGTCGTGCTCACCCCGCGCACCGTGTGGGTGATCTTCGGCGCGCTCATGGCGTCGATGTTCCTGTCCTCGCTCGACCAGTCCATCGTCGGCACGGCGATGCCGACGATCGTCGGCGAGCTCCACGGCGTCGAGCACCAGGGCTGGGTCATCACGGCCTACATCCTGGCGATCGCGATCGTCATGCCGCTCTACGGCAAGTTCGGCGACCTCTGGGGTCGCCGCTGGCCGTTCCTCGTCGCGATCGGTCTCTTCACGGTCGCGTCGGCCGGTGCCGGGTTCGCGCAGTCGTTCCCCGAGCTCGTCGCCTGGCGCGGCGTGCAGGGCCTCGGCGGCGGCGGCCTGATGATCCTGTCGCAGGCGATCATCGCCGACATCGTGCCCGCCAAGGACCGCGGCAAGTACATGGGCCCCATGGGCGCGCTCTTCGGCATCGCCGCGGTCATCGGCCCGCTCCTGGGCGGCTGGTTCACCGAGGGCCCGGGCTGGCGCTGGGCCTTCTGGATCAACGTCCCCATCGGCGTCGCCGCGTTCGTCGTCGCCTGGGTCGCGCTCAAGCTCCCGTCGCACCGCTCGGGCCGCAAGATCGACGTCGCGGGCATCTTCTTCCTCGTCGTGGCGACGTCCGGCATCGTCCTGGTGACGAGCTGGGAGTCGCTCACGACGTCGTCGGGCTACGACTGGTCCGACCCGTGGCTGCTCGGCCTCGTCGCGGCCGTCGTGGTGTCGGTCGCCGCGTTCGTCCTCGTCGAGAACCGCGCCGAGGAGCCGCTGCTCCCGCTGCACCTGTTCAAGAACCGGACCTTCACCATCGCGACGCTCATCGGCCTCGTGCTCGGCATGGGCATGTTCTCGGCGCTCGCGTTCCTGCCGACGTTCCTCCAGATGTCCACGGGCGCGGGGGTCACCGAGTCCGGGTTCCTCATGCTCCCGATGATGGTCGGCGTCATGATCACGGCGATCGGGTCCGGTGTCGCGATCACGAAGACCGGGCGGTACAAGATCTACCCCGTGGTCGGTCTCGCGATCACCGCGGCCGGGATGGTCTGGCTCACGCGGATCACGGGCGACATGTCGATGTGGCTCTTCGGCGCGATGATCTTCGTCATGGGCGCCGGCATGGGCCTCGTCATGCAGACGATCGTGCTCGCCGTGCAGAACTCGGTCGACCCGCACGAGATCGGGACCGCCACGAGCGCGAACAACTTCTTCCGCGAGATCGGCGCGGCCGTCGGGACGGCGCTGTTCAGCACCATCTTCACGTCGCGGCTCGCTGACAACCTCGAGGGCGTGTTCGGGGGCGTGCCGGGGGGTGCCCCGGCCGGAGCCGAGGGTTCGTCGCTCACGCCCGAGATGGTCCAGCAGCTCCCCGAGCCGGTCCACACCGGCGTCGTCGACGCGTTCACCGACGCGCTCGCTCCCGCGTTCTGGTACCTGGTCCCGCTCGTCCTCGTCGGGTTCGTGCTCGCGCTGTTCCTGCGCGAGGTCAAGCTCTCCGACGTCGCCGGGATGGTCGCGCGCGGCGAGGCCGTCGCCGACCACGGCGACCTGCGCGAGGACGCCCCCGCGACGGACGACGCCGAGGGCGCCGCGGTCGTCGTGCCCGCGGGCGGCCGGGGACCGGACGACGAGCGCCCCGGCAGCCGGGAGCGCGACGACGCGCCGGTATCCTGACCGGGTGAGCACCTCGCCGTCGCAGCCCGCCGCGCAGCCGTCCCGCCACGGCCGCGCGGCGGGCCCGGTGCGCCCGTCCCCGGGCGACCGCATCAAGCCCAAGAAGCCCGCGAAGGTCCAGTTCGCGTCGACCACGCTCCTGCTCGAGGCGTTCCTCGTCGTGTTCGCGACGCTCGTGGCCTACGGCCTGCGCGACGTCCCGTACTCGCGCGGCCCGCTCGAGCTGCCCTCCGCGTCGTCGATCTGGGTCGTCGGCGGGGTGCTCGCCGTCGTGCTCGTCGTGCTGTCGCGCATGGTGGGGACCCCCGGCGGGTACGTCGCCGGGTCCGTGGTCCAGGTGCCCGTGCTCGCGCTCGGGCTGGTCGTGCCGATGATGTTCCTCGTGGGCGGCCTCTTCGTCGTCCTGTGGATCGTCTCGATCCGCCTCGGCGGGCGCATCGACCGTGAGCGCGCGGCCTACGACGCCGAGCACCCCGAGACCGCGCCCAACGCCGGCTGACCCGCACGGCGCGCACGCGGCCGGACGGCCGCCCGCCCGGCGCGGCCCACGTCCCGGCGGCCGGTAGGCTCGGCGACCATGACCGACGTCGCACCCGCACTGACCGAGACCATCGAGCGCACCCTCATCCTCGTCAAGCCCGACGGCGTCCGCCGCGGCCTGTCCGGCGAGATCCTCCGGCGCGTCGAGGCCAAGGGCTACACGCTCACCGCCGTGCGCCTGCTCGACGCGACGCCCGAGCTGCTCGCCGCCCACTACGCCGAGCACGAGGGCAAGCCGTTCTTCCAGCCGCTCGTCGACTTCATGCTCTCGGGCAAGGTCCTCGCGGTCGTGGCCGAGGGCCAGGGCGTCATCCCCGGCTTCCGCTCGCTCGCCGGCGCGACCAACCCGACCGAGGCGCTGCCCGGCACGATCCGCGGCGACCTCGGCCGCGACTGGGGCCTCAAGGTCCAGCAGAACCTCGTGCACGGGTCGGACTCGCCCGAGTCCGCCGCGCGCGAGATCGCGCTCTGGTTCCCCGAGCTCGGCTGACCCGCACGTCCGCTCCCGCCCCGTCCCGGTCCTCCGGGGCGGGGCGTTCGCGTCCCGGCAGCGGTGACCGCGGTCCGCCACGACCGGTCCCGGACGTCCGCAGGATCGTGGGAGCACCGCACTAGGCTCGGGTCCGTGCACCTCAAGACCCTGACGCTGCGCGGCTTCAAGTCGTTCGCGTCCGCGACGACGCTGAGCTTCGAGCCCGGCGTGACGTGCGTCGTCGGGCCGAACGGGTCGGGCAAGTCGAACGTGGTCGACGCGCTCGCGTGGGTGATGGGGGAGCAGGGCGCGAAGACCCTGCGCGGCGGCAAGATGGAGGACGTCATCTTCGCCGGGACGTCCGGCCGGCCCCCGCTCGGGCGCGCCGAGGTGTCCCTGACGATCGACAACACCGACGGCGCCCTGCCGATCGACTACACCGAGGTGACGATCTCCCGCACGCTGTTCCGCAGCGGCGGGTCCGAGTACGCGATCAACGGCAGCGCGTGCCGCCTGCTCGACATCCAGGACCTCCTCTCCGACTCGGGCCTCGGCCGCGAGATGCACGTGATCGTCGGGCAGGGGCAGCTCGACGCCGTCCTGCGCGCGACGCCCGAGGACCGCCGCGGCTTCGTCGAGGAGGCCGCGGGCGTCCTCAAGCACCGCAAGCGCAAGGAGAAGGCGCTCCGCAAGCTCGACGCGATGCAGGCCAACCTCACGCGGCTCGCCGACCTCACCACGGAGATCCGGCGCCAGCTCGGCCCGCTGGGGCGGCAGGCGGAGATCGCGCGCAAGGCCGCCACGATCCAGGCCGACCTGCGCGACGCGCGGGCCCGCCTGCTCGCCGACGACCTCGCCCAGCTCACCGCGACGCTCGAGCAGGAGATCGCCGACGAGGCGGCCCTGCGTGCGCAGCAGGCGGAGGTCGAGCGCGCGCTCGCGACGGCGCGCGACACGCTCGGGCGGCTCGAGCGCGAGGCCGCGGAGGCCGCGCCCGCGCTCGGGGCCGCGACCGACGTCTGGTTCCGGCTGTCGTCGCTGCGCGAGCGGCTGCGCGGCACGCGGACGCTCGCCGAGGAGCGCGTGCGCCTCCTCGGGCGCCCCGAGGCGGCGCCCCGCGGGCAGGACCCGGACGAGCTCGAGGCGCAGGCGGAGCGCGTGCGCGCGACGGAGGCGGAGCTCGAGGCGGAGGTCGCCCGCGCGCGGGACGCGCTCGCCGCCGCGGTCACGGACCGGGAGGACGCCGAGCAGGCTGCGGGCGAGGCCGAGCGAGCCGTCGCGACGCTGCTGCGCGGTGCCGCGGACCGCCGCGAGGGTCTCGCGCGGCTCGCGGGGCAGGTCGCGGCGCAGCGCACGCGCGTCGAGGCCGCGGAGGCCGAGATCGGGCGGCTGCGCGAGTCGCTCGCGGAGGCCGAGCACCGGGGCACGCAGGCGCGCACCGAGTTCGCGGTGCTCGAGACCCAGGTCGTCGGCGCCGAGGAGGGCGAGGAGGGCCTGGACGCCGAGCACGAGGCGGCGGCGGACGCGGTCGAGCGCACGACCGCCGCCGTGAGGGGCCTGGAGGCGGACGCGTCCGCCGCGGACCAGGAGCGCGCGACGTGGAGCGCGCGCATCGAGGCGCTCGAGCTGAGCCTCGACCGCAAGGACGGCGCGGGCGCGCTCCTCGCGGCGGACGGCGTCGGCGTCGTGGGGTCGCTCGCCGCGCTGCTCGGCGTCGAGGCGGGCTACGAGGACGCGGTCGCCGCGGCCCTGGGCCCGGCCGCGGACGCCGTCGCGGTCGAGTCGGTCGACGCCGCGGTCGACGCGCTGCGGTACCTGCGCACCGAGGACGCCGGGCGCGCGGGCCTCGTCGTGGCGACCGGGGAGACCGGACCCGGCCCCGCCGCCGTCGACCTGCCCGACGGCGCGCGCTGGGCCGTCGACGTCGTCACCGCGGCCGGGGGAGTCGGCGAGGCGGTGCGGTCGCTGCTCGCGGGCGTGGCCGTCGTGGACGACCTGGGCCAGGCGCGGGCGCTCGTGGCGCGGCACCCGGACGTCGCCGTCGTGACGCGGGGCGGGGACCTCCTCGCGACGACGCGCGCGTGGGGCGGGTCGGCGTCGGCGCCGAGCGTGCTGCACCTGCAGTCGGCGCTCGACGAGGCGCGCACCGCGCACGCCGACGCGACGGCCCGCGCCGAGCGCGCCCGGTTCGCCCTCGTGGGCGCGCGCGAGGCGGCGCAGGAGGCGCGCGCCCGGTACGAGGACACGCTCGACCGGCTCAACGAGTCCGACGCGCAGCTCGCCGCGGTCGCGGAGCAGCTCGGGCACCTCGGGGCGACGGCGCGCTCGGCCGCCGCGGAGGCGGAGCGCGTGCGCGCGTCGCTGGAGCGGGCGTCCCAGGGCCTCGACGACGCGCGCGAGACGCTCGCAGGGCTCGTCGAGCGGCTCGAGGTCGCGGAGGCGGCGCCGGAGCAGTCCGAGGACGCGGTGGCGGAGGCGAGCGCCGAGCGCGACCGTCTTCTCGCGCGCGCCTCGGCCGCGCGCACGGCCGAGACCGAGGCGCGGCTCGCCCTGCGCACGAGCGAGGAGCGCTCGCGCGCGGTGGCCGGCCGGGCGCAGTCGCTCGCGCGGGCGGCCGCCGCGGAGCGCGACGCGCGCGAGCGGGCCG
>QAPD01000109.1 GCA_003052455.1 Sphaerisporangium cinnabarinum | reverse complement strand
CCGGGGCCGCCGGGACCACGCGCTGCGTCGGGGAGCCCGCCTGCGCGCCGGCGCCGCGCGCGCCGCGGGGCGGCGCCCGCGGCGGCGCGGCGGCGCCGCACGGCCGGGCTGGGGCCGGGTAGGCGTCGACGGGCTGGCCGGCGGGGCGGTCGGGCGCGGGGCGGGTCGTCGTCGTCTCGACGTCCCGGCCGTCGAGCCGCACCCGGTGCCGGACGACGCACCGCGCCCCCGGCGTCCGCGGCGGCCTGTGCGCGGGGTCGCGCCCGGGGGCCGAGAGCAGCGCGTGCGCGGTGCGGGCGAGCGCGCCGTCGACCTCGCGCCCGCGGCCGTCGGCCGCGCGGTCGGCGAGGGCGTCCACGACGGCCGCGGCCAGGAGGTAGCCCGTCGCGTGGTCGAGCGCCTGGGCGGGCAGGGCGCCCGGATCGGCGACGGCGGTGTCGTGCGCCGGGTCGCCCGCGGTCCCGTCCCGGGTGCCCTCCACGAGCGCGATCCCGCTGGCCGCCTGCACGATCGAGTCGAAGCCGCGCCGCGGCGCCCACGGGCCGTCGTCGCCCCACGCGCTGACGCGCGCGTGCACCGCACCGGGCGGGAGTCGCAGGCCGAAACCCTCCACCGCGCCCGGGCGGTAGCCCGTCACCAGGACGTCCGCGGCGTCGAGCAGTTCCTGGGCCCGGGCCCGGCCGTCGGGGGTCGCGAGGTCGAGCAGCGCGGACCGCTTGCCCTGCCCGGTGTCGAGGTGCTGGACCTCGATCTCCGGCAGCCCCGGCGGGTCGACGCGCAGGACGTCCGCGCCGAGCAGCGCGAGCGTCCGGGTCGCGACGGGTCCGGCGATGACGCGGGTGAGATCCAGGACGCGGAGGCCGGCGAGCGGCCGGGGCCCGGGGGCGAGCGGGCGCGGGGGAGCGACGTCGTCGCGCACCGTGGTCCGCACGGGAGGGCCCGACGCCGCGGCCCGGCCGGGCGCGGACGCACGCCACTCGTCCACCGAGCGCACGCGCACCGCGATCGCGCCGACCGTGGCCGCGCGGTCCTCGACCTCCTGGGCCGACCGCGCGGCGAGCGCCGCCGCGACGTCGTCCCGGGACGGGGCGTCCGCGACCGCGACGGGCAGGTCGAGGAGCGCGAGCAGCCGCGCCCGGTGGTGCGGGTAGTTCGCGTGCGTGCGGACCCAGCCGTCCGCCGTGCGGAAGAAGCCGGACAGCGGCGCGAACCCGTCCACCGGCGCGCCGTCGACCCGCAGCAGCCGGTCGCTCGCGAACGCCGCGGCGACGCGCTCGGGGTCGGGGGGCGGTCCGGGGTCGAACCCGCCCGCCCGCGCCGCCGCGTCCCGCACGGCTGCGACGGACGCGACCGCGAGGTCCCGGACGGGCAGCGTCGCGGCGAGGAAGCCCTCGTCGGCGTGCCCCGTCCCCCTGGTCATGACCCGACGGTACGCCCGAGCCGTGTTGGACAGTCGTCCATCTGGCGGTGCCCTGGTGGCGGCCTTACCGTGCTCGAGGCGTGTCAACCCGACACGCCGGGTATGTCAGATCTTTCAGGGGGCAGGGGATGGTTCGGAACGCGAGGCGCTGGTCGGGCGTCGTGGGTACGGCGATGGTGGCGGCGCTCGCCACGGGCCTGGGGGGCGTGCTGGTCGCCCCGAGCGCGAGCGCTGCGGCCGCCGTCGTGACGCCGCTGGGGGCGCGCACCTACTCGGTCTCGTCCTACTACGGTCCCCGGTGCATGCCCGTCGCGAGCGCGTCGACGTGGCACCTGGGACAGGATCTCGGCGCGGCGTCGGGCACCCGGATCAACGCGATCGCGGACGGCACGGTCCTCCGCGCGGGCAGCGTCAGCGGGTTCGGGCAGTGGGTCGTCCTGCGGCACACGATCGGCGGGAAGACGGTCTCGAGCGTGTACGGGCACGTGATCGACGGCGACAAGTACGTCAAGGCCGGGCAGACGGTCAAGGCCGGGCAGCGGATCGCCGACGTCGGGTCCACCGGGATCTCGACGTCCCCCCACCTGCACCTCGAGGTCTGGAACGGCACCTACGGGTCGGGCGCCTCGCACACCGACCCGCTCGCCTATCTCACGGGCAAGGGCGTCGACCTCGGGCGCAACGCGACGCGGGTGGCCGCCCGGCCGACCGCGACGTCGTGCACCTACTACACGAACGCCGCCGTGGACGTGCGTGCCGGGGCGGGTACGGGCGCCGTCGTCGCCCGCGTCGCGCGCGGGGCGACCGTCGTCGGCAAGCCCGGGGACGAGAGCGGCACCTGGCGCCGGGTGACGTCGGGGCGGACGACGGGCTGGGTCCCGGCCGCGAGCATCGGGCCGACGAAGCCCGCGCCGGTCAGCACGCCCCCGGCGACCACGCCTCCGGCACCCCAGCCGGCACCGAAGCCGCCGGCACCTCAGCCGACGACCCGGTACGTCACCGCCGCGTCGCTGAACCTGCGGGCGTCGGCGTCGACCTCCTCGGCCGTCGTCGCACGGCTCCCGAAGGGCACGAAGCTCTCCGTGGCGTCGACGTCGGGCGGCTGGCTGAAGGTCACCGCGAACGGCCGGACCGGGTGGGTCTCGGCCCAGTACACCTCCGCGAGCGCCCCCGCGGCGCCCGCGAAGCCGGCCCCTGCCCCGGCGCCGCCCAAGGCCGCGACGTCGTACGTCACCGCCTCGAGCCTCAACCTGCGGGCGTCGGCGTCGACGTCGTCCAAGGTCGTCGCGCGGCTCGCGCGCGGGACCGCGGTGACGCACGCGGGCACCGCCTCGAAGGGGTGGCTCAAGGTGACCGCGGGGGGCAGGACGGGCTTCGTCTCCACCGCGTACCTGTCCGCGCAGAAGCCGCGCTGAGCCGGTCCGGCGCCGCGCCCCTCCGGCGGGCGCGGCGTCAGTTCCCCAGCGTCACCGTGCCGGGGAAGCGGGCCGCGGACCGGTCCGTGACCGAGCCGTCGCCCGCGGCGTTGATCTCGCTGATCATCATGACGAGGTCCAGGTCGGAGTCGGCCGCCCGGGCGAGGCTCGTCGCGAGCTGGTAGGGGTCCGAGAGCGGCTGCATGTCGTAGTCGGTGACGATCGCCCGCGTCTGCATGCCGAGGGCGTCGTTCTCGACGGCGGTCCGCACGCTGTCGGCGAGGCGGTTCATCTGCGACTCGGTGAGCGTCATCGTCACCTGCTGGCCGGGCGACACGTCGCCGGACGGCGAGAAGCCGGAGAAGTCGCGCGTGTTGAAGTACTGCGACGACATGTCGTCGGCCGTGACGTCGAACGAGTACGTGCGCGCCGACAGGTCCTCCGTCCCGGAGGCGTCGAACGACTGCGACAGGCGGAAGTCGCCCCGGTCGCCGTACGTCGCGGTCATGAGCTGCTCGGTGCTGCCGTCGGGATAGGTCGTCGCGACGAGCGACCCCGTGTTCTGGCCGATCTGCCACTCGGCGCCGCCGACGGGCGTGTCGAAGCCGACGGTCGACGTCGAGTCGTAGTTGACGCGCTCGATCGTGGTCGTGCCGGAGATCCCGGTCGACGGGTCGCCGGGGATCTCCCCGGTGACGAGGTAGGTGTCGTAGGCGGCCTGGCCCTCCGGCGTCGACAGGTCGAACTCGGCGCTGCGCAGGGACGCGCCGTCGAGCGACGTCGTGTTGCCGAGCATGACCTTCACCGCGTCGAAGTCGAGGCCGAGGCCCGCGTGGTTCGCGATCGCCTCCGTCGGGCCCGCGGTGACGCGGACCGTGTCGTCGCCCGTGCGCTCGATGAGGCTGCTCACGCCTTCGGAGTCCTTGACGGACGACTCGAGCGCGATGTGCCGGAACGCGGCGTCGAGCTCGGTCTTGGCGTAGCTCCCGCCGTCCATCGTGACGGACGAGCCGACCGGCATGCTCCGCGGGTCGAACGGGTTGACGGACCCGGGGTCGACGTCCGTGCCGTCGGGCATCCTGAGGGTGTACTCGGACGTGACGCCGGTCGTGTACCCGCCGCTGACGCCCGTGCCGCCCTTCGAGACGCCGCCCTCGACGCCGATCGAGACGTCCGACTTCGACGTGTAGGTGGTGAAGCCGTCCTCGGACTTCTCCCCGACCGTGTACTCGGCGCCGCCGTTGACGCCGAACGAGACCTTGGAGCCATCGGTCGTCTTGAACCAGTCGGCGAGCGACCCGTTGCCGGAGTACGTCGTCTCGCCGCTGTCCGGGTCGTGGGAGACGCCGAAGCCGACCTTCGAGTCCGTGCCCTCGGTCGCGGGGCTCCCGAGGCCGCCGTTGTCGGAGCCGCCGCCCTGGCTGCCCTTCACCGAGACCGTCGGGCCGCCGGAGCCGTCACCGCTCTCGCCGCCGTCGCCCCACCCGCCGGAGCCCGAGCCGCCGGAGCCCGACCCACCGGAGCCCGACCCGGACCCGCCGGGGCCGCTGCCGCCCCCGCCCGTGCCGTCGGAGCTGGCGCTCTCCTGCTGGTCGGCGTTCGTGCGCACCTTGTCGGCCGCGTCGCGGAGCGTGGCCGCGGCCGCGGCGAGCGCGGGGCCGAGCTCCGAGGTCCAGCGGCCGCGCAGCTCGTCGCCGTCGGGGCCGGCCCAGCGGGCCCCGCTGACGGTGGACTGGAGGCCGCCGCGCGTCGTCTCGAGCGACTCCGACGCCGTCGTCAGGCTCTGCGCGAGCCTGCGCAGCTCGCCGATGTCGGCACCGTAGAACCCCATGGTCGTCCCTCTGTCGCGGCGGATCGTGCTCCCGGAGCGTACGTGGGCGGGCGCCCCCGCGTCTCGGGGTGCCCATGGGGCGAGGTCCCCATGCCGGGTGCGGGCGGCCTGCCGGCCCGGCGCGCGGTCAGGCGGAGAGGACGTCCGCGAGCCGCTCGAGGACGATGCGGCCGGCGGGCGGGACGCGGTCCGCGTCGGCCGGCGTGAGCCACGCGAGCTCGGCGATCTCGGCGTCCGGCGCCGGCTCGGGGGACCCGGGCAGCGGCTCGGCGTACAGGCAGTGCATCCGCACGACACGCCCGCCCAGGCCGTGCCCCGGCGCCTCGGCGACGAACGCCGGGCGCACCGTCTCCGGGTCGAGGCGCACGCCGAGCTCCTCGTGGATCTCGCGCACCAGCGCCTCGGCGTCCGTCTCGCCGGGCTCCACCTTGCCGCCCGGCATGAAGAAGCGGTCCTTCCCGGTGGTCCGCACCGCGAGCAGGCGTCCGTCGCGGACGTTCACCCACCCGACGGTGCGCAGCGGCGGGAGGTCGGACGGCGGGGCCGGCGCTCCGGCGGTCGAGGAGTCGGCGGGGCGGAGGTCGGGCGTGCTCACGCGTCCCACTGTGCCACCCGGCTCCCACGGTCGGGTGGCCGGGGAACCCCGACGGCGCGTGGCGCACCCAGCGAACCACGCGCCGTCGGGCCGCCCCTCGCGCGGCCCCAGTTCCGGCGAAGGGCGATCGTGCCGGGCCGAGGCCCGGCACGACGATCGTCACACCGACCAGCGGACCCTGCTCGGTGCGGACTCGTTCCAGACGCGGTCGAGCGCGGTCACGGCGTACGTGTACCGGCGCCCGCGCACGGCGGTCGGGTCGAGGAAGTCCTGGACCACCCGGCCCTCGGCCCGCTGCGTCGCGACGAGGTTCGCCGGGTTCTCGGTGTCCACGTGCTGCACCCACCCGTCGGCACGGTAGATCGCGAACGACGTCGCCGCGAACCGGCGGCCCCCGGCGTCGGTCCAGTGCACGCGGACGCCGTCGTCGCGCCAGCCGGCCCACGCGAGCACGGGGGTGCGGACCTTCGTGCCCGGGAGGTGCGGCATGGCGGGGACGAGCGCCGGGTACCGGTAGTGGTCGTCGCGCACGCGCGTCATCGAGCCCTGCGGGTCGGCCGGGACGTGCTTGGCCGAGAAGTACACGTTGCCGTGCACCGGGTGCTCCTGCTCCTGGCAGAACGTCAGGTGGTTCGACAGCTCGGCCGGGTCCGTGAAGACGCCCGACGTCACCTTGTACAGCGCCTCGCCGATGTACAGGTGCGTGCCGGACTGCGCGGCGACGTCGGCCCACCACGGGACGAGCTTCGCGTAGTCCGCGACGGCGAGCCCGAGCTGCCAGTAGACCTGCGGGTTGATGTAGTCGAGCCAGCCCTCGAGGACCCACTTGCGCGTGTCGGCGAACTGCATGTCGTACGACTGCGAGCCGCTCGTCTGGGAGCCGCGCGGGTCCGTCGACGCGTTGCGCCAGATGCCGAACGGGCTGATGCCGAACTTGACCCACGGCTTCGCCTGCTTGATGCGCTGCGAGATGGACTGCACGAACGTGTCGACGTTGTGGCGGCGCCAGTCCTCGACCCGGTCGAAGCCCGCGCCATGGGCGGCGAACGTCGCCGCGTCGGGGATCGTCTCGCCCGCGACGGCGTACGGGTAGAAGTAGTCGTCGAAGTGCACGCCGTCGAGGTCGTAGTTCTCGACGCTGTGCAGGATCGCGTTCTTGATGTGCTCCTGCGCCGCGGGCAGGCCCGGGTCGAAGTAGAGCTTGCCCCCGTAGGCCCACACCCACTCCGGGTGCTGCCGGGCGGGGTGCTCGGGGACGAGCTGCGCCGGGTCGGCCTGCATCGACACGCGGTACGGGTTGTACCAGGCGTGGATCTCGAGGTTGCGCCGGTGGCACTCCTCGACGACGAACGCGAGGGGGTCGTAGCCGGGGTCCCGGCCCTGCACGCCCGTGAGGTACTGCGACCAGGGCTCGTAGGGGCTGGGCCAGAACGCGTCGGCCGTCGGGCGCACCTGGACGAACACGGCGTTGAGGCGGAAGTCGCGCGCGACGTCGAGCCAGCCCAGCAGCTCGGCCTGCTGCTGCTCGGCCGAGAGCCCGGACGCCGACGGCCAGTCGATGTTCACGACGCTCGAGATCCACATCGCGCGCAGCTCGCGCTTGCGGGGCGCCGGGGCCGCGGTCGGTGCGGCGTGGGCCGCACCGGGCGTCGTCAGCGCGGCGGCCGGGGTGAGGGAGCCGACCGTCACGGTGAGCGTGCTCGCCGCGACGCCGGCCGTGGCGAGGGTGAGGAACTGTCGTCGTCCGACGCCGGCCGCTGCCGGGGCGGGGGACGTGGGGGAGCCGTCGAGCGTCATTGCTGATCCTCCGGGTCGTCGAGTATGTGGCAGATAGTTTCACAGAACACCGCAACTGTGAAGGTTTGCGCCATGCTGTCTGGAGGCCGTGCCGAGCGCGAGGGCGTGGGCGCCCGGGCCCGGCGCGGTTCGGGGCTCGGGGTGGAGCTTTCCCGGCCCGTGTCCGATGGGCTGCGACGCGCCGTGCGGCGCGGGCTCCGACTTATGCCCTCGTGACGAGAGTATGGTCGCGGGCATGGCATCCAAACCGCTCCAGGAACCCGCGTTCCTCGTGCTCTCCGCGCTCGCCGCCGAGCCACTGCACGGGTACGGCATCGCCCAGGACGTCGAGTCCAGCTCCGACGGGCGGGTCACCCTGCGCGCCGGCACGCTGTACGGTGCGATCGACCGGCTCGTCGCCGCCGGGCTGGTGGAGGTCGACCACGAGGAGGTCGTCGACTCGCGGCTGCGCCGGTACTACCGGCTCACCCCCGAGGGTGGCTCGCGACTCGCCGCCGAGGCCGAGCGCGCCGAGGCGCAGGCCCGCCGCGCGCTCGAGCGTCTCGGTGCCCGACGCCGCACGGCCGCCCCGGCGGGAGACCGCACCGCGACCCGCCCCGCGCCCGGGCGCGCCGGAGGGTCGCTCGACGGCGGGGCGGTGCCGGCATGAGCCACCTCGACAGCCACGACGACACCGACGCCGTCGGGACGGTGCTCGTCGCGCCGGTCCTCGTGCGTGACTACCGGCGGCTGCTGCGCCTCTTCCCGTACACCTACCGGCGGGCGCACGAGGCCGAGATGCTCGGGCACCTGGTCGACGCCGCGCAGCCCGGGCAGTCGCGGCCGACGCGGGCCGAGCGGTGGGACCTGCTGCGTGCCGCCGCGCGCGAGTGGGTGCTCGCGCCGCTCGGCTCGACCCCGCGGCAGCGGCGCGCGGCGACCGGGCTCCTGCTCGTGGTCCTGCCCGCCGTGCTCGTGGTCATGGCCGCGCGCGTCCTCGCGTTCGCCGCGGCGATCGTCGAGGCCATGCTCGGCCCGAGCGGGCACGCACCGCTCCTGACGACCGTCCCGACGGCGTCGATGTGGACCCTCTGGCTCGCGGCGGTGGCCCTCACGCTCGCCGGGGCGCAGCGCGTCGGTCTGGCGGCGGCGGTGCTCGCCGCCGTCGCCGGGGTGGGCGGGCTCGTCCTGTCCCTCGGGTCCGGCAACAGCTACGCCGCCTACCTCGACACGCCGTGGGTCGCGGGGGTGGCGGTCTACGCGGGCGTGCTCGCCGGACGGCGGACGTGTCGGGTCGGGCGTGAGCGGACGTGTCGGGTCGGGCGTGAACGGTGGATGCTCCGGGGCGCGACCCTCGGGGCGATGACTCTGACCCTCGGCGCGGTCGTCGCCGCGACCGCCGCCGACGCGGCGAGCTTCGGGGTGCCCTGGTGGTCGGGGGTCGCGCTGAGCCCGTGGACGCCGCCCGCGCTGGCTGCGCCGGCCGTCCTGCTCCTCGGGGCCGCGCTGCTGTGGCGTCGAACGCGGCAGGCGGTCCCGCTGCTCGGTGGTCTCGCGCTCGCCGGGCTGCTGAGCCGCTCGACCTACTTCTGGTCGGGGTCGGTGAACATCCAGACGGCGGACCTCGGCAACGTGCTCGGCCTGCTCGCGCTCGCGGCCGCCGCGACGCTCGTGCTGACCTGGGTCGTCAACCGTCTCGACGAGCTCGCCGCCGTCCGCGCGGCGCACCGGGCTCAGCTCGCCGCCGTGGGCGGAGCGCCGGCCCGGGCCCGGTCGCACCCGGGCGAGCCGACCGCCGTCTGACACGGCCGTCGTCGACCACGACGCGAGGGCGGACGAGAACGGGGTCGGCGACCGAGATCCTCAGGATCCGGTCGCCGACCCCGTGCTCGGCGTCGGTCTGTCAGTCCAGGTAGGTCGTCACCAGGCGGGAGGCCAGGCCCGTGTACGTCGCGGGGGTGAGGTCGGAGAGGCGCTGCGCGACGTCGGCGGGCAGGCCGAGGCCGGCGACGAACTCGCGCAGGCGCGCCGCGTCGACGCGCTGGCCGCGCGTGAGGTCCTTGAGGCGCTCGTACGGGTTCTCCATGCCGGGGACGCCCGCGACCGACGCCGCACGCATGGCCGACTGGATGGGCTCGCCGAGCACCTCCCAGTTCTCGTCGAGGTCCGCCGCCATGAGGTCGGCGTTCGCGGCGAGGGCCTTCAGGCCGCGGCGCACGTTGTCGATCGCGAGGAGCGAGTGGCCGAACGCGGGGCCGACGTTGCGCTGCGTCGTCGAGTCCGTGAGGTCGCGCTGGAGGCGCGACGTCACGAGCGTCGCGCCGAGCGTGTCGAGCAGCGCGGACGAGATCTCGAGGTTCGCCTCGGCGTTCTCGAACCGGATCGGGTTGACCTTGTGCGGCATCGTCGACGACCCGGTCGCGCCGGGCACGGGGATCTGCGTGAAGAACCCGAGCGAGATGTAGGTCCACACGTCGGTCGCGAGGTTGTGGAGGATCCGGTTGAACCGCGCGACGTCCGCGTACAGCTCGGCCTGCCAGTCGTGCGACTCGATCTGCGTCGTCAGCGGGTTCCACGTGAGCCCGAGGTCCTCGACGAAGTGCTTCGAGACCGACGGCCAGTCGACGCCCGGGACGGCGACGGTGTGCGCGCCGTAGGTGCCCGTCGCGCCGTTGAGCTTGCCCAGGTACTCGGCCGCGCCGACGCGGCGGAGCTGGCGGCGCAGCCGGTGCGCGAGGACGGCGAGCTCCTTGCCCAGCGTCGTCGGCGTCGCGGGCTGGCCGTGCGTGCGCGAGAGCATCGGCACGTCGGCGTGCTCGCGCGCCATGTCCGCGAGCTGATCGGCGAGCGCCGTCGCGGCGGGCAGCCACACCTGCTCGACGGCGCCGCGCACCATGAGCGCGTACGACAGGTTGTTGACGTCCTCGCTCGTGCACGCGAAGTGCACGAGCTCGCCGACGCCGGGCAGCACCGTGTCGGGGCCCAGGGTGTCGGGGGCCGCGGCGAGGCGGCGCTTGACGAAGTACTCGACCGCCTTGACGTCGTGCACCGTCTCGCGCTCGATCTCCGCGAGCTCCGCGATCTCGTCGCCCCCGAACGTCGCGGGGATGCGGCGCAGGTAGGCGACCTCGGCCTCGGAGAGCGGGGGCGCACCGGGCACGACCGGGCGGACGGCGTTCTCGTCGACCGCCTGCACGCCGTTGCAGAGCGTGATGAGCCACTCGACCTCGACGTGGATGCGCTCGCGGTTGAGCGCGGCCTCGCTGAGGTGGTCGACGAGCGGGGCGACCGCGGCGCGGTAGCGGCCGTCGAGCGGGCCGAGCGCGATCGGCGGGGTCACCTCGGCGAGGCTCACGCGGGCAGGGGCGGCTGCGGCAGGGTTCTCGGGCACGCCCCTGATTCTCCCACGCGCGCCCGACGGCGGTCGGTGGCGCCCGCAGTCCGGGCAGCAGGGCCGTCGCGGGGACCGTGGCCGTCCCCAGCGTCCGGCCGCGAGGGTTCGGTCCACAGCGTGTGACCGGTCCCCGCCGCCGGTCGGCAGGGGTCCGTACGGTCGCCGCCATGCCGACCCCGCCTCCAGCCCCGTGCCTCGCCGCGCCCTTCGGGATCACCCGCGCCCGCGACCAGGTCCTCACGGCGACCGACGACGCCGCGCGCGCCCGCGCCGCCCTGGAGACCCCTGACCTCCCGTGGGCCGGGCAGGCACGGCACGCGTACGACGACGCGACGGCGGAGGGTCGGTCGGCCCTGCTCCGGCTCGACGAGACGCTCGCGAGCTGCCTCGCAGGGCTGGACGCCCTCACCGTGCTCGCAGAGACGGACGTCGCGAGCCTCCGGACGGAGCTCGCCGCGGTGGGCGGCGCGTGAGCGGGACGTGGCCCGCACCGTCCGTCGTGATCCGGGGCGGGACGGAGCCGACCGTGATCGAGACGGCGGCGGTCGTCGCGCAGGCCGTGGCGCTCACGGCGCGCGCGGACCTCCTGGCGGGAGCGGCGGTGGGGCTGCGGGACGCGCGGCACGGGGTGGAGGTCACGACGGCGACGCCCACGGCGTTCGCCGGTCGGCTCACCCCGCCCCACCTTCTCGGGACAGCCCCAGGCGGGAACCTGCCGCCGCCGCTCTGGTCGGCGGAGGTCCGTGCCGCGCGCGCGGCCGTCCTCGACGAGCTCGACGCGGCGGCCCTGCTCGCCGAGCAGCGGGAACAGGGCCTCCGCCGGCTCGCCGCGCGTCTGCACCAGGCGGTCCGGGTGTACGACGACGCGGACGCCGCGGCCGCCGCGGCGTGGTCCGACACCGCGCTGGTCGCGGCGGGACGGCACTACGGGCTGGCGGGGGCGGGCGCCGCCGGGCTGGGGATGATCGTCGCGCAGGGCCTCGCCGGGCTCGCGCAGTCCCTGCTGCACGGAGGGCCCTCTCTCGGTCGGCTCGTCACGACGGGCGAGGCGCTGCACCCCGCGACCGTCCGCGCGCTGGGCCGCACGATCGGCCTGCTCGACCCGGACCGCCCCTGGTACGCCGTGCCGACGGTCGGCAACGCGGCGGCCGTGCTGCGCGCGTCCGTCCAGCCGTTGCGCAAGCGGTTCCTGCCCGACCCGGAGGTGCGCAGGGTCGACGCGGCACCCTACGACCTGCCGACGCCCACGGACACGCGGTCCGCGCTCGGCGCCGTGGCGGCGCTCGGGAGCACGGACTCGGTGCTCAGCGTCCAGCGCATCGTCAAGGACGACGGCACCCCCACGTGGGTCGTCGCGATCCCGGGAACCCAGCCCGGCAACCTGCGGACGGTGTGGAACATGACGTCCAACTACGACCTCATGTCCGACGACGAGTCCCAGCGCGCGCGGGCGGACAGCGTGCGGGCGGTGCTCGACGCGATGGGCCGGTCGGGCATCGAGCCGAAGGACGACGTCGTGCTCGTCGGGCACAGCCAGGGCGGCATGGTCGCGGCGACGATCGCGGCGGCGACGGTCGGGACCTACCAGGTGCGCCACGTGGTGACCGCCGGGTCGCCGGTCGGCGGGCACGGCCTCCCGCCCGGCGTGCGCGCCACGCACCTCGAGACCAGCGGGGAAGGGGTCTCCGGCCTCGACGGGAAACCGAACCCGGCGACGCCCGAGCGTGTGACGGTGACCGGTACGGTCTTCGCGCCCGGCGGCGGGCCGCCGCTCGACGTGCCGCACTCCGTCGGGTACCACCAGGACGTGCTCGACGCCGCGGTCGAGGTGGGCGACCGCGGCCTGGAGGAGCACCTCGCCGACGTGGAGCACTGGCTCGACGGGGAGGCGGAGGACCCGCAGGTCTACGAGGCGCGCCTCGTCCCGGACCCGGAGAGCACGTTCTGCATCGGCGAGCTCGCGGTGCCGAGGCCGCCGTGGCCCCCGTGGCCGGCACCGGACGGCGTCGTGACGGCCCCAGGCCCGTCCCTCGGCACGCCGGCCCCGTCCCTCGGCACGCCGGGTACGTCCGGGGCGGCCGGAGGTTCCGGCGGGACGGCGGGGTCCGCCACCACCGCCGGGTCCGGGACGACGGGCGGGCCGGGCACGCCCGGGGGCGCCGGTACGGGCGGTGGCGACGATGATGCGCGGTGACGGCCCGGCGCCGTCCTCGGGTGGACCGGTCGGGAGGGCGCGTGGCGGCGTGCGCCGTGGGGCGCTCGGGTCAGCGGTCCTTGGCCTTGGGCACGACGGCCGAGACGAGGAAGTTGATCACGGCGATGATCAGGGCCGCGAGCAGCGCCCACCAGAACCCGCCGATGATGCGGATGCCCCAGTCCGTCTGCTCGGTGATCCACGCGGTGAGCATGAGCATGAGCGCGTTGACGACGAGCGAGAACAGTCCCAGCGTGAGGATGTAGAGCGGGATCGAGAGGACCTGCACGATCGGCTTGATCACCGCGTTCACGAGCGAGTAGAGCAGCGCCACGACGAGGATGATCACGACCTTGCCGCCGGCCGTGTCGGAGCCGACGATCTGGAAGTGCTCGTCCATGAACAGGCTCGTGAGCCAGATCGCGAGACCGGTGATGAGGACGCGGACGACGAAGCTCATACCCGGCATCCTGCCATCCGGGCGGTCGTCCGGCACGGGCGGCGGCCCGTGGCGCACCACGGGTGCGGCGCACGAGTGGCATGATCGAGGACCGTGGCCCACGAACCCCGCGTCCCCCTGCGTCCTGCCGTCGCCGCCCTGCCGGCCTACG
This sequence comes from Sphaerisporangium cinnabarinum, assembly GCA_003052455.1. Lineage (GTDB taxonomy): Bacteria > Actinomycetota > Actinomycetes > Actinomycetales > Cellulomonadaceae > Cellulosimicrobium > Cellulosimicrobium cinnabarinum. Next base: position 7,447 of record QAPD01000109.1, on the reverse strand, counting down.
TCCCGGGGGCGCGCGTCGCCCCGGGTGCGGCGGCGTTCAAGCTCTCCTCGAACGAGAACCCGTACCCGCCGCTGCCGTCGGTCGTGGCGGCGATCGCCGACGCCGCGGCGGACGCGAACCGCTACCCGGACATGTACGCGACCGAGCTCACGGAGACGCTCGCGGCGGACCTCGGGGTGGGTGCCGACGAGGTCGTCGTGGGCAACGGCTCGGTCGCGGTGCTCGCGCACGTCCTCCAGGCGGTCGTCGAGCCGGGCGACGAGGTCGTGTACCCGTGGCGCTCGTTCGAGGCGTACCCGATCGCGGTCGCGGTCGCGGGCGGCACGTCGGTGCAGGTCCCGCTGCAGTCCGGGGAGCACCGCGGGCGCCTCGACCTGCCCGCGATGGCCGCGGCGGTCACCGAGCGCACGCGCGTGGTCATGGTGTGCACGCCCAACAACCCGACCGGTCCGGCGGTGCACCGCGACGAGCTCGAGACGTTCCTCGCGGCCGTGCCGTCCGACGTCCTCGTGGTGCTCGACGAGGCGTACCTCGAGTTCGTGCGCGACCCCGAGGCCCCCGACGGTCTGGCGGTGTACGCGCAGCACCCGAACGTCGTGCTGCTGCGCACGTTCTCCAAGGCGTACGGCCTCGCCGGTCTGCGCGTCGGGTACGCCGTCGCGCGTCCGCGCCTCGCCGCCGGCGTCCGTGCCGTGTCGACGCCGTTCGGCGTCTCGCACGTCGCGCAGCGGGCGGCCATCGCGTCGCTCGGGGCGCGGGACGAGCTCCTGCAGCGGGTCGAGCACCTCGTGGCGGACCGCACGCGGCTCGTGGAGGGTCTGCGGGACCAGGGCTGGTCCCTGCCGGAGTCGCAGGCGAACTTCGTGTGGTTCGACCTGGGGGAGCGCACGGCGCAGCGCGCCGAGGAGGCCCGTGCCGCCGGCGCGATCGTGCGCCCGTTCGTGGGCGAGGGTCTGCGCGTGAGCGTGGGGGAGCCGGAGGCGACCGACCTCTTCCTGCGCGTCAGCGCGACCTGGCTGTAGCCCTTCCCCGACAGCACCCTGCGTTCCGGCAACGGAACTTTCTCGGATCGACCGAAACCCTTGTTCTCACGCTTCCAGATTGCTACTTTTACGTAGCAATCACATCCGAAGGGGGAGATATGAGGTTGGGTCGAGTACTGACGACGGCGCTGGTCGCCGGGGTCCTGACTCTCACGCCGGCGGCGGCGTTCGCCGGCTCGCAGCTCGTGGGCGGCGGGATCTGGAACTACGGGACCAGTGCGGGGGCGATCTACTCGCACTACCTGCACAACACCCAGTGCCACGGCGCGTCCGTGCACAACGGGAAGCTCTACCGGGTGACCAACATCAAGCCCGGGGTCTGGGCGAAGGTCCACGCCAAGGACTGGCCCATGCGCGTGGACCACGCCTACTGGCACAAGTGCGCGTAGCACGGACGCAGGGCAGGGGCGGCGCCGTGCCGCCCCTGCCCGGTCCGGCGCGGAGCCTCCATGCCGAACAGAAGCCTCAGCCTGGCCTACGCCCTCGCGGTGGTCGTCAGCCTCTTCCTCGCCTTCTTCACGGTGCAGGCCTACAGCGAGTTCGCGGTCCGCGGCTTCGACGCCCAGCTCCGCGTCGACTCCCTCGGCACCACCGTGTCGAGCGCCGAGGCCTACGGGACGATCGCGACCTTCGCGACCTCCCGCGACTGCACCGTCGCGAAGGTGACCTTCGACCTCACCGACGTCTCGACGCGGCACCTCTTCGTCCTCGGTGACGGCTCGGCCGACCCGGGCGGGCGGTGGCTCGACCGCGGGGTCGCCGACTTCAGCCGGGGCGTCACGACGCAGGTGCACCCGGGGTCGGAGCTCGGGGCGACGAGCCCGGTGGGCTCCTACGGGCTCTCGTGCGGCACGGCCGAGGCCCAGTCGCTGGCCGCCGCGCTCCGGGAGGCCGGGGTGACGGCGTCGGCCGACTCGTACCCGACGCTGATCTCGTGGCACCGCTACCTCGCGGGCACGCCGATCCCGGCGGGCTACGCCATCGCGGCGGTCGCCGTCGTGCTGCTCGCGGGGTGCGGTGCGCTCCTCAACGCCCGGGCGTACGCGGTCCAGCGGCTCCAGGGCGCGCCGTTCTCCAGCATCCTGAGGCGCGACCTCGCGCCGATCGGCCGGCGCCTCGTCGTCCACCTGGGCGTGGCCACCGCCGTCTGCGTGGTGCTCCTCGGCGCCTACAACGGGTTCGCCCAGCTGACGACGTTCCTCGGACTGGCCCTCCCCGTCCTCGCCGGGCTGCTGCTCGTCACCGTGACGGCCCACGCCGTCTCGGCGGCCGCCGCGCAGCGCGTCCCGCTCGCGGCCGCGATCAAGGGCGAGTCCGTCGGGGCCTGGGTGGTCCCCGCGGCGTTCGGCGTGCGGCTCTGCGCCCTCCTCATCCTCGTCGCGTCGATCTTCTCCGCCGTGCACGCGGGGCAGCTCATCGCGGGCCAGCAGGCCGCCCGCTCCGCCTGGCAGAGCGCGGGCGACGCGACCTCCGTGGGCGTGGGCGGTGACGACCAGGCCCGCGCGGGCGAGTTCGCGCAGCGGCTGGGCGAGCTGGTCGTGCGGGCGCTCGACGACCGCGAGGCCGTGCTCGCCGCGCAGCAGCCCGTCTCGGCGTTCGGCACGGTGACGGTCGCGCCCGAGGACCAGCCGGTCCTCCTCGTGAGCCCGTCCTACCTCGCCGAGCAGGACGTCCGCGACGCGACCGGGTCACGGCTCGCCCCGTCGCCGGGGTCGTGCCTCACGATCCACCCGCCCGCCACGCTCCGGGCGGACCAGCAGGACGACGTCGCGGCCGCCGTCGGCTCGTGGGCGGAGTACTTCGGCGCGACCTGCGCCGTCGAGCGCGGCGCGCCGCTCGCCGAGGACAGCACGCTCTTCGACTACGGCAACGCCGCGGACCCGAGCGCGTCGCCGCTCGTGGACGACCCGGTCGTGCTCGTCGTCGACCCGTCCTCGGGGGTCGTCAGCGCCGACGGGTACGGCGCCTACACCTCGACGGGGGACGTGGTCTTCCTCGACCCGGCCTACGTGCTGGAGGAGAGCCGCGCGGCGGGCATCCGCGACTACGTGCTGTCGGTCACCCCGATCGCCGACGCCGCGGCCGAGGAGTACCAGAAGCTCGTCCGGAGCTTCCGGCTCGGGCTCGCGAACATCGCGGCGGCCGCCGGCGTCGTGCTGCTCACCGCGGTCGTGGTGTCGAGCGCGTACACGCGCCGGTACGCGCAGAGCGTGTTCGTCCGCTACATCGCGGGGTGGTCGTTCGCCGCGCGGTACCGCGCGGCGTTCCTCGCCGAAGCCGCCTCGGCGGTGCTGGTCGTCGCGTACGTGGCGGCGAACCCGCCGCGGACGCCACCGGCCCTCGGGGCCGTCGTCGCGGCGTCCGCGCCGCGGCTGCTCGGGGGAGCGGAGCCGCTCGTCGCGGTGGCGGTGTGCCTCGTGTCGTCCGCCCTGCTGGTGACCGCTCTCGCGGTGGCCCAGCGCAGGCTCCTGCGGACGCGATCCAGTGACAGCTGAACGAAGGGGGATGGCGATGATCGAGGTCGTGGGTGCGGCCAGGTTCTACGGGGCGCGGACGGTCTGGACGGGACTCACGCTGAGCGTGGAGGCAGGCTCGATGGCAGGGCTCGTGGGGTCGAGCGGCTCGGGGAAGACGACGCTGCTCAACTGCCTGGGCCTGCTCGACCGGCTGGACGCGGGGACGCTGTTCGTGGACGGCCGCGACGTCACCGCGCTGAGCCCGCACGGGCGACGTCTGTTCCGGCGCGACGAGCTCGGGTACCTGTTCCAGAACTACGCGCTCATCGACAACGCGACGGTCGCCACGAACCTCGACGTGGCCCTCGTGGGCCGGGGTGTCCGGCGGGCGGACCGGGCGCGTCGGCGCGAGGAGGTGCTCGAGCGCGTGGGCCTCGGCGGCTACGAGCGCGCTGCCGTCTACGAGCTCTCGGGCGGCGAGCAGCAGCGGGTCGCCGTGGCGCGGCTGCTCCTCAAGCGTCCGCGCGTCGTCCTGGCGGACGAGCCCACCGGGGCGCTCGACGAGGGGAACGCCGACGCGATCGTCGGGCTCCTGCGCGAGCTCGCGGACGAGGGTCGCGCCGTGGTGGTCGCGACGCACAACCCGCGCGTCGAGCAGGCGTGCGACACCGTCCTCGAGCTCGGCGCCTCGACCCAGCACGTCGCTCGCGCGCTCGTCGGCGCGGACGACGACGGCACGCCGTAGCGGCCGGGTGCCCGCGGCGCGGTTGCCGGGTGCGGGTCACGCGAGAAGACTCGCGGCATGGACAACCAGGAGTACGACCAGTTCGTCGACGACTACGGCTGGCTCTTCGGGGGCGCGGCCCTGGTCGTCTACATCGCGGTGGCGGTGATCTTCTTCATCGCCTACGTCCGGATCATCCAGAAGGCCGGCTACTCCGGCTGGTGGGTGCTCGTGGGCCTCGTGCCGATCCTCAACGTCGTCATGTTCCTCGTGTTCGCGTTCTCGCGCTGGCCGGTCCTGCGCGAGCGCGACGCGCTGCGCTCGGGCGGCGTCTACCCGCGGTAGGGACGTCCCCCTGCGGGACGGGGGTGCGCCGGTCGGGATTGGAGGTTCTCTACAGCCCGTCGTGACGGACGTTGGGCGACACGTCGGAGGCGCTACCTACGGGGTCGTAGCCTACGCTTGCGTAGGCTACGGAGACGTAGGTTCCGACGGCGCCCCGCACCGGGCGCCTCCTGCCCCCGAGCGGGCCGGCCGCACGGCCGGGCCGCACCGAAGGAGAGTCGCGTGACCGAGAACGACGCGAGAACCGGCGTGCGGGACGCTGCGAGCACGCACCCCGACCTCCCCGACGTCGCGGGCGGTCCCGACGACGCACCCCTGCTCCAGCTCGTGACCCCGGCCGGCGCCCGCGTCACGACCCCCGAGACCGACGCCTACCGCGAGCGCGTCGCCCACCTCGACGCCGCGGCGCTGCGCGGGCTCTACCGCGACATGGTGCTCACGCGCCGCTTCGACGACGAGGCGACGTCGCTCCAGCGCCAGGGCGAGCTCGGCCTGTTCGCGCAGGCGAAGGGCCAGGAGGCCGCGCAGATCGGCTCGGGCCGCGCGCTCGCCCCCCAGGACTACGTCTTCCCGTCGTACCGCGAGCACGGCGTCTCGCACGTGCGCGGCATCGACCCGACGGCGCGCCTGCGCCTCTTCCGCGGCGTGGACCACGGCGGGTGGGACCCGACGGCGCACAACGTGCACCTCTACACGCTCGTCATCGGGTCGCACGCGCTGCACGCGACGGGGTACGCCATGGGCGTCCAGCGCGACGGCCTCGTCGGGTCGGGCGACCCGGAGCGCGACGCGGCCGTCGTCACGTACTTCGGCGACGGCGCGACCTCGCAGGGCGACGTCAACGAGGCGCTCGTCTTCGCGGCCGTGAACAACGCGCCGGTCGTCTTCTTCTGCCAGAACAACCAGTGGGCGATCTCGGAGCCGACGTCCCGGCAGACCCGCGTGCCGCTCTACCGCCGCGGCGGCGGGTTCGGCATCCCCAGCGTCCGGGTCGACGGCAACGACGTGCTCGCGTGCTACGCCGTCACAGCGGAGGCGCTCGAGCGCGCGCGCTCCGGCGGCGGCCCGACGTTCGTCGAGGCGTTCACGTACCGCATGGGCGCGCACACGACGTCCGACGACCCGACGAAGTACCGGTCGCGCGCCCAGGAGGACTACTGGCGCCGTCGGGACCCGATCGACCGGCTCGAGAACCTGCTCCGCGCCGAGGACGCGTGGGACGACGCGTTCGCCGCCGACCTGGCCGCCGAGGCCGACGCGCTGGGCGAGCGGCTCCGCGACGAGGTCCGCGCGCTCGCCGCGCCCGACCCGTCGAGCATGTTCGACCACGTCTACGCGACCCCGAACGCCGTGGTCGAGCGCGAGAAGGCGTGGTTCGCCGACTACCAGCAGTCCTTCGAGGAGCCGACCGCGGAGGTGGCGCGATGAGCGACAGCAAGACCCTGACCCTGGCCCGCGCCATCAACGAGGGGCTGCGCCGGTCGCTGGAGAGCGACCCCAAGGTCCTGCTCATGGGCGAGGACATCGGCGCGCTCGGCGGCGTCTTCCGCGTGACCGACGGCCTGCAGAAGGACTTCGGCGAGGACCGCGTCGTGGACACGCCGCTCGCGGAGTCCGGCATCCTCGGCACCGCGATCGGTCTCGCGCTGCGCGGCTACCGGCCGGTGTGCGAGATCCAGTTCGACGGGTTCATCTTCCCGGCGTACGACCAGATCACGACGCAGCTCGCGAAGATGGGCTACCGCTCGGGCGGGAAGCTCCAGGTGCCCGTCGTGATCCGCGTGCCGTACGGCGGCGGGATCGGTGCGGTCGAGCACCACAGCGAGAGCCCCGAGGCGCTGTTCGCGCACACGGCCGGCCTGCGCGTCGTGTCGCCGTCCACGCCGCAGGACGCGTACACGATGATCCAGGAGGCCGTCGCCTCGCCGGACCCGGTGCTCTTCTTCGAGCCCAAGGGCCGCTACTGGGAGAAGGGGCCGGTCGACGTCGCGGGACGCGGCGAGGGCGCGACCGTGCTCGACCGGGCGCGCGTCGTCCGCCCCGGCACGGACCTCACGCTCGTCGCCTACGGGCCGACCGTCGCGACCGCGCTCCGCGTCGCCGCGGCGGCCGAGCAGGAGGGCCGCAGCATCGAGGTCGTGGACCTGCGCAGCATCTCGCCGCTCGACACCACGACGGTCGTCGAGTCCGTCCGCCGGACGGGACGCTGCGTCGTCGTGCACGAGGCCCCGACCTACCTCGGCTCGGGCGCCGAGGTCGCGGCCCGCGTGACCGAGGAGTGCTTCTACTCGCTCGAGGCGCCGGTGCTGCGCGTCGGCGGTTTCCACACGCCGTACCCCGTCGCGAAGATCGAGCACGACTACCTGCCGAGCCTCGACCGCGTGCTCGACGCCGTCGACCGCGCGTTCGCGTTCTGACGCGCGTCCGCCGCGACCTCGACAGCGCCGACCGGGACCACCAGGAGGACCACGCAGTGCCCACCTTCGAGAAGTTCAACCTCCCCGACGCGGGCGAGGGCCTCACCGAGGCCGAGATCGTGCACTGGCACGTCGCCGTCGGTGACACCGTGACGGTCAACCAGACGATCGTCGAGATCGAGACGGCGAAGTCGCTCGTCGAGCTGCCGTCGCCGTACACGGGCGTCGTCACCGAGATCCTCACGCCCGAGGGCACGACGGTCGAGGTCGGCGTGCCGATCATCGTCGTGGACACGGACCCGGGCGGCACCGCCCCGGCGCCGACCGCACCGGCCGGCGTCGTGCCCGACGGCGCGGACACGCCCGCCGCGGCCGCCGCGCCGCAGCCGGCCGCAGGCTCCGGCGACGCCACGACGTCCGCCGCGAGCGAGGGCTCCGGTTCGGTGCTCGTCGGGTACGGCA
>QAPD01000108.1 GCA_003052455.1 Sphaerisporangium cinnabarinum | reverse complement strand
GTGACAGTCCGCGACCCGCGCCCACGCGCGGTTGACCTGGTGGAACTCCAGGACCGACGGTGACAGTCCGGATGGGAGGAAGCACGTGCGGCGCGGCCGTCCTCGGCCGGGCTCTCGCGAGCCCGCGCGACGGGGCCCGGCCTCGCCGTGGTGAGCGACGCCGTCGGGCCCCCGTGGCCCGGCCCCGCCGCCCGCCCTCACCCCGGAGCGCTCGTGCCCGGGAGGACGAGGACATCCGATGGACCTGATCCACGCGCTGTTCGACGCGCAGCTGACGATCGGCGACCAGCACCTGCTGTGGCGCGAGATCGTGGGCAACGGGTTCGGCCTGGCGTCGGCGCTGGGCGGCATGCGGCGCAAGGTGTGGGCCTGGCCGGTGGGCATCGTCGGCAACCTGCTGCTGCTCACGGTGTTCCTCGGCGCGGTGTTCGCGACGCCCAACCCCGTCAACCTGCTCGGCCAGGCCGGGCGCCAGGTCATGTTCGTCGTCGTGTCGGTGTACGGGTGGGTGCAGTGGCGCAAGACCCAGGCGCGGCTCGGTGACGCCGACGCGGACAGCCACGGCGTCGCCGTCGTGCCGCGCTGGGCGTCGTGGCGCCAGCGCGCGTTCCTCGTCGTCGCGCTCGTGGGCGGCACGGCGCTGCTGACCCCCGTGTTCCGCGCGCTCGAGTCGTACGAGCCCGTCTGGGCCGACGCGTGGATCTTCATGGGCTCGCTGCTCGCGACGTACGGCATGGCGAAGGGCTGGGTCGAGTTCTGGCTCGTCTGGGTCGCCGTGGACATCGTGGGCGTGCCCCTGCTGATCTCGGCCGGCTTCTACGCGTCCGCGTTCATGTACGTGTTCTACGGCGCGTTCACGCTCGTCGGGTTCTTCGTGTGGTGGCGCGTCAACCGCCGCGCGGCCGCCGCCGAGGCGGACGCCGCGGCGGCGGGCGCGCCTGCCTGACCTCCGGCCGCCCGGACCAGCCACCCCGATACCCCGTCTCGATTGACTGAGACGGGGTATCGCTGCACTATGGGAGGGACCGCCGCCGACGCCGGGCCCGCACCCCGGGCAACCGCGTCGAGGACGGTCGACCGACCGCAGCCGCCCTCCCAGGGGAGCACCGATGCCCACCACCCCGATCATGCCCGGCGTCACCGAGCCCACCTACGACCTCGCGACCCCGCTCGACCTCGACTACGCCGGCGCGTTCGCCGACGCGACCGAGGAGGACCGCGCCCACCTGCAGCGCGTCCGGCAGTTCGTCCAGGACGAGGTGCTGCCCGTCATCGACGACTACTGGGAGCGCGCCGAGGTCCCGTTCGACCTCGTCAAGCGCATGGGCGAGCTCGACCTGCTGCGCGACGGCGTCGACGTCGAGGGTCGTCCGCACGTGAGCCAGCTCGCCGCGGGCCTCGCCGCCATGGAGATGTCGCGCGGCGACGGCTCCGTCGCGACGATCTGCGGCGTCCAGGGCGGTCTCGCGCTGCGCAGCATCCAGATGCTCGGCTCCGACGAGCAGCGGGCGAAGTACGCCGAGCCCATGGCGCGCGGGGAGATCCTCGGCGCGTTCGCGCTCACCGAGCCCACCCACGGCTCGGACTCCGTCTCGCTCGAGACGACGGCGCGCAGGGAGACGCGCGACGGCGTCGAGGGCTACGTGCTGAACGGCGAGAAGAAGTGGATCGGCAACGGGTCGTCGGGCCACATCACCGTCGTGTGGGCACGCCTCGTCGGCAGCGACTCGGCGGACGGCGACAACCAGGTCCACGGGTTCGTCGTGCCGCAGGACACCCCCGGCTACACGGGCACCACCATCACCGGCAAGGTGTCGCTCCGCGCGATCTGGCAGGCGCACGTCGTGCTCGACGACGTGTTCGTCCCCGCCGAGAACGCCCTGCCCGGCGCGCGGTCGTTCAAGGACACCTCGCGCGTCCTCTTCGCGACGCGCCTCGGGGTGGCGTGGGCCGCCGTCGGGCACGCGGTCGCGTGCTACGAGGCCGCGGTCGCGTACGCGAAGCAGCGCGTCCAGTTCGGGCGACCGCTCGCCGCGAACCAGATGGTGCAGGAGCGCCTCACGCGGATGCTCTCGACGATCACGCAGCTCCAGCTCCTCGTCGCGCAGATGACGCGGCTCGACGAGGCCGGGACGCTCACCGGCCCGCAGGCGTCGCTCGCGAAGTACACGTGCACCCGCGGGGCGCGCGAGGTCGCCGCGAGCGCGCGCGACCTGCTCGGCGGCAACGGGATCCTGCTCCAGAACCGCGTCGCGCGGCACTTCGCCGACATCGAGGCCCTGCACACCTACGAGGGCACCGAGTCGGTCCAGGCGCTCATCGTCGGGCGCGACATCACGGGCGTCTCCGCGTTCGTCTGACGGTCCCGAGGGCGTACGCCCTCCCCCCGCTCCCCGGCGCCGCTCGCCCCTCCTCGCGGCGCCGGGGCTCCTTCCTGTCCACCCGTCTCCCCGCCCTCCCCGGATCGGAGTCCCATGAGCACCGACGCCAGCCCCCTGCCCGACGCCGCCGCCGTCACCCCCGAGGACGAGGTCACCCCGGTCCTCCTGCACGGCGCGCGCACCCCGTTCGCGCGCTTCCGCGGGGCGCTCGCCTCGCTCTCGGCGGCCGAGCTCGGCGCGCACGCGATCCGCGGCGCGCTCGCGGCCGCGGGCGTCGCGCCGGAGCAGGTCGACACGGTGATCGTCGGGCAGGTCGTGCAGGCGGGTGCCAAGCAGGGGCCCGCGCGCCAGGCCGCGATCCTCGCGGGCCTCGGCTGGGACGTGCCGACCGTGACGATCAACAAGCTGTGCCTCTCGGGCCTCACCGCGATCATCGACGCGGCCCGGCTGGTCCGCACGGGCGAGGCGAGCGTCGTCGTCGCGGGTGGGCAGGAGTCCATGACGAACGCGCCGCACCTCGTCGTCGGGTCGCGCTCCGGGTTCGCGTTCGGGGACGTGACGATGGCCGACTCGCTCACGCACGACGGCCTGGACGACCCGTTCAGCGGCGAGGTCATGGGCGAGCTCACCGACCGCGGCTGCGCGACGCGCGGCATCGGCCGCCCCGAGCAGGACGCGTTCGCGCTGCGCTCGCACCAGCGCGCCGCCGCCGCGCGCGACGCCGGGCGCCTCGCGGACGAGATCGCGCCGGTCGAGGTGCCGCAGCGGCGGGGCGAGCCGGTCGTCGTCGAGCACGACGAGGGCGTGCGCGCCGACACGACGCTCGAGGCCCTGGAGCGACTGCGCCCGGCCTTCGTCAAGGACGGGACCATCACCGCCGGGTCGAGCTCGCCGCTGTCCGACGGCGCGGCGGCGGTCGTCGTCGCGAGCCGCGCGTTCGCGAAGCGCAACGGCCTGCCGTGGCTCGCCGAGATCGGTGCGGCGGGGCAGGTCGCGGGGCCCGACAACTCGCTGCACTCCCAGCCGGCGCGGGCCGTCGAGGCCGCCGTGAAGCGCGAGGGCATCGCCGCGGCGGACCTCGACCTCGTGGAGATCAACGAGGCGTTCGCCGCCGTCGCGCTGCAGTCGGTCGCGGACCTCGGCATCGACGCGGACGTCGTCAACACCGACGGCGGCGCCATCGCGCTCGGCCACCCCGTCGGCGCGTCCGGTGCCCGGCTCGCGCTGCACCTCGCGCTCGCGCTCCGTCGCCGCGGGGGCGGCGTCGGCGCCGCGGCGCTGTGCGGGGGCGGCGGTCAGGGGGACGCGCTCGTCCTGCGCGCCTGACCCTCCGGGCGGACCCGTCGGGGCTCCGCCGCGCGAGCCGACCAACCCTGGTGCACGATGCTGCACCAGGGTTGGCGCGTTTCGGCCGCCGCGGTGTGACGCAGATCGCGCCACGACGGCCGGGTTTCGCGTCATGGATCGCGTCTGACGTGGTCCCTCTCCCTGGAACCGCCCCCCACGAGAGGACCGTCATGACCACCGTGACCGACGCAGCCCGCCGTACCGCGAGCCGTGCGCGCCGCTCGCACCTGTCCGCCGTCGCCGTCGCGCTCGTCGGGCTCGCCGCAGGCTTCGCCGCGGCGCCCTACCTGCTCGGCTGACGCCTCCCGCTCGACGGGCCCGGGACCGCACGGTCCCGGGCTCTCGTCATCCCTCGGTCGTCGCGCTCTGCGCCGGCTCGCGCGCGAGCAGCTCCTCCAGCCGGTCGAGCAGCGGGACCTGGCCCGCGACCACGAGCCCGCGGGCCCGCGCGAGCGGGAACCAGCCGGCCCGGTCGAGCTCGGGGAACTCCTGCATCCGTCCCGAGCGCGGCGGCCACTCGAGCGCGAACGTGTTGCTGGAGATCGCGGTGACGTCGAGGTCCGCCTCCCGCGCCCACGCCGCGACGAGCTTGCCGGCACGCTGGCGCACCGTGCCGAGGTCGAGGTCGGGCGCCTCCGCCGCGGGGGCCGGGACGCCGAGCTCCTCGGCGAACTCGCGCAGCGCCGCCGCGTGCTCGTCCTCCCCCGGCTCCACCTCGCCCTTGGGAATCGTCCAGCCGCCGGCGTCCTTGCGCGCCCACAGCGGGCCGCCCATGTGCCCGAGGAGCACCTCGACGGCGTCGTCCCGGAACCGGTAGAGCACGAGCCCTGCTGACTGCTTCACCCCTCCTTCCTACACAGCCGACGGCGAGACGGCCCGTCGGGACCGGGTCGTCGCCGCGCCGCCCGGCAGGCCGCGAGCCCGGGCCGGGGCGGAGAACCGGTGCGCGCCCGGCCCGGACCGTGTGGGTGGCGCGGCGTAGCGTCGGCCCTCCCAGGACCAGAACGCAGGAGGGGACGACCATGACCACGCCGAGCGTCACGCACCTCAATCCTGCCGGGCTGCACCGCAACCCGGCGTTCTCGCAGGGCACGATCGTCGAGACCGGTCGCACGCTCTACGTCGGCGGCCAGAACGGCACCGACGCGGACGGCGCGATCGTCGAGGGCGGCATCGCGGCCCAGACGGCGCAGGCGCTGCGCAACGTCCTCGCCGTGCTGGCCGAGGCAGGCGCCGGGCCGGAGGACGTCGCGCGGCTCGCCGTCTACCTCGACCCCGAGGCAGACCTCATGGAGGGCTTCGCCGCCGTCGGCGAGGTCTGGGGCCCGCACCCCGCCGCCGTGACCGTCCTGCGGGTCGGGATCGCGCGGCCGGGCGCGCTCGTCGAGATCGAGGCGGTCGCGGCCCTCCCCGCCTGACGCGCGGCACCCGCTCCCGCGCGCGACGTCACGGGGGTGCCGCTACTGTCCGGGGGTGCCAGCCGACCGGACCCCGTACCGCGCCCTGTGGCGGGCCGCGGCGTACGGGGTCGCGGCCTCCCTCCCCGTCCTCGCGCTCGCGTGGCTCGTCCGCGCGGAGTCGGGGGTCGTCGTCGACGCGGACCGCGCCGCCGTCGCCGCGGCGACCCGGTTCGCCGGCGAGCGCCCCGCGCTCGAGCGCGCGCTCCTCGTCGGGCAGGAGGCGCTCGCCGCCCGGTGGATGAACCTCGCCGCGATGGGCGTGTGCGTCTGGGCGTGGCGGCGCCACGGCCTGGGGCCGCGTGCGGCCTGGGCGGCCGGGACCATCTGGGGCGCGTGGGCCCTCGGGCTCGGCGCGAAGGAGGTCGTCGGCCGCGCGCGGCCCGTCCTCGAGGACGCCGTGTCGACCGTGCCGGGCGCGAGCTTCCCCTCGGGTCACGCGATGAACGCGGCGGCCGTCGGGGTGACGCTCAGCGTGCTCGTGTGGCCCCTGCTCGGGCGGCGTGGCCGCGTCGCGGTGGTCGGCGGCGCGACGGCGCTCGCCCTCGTCACCGCGGCCGACCGCGTGCTGCTCGGCGCGCACTACCCGTCCGACGTCGTCGGCGGGATCCTCCTCGGCGGCGCGGTCGCGGGGGCGTCCGCCGTCGGCTTCCACGGGTGGACCGCCGCGCGGTCCGGCCGTCCCTCCGGTGACACTCCCAGGAACGAGGTCTGATGCATCCCTTCGTGCACCGCTACGAGCTCGACACGACCCGCCCCACGGCGAAGGAGGTGCTGCGCGACGTCGGCCTGCGGGCGTTCCTCCCGGGAGCGGTGCTGTGGGTGGTCATCGTCGCGACGGGCTTCCTCGTCACCGGGCCGCTCGGCGACCTGCCGGGCGAGGTCGCGGTCAACCGGTGGTTCGAGCAACGGCGCACGCCGTTCTGGGACACCGTCACCGACGTGCTCTCCCTCATCGGCACGACCGAGTTCATCATCGGCGGCACGCTGCTCACCGTCGCGCTCGTGTGGTGGCGCACCCGGCAGTGGTGGTTCGCCCTCGTGCCCGCGCTCGCCGTCGCGCTGCAGGCGCTGATCTTCCTCACGTCGTCGATCGTCGTGGGGCGCGAGCGGCCCGACGTCTCGCGGCTCGACGAGGCGCCCCCGACGTCCAGCTTTCCTTCGGGGCACACGGGCGCGTCGGCGGCGTTCTACCTGACCCTCGCCCTGCTCGCGCAGCGCATCACGAACCCGGTCCTGCGCGTCGTCGTGACGGTGCTGTGCTGCCTCGTCCCGCTCGGCGTCGGCCTCTCGCGGCTCTACCGCGGCGCCCACGGACCCGCGGACGTCGTCGTGGGACTCCTCAACGGCATCGTGTGCTGCGTCCTCGCGTGGCACTACCTGCGCCGCGACCTGCGCTCGAAGCGCTGAGAGCACGCGGGTCGCACTCCCGGCGCCGCGCCCACGACGCTCTTCCCGACCACGACGACGGCGGGCCCGGTCCTCGGACCGGGCCCGCCGTCGTCGTGCGGGTGCGGTCCGGGCGCGCGCGGCGCCCGGACCGGCCGTCAGATCACTCGCACAGACCCACCGGGTCCCACGAGCCCCACGTCACGGAACCGGGGAGCTCGCCCTTCGTCCACCACTGGGCCGTGTAGTTCACGCCCGCACGGGACACGGTCTGCCCGCCGGTGTAGACGGCCTCGCGCGACCAGGACGGGGCGCAGACCGCCGCCTCGACCTCGGGCGCGGTGCCGCAGGGACCGATCTTCTTCCACGCGCCCCACGCCGACGAGCCGGGGACCTCGTTGCGGGTCCACCACTGGGCCTTGTACTCCGCGCCCTCGTGCGAGACGACGTCGCCACCCGAGTAGACGCCGGTGCCGTACCAGGGCACCGCGCACTCCTCGGCCACGCCGGGGCCCGGGGTCGCCGCGCGCAGCGTCGAGCCCAGGGCGTTGCCGAGCTCGTTGCGGTAGTCACCGGAGAGGTCCCACCACATCGCGCCGCCGTAGCCCTGCGTCGCGACGAACTCGGCCTTCGCCGTCACGGACGCCGGGTCGTCGTAGCTCCACCACTGGTCACCGTTGTACAGCCAGCTCGCGCCGATCTTCGGGTCGAAGAACTTCTTCCCGCCGAACGAGCGCAGCTCGGCGTACGTCTTGGTGCCGACGTACCCGGCGGCGGGCTGCCAGCCCTTCGTGCCGTCCTTCACGCCGTACCAGCCGTGGCCGTAGGCCGCGAGGCCCGCGTTGACCTGCGACGGGTCCGCGCCCGCCTTGACGTACATGCCGAGCGCACCGTCGAGGCCGAGGCCCCAGTTCTCCGCGCCGTCGGGGTGCAGGTTGCCCTGGTGACCCGTCTTGTCCGGGACCCAGCCGCCGTGGAAGTCGTAGCCCTGGACGTTGAGGAAGTCCACGACCGCGAACAGGCGCGGGTCGAGCCAGCCGCCCTGCCCCGCGTTCCAGCCGCCCGCGGGCGCGAACGCCGTGAGCAGGTAGTCCTGGCCGGTCGTCGCGCCGCGCGCGTCGAGCTCGGCGCGGAACTCCTCCATGAGGAGCAGGAAGTTCTCCTTGTCCTCCGGGCGGGCGTTCGCCGTCTCGCCGCCGGTGACCGGCCACTCCCAGTCGATGTCGATGCCGTCGAAGATGCCGGCCGCGACGCCGGGGCCGCCCTTGCCGTCGACGACCGGCAGGTTGCCGTCGATGTAGAGGTCCAGGCACGAGTCGACGAGCCGCGTACGGCCCTCGGCCGTGGACGCCGCCTCGGAGAAGTTGTCCGACCAGGTCCAGCCACCGAGGGAGACGAGGATCTTCGTCTCCGGGCTGACGGCCTTGAGCTTCTTGAGCTGGTTGAAGTTGCCTGCGAGCTTCTGGCCGGGCTTGTCGGCCTTGCCGTCGACGGAGTCCGCGGCGGGCACCTCCGCGACGAAGTCGTTGAGGGGGTCGCCCTCGCCGGGGACGTCGGCGATGTCGCACACGAGGTCGGTCGTGACGTTGCCGAACGCGTAGTTGATGTGGGTGAGGTCCTCGATCGCTCCGGTGCGCACGAGGTCGGCCACGTGGAAGTCGCGGGTCACGCGCGAGTCGGCCATGACGTAGCCGACGCTGCGGAACCCGTTGATGTCCGACGGCCCGGCGACGGAGGCCGGCTTCGCCGTGGGCTGGGGCGCCGCCGCGGCGGGCGACGCGAAGGTGGCGGCCGTGAGGGCGAGCGCCCCGACGACGGCGGAGGCCGCGACCACGCGCGAGCGTGCTGGCGAGGTCCTGGCGAGCGAGCGGCCGGGGGCAGCCGCGCTGGGTGTCGATCGATCGGTCATGAAGGCCTCGTTGCTCTTCGGCCCGGGCTGGGGATCCCGGGATTTGTTCGGTCTCCTGCAAGATACCCGTGCGCATCCCGGTAACGCCAGGGTCCGAACGAAACTGTTACCGCTGTCGGTGGCAGGGCGCAGAGTAGGGCGGTGAGCTTCGACCGTGCGCCGCACGCCCCCGTGCTGCGCGCCCGTCCGACGATCGCGCACCTCGACGCCGACGCGTTCTTCGCCGCGGTCGAGCAGCACCAGCGCCCGTCGCTGCGCGGGCGCCCGGTGCTCGTCGGCGGCGTGGGACCGCGCAGCGTCGTCGCGACGGCGTCGTACGAGGCCCGGCAGTACGGCGCCCGCTCGGCGATGCCGATGGAGCAGGCGCGGCGGCTGTGCCCGCCGTCGACGGTCGTCGTCGTGCCGCGGTTCGCCGCGTACTCCGCCTACTCGGCCCGCATCATGGCGGCGCTGCGCGAGGTGACGGACCTCGTCGAGCCCGTGAGCATCGACGAGGCGTTCGCCGACGTCGCCGCGGCCGTCGGGCCGGAGACCGACCTCGAGGCGCTCGCCACGGGGATCCGCGAGCGGGCGCGCGAGCTGAGCGGCCTGCCCGTCTCGCTCGGGCTCGGGCGGTCCAAGCTCGTCGCGAAGCTCGCCTCGGAGGCCGCGAAGCCGGGCGGCGTCCGGGTCGTCGGGGCCGACGACGAGGACCCGTTCCTGCTCGACCTGCCTGTGCGGGCGCTCTGGGGCGTCGGCCCGGTGTCGGCCGCGCGGCTCGACGAGCTCGGGGTGCGCACGGTCGCCGATCTGCGCCGTCAGCCGCTCGACACCCTGCTCCTCGTCGCGGGCGAGGCGGGCGGCACCAACCTCTACCGGATCGCGCGCGGCTGGGACGACCGCCCGGTCTCCACGGTCCGCGAGCGCAAGTCCGCGGGCGCGGAGCACACGTTCGACACCGACCTCCACGGCCGGACCGCGATCGCCGCGGCGCTCGATCCCGTGGTCGACGCCGCGCTCGCCCGCCTCGAGCGGCACGCCGTCGCGGCGCGCACCGTCGTGGTCAAGGTGCGCCTCGCGTCGTTCACGACCCTCACCCGCTCGGTCACGCTCTCCCGCCCGACGACCGACGAGGGCGCCCTGCGCGACGCGGCCCACCGCGCGCTCCGCCTCGCGGACGTCACCGAGCCCGTCCGTCTGCTCGGGGTCGCGTTCCACGCGCTGTCGGAGCACGCGCAGCTCATGCTCCCGCTCGGCGCGGACGCGCCGGAGGATCCTGCTGGTCCGGTCGCTGCCGGGTCGGTGGGTGCTGAGGCGGTGGACGCCGAGGCTCTGGCCGCGGAGCCAGTCGGCACCGAGGCGACCGGCGCGGAGCAGGTGCTACCGCCGTCCGCCCCGGGGCGCGTCCGGGCGACGGCCGCTCTTCTCGCGCCCGGCCTCGACGTCGCGACCCCGGCCGACGGGCGCGGGTGGGTCGTGCGCGTCGGCGACGACGGCCGCGTCGCCGTCCGCTTCGAGACGGCGCGGACCGGGCCCGGCTACCAGCGCTGGGTCGACCCGGAGGCCGAGGAGCTCGCGCTCGTCGAGCCGCTCGGCCCGGACGGCGAGCCCGTGCGCACCTCGCCCGCGGACGACGACGCGTAGCCGCGAGCCGTCGCGCCCGCGCGCGTGTCGTCCGCGCTCGTCGCGCCTCTGTTCGCCCTGTCCGTGCTCGTCCTGTCCGCCGCCGTCCCCTCCGTCCCGGTCCTGCCCGACGCCCGGCCGTCGGCGCGCTGCGGACCTGGCCCCGCGCCGTCGGGCAGCCGCGGGACCATCCCGGCCGCGACGAGGAGGAACGCCGCGCCCACCCAGAACGCGGCCTGCGGCCCGACGACGTCGCTCAGCCCGCCCGTCGCGAGCGCGCCGACCGCCTGCCCGCCCGTGAGCGCGACGAAGAGGGTCGCGGTCGCGCGCCCGGCGGCGTGCGGGCGCAGCACGGTGCCCCACGCGATGAGCACGCCGCTCAGAGCGGTGTAGGCGCCGCCGAAGAGGGCGCCCGCGACGGCGACGACGGGCACGCTCCCCGGGGCGAGTGCCAGCGCCGCGGTGCCGGCCGCCGTCGCGACGGCCGTCGCGACCCACGCGCCGCGGAGGCCGAGCACGCGGACGGCGTCGCCGCTGAGCGCGCCGAGGACCGCCGCCACGCCGAGGAGGCACCAGAGGGCCGCCGTCGTGCGGCCGGGGAGGCCACCGGTCACGGTGACGAGGTCGCGCCCGAACGTCCAGACGGCCGCGCTGCCGATCCCGGCCACCGCGGCGGCGACGCCGGCGCGCCCGAGCGACCGCCCGCCCGCGCCGCGGGACGCGGGCGGCCTCTCGGGGGCCGCGGGCCAGCGCGCGCTCCGGTCGACGAGCGCCGCCGTGACGATCGCCCCGACCGCGGCAGCGAACCACGCGGGCCGCCAGCCGTCGGGCGCGACGAGCGTCGCGGCGCCGACGAGCGCGACGCCCACGCCCGCCCCGGAGGTCACGACGGCCTGCGCGCGCCCGGCCCGACGGCCGCCGACCGTCGACCCGACCGCGGCGACCAGCGCCGGCGACGCCGCACCCGCGCCGCGCCGCGCGACGCGGACGC
>QAPD01000107.1 GCA_003052455.1 Sphaerisporangium cinnabarinum | reverse complement strand
GACGCTGAAGCCCATGATGAGTCCTCCGTGAGACGGGCGAGTGGATGATCCCCCAGCCCATCCGTGGGCCGGTCACCGAGCACTCTCGGCACCCGGGGGTGCATCGTGGTCAGTGATCTCCGTCACATCGCGTCGCTTCAGCCGAGGAGCTGCAGCACCGACGACGGCGCCTGGTTCGCCTGCGCGAGCATGGCCGTCCCCGCCTGCGCGAGGACGTTCAGCCGGGCGCCGTCGCGCAGCTCCTGGGCGAGGTCGGCGTCCCGGATCCGCGACTCCGCGGCGCGCAGGTTCTCCCCCGTGCTGCCCGCGAGGCGCGCCGCGTGGTCGAGCCGGTTGATCGTGGCGCCCATGCGCGAACGCTCCTCCGAGACGCGCGAGATCGCGCGGTCGATCGCCTCGACGGCCGCGCGCGAGGTGAGGTGCGCCAGGTCCGGGTAGCCCGCGCCGGTCAGGCTCACGCGCAGGTCACCGTCGCCCGCGACGAGCGCCGACGACACCGCCCAGGTCACGCGCGGGAGCTGCACGGAGATCGTCGAGGCGGCGTCGCCGTCGGCCCCGACCTGGAACGTCACCGTGGGCTCGCTCGCGAGGAGGAGCTGGTCCCCGTACGCGGACTCGTTGTGGGTCCGGCTCACCTCGCGCGCGAGCGCCCCCAGCTCCTCCTCGAGCGCGGCGCGCGCGTCCGGCCCGTTGGTGTCGTTCGCCGCCTGGAGCGCGAGCTCCCGCATGCGCTGGAGCATGCTCTGGATGCCGCCGAGCGCGCCGTCCGCCGTCTCCAGCATCGCGACCGCGTCCGCCGCGTTGCGCTGCGCGACGGCGCTGCCGTTCGCCTGGGCGCGCAGCCCCTCGGCCGTCGTCAGCCCCGCCGAGTCGTCCGCGGCACCGGTGATCCGCAGCCCGGACGCGAGGCGCTCCGCCGACGCGCCCTGCTCGCGCTGCGTCGCCGCGAGCCGGCGGTACGTCGTCGTCGCCGCCACGTTCGTCACGATCGAGAGACCCATGCGTGCGCTCCTGTCCCGCGCGGCCCGGGCGGGCCGGCTCGTCCGGTTCCGGCCCGTCACCACGACCGGCCTCCTCCTGGGGACTGTCGGTCGCCACGGCCCGACCGTGGCCGACCGCGGTCGACGTGGCAGACGTCGTCGCGCGCGTCAGGACGCCGCGGGCACCGACCACGCGGACCGCTGTGTGGCTCCGCCCGCGACGCGCTCGCCGAGCTCGGCGAGGTAGTCGCGGCGGCGCGCCGTGAGCGGCACGGCCGGGCCCTTGGCCTCCCGCGCCGAGTAGTGGGCCTCCAGCCCCTCGCGGAGCAGGCGGACCGCCTCGATGCGCGCGTGCGACACCGTCGAGTGGCTGATCCCCAGCTCGGCGGCGAGCTCGCCGACGCTGCGTCCCACGAAGTAGACCTGCTCGACGACGTGCCGCAGCTGGTCCGGCAGCGCCGCCACCGCCTCGCGCACCACGTGCCGCTCCTCGACGGACAGGACCTCCTCCTCCGGGGTCGGCGCCTCGAGCGCGACGTGGTCGTAGGTCGAGTCCTCCATCGTCACGACGGACCGCCCCGCGTCGTCCCGGGCCGCGCGCACCTCGGCGACCGCGACGCCCATGGCCTCCGCGACCTGCGCGTCGGTCGGCTCGCGGCCGAGGGACGCCGTGAGCGACGCCGTGACCGACGTCAGCTCCTTGATCCGCCGGCGCGCCGAGCGCGGGGCCCAGTCCTGCGAGCGCAGCTCGTCGGCGAGCGCCCCGATGATGCGGCGCCGCGCGTACGCACCGAACGGCACGCCGCGGGCCGGGTCGAAGCTCGTGGCCGCCGTGGTGAGCGCGACGGCGCCGACCGACGCGAGGTCCTCGCGCGAGAGGTGGTCGGCCCGCGCGCACAGGTCGGAGACGAGGAAGCCGACGAGGGCAAGGTTGTCGACGACGAGAGCGTTGCGCTCGGAGAGGTTCACGCCGAAGCACCTTTCTGCTGGGGCGGGCCCGGTACGGCACCGGGAGACGCGGGTGAGGCGCGCGGCGGCGACCGCGTCCTGACCTCTCCCATGCAGCGGGCCCGGGGATCAGTCGCCACATGCGCACCGCGCGTGCCGACAGTGGGTCTCGAGCGGGCCCTGCCCGCCGCCCCGACCGACCACCGCGCACACAAGGGAGAGCCACGTTGGGCCCTCAGGAGCTGTCGACCCTGCTGTGGCGAGAGCGCGAGCTGCTCGAGATGCTGCTGTTCAAGCTCGAGGAGGAGCAGCTGCTCCTCACCGCCGGCCGCACCCGCTGGCTCGCCCACGCGAACCGCGAGGTCGAGACCGTCATGGAGAAGGTGCGCGAGGCGACCCTCGTGCGCACGGTCGCGTCCGAGACCGTGGCGGCGGAGTGGGGCCTGGCGCCCGACGCCACGCTGCGGGAGATCGCCGCGGCCGCCCCCGCCGCCGGGCCCTGGCGCGAGATCTTCGAGGGCCACCTCACGGGCCTCACGGAGCTCACGGTGCGGATCAAGACCGTCCGCGACACGAACACCCAGTTCGTCAACCACGCGTCGCGCTCCACGCAGGAGACGCTCGCGACGCTCGGCGGCGAGCCCCGCACCTACGACGCGACCGGCGCCACCACGGACCGCTCCGACGTCGCCCGCCTGTTCGACACGGTGCTGTAAGGAGCCCCTCCCATGAGCTCGTTCTCCATCCTCAACACGGCCTTCCGGGGCCTGAGCGCCGCCCAGGCGGGCATCGACGTCACCGGTCAGAACGTGGCCAACGTCAACACGCCGGGCTACACGCGCCAGCGCGTGCAGCAGTCGGCGACGGCCCCGCTCACCGAGATGGGCCTGGGGCGGCTCTCGCAGTCCGCGCGGTCCGGCCAGGGCGTGACGATCGACGGCGTCGCCCGTCTCGGGAACCTCTTCCTGGAGTCGCGCGTGCGCCAGACGGCGTCCGCCGACGGGTACGCGGGCGTGCGCGCCGCCGCGTTCACGGCCGTCGAGGACATCCACGGCGAGCCCTCGGACACCGGGCTGTCCGCCGCGCTGCAGTCGTTCTGGGGCGCCTGGCAGGACGCCGCGAACTCACCGGGCAAGGACGCCCAGGCCTGGGTCGTGGTCGAGGAGGCCGGCGCCGTCGTCGACCGGATCGTCGACGGCCGGGCCCGCGTGGAGACCGCGTGGGGCCAGGCCCGGACGAGCGCCGGGTCGCTCGTGGCCGAGATCAACACGGTCGCGGACAAGATCGCCGCGCTCAACACGCGCATCCTCGACGCCTCCGGCCAGAACGGCTCCGCCAACGAGCTCGTCGACCAGCGCAACCAGCTCGCCGCCGACCTGGCGCGCCTCGCGGGCGCCCAGACGAGCACGAACCCCGACGGCACCGTCAACGTGCTCCTGGGCGGGAACCTCCTCGTCGACGGCAACCACGTGAACGAGGTCCGGCTCGTCGGGGCCTCGACGCTCGACGGCGCGGCTGCCGACGCGGTGCGGCTCGAGTGGTCGCACCGTCCGGGTGCGGCCGTCGGGCTCGAGGGCGGCGAGCTCGCGGGGCACCTGTCGGCGCTCGCGCCGGTGTCCTCCGGCGGGGTCTACGCCCAGGCCGCGGCGGGCTACGACGCGCTCGCGTCGGCGCTCGTCACGCAGGTCAACGCGCTGCACACGACGGGCCTGACGCCGTCGGGCACCCCGGGCGGCGCGTTCTTCGCGATCGAGCCGGGCAGGTCCGCGGGCGCCGGCCTGCGGGTCGCGGTCACCGCGCCCGGCCAGGTCGCGACCGCCGCCGTCGGCGCGGGCAGCCTCGACGGGTCGGTCGCCGACCGCATCGCCGCGCTCGGCAGCGCCGCCGGCGGGCCCGACGCGGTGTGGTCGACGCACGTCACGCAGCTCGCCGTGAAGTCGAGCTCGGCCGGCTACGACGCGAAGCTCGCGACCACGGCGTCCACGGCGGCGTTCAGCGACCTGCTCTCGCACTCCGCGGTCTCCCTCGACGAGGAGACCGTGAACCTCATGCAGTACCAGCACGCCTACCAGGGCGCGGCCCGCGTGCTCACCGCCGTCGACGAGATGCTCGACCAGCTCATCAACCGCACCGGCCGCGTCGGGCTGTAGCCCGCGACCAGGTCCGCAAGGGGAGAACCGTGCGCATCACCAACCAGATGCAGGCCTCGTACGTCACGAGGAGCCTGCAGTCCAACCTCGCGAGGATCGCCGAGCTCCAGGAGCAGGGCACCTCGGGGCGCAAGATCACGCGCGCCTCGAGCGACCCGTCGTCCGCGGCGGACGCCCTCGCGATCCGCGGCCGGCTCGCGGCCGAGCAGCAGTACGACCGGAACATCGCGAACGGCGAGGGCTGGCTCGCGACGCTCGACTCGACGCTCGGCACCGTGACCGACATCGTCCAGCGCGTGCGCGACCTCGTCCTCCAGGGCGCGTCGGACACGACGTCGGCGGAGGGCCGGGAGGCCGTCGCCGCAGAGCTCGTGGAGCTGCGCGACGAGCTCCTGCGCCAGTCGAACTCCACGTACCTCGGGCGCACCGTCTTCGCCGGGACCTCGGACGTGGGCGTCGCCTTCCGCGACGACTACTCGTTCACGGGCGGCGGCGGAGCACCCGTCGAGCGTCGCATCGGCGTCGACTCGACGGTCCGCGTCGACGCGGACGGCGCGGCCGTCTTCGGCACCGGGTCCGGCTCCGTGTTCGCGCTGCTGGACTCCGTGGCGGCCGACCTGCGGGCCGGCAACGGGAGCGGGGGGCACCTCGCCGCCGTCGACGCGCGGCTCGACGCGGTGCTCACCCAGCACACGACGGTCGGTGCCCGGCAGAACCAGCTCGAGCGCGCCGCCGACACCAACCTCGGCAACCGCACCTCGCTCGAGACGCGCCGCGGCGCGATCGAGGACGCCGACCTCGCCGAGCTCGCGATCGACCTGCAGCTCAAGCAGGTCGCCTACCAGGCGACCCTGAGCATCGGCGCCTCCCTCCTGCAGCCCTCACTCCTGGACTACCTTCGCTGATGACCACGCTCACCTTCGTGACCCCGCCCCCCGGCCTCGCGGCCCGCCGGTTCGAGCTGCTCACCGAGCAGGGCGACGGCGTCTACACGCTGTCCGCGCTCGACACGCCCGGCGTCGAGATGCTCGTCCTCGACCCCGGCCGCTGGGTGCCCGGGTACTCCCCCGCGATCCCGTCGTCCGACCTCGCGCGCATCGGCGCCGAGGAGACCGACCCGCTCGTGCTCGTCGTCGCGAGCGTGCGCGCCGGCGGCGTGCACGCGAACCTCCTGGCGCCCGTGCTCGTGCACCCCGAGACGGGCGCCGCGGTCCAGTCCGTGCTCGAGGGGCAGGGGCTCGACCTGCGGCGGACCCTCGTCACGGCCTGACCTCGCGGAGGGCCTGTCCCCACCCCGACCACAGCCACCCCGGCGCCGCTCACGGCACCGGGGTGGCTGTCCGTCGTCGGCCCGGGCCGTGCCGACGACGAGAGGCCGGGCCCGGGGCGTGCGCCCCTGGCCCGGCCTCCGCGCGGGTCGGTCCCGGTCGTCGTCAGGCGAGGACGACCGTCAGCGCCCCACCGCCGTAGCCGGCGATGTCGATCTCCGCGTCGAGGCGGCGACCGGTGCTGCGCAGGAACGACACGGGTGCGCCCGGGAGCGGCCCGCGGGTCGAGTCGAACACCTCGGCGAGCTTGAGGTGCGGCGCACCCTCGGCGTTGAAGAGGGCGGCCGTGACGTTGAGGACCTCGGACAGGTTCTCGAGCAGGACGTCGCTCAGCGCGCCGTCGGCCGCCGCGTCCTGGGCGGGACCGGGCGGCACGAGGCCGATCGAGGCGCCGAGGTGGGCGCCGAGCGGGACGTCGACGGCGACGACCGCCTCGACCTGCGCCCGGTGGCTGACGTAGGTCGCGGCGATGACGCCCGGCCTCGTCTCGGGCGTCAGGAGCGCGCTCGCACGCACGGCCGTGCACCCGCGGCCGACCAGTCCCGCGTACAGGTCGCGGATCTCCTTGAGCTCGGGCAGGGGAGTCGTGGTCACAGGGGTTCCTCCGGAGGGACGTGCGTCGGGTCAGCGGACGTGCGGACGCAGGACGTCCTCGAACGTGTCCGCGTCGAACGGCTTGGCGATGAGGAACAGGGCGCCCTCGGCGTCCGCGAGCTCGCGCATCTGCGGCGAGCCCTCGGACGTGACGAAGCCGAAGGGCACGGTCGACCCCGCGGCGCGCAGCGCGCGCAGGACGTCGATGCCGTTCATCTCCGGCATGTTCCAGTCGGACAGCACGAGGTCCGGCTGCTCCGCCTGGGTGAGGGCGAGCGCCTCGGCGCCGTCCCCGGCCTGCAGGATCTCCCAGTCCTTGAACCCCGCCTGACGCAGGGTCCGGACGACGATCTGCCGCATCACGCGGCTGTCGTCCGCGACGACGACTCTCACAGCTGTTCTCCGTCCTTCGAGGTCCACAACGAGATGACGAGGGGTTCGCCGCGCCACAGCAGCGCCTGCGCGTGGTCGGCCGCCCGCGCGACCGCCGGGCCCGTGGTGTCGACCACGGGCAGGGTGAGCGACGAGCCGCCGTCGAGCATGCCCTTGAGGTTGCCGCCGACGACGTTGGCGACCTCGCCGAGCGCGTCGCGCACGTCGTCGAGGCTCACGGTCTCGCCGTCGTCCAGCTGGAGGAGCGCGCGCGCGATCCGGTCCGCGGTCGGGCGGGCGGTCACGACGAGCGTGCGCCACGACGTCGGGCCGACGATGTCGACCCACGCGTGCACGGGGTCGGCGATCGGCGCCCCGAGGGCGTCGACGGGCTCGAGCAGGCCCGGCTCGCCGTCGACCATGGCGGCGAAGAGGTCCTGGGCGATGGGCAGGACGCTCTGGGTGAGCGTGTCCCGGGTGTCGATCATGCGAGCTCCTTGGTCGGCAGGAGCCCGAGCATGTCGAGCTTGCCCATGAGTGCGTCCGGCGTGAACGGCTTGATGAGGTACTCATGGGCACCGGCGGCGAGCGCGCGCACGATGCGCGACTGCTCGGACTCCGTGGTGATCATCACGAGCGTGAGGTCGCGCCACTCGCGGCGCGCGCGGACGGCCTGCACGAACTGCAGCCCGTCCATCACCGGCATGTTCCAGTCGACGCACGCGAGGTCGAAGCGCTCGCCCGCCTCGAGCAGGTCGAGCGCCTGGCGTCCGTCACCCGCCTCGGCGGTCTCGAAGCCGAGATCCCTCAGCGTCGTGGCGACGATGCGGCGCATCACGCGGGCGTCGTCGATGATCAGCGCTCTCATGCGCTGCCTCCTCGGAGTCGGTAGATGGAGCCCTGCGTGACGTCGACCCGTTCCCACGCGGGATCGACGCCGACGGTGGTCTCGGCGGCCCCCAGCAGGAGGAAGCCACCCGGCCGCACCCGGCTGCGGAGCCGGGCGAGGATCGACTGCTTGGTCGGCATGTCGAAGTAGATGAGCACGTTGCGCAGGAAGACGATGTCGAACATCCGCGGCCCGGGCGGGGCCGTGAGCAGGTTGTGCTGCTGGAACGTGAGGTTCTCCCGCAGCGCCGGGTCGACCTCCCACTCGGCGCCCACGCGCCGGAAGTTGCGCACGAGCATGGGCGCGGGCAGGCCGCGGTTGATCTCGAGCTGGCTGTACCGGCCCGTCCGGGCCCGCTCGACGACCTGCGCGTTGATGTCCGTCGCGAGGATCCGGTAGCTCCGCACCCGCTCCTCGCGCAGGACCATCGCGATGCTGTACGGCTCCTGGCCGGTCGAGCACGCCGCGGACCAGATGCTGAGGTCCGCGCCCGCGAGCTCCGGCAGGATCGCTCGGCGCAGCGCGGTGAACGGCGAGGTGTCGCGGAACCAGGACGTCTCGTTGGTCGTCATCGCCTCGACGACGCGCACGGTCTCCGCCGGGGAGCCGCCCCGCAGGTAGCGGCGGACGTAGCTGTCGACGGCGTCGGGACCCTGCAGGCCCTTCTCGCGCGCGAGCGGCCCGAGCCGGGCCTCGACGAGGTACTCCTTGCCCGGCGCGAGCTGGATCGCGCTGTGCTTGCGGACCAGGTCGCTCACGTACGCGAACGACTGGGTGGAGACGGTCATGCGTGCGCTCCTTCGGCCGCGCCGACGACGGCGCGCGCGACCTGGTCGAGGGGAAGGACCGCGTGGGCGTGCCCCGCGGTCGTAACGGCTCCCGGCATGCCCCAGACGACCGAGCTCTCCTCGTCCTGGGCCAGCACGTGGCCGCCGACGCGGGCGATCTCGCCCGCGCCGTCGCGGCCGTCGGACCCCATCCCCGTGAGGACGACGGCGAGCAGGTCGCCGCCCAGCGTGCGGACCGCGGAGCGGAACAGGACGTCGACGGCGGGCCGCGTGAAGTTCACCGGGGGCCCGTCCGTGACGAGGGTCGTCAGGTCCGCGCCCTGGCGGGCGAGCTCGAGGTGCCGGCCGCCGGGCGCCAGGTACGCGTGGCCGGGCCGGAGCACCTCGCCCCCGGCGGCCTCGACCACCGTGGTGGGGCCCGCGCGGTCGAGGCGCTCGGCCAGCTGGCGGGTGAAGACCGGCGGCATGTGCTGGACCACGAGCATCGGGACCGGCAGGGGCGTGGTCAACGACGACAGCACCGTCCGCAGCGCCTCCGGCCCTCCGGTGGAGGAGCCGACGACGACCGCGCGCACGGGTCGTGCCGGGGCGGAGCGGCGGACCGGGGCCGCCGTCCGGGCGCTCCTCGCTGCCGGGACGCCGGGAGCGCGCGGGACGAGCGCCTTGATCTTGGGCGTGAGCTCCTGGCCGACGCGCTCGAGCGCCGTCTGGACCGAGCCGCTGCCGCTCGGCTTGGTGACGTAGTCCGTGGCGCCGGCCGTCAGGGCGTCGAGGGTCGCGGACGCCCCGCGCTCCGTGAGCGTCGAGAACATGACGACGGGCATGCGCCGGCCGGCCGCGCGGAGCGCCCGCACCGTCTCGATGCCGTCCATGACGGGCATCTCGATGTCGAGGGTGACGACGTCGGGGTCGAGCTGCTCGACCTTCGCGAGGGCGAGGCGGCCGTCGGCCGCCGTGCCGACGACGGTGATGTCGGGGTCCCGGTCGAGCGTCTGCGCGACGAGGCGGCGGATCACGACGGAGTCGTCGACGACGAGCACGCGGATCACCGTCGGCCTCCTCGGGCGCGGCACGCGCCGGCCGCGCGGGGTGTGGGCGTCATGGTCGGCGCTCTCAGAGCCGGAACCGCGAGACCTGGGCGTCGAGCTGCTCCGAGACGTGGGCGAGCTCGCCGACCGCGACGTTGAGCTGCTCCATCGACCGGGCGCTCTCCCGCGCGCCGGCGGCGATGCCGGTGATGTTGCCCGCGATCTCGCTCGACCCCGTCGCCGCCTCCTG
>QAPD01000106.1 GCA_003052455.1 Sphaerisporangium cinnabarinum | reverse complement strand
GCGCGGCCGCGCCGGGCGGGGCGGCCGCCGCGCGTCCCGCGGCGAGGGCGCGCGCGACCGCGACCGGCCCGCGGCGCACCGTGGGCGGCAGCGTCGCGGCGCGCGCCGGGTCGAGGAGCAGCTCGACGAGCAGCGCGTCGGACGAGCGCCCGCCCCCGCCCTCGAGCTCCTCGGCCCGCAGCGCCCGGCGCAGGCGACGCAGCGCGACGACGTCGAGCGCGCCGACGGGCGACGTGAGCAGCGCCGCCGCCGTGAACGGGTCGAGGGCCTCGGGGTCCTCCGCGTCGGCGACGCACACGCGGACCGCGGCGAGGAGCGGCGCGACCGCCGGCTCGTCGCGCAGCGGGACGTCGGAGCCGAGCAGCGTCACGGGGACCGAGGCGGCGACGAGCTCGCGGCGCAGCGCCGCGAGCCGCGTCCCCGTGCGCGCGACGACGGCCATCCGGTGCCAGGGGGTGCCGCGCAGGAGGTGCTCCGCGCGCAGCTCCCGGGCGACGAACGCTGCCTCCTGCGCGACGGCCGAGAGCACCGCGACCTGCACGGGCGGGGCACCGGGACCGTCGTCGGCCCCCTCACCCGCCTGCTCGCCGGCGTCCCGCGGTGCGGCACCACGGTGCACGGCCCCGGCGACGGTGCCGACCTGCGCGGTCACGCGCCGCGTCACCTCGCGCAGCGCAGCGCTCTGGCGCCACGCCGTGCCCAGGACGGCGACGCGCGCGCCCAGCTCGCCCCGGCGCGCGCCGTCCCGCCGGGCCGGGGCGGACGCGCGGCCCACGAGCCCCGGGCTCGCGCCGCGGAACGTCTGCACCGCCGCGTCCGGGTCCCCGAGCAGCACGAGGCGCGCGCCGTCGTCGTGCAGCACGTGCAGGAGGCGCGCGGTGGCGACCGTCGCCTCCTGGTAGTCGTCGACGACGACGAGGTCCCAGCGCGGCCGGGCGGCGTCGGGCACCTCGTCGTCCCACGCGAGCAGCGCCTCCGCCGCCTCGTCGACCACGATCGCCGGGTCGAACCGCGACCCGGAGTCGGGTGTCCCGCCGCGCAGCGCGGTGACGTCGAGGTACTCCGCGTAGAGCTGGGCACCGAGCGACCACTCCGGGCGCTCGTAGCGCTCGCCGAGCGCGGCGAGGTCGGCCGGGGTCAGGCCGCGCTCCGCCGCGCGCATGAGGAGGTCGCGGAGCTCCTGGCGCAGCCCGCGGAGGCCGAGCGCCTCCTCCGGCAGGCCCGCGGGCAGCGCGAGCGGGGTGCCGAGGTGCGCGAGCCCGCCGTCGCGGTGGCCCTCCAGGAGCTCGGCGAGCACGAGGTCCTGCTCCGGCCCGGAGATCAGCGTCGGGTCGGGCTCGCCGAGCGCGGCCGCGCGCTCCCGCAGGACGGCGAAGGCCGCGGACGCGGCGGTGCGCACGAGGGGCGCGCCGACGGTGCGGCGCGCGCGGTCCGACAGGCGGTCGCGGAGCGAGGCCGCGGCACGGCGCGACGCGGCGAGGAGGAGCACGCGCTCGGGCGCGACGCCGTCGCGCAGGGCCGCGAGCACGACCTCCTGCGCGACGAGGGTCTTGCCCGTGCCCGGCGCGCCCACCACGAGGGTCGCCCCAGGGCCGGCCGCGGCGGTGATCGCCGCGCGCTGGGAGTCGTCGAGCACCGCGTCGGCCTCGAGCTCGCGAGGCCGCGCGACGAGGCGGGGGGCGGTCGTCGTCCGGGGCACGGACCCGATCCCATCACGCGCCACCCACACCGTCGTGCGCCCGGCGTGGCGTGGCGTCCGGGGGTTACGGGACGGGCCAGCCGTTGGTCAGGCAGCCCTGGGCCGAGATGGACTGCTGGACCATCACCGGGGCCACGGCCCCCGGCGCGGGGCAGTCCTCGTGGCCGTGGCCGAGCACGTGCCCGACCTCGTGGTTGACGAGGTACTGCCGGTACGTGGCGAGGTCGTCGCCGAAGTCCGGCGCCCCGAGGACCCAGCGCTCGAAGTTCAGCACGGCAGCACCCGTGACCGAGTTCCCGCACGAGTAGCGGCCCTCGGTCGCGAGCGGGGCGCACAGGCGGTCGGTCGTGGCGGGGCTCGCGAGCACGACACGGATCGACGCGTCGTCGGCGGCCGTCCGGGAGAACGTCACGCCGTCGGGGACCGACCAGCCGCGCGGGTCGTTGAGCGTCGCGAGCACGGCGGCGGCGAACACCTCGCCGTCGACGGGGAGCCCGGCCTCGACCTCGACCCGGACGGAGCGGACGGTGCCGGTCCCGGGCGCGGGGCTCTCCCCCGGCACGACGACGAGCGAGCCGCCGAGGTCCGGCGCGACGACGACCGTCCCGAGCAGACCGGAGCCGGGCTCCGCGACCGGAGCCTCGGGCGCCTCGACCGGTGCCGGTTCCACGACGGGCTCCGGCGGCGTCGTCGGGGCGGGCGCGGGCTCGGGCGCGGTGATCGCGTCCGGGCGCGGCGCGATCGGGCCGAGGAGGCCCGGGCCCTGCGCGACGGCGCCCGCGCGCTCCACGGACGACCGGCTCACCGCCGCCGACTCGTCGCGCTCGGGGACCGGTGGATCCACCCGGGCGTCGTCGGCGGGAGCGGCCTCGGTGCTCGCCGCCCCGCCCAGGTCCCAGACCTCCGCCGTCGCCGCACCGCCGCCCAGGCCGACGACGAGGCACGCGGCCACCGCGGCGCCGTGCCGCAGAACCGTCGTGCGACGCCCCGCACGGGCGCTCGAGAGGCGGTTCGGGGGGGTATGTCTGTCGGGCACCCGCCCATCGTCCCACTCCTCGTGACGCACGGTCGACACGAAGCGCGGTTTCCGTATCCTCCCCCCATGGGAGCCACCGAGGGACGCACGCGCGGCGCGGCCGCGGCTCCCCCCGGGGTGCGCACCCGGATGCCGCGCGACGAGCGTCGCGCCCAGCTCCTCACGATCGCCGAGGAGCTCTTCGCCTCCCACGGCTACCACCACATCTCGATGGACGACATCGCCGACCGCGCCGGGGTCGGCAAGCCCGTGCTGTACCGGCACTTCCCGTCGAAGCTCGACCTCTACCTCGCGATCGTCGACGACCAGGGCGACCGCCTCGTGGGCGCCGTGCACGCGACCCTGGACCCCTTCCGCGACCCGGCGCCCGGGACGCCCGCGGGCGACCCCGACGCCCTGGCGGTCGACGGCCTCGCCGTGATCGAGGGCATCGTGCGGGCCTACGTCGCGTACGCGCGCGCGGCGGGCCGCTCGGCCGCGCTGCTCTTCGAGTCCGACGTCATGCGGGACCCGGTCGTCCGGGCGCGCGTGCTCGCGCCCGACACGACGATCGCCGGCGCGTTCGCCGACGTCCTCGTGCGCATCACGGACCTCGACGCCGACGAGGCGCTCGTCGTCGCCCGCACGTGCACCGCCGTCGGGCGGGCCGCCGCGACGGAGGTCGTGCGGCCGGACGGCGGCGCGACGGCCGACGACGTCACCCGGCTCGTGCCGCGCCTCGTGTGGCGCGGGGTGCGCGGCATGCTGCGGCGGCCGCCGTCGGGCTCCCTCAGCGCGCCCGACGGGTCGGCGACGGGAATCTGACTACTATCGATCGCGTTGTCGCCGGTGGGACGCCCACCGGCGGCCCGAGGCCCGTCGTCGCTGCGCCTGGCGCAGCCGCTGTGAGGAGAGCTGAGTGGAAGTCACGATCGGTGTGCAGAACCTGGCCCGTGAGATCGTCGTCGACACGGACCTGACCGCCGAGGCCGTGGCCACCGCGGTCGCCGACGCGCTCGGCGGCGCCCCCGCCCTCGAGCTCACCGACTCGCGCGGTCGCCGCGTGATCGTCCCGACGGCGTCGCTCGGCTACGTCGAGATCGGCACCGAGGAGCAGCGCCGGGTCGGTTTCGGCTCCCTCTGAGCCCGAAGGTCTGAACGTCGGGACCCGAGCCTCGGGACCCGACCGTCACGTGCCGCCGTCGCGCCCCCGGGCGCGGCGGCGGCTTCGTCATGCCGCGAGGCCCAGGCGGTCCATCCGTCGGGAGTGCTCCGCCGTGAGGCGCGCGAACACCCAGGACTGCGTCGCGGGCGCGGGCCCGCTGCCCCCGCCCGCGGCGACCGGCTCGGCCCCCGCCGCCACGAGCCGGGCGAGCGCGGGACGCCGCGACAGCACGTCGCCGACGACGCCGAGCGCCTCGCCGACGAGACGCCGCCCCCACAGCGCGAGACGCGACGCGAGCACCGGGTCCTCGGCGGCGACCTCGGCGATGACCGGGGCGTAGCGCTGCGAGGGGGTGTCGTGCGTGAGCGCCTCCACGACGACGTCGCGCGAGCGCTCGTCGAGACCCTGGGCCGCGAGGAGGCAGAAGTCGTCCGCGACGCCCTGGCCCACGTAGCCCTTGAGGATGCCCTCCCACCACGTGCTGGGCTTGGTGCGCGCGTCGAAGTCGTCGAACAGGCCGTCGAACGGGGTCATGCAGTCCGCCGGGTCACCGCCCAGCTCCTCGACGCGCACGAGCACGCGCTCCTGCCGGTCGAGCATCGCGGCCGCGAGGCGGGACAGGGCCTGGCGCTGGCGCAGCGTGGGGGCGTGCGCGGCGTCGCCCGCGAGGCGCCCGAAGCTCGCGAGCTCGGTGTACGCGACGAGGCCGAGCAGCTCCACCGCGTCGGTGTGGTCCGCCGGGGGCAGGGTCGTGGGGCTCGCGTGCTCGGCGTCGCTCATCGGGCCAGGATAGTTCTCCGATATCATGGCCGACGTACATCGGTTGCCCGGTCGTCCAGACCTCACGCTCGTCACGCGTACGACGACGGCACGGCACGGTCCGCAGCGCGGGCCTGGCCACGACATCCCACGATCGGCTGCCGGCCACGAGGTGCGCACGACCGCGACCGGGAACCTCCCCGGCTCCGGGCCCCGACGGGCCCGCCGACGGTCGCGCGTGCCCGAACGAGACAGAGGCACCAGTGACCACCACAGACGCCACCACCACCGACGCGACGCCGGACGTGAGCGCGGACGCGACGTCCGTCGCCGCCAGCGTCCACGCGGACAACACGACCTTCGCGGACTTCGGCGTCCGCCAGGAGATCGTCGACGCGCTCTCCGACGCGGGCATCGTCCAGCCCTTCCCCATCCAGGCGATGACGCTCCCGGTCGCCATGTCCGGCCACGACATCATCGGCCAGGCCAAGACCGGTACCGGCAAGACCCTCGGCTTCGGCGTGCCGCTGCTGCACCGCGTCGTCGCCCCGGGCGAGCCCGGCTTCGACGAGCTGCCCTCCCCCGGCAAGCCGCAGGCGCTCGTCGTCGTCCCGACGCGCGAGCTCGCCGTCCAGGTCGCGAACGACCTCACCACGGCCTCGAAGCGCCGCTCGGTGCGCATCGTCCAGCTCTACGGCGGTCGCGCCTACGAGCCGCAGGTCGAGGCGCTGACGCGCGGCGTCGAGGTCGTCGTCGGCACGCCCGGCCGCATGATCGACCTGATGAACCAGGGCCACCTCAACCTCACGCGCGCCGCGACCGTGGTCCTCGACGAGGCGGACGAGATGCTCGACCTCGGGTTCCTCCCGGACGTCGAGAAGATCCTGGCGCGCACGCCCGCGCAGCGCCACACGATGCTCTTCTCGGCGACCATGCCGGGCGCCGTCGTCTCGATGGCGCGCCGCTACATGAAGCAGCCGACGCACATCCGCGCGAACGACCCCGACGACGGCGGCCAGACGGTCAAGAACATCGAGCAGGTCGTCTACCGCGCGCACGCGCTGGACAAGGTCGAGATGCTCGCGCGCATCCTCCAGGCCGAGGGCCGCGGGCGCACCATCGTGTTCGCCCGGACCAAGCGGACCGCCGCGAAGGTCGCGGACGAGCTCGTCGACCGCGGGTTCGCCGCCGGCTCGATCCACGGCGACCTCGGGCAGGGCGCGCGCGAGCAGGCGCTGCGCGCGTTCCGCAACGGCAAGATCGACGTGCTCGTCGCGACCGACGTCGCGGCGCGAGGCATCGACGTCGAGGACGTCACGCACGTCGTGAACTACCAGTGCCCCGAGGACGAGAAGACGTACCTGCACCGCACCGGCCGCACCGGCCGCGCGGGCAACAAGGGCACCGCCGTGACGTTCGTCGACTGGGACGACATCCCCCGCTGGTCGCTCATCGACAAGGCCCTCGACCTCGGCATCCCCGAGCCGGTCGAGACGTACTCGAGCTCGCCGCACCTGTACACCGACCTGCACATCCCCGAGGGCACGAAGGGCCGCCTCCCCCAGGAGCGGCGCACGCTCGCCGGGCTCGAGGCGGAGGAGATCGAGGACCTCGGCGAGACCGGCAAGCGGCACACGCCCGCGGGCGGGTCGCGCGGGCGCCAGGGCGGCCGGTCCGACGGCGGCCGCGGCCGTCCCGAGGGCGACCGGGGCCGGTCCGGCGGCCAGGGCCGCTCCGGCGGGCGTCGCGGCGAGACCGAGCGCGCGGGCGCGCGTGCCGAGGGCGAGCGCACCGAGGCGACCGAGGGCGCTCCGGCG
>QAPD01000105.1 GCA_003052455.1 Sphaerisporangium cinnabarinum | reverse complement strand
GGTCGGCGCGACGACGACCGCGGCCGCCCGGGCAGCGATCGTCCGGGACGGGACGGGGCGAGCCGCGGCTCGGGCGGGCGCCCGGACCGCGACCGGCGAGACGGCTCCCGCGGGTCCGCCGACGCACGGGGTGGGGACCGTTCCGACCGTCGCGGTACGTGGGGCGAGCGCGGTGACTCGTCGCGCGGTCCGCGCCGTGAGTACGGCGCAGCGCGCGACGACCGGTCGCGTCCCCGGGACGGGGACGCCGGGTCGCGACCGTGGCGCGACGGTGCGGACCGACCCGCACGGGGTGGGGACGCTGGTCGCGGGCGCTTCGAGCGCGACGCCGCGGGCGGGCGTCGCGGACCGGGCGGACCGCGCGACGACCGTCGCGGCGGTGACCGTCCCGGGGGAGAGCGCCGGGGCCACGCCCCGCGCGCCGGGGCCGGTCGCGACCGCGAGGGCTTCGACCGGCGTCCTGAGCCTCGGCACCCTGCCGGCCCGGACCTGCCCGAGGACGTGCAGATCTCCCAGCTCGACCGCGCTGCCCGCGGCAGGCTCCGGACGCTGAGCAAGGACACCGCCGAGGTCGTCGGGCGTCACCTCGTCATGGCGGGCCGTCTCATCGACACCGATCCGGAGCTCGCGTACGAGCACGCCCAGGCCGCGGTGCGTCGTGCCGGCCGGGTCGACGTCGCGCGCGAGGCCGCGGGGCTGACCGCCTACCGGACCGGGCGGTACGCCGAGGCGCTGCGTGAGCTGCGGACGGTGCGCCGCCTCAACGGGTCCTCCGAGCACCTCCCGATCATGGCCGACTGCGAGCGCGGTCTGGGGCGTCCCGAGCGTGCGCTCGCCCTCGCGTCGTCGGACGAGGCCGCGACCCTGGACGACGTCGGCCGGACCGAGCTGGCGATCGTCGTGAGCGGCGCGCGCGTCGACCTCGGTGAGCCCGACGCGGCCCTCGCGGCGCTCGACAACGTGCCGCCGGTCGGCCGCGGCGGCGAGCTCGGCGCGCGCGTGCTCCAGGCGCGCGCGTCCGTCCTGGAGCTCGCCGGCCGCACGGAGGAGGCCGCCGAGATCCTCGCCGGCATCGACGCGCGCCTGCTGGCCGCCGCGCTGGGCGAGGAGGACGAGGACGTCGTCGTCTACGACCTGAGCGAGGAGCTCGAGGAGGAGGACGAGGACACGGACGTCACGGGCGACGAGCCGGACGCCTCGACCGGCGAGCCCGAGGCGGCTCCTGACGCGGCCGAGGCCGGGCCGGCGTCGTCCGACCCGGACGAGCGGCCGACGGACGGGGGCGACCGGTGACCGCCGGCCTGCTCGCGAGCGACGTCGCGCTCGCCGACCGCTACGACCTCGCGCTCGTCGACCTCGACGGTGTCGCGTACCGCGGGCACGAGCCGATCGAGCACGCGTCCGAGGGCCTCACGGCCGCGCGGGGGCGCGGGATGCGGCTCGTCTTCGTGACGAACAACGCGTCCCGCGAGCCGGAGTCGGTCGCCGAGCAGCTCACCGGTCTCGACATCCCGACGACGCCGGACGAGGTGATGACCGCGGCGCAGGCCGCCGCGGCGCTCCTGCGCACCCGGCTCGAGCCGGGGGCGCGCGTGCTCGTCGTCGGCGGTGCGGGTCTGCTGACCGCCGTGCGCGAGGCAGGCTTCGTCGTCGTGGAGAGCGCGGACGACGAGCCCGACGCCGTCGCGCAGGGGTTCGCGCCCGAGCTCGGCTGGACCCAGCTCGCCGAGGCCGCCTACGCCGTCCAGCGCGGCGCGTGGCACGTGGCGAGCAACCTCGACCTGTCGCTCCCGACCGCGCGCGGCTTCGCGCCGGGCAACGGGTCGCTCGTCGGGGCGGTGCGCGCCGCGACGGGCGTGACGCCCGACAGCGCGGGCAAGCCGTCGCCCACGATGTACGGCCTCGCGATCGACCGGGCGGGTGCGCAGGCGCCGCTCGTCGTCGGCGACCGGCTGGACACCGACCTCGCGGGAGCGCGGGCCGGGGGCTATCCCGGTCTGCACGTCCTCACGGGCGTGAGCACCGCGCGGGACGCGATCCTCGCGGAGCCCGGGCTGCGTCCGCACTACGTGGGCGCGGACCTGCGCAGCCTCCTCGAACCGCACCCCGCGCCCGAGCGCGACGCCGAGGGCTGGTGGGCGTGCGGGGACAGCGCGGCCCGCGTCGAGGACAGCGCGCTCCGCCTGGACGTGCGCGGCGCGGCGACGGTCGACACGGTGCGAGCCGCGGCGTCGGCCGCCTGGGCGGCGGTCGACGACGGGCTGCCCGTCGACCCGGCGAGCGTCCCCGACCTCCCGGTGGGGACGCACTGACGGCACGCCGGGCGGATCACCGCGGCGGCGCGCGGCGCGCGGCGTGCTTCCAGCACCGCGCGCCCTCGTCCGTGGGACGCTACCGGTAGCGTGGTCCGCGGTCCCCGGGGCGACGCTCCGGGCGACGCGCGACCAGACAGGAGGCAGGACATGACGGACGGTCCGCAGCGACCCGTGCCCGGTCCGCCCCCTGGCCGTGCGGCCGACGCGCACGTCGGCGACGCCGAGGTGTCGCTCGAGCCGGTCCTCGCTCGCCTCGCCGAGCTGGACGGCCTCGCGACGGCTGACCACGTGGGGGTGCTGGAGGCCGTGCACGACGCGCTGGTCGCCGAGCTGGCCCGCGCGGAGGACTGAGCGTGGGGGAGCAGGACGGCGCCCGGCTGGACGGCGAGCTCGTCCGGCGCGGGCTCGCACGGTCACGGCGCCACGCGGCCGAGCTCGTCGCGGCGGGCCGGGTGACGCGCGCCGGGACGGTGCTGACCAAGCCGTCGACCGCCGTCGGGCCCGAGGACCTCGTGGAGGTGACGCCCGACCCGCACGACCCGGGCTACGCGTCCCGGGCGGCGTTCAAGCTCGCGGGCGTGCTCGACGCGCTGGACGTGTCCGCTCGTACGGGCTCGGGGGAGGCCGGGGCCCTGCCCCGCGCCCCGGTCGTCGACGGTGCGCGATGCCTCGACCTCGGCGCCTCCACGGGTGGGTTCACCGACGTGCTGCTGCGGCGCGGCGCGCGCGAGGTCGTCGCGGTCGACGTGGGCCACGACCAGCTGGTGCCCGCGCTGCGGGCCGATCCGCGCGTCGTCGTGCACGAGGGGCTCAACGTGCGCGACCTGTCGCCCGCGCACGTGGGCGTCGTGCCCGACGTCGTGGTCGGCGACCTCTCGTTCATCTCGCTGGCGATGGTCCTGCCCGCCGTGGCCGGCGTCGTCGGGCCCGGGACGGACCTCCTGCTGCTGGTGAAGCCCCAGTTCGAGGTCGGCCGCGAGCGGCTCGGCAGCGGCGGGGTCGTCCGCGACCCCGCGCTGCACGTCGAGGTCGTCGCCGCGGTCGCGCGGCACGCCGCGCTGGTCGGGCTGCGGCCGCTCGCCGTCGTGCCGAGCCCGCTCCCCGGTCCGAGCGGCAACCGCGAGTACTTCTGGTGGCTGCGCGCGGGGGACCCGGGCCGGGCCGACGGCGCGGCGTTCGAGGACGAGGCGCTCGAGGGCGCCGCGGCGCAGGCCGTCGCGTGGCAGCCCGGGCCCGACGGCGGCCCGCCCCCGGTCGTCGCGGTCGCCCGCGCCGTGGGCCCGTCCGCCGAGCGGTCCACCGAACCGCCCGCCCGACGCTCCGCCGCGGCCGTCCCGCCGCCGGCACCGCACGCCGCACCGGGTGCGACCCCGACCACCGACCGACCCCTGACCGGAGGAGCAGCGTGACGCGACGCGTCCTGATCGTCACCCACGGCGGCCGCCCCGAGGCGGTCGTCGCGCTGCACGAGGCGGTGAGCGAGCTCGAGCGCGCCGGTTTCGAGGTGACGCTGCACGACGACGACCTCGCCGAGACGTTCGGCGACCACATGGCGCGCACGCGGGCGCGCGAGGGCGTCGCGGAGTCCGAGGTCGTCATCGTGCTCGGCGGCGACGGCACGATCCTGCGCGCGGCGGAGCTCACCCACGGCACGGGCGTGCCGCTGCTGGGCGTGAACCTCGGCCACGTCGGGTTCCTCGCGGAGAGCGAGCGCGAGGACCTGCGCGCGGCGGTCGGCCGCCTCGCGGCGTTCGACTACACGGTCGAGGAGCGCACGATCGTCGAGGTCCGTGCCTACCTGCCGGGCGAGCCGGAGCCGCTCGTCGGCTGGGCGCTCAACGAGGCGACGGTGGAGAAGGCGCAGCGCGAGCGGATGATCGAGGTCGTGCTCGGCGTCGACGGCCGCCCGCTCTCGTCGTTCGGGTGCGACGGCGTCATCACGGCCACGGCGACGGGCTCGACGGCGCACGCGTTCTCGGCCGGCGGCCCCGTGATGTGGCCCGAGGTCGACGCCGTGCTCGTCGTGCCGCTCGCGGCGCACGCGCTGTTCGCGCGCCCGCTCGTCGTCGGCCCCCGGTCGACGATCACGGTGGACGTGCTGCCGGACTCGGCGTCGTCGGGCGTCCTCACGTGCGACGGCCGGCGCCGCATCGACCTGCCGAACGGCTCGCGCGTCGAGGTGCGGCGCTCCGACACGCCGCTGCGTCTCGCGCGCCTGAGCACGGCGCCGTTCACGGACCGGCTGGTGTCGAAGTTCTCGCTGCCGGTGGTCGGGTGGCGCGAGCGCGCGGCGAGCGTCGCCGCGACGGCGGGCACCGCCGCGGAGCGCGCCGCCGCCGCTCCGGGCGGCGCGGGCGAGACGGGCAGGCTCCCCGGCGACGGGGGCACCACGGACGAGGAGGAGTGAGCGTGCTCGAGGAGATCGCGATCGAGAACCTCGGGGTCATCCGGTCGGCGCGCGTCCCGGTCGGCGCAGGTCTGACGGTGATCACGGGCGAGACGGGTGCCGGCAAGACGATGGTCCTCACCGGCCTCGGCCTGCTCATGGGCGGCAAGGCGGACCCGGCGACGGTGCGCCCGGGCGCGGCGAGCGCCGTCGTGGAGGGCCGGGTGCGCGTCGCGGACCGGCCGGCGGTCGCGCAGCGCGTCGACGACGCGGGCGGGCAGGTGGACGACGACGGCTCGGTCGTCATCCTGCGCACGGTGGCCGCGGAGGGCCGCTCGCGCGCGCACCTCGGCGGCCGCAGCGTCCCGCAGGGCGTCCTCGCGGAGATCGCCGACGACCTGGTCACGGTGCACGGCCAGTCGGACCAGCTCCGGCTGCGCACGGCGAGCCGTCAGCGCGCG
The DNA here is from genome assembly GCA_003052455.1 of Sphaerisporangium cinnabarinum. GTDB lineage: Bacteria > Actinomycetota > Actinomycetes > Actinomycetales > Cellulomonadaceae > Cellulosimicrobium > Cellulosimicrobium cinnabarinum. The sequence goes on along the minus strand of QAPD01000105.1, from coordinate 14,764 downwards.
GCGCTCGACGCGTTCGCGGGGCCGCAGCACGCCGAGCTCCTCGGGCAGTACCGCGAGGCGTGGGCCGAGCGCTCGGCGCTGCAGGCCCAGATCGACGACATCGAGACGCGCGCGGGCGAGCGTGCCCGGGAGGCGGAGCTGCTGCGCCTCGGGCTCGCCGAGGTCGAGCGGGTCGCGCCGCAGCCGGGCGAGGACGTCGAGCTCACCGCGCTCGTCGCACGCCTCGGGAACGTCGAGGAGCTCCGGGTCGCCGCGCAGCTCGCGCACGACGCCGTCGCGGGCGACGAGGCCGCCGAGCCGCAGGAGAACGCCGTCGTGTCGGTCGACCGCGCGCGCCGCGCGCTCGAGTCGGTGGCCGGGACGGACCCGGCGCTCGCACGCCTCGCCGGGCGGCTCGCCGAGGTGGGCTACGTGCTCGCGGACGTCGCGACGGAGATCTCGGGCTACGTCGAGGACCTGGCGGCGGACCCGGCGGGCCTCGAGTCCGCGCACGCGCGCCTCGCCGAGCTGGGGACGCTCACGCGCAGCTACGGGGAGACGGTCGACGACGTCCTCGCCTGGGCGAGCGACGCCGGGCTGCGGCTCCTGGACCTGGACGACGGCGGCGAGCGGCTCCAGGCCGCGACGGCACGCCGGGACGAGCTCGACGCGGAGCTGGACCGGCTCGGCACGGCGATCACGGCCTCGCGCGAGCGGGCCGCCGCCGAGCTCGCGACGGCCGTGACCGAGGAGCTGCGCGGGCTCGCGATGGGCGGGGCGAGCCTCGTCGTCGACGTCGAGCGCGCCGAGGAGCCCGGCCCGTGGGGCGTCGACGCGGTGACGTTCTCGCTCGTCGCGCACGCCGGCGCGCCCGCGCGCCCGCTCGGCAAGGGCGCGTCGGGCGGCGAGCTCTCGCGCGTCATGCTCGCCATCGAGGTCGCGCTCGCGACGGCCGCCGTCGACGGCACCGGGCAGGTGCTGCCCACGTTCGTGTTCGACGAGGTCGACGCGGGGGTCGGGGGCAAGGCGGCCGTGGAGGTGGGGCGCCGGCTCGCGTCGCTCGCGCGCCGCACCCAGGTCGTCGTGGTCACCCACCTCGCGCAGGTCGCCGCGTTCGCCGACGTGCAGCTCGTCGTCACGAAGGCGTCGGGCGACGGCGACCCGGCGACCGCGGTCACGGTCACCGGTGTGCGCGAGGTCACGGGGGAGGAGCGTGTCCGCGAGCTCGCGCGGATGCTCTCGGGCCAGGAGGACTCCGACGCGGCCCGCCGCCACGCGGTGGAGCTTCTGGAGTCGTCGGTCGTGGGACGATAGGGCACGATGAGACTCACTCTGCGCAAAGCCTCCCTGCCGGAGGCCGGGTCCGGCACGCTCGGCCCGGCCAAGGTCGACGCGCGCACGAAGGCGCTCACGAAGCGGCTCAACCCGGGCGACGTCGCGGTGATCGACCACGTCGACATCGACCGGGTCGCCGCCGACGCGCTCGTCGCCGCGAGGCCGTCCGCCGTGCTCAACGCGGCCAAGTCGGTCTCGGGACGCTACCCGAACCTCGGACCCGACGTCCTCGTCGAGGCCGGCATCGTGCTCGTCGACGACCTCGGCCCCGCGATCATGGCGATCCCCGAGGGTCGCGTGGTGCGGCTCGACGGCGGCAAGGTGTACCTGGGCGACGACCTCGTCGCCGAGGGCGTGCTGCAGAGCGAGGAGACGGTCGCGCGCAGCCTCGAGGAGGCGCGCGCGAACCTCTCGGTCGAGATCGAGTCGTTCGCCGAGAACACGATGAACTACCTGCGGCGCGAGCGGGACCTCCTGCTCGACGGCGTCGGCGTCCCGGACATCCGCACGTCCATCGAGGGGCGTCAGGTCCTCATCGTCGTCCGCGGCTACCACTACCGCGAGGACCTCGCGACGCTGCGTCCCTACATCACGGAGTACCGCCCGGTGCTCATCGGCGTGGACGGCGGCGCCGACGCGATCCTCGACGCGGGATGGAAGCCCGACATGATCGTCGGCGACATGGACTCGGTCTCCGACCGCGCGCTGAGCAGCGGCGCGGAGATCGTCGTGCACGCCTACCGCGACGGCAAGGCGCCCGGCCTCGAGCGCGTGCAGGAGCTCGGCGTCGAGCCCGTCGTCTTCCCGGCGACCGGCACGAGCGAGGACATCGCGATGCTCCTCGCCGACGACAAGGGCGCCGAGGTCATCGTCGCCGTCGGCACGCACGCGACGCTCGTCGAGTTCCTCGACAAGGGTCGTGCGGGCATGGCGAGCACGTTCCTCACCCGCCTCCGCGTCGGTGGCAAGCTCGTCGACGCCAAGGGTGTGTCGCGCCTGTACCGGCACCGGATCTCCAACCTCCAGCTCTGGCTCCTGTCGCTCGCCGGGCTCCTCGCCGTCGTCGCGGCGCTGTGGTCGACGGCGGCGGGCCAGACGTTCTTCGGGATCGTGGGCGCCCGCTTCGACGACCTGTGGTCGTGGATCGGGACGCTCTTCTCGGGCGGCGGCTGAGCCCGCCGGGCCGTCGTCGTCGACGGCCCGCGCACGTGCCTCCGGCGCGTGCCCTCCGGCGGACAGCGCCGACCCTGACCCTTGCCAGCACGCAGCAGCTCGAACCGAAGGACACCACCGCACAGTGATCGACTTCAGGTACCACATCGTCTCGTTGATCTCGGTCTTCCTGGCGCTCGCCGTGGGGATCATCCTCGGCGCGGGCCCCCTCCAGGGCGCGATCGGCGACCAGCTCACCGGCCAGGTGGAGCAGCTGCGCACCGAGCGCAACGAGCTGCGCGACCAGCTCGACCGGGCGAACGTGACGCTCGGCGACGACGCCCGGTACATCGAGGCCGCGGGTCCGCAGCTCGTCGCGGGGTCCCTCCAGGACCGTCGCGTGGCGGTCGTCGACCTGGACGGTGCGGACGACGAGCGCGACGACGCGATCACCGCGCAGCTCGAGACGGCGGGTGCGTCGGTCGTCGGGCACGTGCGCCTCACGGACTCGTGGACGAGCCAGGACGAGGAGAGCGCGCGGCAGACGGTGGCCGAGGGCCTCGGCGACAAGCTGGGCGACGTCCCGCAGGACGCGACCCCCGAGCAGCGCCTGGCGCGCGCGCTCGCACTCTCGCTCACCGGGGCGGCGCCGTCGAGCACGGAGGAGCGCAGCCCCGAGGCGGTCGAGCTCGAGGCGCTGCTCGAGCGCTTCGAGCTCGTCGACGTGGTCTCCGAGCAGACGCTGCCGGCGGACGTGGTCCTGCTGCTCGGGGGCTCCGCGCCCTCGCCGGCGACCCCCGCCACGGAGGGCGAGGAGCCGCCCGCACCCGACACGTACGCGGTCGACATCGAGGTCCAGGTGGCCGTCGCCGCGCAGGAGGTGGCCGACGCCGCGCTGGTCGCGGGCCCCACGGCGGTCTCGGGCGACGTCGTCTCGACGATCCGCGCGAACGAGGACCTCGCCTCGGCCGTCTCGACCGTCAGCGGCATCGAGGCCGAGCCGGGCCGGATCAACGTCCCGCTCGCGCTCGCGGCGCGGCTCGCGGACCAGGTGGGTCAGTTCGGGTTCGAGGAGAGCGCGACGGCCGTCCTCCCGCCCGCGGTCGAGCTCCCGCCGGTGACGCGCACGACGGCGTCCCCCGCGGGCGCGCAGGACGCCGGGGCAGGGGACGCCGAGGGCGAGCCGGCCGGCGACGGGGCCGACGTCGAGCAGGCCGACGCCGGCGCGGGGGAGGGCTGACGTGGGGCGCGCGCTGCGCACGCTCGCTGCCGCCGGCGTCGCCGCGACGGTGACCACCGTGGCACGCCGCGCGGCCGGGTCGCGCGCGCCCGGGGGCGCGGAGCGCTGGACCCGGACCAACCACCGGGGCGAGCCCATCAGCCTGCTCGAGGGCCCGGCGGTGGCTGCCGGCCTCGTCGCCGCGACGCTCGCGGCGGGCGGCGACGCCCGCACGCGCGGGGCGGTCGCCCTCGCGACGGCCAGCGCGGGCACGTTCGGTCTCGTCGACGACCTCGCGGAGGACACCACGAGCCGCACCAAGGGGCTGCGTGGCCACCTCGGCGCGCTCGCGGAGGGTCGTGTCACGACGGGCGCGCTCAAGGTCCTCGGGATCAGCGGCGTCTCGCTCGTCGCGGCGGCGATCGGCACGCGCCGCACGGGCGGTGCCTTCGGGCACCTCGTGGACGTGGGCGTGAGCGGCGCGCTCATGGCCGGCACCGCGAACCTGCTCAACCTCCTCGACCTGCGCCCGGGGCGCGCCCTCAAGGCCGCCGGGGTGGCGTCGCTCCCGTACCTCGGTACCGCCGCGGCGCCGACGACGGGCGCCGTCCTCGGCGCGGCCGTCGCCGCGGCGCCGGGTGACCTCGGCGAGCGCGACATGCTCGGCGACTGCGGCGCGAACGCGCTCGGTGCCGCGCTCGGCTCCCAGGTCGCGTTCACCGCGCCCCGCCCGGTGCGCTGGCTCGCGCTCGCGGGCGTCGTGGGGCTCACCCTCGCGAGCGAGAAGGTGAGCTTCTCGAAGGTCATCGAGGGCAACGACGTGCTGCGGCGCGTGGACGCGTGGGGCCGGCGCCCGGCGTGAGCGCGCGGGCGGGGCGGCTGCGTGCCGCCACGGGCACCCTGGCGGGCGCCGCCGCGATGATCACGCTCGTGACGATCGCGAGCCGCCTCGTCGGCTTCGCGCGGTCGCTCGTGCAGTCCGCCGCCGTCGGCACCGAGGGCGTCGGGTCGGCGTTCACCGCCGCGAACCTCCTGCCGAACGTGCTGTTCGAGGTCGCCGCGGGCGGCGCGCTCGCCGGCTCGGTGGTCCCCCTCCTCGCCGGGCCCATCGCCCGGCGCGCGGGCACGGAGGTCTCGCGCATCGCCTCGGCCCTGCTCGGGTGGACGCTCGTCGTGCTCGTCCCGCTCGGGGTGCTGCTCGCGCTCCTCGCGCAGCCGATCGCGTCCCTCCTCATGCTGCCGAAGCACCCGGAGCTCGTCGACGTCACGGCGACGTTCGTGCGCGTGTTCGCGCTCCAGGTCCCGCTGTACGGGCTGGCGGTCGTGCTCGGGAGCATCCTCCAGGCGCACAAGCGGTTCTTCTGGCAGGCGTTCTCGCCGCTCTTGTCGAGCGTCGCGGTCATCGTCGTCTTCCTCGTGTTCGAGAGTCTCGCGGGCGGGAACCAGGACGACGTGGCCGCGCTCTCGGGCCAGGCCATCGCGTGGCTCGGCTGGGGCACGACGGCGGGCGTGGCCGTCCTCGCGCTGCCCCTCGTGCTCCCCGTGCACCGGCTGGGCGTCCGCCTGCGGCCCACGCTGCGCTTCCCGGGCGGTGAGGCGGTCCGGGCGCGCAACCTGGCGTTCGCGGGCGTGGGGGCGCTCGTCGCGCAGCAGCTCTCGGTGCTCGCGATCATGGGCGCCGCCTACCGGTTCGGACCGGAGCAGACGTTCCCGACCTACTGGTACGCCCAGCAGGTCTACCTGCTCCCGTACGCGGTGCTGGCCTTCCCGCTCGCGACGAGCACGTTCCCGCGCCTCGCCGAGCACGTCGCGCACGCCCGGCACGACGCCTACCGGCGCCTGCTCGCGACCACGACGCGCACGCTGCTCGTCGTGGCGGGGCTCGGGGTCGCGGCGCTGATCGCCGCGTCGGCGGCCGTCGAGGCGGTCTTCGCCCGCATCGCGAAGGGCTCGGTCGACGGGCTCGGGGGAGCGGTCGCCGCGATGGCGGTCGGCATCGTCGGGTTCTCGCTGATCCTGCACCTGTCGCGCGCGCTGTACACGATCGACCGCCAGCGGGTCGCGGTCGTCGTGACCGCCGCGGGCTGGCTCGTCGTGGCGGCGACCGCGTACGCGCTCCCCGCCCTCACGGGTGCCCGCGACCAGGCCGGGGTGCTCCTGCAGCTCGGCCTCGCGACCGCGGTCGGGATGTCGGTCGCGGGGGCCGGCCTGCTCCTCGCGACGCGCCGCCACGCCGGCCCGGAGGCGACGCGCGGCGTCCCGCGGACGCTCGTCGTCGTCGCGGTCGGCGTGGCCCTGGGCGCGCTCGCGGGCTCGGCGCTGTCGAGCGTCCTGCTGCCCGACGACGCGGGCTGGCTGCCCGCCGTCGGTGTCGGGGCCCTCGCTGCCCTCGTCGCGGGCGTGGTCGTCGTCGGCGTGTCGCTCGTCGGCGACCGCGCGGCCCTCCTGGGCGTCCTGCGCCGCGGTGCGCCCGGCTCGCCGCGCCGCCCGGTGTGAGCGGACCGACCCTCGGGTCCGCGTGCCGTCGTCGGGCACGCTGTTAGGATGGAGTTCCGTGGCAGATCACCTGAACCGGCCCTCCTCCCGCCTCAACGCCTCGGGCGCTCGTACCGAGCACCGCACCGCGCACGTCTTCGTCACCGGCGGCGTCGCCTCCTCGCTCGGCAAGGGCCTCACCGCGTCCAGCCTCGGTCGTCTGCTCCGCTCGCGCGGCCTGCGCGTCACCATGCAGAAGCTCGACCCGTACCTCAACGTCGACCCCGGGACGATGAACCCGTTCCAGCACGGCGAGGTGTTCGTCACCGAGGACGGCGCCGAGACGGACCTCGACATCGGCCACTACGAGCGCTTCCTCGACGTCGACCTCGAGGCCTCCGCGAACGTCACGACCGGCCAGGTCTACTCCCAGGTGATCGCGCGCGAGCGGCGCGGCGAGTACCTCGGCGACACGGTCCAGGTCATCCCGCACATCACCGACGAGATCAAGACGCGCATGCGCGCCCAGGCCGGTGAGGACGTCGACGTCATCATCACCGAGATCGGCGGCACGGTCGGCGACATCGAGTCGCAGCCCTTCCTCGAGGCGGCCCGCCAGGTGCGCCACGAGCTCGGCCGGGACGACGTCTTCTTCCTCCACGTGTCGCTCGTGCCGTACATCGGCCCGTCGGGCGAGCTCAAGACGAAGCCCACGCAGCACTCCGTGGCGGCGCTGCGGTCCATCGGCATCCAGCCCGACGCGATCGTGCTGCGCGCGGACCGCGTGGTGCCCGAGCCGGTGAAGCGCAAGATCGCCCTCATGTGCGACGTCGACAACGAGGCGGTCGTCAACGCGATCGACGCGCCGAGCATCTACGACATCCCGCGCGTGCTGCACTCAGAGGGCCTGGACGCCTACGTCGTGCGCCGCCTCGGCCTGCCGTTCCACGACGTCGACTGGGACGGCTGGAGCCAGCTCCTCGAGCGCGTGCACCAGCCCGCCCACCGCGTCGAGGTCGCGCTCGTCGGCAAGTACATCGACCTCCCGGACGCCTACCTCTCCGTGACGGAGGCGCTGCGCGCCGGCGGGTTCGCGAACGACGCGAAGGTCACGATCCGCTGGGTCGCGTCCGACGAGTGCCAGACGCCCGAGGGCGCGGACGACGCGCTGCACGGCGTGGACGCCGTCCTCGTGCCCGGCGGGTTCGGCGTGCGGGGCATCGAGGGCAAGCTCGGCGCGCTGCGCTGGGCGCGCGAGAACAGGGTCCCGACGCTCGGCATCTGCCTGGGCCTGCAGTCGATGGTCATCGAGTACGCGCGCAACGTGCTCGGCATCGACGACGCGTCCTCGACCGAGTTCGACCCGGGCACGTCGCACCCCGTCATCGCGACCATGGAGGAGCAGCTCGCGATCGTCGGCGGCGACGGTGACCTCGGCGGCACGATGCGCCTGGGCTCCTACGAGGCCGCGCTCACCCCGGGGTCGGTCGTCGCGAAGACCTACGGCGCGGAGCGCGTCACCGAGCGCCACCGCCACCGCTACGAGGTGAACAACACCTACCGCAAGCAGCTCGAGGAGGCGGGGCTCGTCATCAGCGGCACGTCGCCCGACTCGTCGCTCGTCGAGTTCGTCGAGCTCCCCGCGGACGTCCACCCGTACTACGTGAGCACGCAGGCGCACCCGGAGTTCAAGTCGCGCCCCACGCGCTCGCACCCGCTGTTCAGCGGGCTCGTCCGGGCCGCGCTCGAGAACCAGGCGGACTGAGTGGCCGGCGAGCACCCGGTCGTGGACGCGCTCGCGCCCCGGCCGGTCGTCGAGACGGCGGTCGTGCACGAGGGCCGCGTGTTCGACCTGCGGTCCGACGTCGTCGACCTCGGGGACGGCGGTCGCGTCACGCGCGAGTACCTCGACCACCCCGGCGCGGTCGCGATCGTCGCCCTCGACGCCGACGAGCAGGTCCTGCTGCTGCGCCAGTACCGCCACCCGGTGCGACGCGAGCTGTGGGAGGTGCCCGCCGGCCTGCTCGACGTCGTGGGCGAGGACGGGCGCGTCGCCGCGGCCCGCGAGCTCGCCGAGGAGGCGGACCTGCGGGCGGCGCGGTGGGACGTGCTCGTGGACTACTTCACGACGCCCGGCGGGTCGAACGAGGCGCTCCGGGTGTTCCTGGCGCGCGACCTGTCGCCCGTGCCGGACGACGAGCGGTTCGAGCGCGAGGCCGAGGAGCTCGACATGGAGCTGCGGTGGGTCCCGCTCGACGACGCGGTGGCCGCCGTCCTCGGGGGCGCGCTGCACAACCCGTCGGCGGTCGTCGGGATCCTCGCCGCCGCGACGTCGCGCGCGGGCGGCTGGACCTCCCTGCGCCCCGCCGACGCGCCGTGGCCGGAGCGCCGCGGGGGCTGACGCGCCCCCGCACGCGGGACGGCGTCGGCGCCGAGGACTAGTGTTCTCCGTCGTGCGCGACCACGACGACCTCCCGGCACCGCCCGAGACGCTCGTGCGCGTCCTCGCGCCGGTCCGCGTGCCCGGGCCCGACGGCCGGGCCGTCGCCCCGCGGGGGCCGCGCGCGGCGGCGTTCGTGGTCGCGCTCGCGCTCGCGGGCGGTCGGACGCTCGGGGTGGCCTCGCTCGTCGAGGACCTGTGGGGCCCGGACGCGCCGCAGGACCCGCGCGCCGCGCTGCAGAGCCTCGTGTCACGGCTGCGGCGGGACGCGGCGCCGGGGACCGTGCTCTCGCGCGCCGGGGGCTACGCGCTCGGCGCGCCGAGCGATCTCGACCTCGCACGCGGGGCGCTCTCCCGCGCGCGCGGCGCGCTCACCCGAGCCCAGGAGGGCGGCCGGGACGCCGACGGCGCCGCCGCGGTCGTGGACGACCTGCGCGCCGCGCTCGCCTCGTGGACCGACGAGGAACCGGGTGCAGGCGTTCCCAGCCCCGTCGCGCAGGCGCTGCGCACGGAGGCCGCGCGGCTGCGGGCCGGGCTGACCGTCGCACTGAGGTCGGCTGCCGCGGCCGCCGGGGACCACGCGACCGTGATCCCGCTGGCGTCCGCGGCGCTCGACGAGGACGGGACCGACGAGGACGCCGCGCGCGACCTCATGACGAGCCTCGCGGCGTCGGGCCGGGAGCGCGAGGCCCTCGCCGCCTATGCGCGCCTGCGGCACGCGCTCGTCCGCGAGCTCGGCACCGACCCCGCCCCGGACCTCCGGCAGCTCGCCGCTGACCTGCTCGGCAGGTCGTCCTCCGCGCCCGACGCCCCGTCCGACGCCTCGCCCGACCGCGTGTCCCGTCCTCCGGCCGAGCGCGGCGGGCCGGCTGACGGCGGGGGAGCCCACCTCGGCGACGACCCGCCGGTCGGTCGCACCACGTCCGTGCGTGGACTACGGGCGGCGCCGGACGCGCTCGTCGGTCGGGACGACGACGTCGACGCCGTCCAGGACGCGCTCGCGCGGGCCCGGCTCGTGACCGTCCTCGGCCCCGGCGGCCTCGGCAAGACGCGCCTCGCGCAGGAGGTCGCGCGGCGCACGGCGGCGACCGGCACGGTCGACCTGGTGGTCGTCGTCGAGCTCGCGGGCGTGCGGTCGGACGCGGACGTCGTCGTGGCGCTCGCCGACGGCCTGGGCATCTCCCCGCCGGCCCGCACCGGACGGCTCGCCGACCGCCTCGCCGCTCCCGAGCTGCGCGAACAGGTGCTCGACCGGGTACGGGGACGCTCGGTGCTGCTCGTGCTGGACAACTGCGAGCACGTCCTCGACGGTGCCGCGCTCTGGGCCGCCGACCTGCTCGGCGCGGCGCCCGGGCTCGTGGTGCTCACGACGAGCAGGTCGCCGCTCCGGCTCGCCGCCGAGCTCGTCTACCCGCTCGAGCCGCTCCGTGCGGGCGCGGGCGACGGCCCCGCCGTGCGCCTCTTCGTCGAGCGTGCCCGCGCGGTCCGGCCGGGCGCGAGCCTGCCGCCCGCCGTCGTCGCGCGGCTGTGCGACCGCCTCGACGGGCTGCCGCTCGCCATCGAGCTCGCGGCGGCGCGCGTGCGGACCCTGAGCGTCGAGGAGGTGGAAGGTCACCTCGACGAGCGCTTCGCGCTCCTGCGCTCCGGGGACCGGACCGCCCCCGACCGGCACCGCACGCTCGAGGCGGTGATCGAGTGGAGCTGGAACCTGCTGGGTCCGGCCGAGCAGGACCTGCTGTGCCGCGTCGCCGTCTTCCCGGACGGCTTCTCCGCCGCGGCGGCGCAGGCCGTGTCCGACGCCGGGGGCCGGGCGCCGTCGCGGGCGCCGGCCTGGGAGGTCCTCGACGCGCTCGACGGGCTCGTCGCCCAGTCGCTGCTGCGCGTCACCGAGGACGACGGCGTCGTGCGGTACCGGATGCTCGAGACGGTGCGCGAGTTCGGTGCCCTCCGGCTCGAGGCCGCCGGGACGACGGGACACGCGCGCGAGGCCGTGCAGCGGTGGGCGGCCCACCTCGCGACGCGGTGCGCCGACGCGCTCGTGGGCGGGGACCAGGCCGCCGCGGCGACGGACCTGCGCCGCGAGCAGGAGAACCTCGTCTTCGCGCTCCGTGAGGCGGTGCGGGACGAGCGCCCCGACGTCGTCGTGCGTGTCTTCACCGCGCTCACCGGCTCCTGGCTCCTGCTCGGCGTCGAGGACCAGGCCACCGGGCTCGTCGAGGTGGTCCTCGAGTCCGTCGTCGGGTGGGACGTGCCGTCCGGCGACGTCCAGCCCGCCGCCCTCGCGCTCGCGGCCGTCGCGGGGGCGAGCGCGTTCGCCCGGCCCGAGCTGACGGCCCGCGCCCTCGGCCGCCTGCGCCGGCTGCTGCGACGCCCCGAGGCCGGGCCGCGCACCCGTGCCCTCGCCCGCCTGCTCACCGTCCGCAGCCAGGAGGAGATGGAGGCGACGCTCGCCGGGCTGCGCGCGTCCGACGACGCGTTCGTGGCGATGCTCGCCGAGTTCACGACGGCCCAGACCGCCGAGAACGAGGGCCGGCTCGCCGAGGCCCGGCGCTGGGGCGAGCGCGCGCACGACCGCGCGGTGGCCCGCGACGACGTCGCGGCGCGCGCCACCACGGCGATGTTCCTCGCGTCCTGCGCGAGCGAGGCGGGGGACGCCGTGGACGTCGGACGCTGGGCGCGCGCGGCGCGTGACCACCTGCGGGCCCTCGGCGCGACGGCGACGCTGCAGCAGCTCGACTGGGTCGAGATGTCCGCCGCCGTGACCCTCGGGGAGACGGCGCGCGCCGAGCGGATGCTCGCGGCGCTCGCGGGCGCGGTCGAGCACGGACCCGTGGGCCCGGACGTCCCGGCGGACGTGCGGTCCGTCGTCGCGATGGCGCGCGCGGAGGTCGCGGCGCTGCACGGCGACGACGCCGCCGCCCTGGAGCTCTACGGGCAGGCGGCGGCGTCGTTCGACGGCGACGCGCGCTGGTCACCCTGGTACGTGCTCCTCGTGTCGTCGTGGCTGGTGCGTCTCGCCGGGACCGGCACGGGTGCCGGTCGGGGTGCGTCCGAGGACGGGGGGCGGGCCGCGGACGTCGCCGCGGAGCTCCGCGAGGTCGTGCTCGCGATGCACCGGGCCCGGCCCCACTTCGTCGACTATCCCGTCGCCGGGACGGCGTTCCTCGCGCTCGGCGTCGCCGCGGTGCTCGACGCCGGCCGGCACCCGGGGCCGGGTGCGGAGGAGGGCGTCCTCCTCGTCGCGCTCGCCGAGCGGATGGGCTCGCGCCAGGACCAGCCCGCGCTGCGGCACGAGAACGCGTGGGCCCAGGTCGCCGGTGCCGTGGGCGCGGACGTGGTCGGGCGCGCCCGGGCGCGGGCGCGCGCCCTGTCTCGCGCGGACCTCGCCCGGCAGGGCTTCGCCCTGCTCGCCGGCGAGCCCGCCGCCGCCGACCGCACCGCCGCCGTCGACCCCCCTGCCGCCGACCGCACCGCCGCGGTCGGTCCTTCCGCCGACCCGGACGAGGAGGGGGTCGGCACCCGCCCGGGTGCCGACCCCTCCTGAGGACGGTTCGCCTGCGCGGCGCGGCGTCAGGCCTTGCGCATGTAGGCGCGCACGGTGAGCGGCGCGAAGACCGCCACGATGACGGCGGCGCCGACGAGCGAGACCACGGCGTCCGACCCCAGGCTGCCGGTGTTCGCCAGCTCGCGGACCGCGGTGACGAGGTGCGACACGGGGTTCACCGCGACGAAGCCCTGGAGCCAGCCCGGCATCGTGTCGGGCTGCACGAACGCGTTCGACAGGAACGTGAGCGGGAACAGGACGATCATCGAGATGCCCTGCACGCTCGACGCCGTCCGCGCGACGACGCCGAAGAACGCGAAGATCCAGCTCACGGCCCACGAGCAGACGATGACGAGCAGGCCCGCGAGCGCGACCGCCCCGAGCCCGCCGCCGGGCCGGTAGCCCATGACGTAGCCCATCGTGAACGTGAGCGTCGTGGCGATGAGGTACCGGACGGTGTCGGCGAGCAGCGCGCCGGACAGCGGCGCGATCCTCGCGATGGGCAGCGACCGGAACCGGTCGAACACGCCCTTGTCCATGTCCTCCCGGAGCTGGGTACCCGTGACGACCGACGTCGTGATGACGGTCTGCACGAGGATGCCGGGGATGATCGTGGGGAGGTAGCTCCCGACGTCGCCCGCGATCGCCCCGCCGAAGATGTACGTGAACATCAGCGTGAAGAGGATCGGCTGGAGCGTCACGTCGAAGAGCTGCTCCGGCGTGCGCTTGATCTTCAGCAGCCCGCGGTACGCCATCGTCAGGGTGTGGTCGGCCGTCGCGCGGAGCGACGGGCGGTCGGCGAGGACGCGGTCGGCGCCCGCCTCGATCCGGCGTCGTGCCGTCGGGACGGCCGGTGCGGTGGTCGTGGTGGTCGTGCTCATCGCAGCGCCGCCTCTCGTGTCGTGGCCGCGCGCTCGCCGCGCGGGCCGGGGCCGGGGTCCGTCGGGTCCTGATCGTCGCCGCTCGCGGCGTCCGCCCCGGTGCCGTGGCCCGTGAGCGTGAGGAAGACCTCGTCGAGGCTCGGCTTGTCCATGCTCAGCGAGCCCACCTCGATCCGGGCCTCGCGCAGGCGCACGAGGAGGTCGGTCACCGTGTCCGGCCCCGGCACCGGGACGGTGAGCCGGCGGGCCTCGGGGGAGACGGTCGCGGTGAGCCCGAGGGCGCGCTCGACGATCTCCAGCGCGGGTGCCAGGTCGTCGCCGTGGGCGAGCGAGAGCTGCAGCGACTGGTCGCCGACGGCGTCCTTGAGGTCGTCCGCGGTACCTTCCGCGACGACGCGCCCGCGGTCGATCACGGCGATGCGGTCCGCGAGCTGGTCCGCCTCGTCGAGGTACTGCGTGGTCAGCAGGACCGTCGAGCCGCTCGCGACGAGGTCGCGGATCGTGGCCCACATCTGGGCGCGGGTGCGCGGGTCGAGTCCCGTCGTCGGCTCGTCGAGGAAGATGAGGGGCGGCTGCGCGATGAGGCTCGCGGCGAGGTCCAGCCGGCGACGCATGCCGCCCGAGAAGTTCTTCAGCGGTCGCGACGCCGCCTCGGAGAGCCCGAACGTGTCGAGCAGCTCGACGGCCTTGCGCCGCGCCTGCCCGCGGGACAGCCCCAGCAGCCGCCCGAAGATCACCAGGTTCTCCGTCGCGCTGAGCGTCTCGTCGACGGACGCGTACTGGCCCGTCACGCCGATGAGCTGGCGCACCCGGTGGGGGTGCGCCACGACGTCGTGCCCGAACACCCGGGCCTGCCCGGCGTCGGGGCGCAGGAGCGTGGCGAGCATGCTGATGGTCGTGGTCTTGCCGGCGCCGTTGGGCCCGAGGACCCCGTAGACGGTGCCCGGGCGCACGGTGAGGTCCACGCCGTCGACGGCACGGTGCGCGCCGAAGACCTTCACGAGGCCCTCGGCCTCGATCGCGGGGATGGTCATGTGTCCTCCTGGTCGGTGGGTTCACGACCAGGCTGGGCGGTCGGTCTCGCACCGCGCTGTCACGCGGGCGCCGTCGCCTGTCATGCCGCTGTCATGCCGACGCGCAGGCGTGGTCGTCGGCCTGGCGGGGCGTGCTAGCGTCGGTTCCGGTCGTGCACCGAGCCGAGGAGGTGAGCCCCGTGAACGCTGTGTCCGTACCGGGCGCTCCCTCGCAGCCCACGATCGCGCGACGGCCGTAGCCGTCCCGGGAGCGCTCGCCGCACCATCGCGAGAGGCGACTCCCATGAGCACCACCACACCTTCCTCTGCACCGGGCTCCTCGACGGGCGCCACGATCCCTGGTCCGGCGGCCTCGGTCCCCGGCCCGACGACGGGCGAGCGCGCCCTCGTGCTCGGGGGCGGCGGCTCCACCGGCAACGCGTGGCTGATCGGCGTCGTCGCTGGTCTGGCGCACGCGGGGATCGACGTCACGACCGCCGACCTCCTCGTGGGGACGTCCGCCGGCGCCACCACCGCGGCGCAGCTCGCGGGCGCGGCGCCGGCCGAGCTCTACGCCGCCGTGGTCGCCGGAGCCCCGCCGCGGCGCACGGACGCTCCCGGGGCGGGCGAGCGCCGGGAGCGGACCCGCCAGGCGGCGGACCAGATGGCGCGCACGGCCGCGCTCATCGCCGCGTCCCGCGACGCGGCGGACCTGCGGCGCCGGCT
>QAPD01000104.1 GCA_003052455.1 Sphaerisporangium cinnabarinum | reverse complement strand
AGCGACGCCGTCGGGCGCTGAGCACCGCGGGCGCGGGCCGGGCCACCCCGCGGGGCGCCCGGCCCGCGCTCACCCGCGGCGCGCGTCGAGCGCCGCGGCGTACAGGTCGCGCTTGGGCACCCCGGCGCCCTGGGCCACGTCCGCGACCACGTCCTTGAGCCGCTCCCCGCCGTCGACGCGCGCCAGGACGGCGGGGACGAGCTCCGCGAGCGGGACCGGCCCGCGCGGCGGCGCACCGCCGACCACCACGCAGATCTCCCCGCGCAGCTGCTCCCGCCCCGCGTGCTCCGCGAGCTCGGCGAGCGGACCGCGCAGCACCTCCTCGTACGTCTTGGTCAGCTCGCGCGCGACGGCGGCCGGCCGGTCCGGGCCGAACGCGTCGGCCATCGCGACGAGCGTGTCCGCCACGCGGTGCGGCGCCTCGAAGAACACGAGCGTGCGCGGCTCGTCGACGAGCGCCGCGAGCGCGCGCGACCGGTCCCCCGCCTTGCGGGGCAGGAAGCCCTCGAAGCAGAACCGGTCCGTCGGGAGCCCCGAGAGCGCGAGAGCGGTGAGGACCGCGCTCGGGCCGGGCGCCGTCGTCACAGGGAGGCCGCGCTCGACCGCGCGGCCCACGACGCGGAAGCCCGGGTCGGACACGCTCGGCATGCCCGCGTCCGACACGACGAGCACCGTCCCGCCGCCGTCGACGACGTCGAGCAGGTCGTCGGCGCGCTCCGCCTCGTTGTGCTCGTGGAAGCTCACGACCCGCCCGCCCACCTGGACGCCGAGGCGGCCCGCGAGCGCGTGCAGGCGGCGGGTGTCCTCCGCCGCGACGACGTCGGCCTCCGCGAGCAGGCGGCGCAGGCGCGGGCTCGCGTCCTCCGCGTTCCCGATGGGCGTGCCGCCGAGCACGAGGTGCCCGGCCTCCCGCCGGGTCGTGGGCGCGTCGGGGCCGGGGACGTCGGTCGAGGAGGACATGGCTCCCAGGGTTCCACACGCGCGCGGCCCCTACGATGGCCAGCGTGTCCCAGCCGCCCGCCGACGCGACCCCCGGCCCCCGCCCCCCGGTCGACGCCACCGACGCGCCGCCCGACCTGCCGGTCGACGTGCCCGCCGTGGGTGACGACGGGGCACCGCCGACGACGGGGACGTCGGACGACGGCCCCGCGCCGAGCCACCGCGAGCGGCTCCTCCTCGCGCTGCTCGGCCCACGGCGGCTCGCGCTCGGCGCGACCGCGCACGACCGCTTGTGGGGATGGCTCGGCGTCGCGATCGTCGCCGTCGTCGCGGCGGTGCTGCGGCTGTGGAACCTCGGCCGACCCGACACCCTCGTGTTCGACGAGACCTACTACGTCAAGCACGCGTGGACCCTCCTCCAGGTCGGGTACGAGGCCGACTGGCCCGAGGAGCCGAACCCGGCGTTCGAGGCCGGCGACGTGAACTCGTTCCTGCCCACGGCCGACTACGTGGTCCACCCGCCGCTCGGCAAGTGGATGATCGCGCTCGGCATGAAGGCGTTCGGCGGGGCGGAGAACCCGTGGTCGTGGCGGATCGCGTCGGCCGTCGTCGGGGTGATCGCCGTCGTGCTCGTCGCGCGCATCGCGCGCCGGCTGTTCGCCTCGACGGCGATGGGCATCGTCGCGGGTGCGCTCATGGCCGTGGACGGCGAGGCGATCGTGCACTCCCGCACCGGCCTGCTCGACAACATGCTCATGCTCTGGGTGCTCGTCGCCTTCGGCTGCCTGCTGCTCGACCGCGAGCAGGCCCGGCGACGCCTCGCCGAGCGCTGCGGGGCGATCCTCGACGCGGGCGGACGCATCGGCCGCTACGGCCCCGGGCTCGGGTGGCGGTGGTGGCGGTTCGCCGCGGCCGTCGCGCTCGGGCTCGCGTGCGGGATCAAGTGGTCCGGCCTCTACTTCCTCGCGGTCCTCGCGGTCGTCTCCGTGCTCTGGGACGCGACGGCGCGGCGCACCGCGGGCGTCGGGCGCTGGTGGGAGGACGCGCTCGTGCGCGACGCGATCCCGGCCGCGCTCGTCATGCTCCCCACCGCCGCGCTCACGTACGTCGCGACGTGGACGTCGTGGTTCCGGTCCCCCGGCGCGTACATGCGCCAGTGGGCCGTCGAGCACCCCGGGGAGGGCGTCCAGTGGCTGCCCCCGGCGCTGCGGTCGTGGTGGGAGTACCACCTGAAGATGTGGGACTTCCACACGGGACTCACGTCCGAGCACACGTACGAGGCGCACCCGCTCGGCTGGATCCTCCAGTGGCGGCCCACGTCCTTCTACTGGCGCTCGTACGAGGCCGGCGAGGCGGGCTGCGAGATCGAGCGGTGCGTGCGGGCGATCACGTCGCTCGGGAACCCCGTCCTGTGGTGGGCAGCGGCGCTCGCGATCCTCGTCGCGCTCTACGCGCTCGTCCGGCTCAAGGACTGGCGAGCGCTCGCCGTGCTCAGCGGGCTCGTCGCCGGGTGGGCGCCGTGGTTCCTCTACGCCGAGCGGACGATCTTCACGTTCTACTCGATCGCGTTCCTGCCGTGGGTCGTGCTCACGCTCGTCTACGCGATCACGCTCGCGCTCGAGCGCACGGAGGGCCGGGCGGTCGCCCGGGCCCGCGTGCGCGTCGGGATCACGGTGCTCCTCACGACGATCGGCGCCGTGAGCCTGTTCTTCTACCCGATCTGGACGGCGTGGCAGGTGCCGTACTGGTTCTGGCGGATGCACATGTGGCTGCCCACGTGGATCTGACGCGCTGACCCGTCGCGCCGGGCCGACGTCACTGGTAGCTGACGAAGTCCGGGGTCGGGCTGATGCCCCACGTCTGCTCGGGCGTGAGCATGGGCGCGTCCTCGTCGTAGAAGTTCTTCCAGCCCCAGAACAGCCCCGCCGGCGCGTCCTGGTGGAGCGTGGACCACGTGGCGGCCTTCGCCTCCTGGCCGCCCTGGCCGTCGGCGTGGACGACGGTCGCGAGCTCGGGGTGCGCGGTGTCGAGGCGCACGCGGTCGGTGATCATCGACGTCCGGAACTGGTGCAGCAGGAAGACCTTCTGCGGGAGGTCGCGCTCGCGCACGAGGCCCGCGAGGTAGTCGCCGACGGCGTTGACCTCGTCCACCCCGACGGAGCCGATCTGGGCGAGGTGCACCTGGTCGGGGCCGAGGCGCCACTCCGGGTCGAGCGCGACGCCGACGTGCGGCTGCGCCACGAGGTCCTCGTACGCGCGCACCTGCGTGAGGAAGTCCGTGCGGCCCGGCTGGAAGTCCAGCACGACGTACACCCCCGCCTCGCGCGCGGCGTCCACGTAGGGGCGCACGAGGTCGGCGGCGCGCTCGTTGGAGTAGTTCCCGTCGGGGCCCGCGGAGCCGGAGGCGACCGTCGTGATGACCTCGAGCGTCGGCACCACGGGCTCGTCCGTGAAGCCCTGGTACCAGGCCGCGTGCTCCTGGGCGCGCGCGATCGTCGCGGCGACGTCCTGCTCGCCGAGCACGCCGAGCACCGGCGCACCCGGCGACCCGTAGAGCGCGACGTAGCGCTTGCCCGGCAGGGCGAGCTGCCCGCCGCCGGGCAGCTCCGTGCCCGTCGCGGCCGCCTCGACGCGCCACGCGAGGTCGTCCGGGCTGCCGAACGACGCCCCGAGCCCGACGGTCGCCGTCGACCCGGCCGCGGCGACCGCCCGGACGGCCTCGGACGTGGTGCGGGGGTCGCCGCCGGGGGCGTCGACGACCGTCGCGCCCGACGCGCGGGCCGTCGCGGCCGCCGGTCGGGCCGCGCTCCCGGTCGCGGGGTCCGTGAGCGCGAGGACGCCGGTCGACGTCTCGGCGTCGCCTGTCGCCGGCACGTCCTGGACCGCGAGGTCGGCGGCGCCCGCGAGCGACTCCTCGTCGACGGCACCGTCCGGTGCGACGGCCGCCGGGTCGACGTGCACCGCGGTGACGTCGCCGAGGCCGGGGACGCTCGTGCCCTCCGGTGCGACGACGACCGCCTCGGCGGCGTCCAGGCGTGCCAGCTCGTCGGCGAGCGCCGCGTCGTCCCCGGCGACGAGGACGGGGGCGACGACCCGCTGGGCCAGCGCCTCGGCGACGCCGACCGCGACGGCGTCCTCGGCGGCGTCGGCCGGCACGACGACCGCGACCGGCGCGGTCGTGAAGAACGTGCGGCTCGCCGCGAGCGCGAGCACGGCGGGGTCCTCCTCGGCGAGGGTGACGACGCCCTCGGGCGCCGCGGCACGAGCGCCGTCGACCTCGGCGCCGGCGGCGGGTCCCGTGGTGCTCGCCGACGGCTCCGGGTCGCCGCCCGTGCACGCGGCGAGCGCGGTCGCCAGGGTGAGCGTCGCGGCGAGCACGACCGCACGACGGCGTGGGCCGCGGCGGCCCGTACGGGTGCCGGGACGCGGGGTGGAGGAGGGAGGTCCGGACGGGTCGTCGTGGCGGGAGGCGGGCAGGGTCACGAAGGCCATCGATCGATGGTCCGTCAGCCGCCCCCCGGCTCGCGACCGCAGACGGGTGTTCTGCCGGTGACGTCCGCCACCCCGCGGGCGCCGCCCGCGCGCGTCACCAGTCGACCTGCTCCGAGGGGTGGAACGCGGTGCCGGAGCGGCGCCACGCGTGCGCCTCGCGCGCGACGCGGCGGCGGTAGTCGTCCCAGTCCTTGCGGTCGGGGGCCGTCCACGCGACCTCCGCGACGGCGGTCAGGCGCGGCAGGAGCATCGTGAACAGCGCGTCGAGCGTGGGGATGCGCTCTGTCCAGACCGCGGCCTCCACGCCCTCGATCGCGTCGGCCGGCATCCCCGGGACCGCCTGCTCGGGCTCCCAGTCGTACGCGTCGCGCACCTCGACGAGCCCCGCCCAGTCCTGCCCGAGCGGGAAGTCGGCCGTGTACTTCATGTCCAGGTAGACGCGGTTCGCGGGCGACATGATGATGCGTGCCCCCGCCGTGGCGGCGTCGACGAGGTACGTGAGGTCCATGGGGTGGGTGTCCCAGTACTGCACGAGCGTGCCCGGACGCAGGGGTGCCTTCGCCGCCTCCTGCCACGCGACGGGCTTCTTGCCCGCCTCGAGGATCAGCCGCTCGCACAGCTCGACGAACCGCGCGTACTCGGCAGGCTCCATCTTCAGCACCTCGTCACCGCCGAGGTGCACGTGCTCGCCGTCGGTCGCGTGCGCGAGGTCCGTGAAGACGTCGCGCAGGAAGGGCTCGGTGGCCGGGAGGTCGAACGTCAGGCGCGAGAAGCCCACCTCGATACCGGAGTAGGCGTCCGTGGGGACGCCGTCGGGCATGAGGTCGCCGTACACGTGGGTCGCCGCGTTGATGTGGCCCGGCACGTCGATCTCCGGCACGACGCGCACGAAGCGCTCGGCCGCGTGGTCCTGCAGGGCGCGGAAGTCGGCGAGCGAGAGGTGGCCGCCCGTCCCGCCGGACGTGTCGCCGCCCGAGGACAGCTTGGCGAGCTCGGGCCGCGACGGCGACTCGATGCGCCAGCCCTGGTCGTCCGTGAGGTGCAGGTGCAGCACGTTGAGCTTGTACGCCGCCGCGACGTCGACCACGGCCCGCAGCGCGTCCAGCCCGAAGAACGTGCGCGCGACGTCCACGGAGAGACCGCGCCAGGGGTAGCGCGGCGCGTCGTGCACGACGACGTACGGCACCCGAGCGGGCGCACCGTCGCCCGCCGGGACGACGAGCTGGCGCAGCGTCTGCACCGCGTGGAAGAGCCCCGCCGGCTCGGGCGCCGTGGCGGTCACCCCGCCGGCGTCGACGACGAGGCTGTAGCGCTCGGGGCTCGTGGAGCCTTGCGGACCGGCCGACCCGTCGACGCGCAGCACGAGCGCGGTGCGCCCGCCGTCCGCGGCGGACGCCGGGCCGGCCGCGGGGTCGTCGTGGGTCGCGGTGACGCCGTCGAGGCCGGAGAGGAGGCCCGCGGCGAGGTCGGCGAGCCACGGGGCGGCGCCGTCGAGCCCGACCGCGTGGACCTCCAGGGCGCCGGCGGGCACGTGGCCCTCGCCGGGCTCGACGTGCAGGGGCTGGGGGATGATCGAGACCATCAGGTACCTCGTCGTCTGGGTCTGGTCGAATCGATTCGGCTTTTGCGAGCGCAACACCCTAACCCGCCTGCGCGGGACCGACCAAGTGCCCGACGGGGCGGACCCGTCAGTGCGACGGCGCCACGTAGCGCGGGCTCGGGTCGAGCGACAGGACGCCCTCGACGTCCCGCGCCGGGTCTGCCGAGCCCGTGGTCCAGCCGCCCACCACGCCTGCCGGCACGTCGTCGAGCAGCGTCCCCCACTCGCGCGCGCGGGCGCCGAAGCCCGACTGCGAGGTCGGCTGGAGCACGACGGCGGCCTCGCCCGCCCCCACGTCGAGCGCGGCGGCGTCGAGCACCGCCTCGGCGTCGGGTCGCTGCACGACGACGAGCTTCTGCGGCAGGCCCTGCGTGCGCACGACCTCCCCGACGGCGTCGATCGCGGCGCTGAGCTCCGCGGCGCCCACCGTGCCCGCGCGCGACCCTTCACCTGCACGACGCGCGTCGACCGCGAGCGCGACGCCCACGGTCGGGCGTGCGAGCACGTCCGCGTACTCGGCGACCTGCTCGTCGAAGCTCGCGCGGCCGGGCTCCAGGCGCAGCACCACGAGCACCCCGGCGGCCGCCGCGGTGTCGACGAGCGGCACGAGCTCCTCGGCGGGGATCTCCGTCGAGTAGTCGCGGTCCGCACCCGGGTTCGACGACGCCCGCGTGGCCGGCACATCGAGCACCGGGACCACCACGTCCTCCGGGGCCGCCTCGGCGTACGCCGCCGCCGCCTCCTGCGCGCGCGTGACGGCCTCCGACGCCGAACGCTCCCCCACCGCCACGAGGCCCGACGTCACGGCGTCCGCCTCGACCGCGACGTACCGGACGCCGTCGGCGAGGACGAGCTGGGAACCGCTGGGGAGCAGGTCGCCCGCCTCGGCCGTCCGCAGCCGCCATGCGAGGTCGTCGGCCGTGCCGAAGCTCTCGCCGATGCCGACGACCGCGAGCGCCTTCGCGGCCGAGATCGCGTCGACGACCTCCGCGGACGCCCGCGGGTCGCCCTGCGGCACCTCGAGCGGCACGGCACCCGCGGCGCGCGCGGTCGCGATGGCCGCGGACTGCGGCCCGCCGGGCGCCGCGAGGCTCCCGGGCTCCGTGAGGGCGAGGACCTCGGTCAGCGTCTCCGGCTCGCCCCGCTCGGGCAGCGCGGAGCGGACCTCGTCGAGGTCGCGCTCGTCGAGCGTCCCGTCAGGAAGGAGCGCCCCGACCTCGAGCAGGACGCGCTCGACGCCGTCCACGTCCCCCAGGGTCGCGCGCGCGGGCTCCTCGCCCGCGTCCTCCTGGCCAGGAGGCGCGTCCGCCTCTCCCACCTCGACGACGGCGACCGTGCCGAGCCGGCTCAGCTCCGTGCGCAGCCCGCCGTCCGAGATGGCGCCGCCCACGAGGAGCACGGGCGCGGCGAGCTCGACGGCGGCCGCGGCCGCCGTCGAGCGCGCGGCCTCGTCGTCCGCCGTGGCGAGCACGACGACGGGCGCGTTGGTGAAGAACGCCTGGCTGCTGGTCAGCGCGAGCTCCGCCGGCTCGGTCGAGCCGAGCACGAGGACGCCGTCGCTCGGCTCGGCGGCGCGGGCGACGAGCCCGGTCTCGCCCGAGGACGGCCCGTCGGCCTTCGCGGTCTCCGCGGCACAGCCGCCCAGTGCGACGACCGCACCGAGCGAGAGGACGACGGGGAGGGCGACAGGGACGAATCGGACCTTCCGAGTGTTCACGCCCCCATCATCGCGCACCCCGCGCGCCACGCCGACCGAGGGATGTGAGGGACTCGTGATGGTCGGACCCGGCCCGCGTGACCCGCACCACCTGCGCCGGTCGCCGGACGCGCCGCGGAATCACAGGGCGCGCGGCCGCCCCGACCGGCATACTGGGCAGGCCCTGACCGAACGCCGAGGAGATCGCATGTCGACCCCCGACCAGCCCGACCAGAACCCGCAGCAGCCCGGCGGGACGCCGTCCGGCCCGCCCACCTACGGCGCGCCGCAGTCCGGCGAGCCGCAGCAGCCGCCGCAGGCCCCGCAGTACGGCGCCCCTCAGGCCCCGCAGTACGGCGCCCCGCAGGCGCCCCAGTACGGCGCCCCGCAGGCGGGCACGCCGTCGTACGCCGCCCCGGGCCAGGACCCGGGCAAGACGATGGGGATCGTCGGCCTCGTGCTGTCGTTCCTCGGCTGCCTCTCGATCGTGGGTCTGATCCTCAGCATCGTGGCCTTCAACAAGTCGAAGAAGGCCGGCTACAAGAACGGCCTGGCGCTCGCCGGCATCATCGTCGGCGCGATCGTGCTCGTCCTGACGATCATCGGCTCGATCGTGTTCTTCAGCACCGTCGGCGCCGTGACGCAGGAGGTCCTCGACGCCTGCTCCGGCGTGCCGTCCGGCACGGTCGTCGAGGTGCGTGGCGAGCCCGTCACCTGCCCCTGACCTCTCCGCGGCGACGCCGCTCCGCGAAGGCCCTCACCGCTCGGTGGGGGCCTTCGCCGTGCCCGGGCGGGAGCGGCTCGCCGACCCGCGGTCAGGGGGCGACCGCGGCGCAGCGGAACCCGAGGTGGGTCGTCGCGCTGTCGTCGGACTGCGCGGACCGGGCCGCGGGCCGGTAGCGGCGGCAGTACTCGGGTGCGCACAGGTACGAGCCGCCCTTCGTCACGCGCAGGACCTCCGGCGACGTCGTGGGGGCCAGCAGGTTCGGCCGCCCGCCGGCGTCCGGCCCCCGAGTTCCCGGGACGACGTGGCGCGGCGTGAACGTGTCCGCCGTCCACTCCCACGTGTTCCCGACGAGGTCCACGAGCCCGTACCCGTTCGGGTCGTACGAGCCGACGGGCGAGGTGCCGCCCCACCCCTCGTCGAGGTACGGGAACCGGCCCTGCCACGTGTTGGCCATCACCCGCCCGCCCGGGGCGAGCTCGTCGCCCCACGCGTACTCCGCGTCGTCGAGCCCGCCCCGCGCGGCGCGCTCCCACTCGGCCTCGGTGGGCAGACGACGTCCCGCCCACCCCGCGTAGGCCGAGGCGTCCTCGAACGCGACGAGCACCACCGGGTGGTCCGGCCGGTCGTCGACGTCGGAGCCCGGCCCCTGCGGCGCGCGCCACGACGCCCCGGGCTGCCACCGCCACCACTGCCGCCAGTCGCGCAGGTCGACCGGTCCGGCCGTCGGGGTGAACACGAGCCCCCCGGGCACCAGGTCCGCCGGGTCGGCGCCCGGGAAGTCGGCCGGGTCGAGCGGGCGCTCCGCGACCGTCACGTAGCCGGTGTCCGCGACGAACGCCGCGAACTGCGCGTTCGTCACCGCGTGCCGCTCCAGGAGGAACGGCTCGACCTGCCGGTCGTGGGCCGGCCCTTCCTCCGGGTAGTGCCGGTCCGAGCCCATGCGGAACGTCCCACCGGGGACCGGGACCAGCTCGGTGAGGGTCACGTCGCCAGGATAGGTCCGGCGCGCCGGCCGAGCGCGCGGGCTCGGCACCGCCTCCAGGACATCGGCGTCGGGGCGGAAGCACGGACGCCGGCCTCGCGGGAAAGTCCCGGGAAAAGACGAGACCCTCGCCGTCTCAGGTCGTCGACCTGGTCTGGCGAGGGTCTCTCCGGTGGAGCTAGGGGGATTCGAACCCCCGACCTTCTCATTGCGAACGAGACGCGCTACCAACTGCGCCATAGCCCCTCAAGCGAGGAACAGATTAGCACCCCGAGGGCGGGGTCTCGCAAACCGGCCGCCCCCGGGGGGTCTACTGCCCCGCCGCCCGACGGCGCGCCAGGATCTCGTTGAGGTCGAGACCGAGCGTCTCCGTGGAGGGCTTGCGCTCGTCGCCCGCGGCAGGCGCCGGGGCGCCCGACGGGGCGGCGTCCGCGACGGCCGCGACCACGGGCTCGACGCGCGCCGACCGCGTCGGCGAGACGACGTCGTCGTCCGTGAGCGGGGCGGGCTCGCGGCGGGGCGCCGTGGGCTTCATGGTGTACGTCGGCGGGGGCACCGGCACGGGGTCCCACGCGCGACCCGTCGGGACGCGCTCCGCGTCGACGACCTCGGCCTCGACGACCGGTGCCGTCTCGCGAGCGGTGGTCGGCTCGTCGGCCGCTGGGGCAGGCTCCTCGGACGCGGGACCCTCGGTCGCGCCGGACGCGGTGACCCGCTCGCGGGAGGACGCGGCGGGCGCGCCGGCGTCGGCCGACGCCGCGGCGTTCGCCCGCGCGAGGTCCTGCGGGGTGACGCGCGGGATCATCTGCGTGCTCACCTGCGATCCGTGGACGGCGCGACCCGTGACGCGCGGGCGCGCACCCCGCGGAGCCGGGGGTGCGCCCAGCACGGCGCCGCGCGCGGCCCGGGCCGCGGCACGACGCTCGGCCAGCCACGCGGCGTCGGACCGCTGCGCGGCGAGCACCGCACGACGGCCGAGCACGAGCACCAGCCCGAGGAACGCCGTCGGGACCACGCCCGCCCACCACGGGACGAGCCCGAGCGCGACGACGACCCACACCCCGACGGTCGCGAGGAGCAGCACGACCGTGAGCGTGAGACGACGGCGTGCCGCGGCGGCGCGCCGCTCGAGGAGCTCGAGGCGGGACTGCTCGGAGGCCGGCTGACGGCGCGGCGGTGCCCCGCGCGAGGGTGACGCGCTGACGGTGCTCCCCATGGCGTGCGTTCCCTCCTCGTCGTGCGTCCGGTCCTCGGACCGGCCCTGCGTGCCCGCTCCCCCGAGCAGGGGGCGCCCTCCGCCACCGGCCGGACCGGAGGCGATCGACGCGACGGTCGTGACGCCGTCGAGCCGGGCGTCCCAGCGGTCGAAGCCCCCGCCGCCCGGGCCGGCGACGGCCAGGACGCGCAGGGAGCCGGAGAAGCGGTCGTCCGTGCGCGCGTCCAGCAGCTGCTGCCGGTGACGCACCCGGTGCGGGACGTAGAAGCCGACCCACAGCAGGAACACCGCGAGCGCGACGATCCCCGAGGCCGATTCCACATCACGACCGTAGGCGAGGCCCGCGGCCACGCTCCGCACGCGCCCCGGCGTGTCGGGCGGCTCAGATGCTCTCGCGGCGCGTCGCCTGCCAGCGCGCGAGGAGGCCGTCCGGGACCTCCTCGCTCGTGACGGCGAACGTCCGGTGGTCGCGCCACTCCCCCTGGATGTGCAGGTACCGCTCGCGGACGCCCTCGTCGCGCAGGCCCAGCTTCTCCACGACGCGCAGGCTCGGGCCGTTCTCCGGGCGGATGTTGATCTCGATCCGGTGCAGCCCGAGGATCGTGAAGCAGTAGTCCGTGGCCATCGCGACGGCGGTCGGGATGACGCCGCGGCCCGCGACGTGCTCGCTCACCCAGTAGCCGATGCTCGCACCGCACAGCGAGCCGTACGTGATGGACGACACGGTGAGCTGGCCGACGAGCTCGCCGTCCAGCTCGACGGCGAACGGCAGCGAGGACCCGGCGCGCGCCTGGGCCGACAGGACCCGGACGTACTCCGCGAACGTGGGCGGCCCGCCCGGCGTGCCGGGGCGCGGCGACGTGCCTTCCCACCGCTCCAGCCAGTCGGCGTTGCGCGCGCGCAGGCGCATCCAGGCGTTCGCGTCCCGACGCCGCAGCGGGCGCAGGACGACGGACCCGCCCAGCGTGTCGTCCCGCAGCGTCACGGGCCACGGCTTGGCGACGGTCCAGCCGCGGGCGATCTTGTGGGTCATGCGGCGGTGTACCGTCCTCGGCCTGTCGGTGGGCGTGGCGACGAGGACAGACGGTGCGCCCGACCCTCGGTGCACAGGGTGACACCACCGGGCGCCCGCGCGCCACCGACCGGTGACGCGGGCACCCGGTGGTGTCACCCGTGCTCAGTCCCGCGCTCAGCCCCGTCCTCAGCCCAGCGTGACGACGACCTTCGCCTCCGTGCCCGCGGGCAGCGCGGGGATCGGGGTCGCCGGGTCCTGCTCGACGCCGTCGACCGTCACCGAGCGCACGCCCTTCGACACGTGGTCCGGGTTGCGGACCTCGATGTCGTAGACGGCGCCGCGCCACTCGCGACGCACCTCGAACCCGTCCCAGTCCTTCGGGATCGACGGGTCGACGACCAGGCCGTCGAGCGCGAGGCGGACGCCGAGGACGTACTTGGTCACGGCGGTGTACATCCAGCCGGCCGTGCCCGTGAGCCACGGGTTCTGCGCCTTGCCGAACCACTCGTGGTCGCGGCCGTAGAGGAACTGGACGTACGCGTACGGCTCCGCCCCGCGGACCTCGATGTTGTCGTTCTGGTGGTACGGCAGGATCGCGTCGTAGAACTGCACCGCCTCGTCGCCGCGGCCCAGCATCGCCTCGGCGATGATCGGCCACGCGTTCGGGTGCGAGAAGATCGCGGCGTTCTCCTTGATGCCCGGGTAGACGCGCGTCACGAAGCCGACCGTGTCGTCGACCTTCGTGAACGCCGGCCAGTTGAGGTGGTTGCCGTACTCGGAACCCAGGAGCTCGCGCACCGCGTCCATCGACGCCTCGCCGCGCTCCTGGGTCGTGATGCCCGCGATGACGGGCCAGGCCTGGTGCTCGAGGAAGATCTTGCCCTCGTCGTTCTGCGCCGAGCCGATCTTCACGCCGTCGCGCGTGTAGCCGCGGATCCACCAGCGCCCGTCCCAGAGCTGCGCGTCCGCGACCTTCGCGATGCGCTCGCGCTCCGCCGTGAACCGGACGACGTCCGCCTCGGCGCGCTCGTCGCCCGCCGCCGCGAGGGGCTCCGCGACCTCGAGGAACGCGCCGATCGCCCACGCGTGGAGGAACGTCACGAGCGACGTCTCGCCGCCACCGAGGTTGAGGCAGTCGTTCCAGTCGGCGCGCAGGCCGAGCGCGACGCCGTTCTGGCCCACCTGCTCCGCGGAGAACTCGAGCGCGCGGACGAGGTGGTCGTAGACGGTCGCGGGCGTGCCCTCGGCGAACGGGATCTCCAGGTCGAGGAACGCGCGGTCGCCCGTCTCCTTGACGTACTCCACGACCGACGGCACGAGCCACAGGTGGTCGTCCGAGCACGTGTCCTCGAGGCCGTGGATGAGGTCCTTCGGGTCGACCGTCGGGACGATCGTGGGCGACGGGACGTCGGGCAGCTTCTCCGCGTCGGGGTCGAACGCCTTGGGGTCGAACAGGTGCAGGCCGTAGCCCGCCTCCGTCTGGGCCCGCAGGAGCTCGACGATGCGCTGCCGCGTCTTCGTGGGGTTCGAGTGGATGACGCTCATGACGTCCTGCGCGGTGTCGCGGTAGCCGAGCCCGGCACGCCCGCCCACCTCGACGAACGACGCGAACCGCGACCACACGACGCACGTCTCCGCCTGGAGCAGCGTCCACGCGTTGATCATCGTGTTCATGCCCTCGTGGGGCGTACGGATGCGCAGCTTGTCCTGCTTGGCGCGCCAGAAGTCGCGCAGGCGCTCGCGCTCGTGGTCCACCGCCGCGACGTCCGAGTACTTCGCCTGGATCGCTCGCCCGACCGCGTCACGCGAGCCGTAGCCGAGCATGAAGACGAGGCGCTTGGTCTCGCCCGGCGCGAGCGTCACCTTGTGCAGCAGCGCGCCGCAGTGGTTCTGCGTCGTCGCGCTCGCGTTGGAACCCTCGCCCCGCTCGATCGCGATCGGGTTGCTCTCGGTGCGGTACGGGCCGACGAAGCTGTCGCGCAGCGAGTCGTACGACGACGGCGTCTCGCTCGACGCGAAGTAGTGGTACGTCCAGGGCTCGTAGTAGAAGTCGTACTCGATGATCCCGTCCTCGTACGAGGAGCCGGACGCGTAGAGCGACATCTGCAGGTTCTGGTTGTCGATCGTGATCGTGTGGAAGGAGAACTCGACGTACGACCCGACGGTGAGCTCGCGCACCTCGTCCGTCGTGTTGGTGACGCGCACGTCCCACAGCTCGACGTCGTCGTCGAGGGGGATGAAGACCGTCTGCTCGGCGTCGATGCCCTTGTACTCGGAGCGGAACGTCGTGTAGCTCAGGCCGTGGCGCGTGGTCCAGCGCCCCGCGCCGCCGGCCGGGTCGAGCTCCTCGTCCGGCCCGACGAACGGCTTGCCGACCGGCTGCCAGGACACCGACCAGTAGTCGCCGTCCGCGTCGTCGCGCAGGTAGACGTAGTGGCCGGGGCGGTCGAGCGGCACCCCGTTCTGGCGGAAGCGCGAGATGCGCCCGTACTGCGAGCTCTTGTAGTACGAGTACCCGCCGCCGTGGTGCGACAGGACCGTGCACATGTCCTTGGTGCCGAGGTAGTTCGTCCACGAGACGGGGACGTCGGGGCGCTCGACGACGTACTCGTCGTGCGTGGTGTCGAAGTGGCCGTAGCGCATCGTTGCTCTGGTTCCTGTCCTGGGGTGGGGCTGGGGGCTGGGTGCGGCGGGGGTGCCGGGTGGGGGCGCGGGCGTCAGACGCCGGCGGTGACGAACCCCTGCAGCCACTCGAGGAGCTCGGCGGCCTTCTCGGGGGTGTCCGCCTCGACGAACATGCGCAGGACGGGCTCGGTCCCGGAGAACCGCAGGAGCGCCCAGTTGTCGTTCTCGAGGAGGATCTTGGTGCCGTCGAGGTGGGAGACCGAGACGACCGGGTACGGCCCGACGTGCGTGAGGGGCTGCGCCTCGAGCCGGCGCGGCACCTCGACGCGCATCTCCGGGGTGGCCGGAACGCCCGACTCGAGCGTGTACAGCCGACCGGTGATCTCGTACAGCATCGCGCGCAGCTCGGAGATCCGCTTGCCCGTGCGCGCGAGCATCTCGGCCACCAGGGCGCACGCGAAGATGCCGTCCTTGCCGAGGATCCAGCCGCGGATCGTCAGGCCGCCCGACGACTCGCCGCCGAGCACCGCGCCGATCTCCTCCATGCCGGCCGTCACGTGCTTGAACCCGACCTTGACCTCGCGCGACTCCTCGCCGAAGTGCGCCGCGAGCCGGTCGAGCAGGTGCGTCGTCGCGAGGTTGCGCACCACGCCGCCCTTCTCCCCGCGGACCTCGTGCAGGTACCAGTACAGGAGGAGGAGCAGGTCGTTCGTCGAGATGTACTCGCCGGTCTCGTCGACGATCCCGATGCGGTCCGAGTCGCCGTCCGTCGCCATGCCGAGGTCGTAGCGGCCGCCGCCCTGCTGGATCATCGTCACGAGCGTGCTGAGGCGCTGCAGGTCCGGTGCCGGCGCGACGCCGCCGAACAGCGGGTTGTGCGCCGCGTGGATGAACTCCGACCGCACGCGCATGTCGGACAGGATGGTGCCGAGCGTGAGCTGGCTCGTGCCGTACATCGGGTCGACGACGACCTGGAGGTCCGAGCCGCGCACGGCCTCGACGTCGATGATCCGCTCGATCGCGTCGACGTACGGGTCCGTGAGCGACCGGTCGACGACGACGCCCGTGCGGCGGGCCACGTCGATGTCGAGCGTGATGACGTCGTCGACCGAGAGCGCGTTCGCCTCGTCCTGGTAGCGGTCCGTCTCGTCGTCGAGCGGGAGCGAGCCGTCCTGGCGGAACACCTTCATGCCGTTCCACTCGGGCGGGTTGTGGCTCGACGTGACGATGATGCCGTAGGCCGCCCCGAGGTAGGGCGCGGCGAACGTCACGAGCGGCGTCGGGACGTCGTCGGGCAGGAGGGTCACGGCGATGTTGTTGCCCGCGAAGACCTCGGCCGCGGCGATGGCCGACTCGCGCGAGAGGAAGCGGCGGTCGCCGCCGATCACCATGCCCTTCGCGTCCAGCCCGCGGCGGATCGTCTCGTTGGCGATGGCCTGGCACAGCCGGCGCACGTTGGCGAGCGTGTAGCCCTCGCCGATGACCGCGCGCCAGCCGCCGGTGCCGAACACGATCTTCGTGTCGGTGTTCTTCTTCGGCACGAACAGGCGCTTGAGGACGATGTCCGCAGCCTGCGCGAGCTCGTCCGGGGTGTTGATGCCGCGGACCTCGTCCACGTCGACGATGCGGTACGACGAGATGCGCTTGCCCGCCCCGATGACGCGGCGGGCGAGCTCGGTGAGCCGGTGCTCGCCGTCGGCCGCCATGCGCTCCAGCTCGCCGAACAGCAGGCGGGGTGCCGCGACGTACGCGCCCACGTTGATCTCGGTGCGCGGCTCGGGAGCGGCGTCCGCGACCTCGGACGACTCGAGGATCGCCGTGATCTCGCCCCCGGCGCGGACCACGCGTCCGTAGCCGTCCGGGTCGTCGACGACGGCGGAGAGCAGCGACAGGTCGGCGCCCGTGAGGGTGTGCCGCGTGAGCAGCCCGAGGAGCGACTCGGAGCGCAGCAGCGGCGTGTCCGCGTAGGCGACGAGGACCGGCTCGTCGACGCCCGGCCCGAGCACCGACGCGATCGCCTCGCGCGCCGCGAGGACCGCGTCACCGGTGCCGAGCGGCGACTCCTGCTCCACGTAGACGACGTCCTCGCCGAGCAGCTCGCGCACGGTCGGGTCGTCCGGCGACACGACCACGACGATGCGGCCCGCGTCCACGACGCGGCGGACGTTCGCGACCGCCAGCTCGACGACCGTCGCGCCGCCGAGCGGACGCGACAGCAGCTCGCGCGACGCCTCGTCGTGGCCCGCGGCGAGCACGACGGCGGCGCGTCCGGTCCTCGGGTGGGCGTCCCCTCGCGGGGTCGTCGCGGTGGGGTTCGCGGTCGTCGCGGTCATGGCGTCCTCACTGTCGGCACCTCTGTCGGACGGCGACCCATTTGTCAGGAGTCCGAACTACTGGCTCCCTCCGATCATAGGCACCCGGGACGCGTGCACGGAAGCCGCTCCCGGCGTCCGGGGCCGAAGGTCACCCGCGCGGCGTCGGCGCGGAGGCGCGCGCCGGGTGACAATAGGGACATGAGTGGCCCGGTCCAGCCATACCCCCTGCACGGAAGCATCGAAGCCGAGGACGCGAAGGAGATCCTCCGCAAGGCCATCCGCACCCACCGCCAGGCGCGGTCCGAGCGGCTCCGCAAGGAAGCGGACGCCGCCATCGCCGACGTCGTCGAGACCATCCCCGAGGTCGCCGCCGCCACGTGCGTCGCGACCTACGCCGCGCGCCCGGGCGAGCCGGGCACGTCGGCGATGCTCGAGCGTCTCGCCGCGCGCGGCGTCCGCCTGCTGCTGCCCGTGCTCGGCGCGGGGCTCCAGCGGGACTGGGCCGTCTACGACGGCCCCGCCGACCTCCAGGTCCGCGCACCCGGGCGGCCGCCCGAGCCCGGCACCCCGACCCTGGGCCCGGAGGCGATCGCCGAGGCCGACGTCGTCGTCGCGCCCGCGCTCGCCGTCGACTCGCGCGGCGTCCGGCTCGGCCAGGGCGGCGGGTGGTACGACCGCGCGCTCGAGCACGTGCGCCCCGGGACGAAGGTCGTGGCGGTCGTGTTCCCGGAGGAGGTCTACGACGCGAGCGACCGACCGCTGCCCGTCGAGCCGCACGACCGCACGGTCGACGCCGTCGCGACACCCCTCGGCTGGCGCTGGCTGCCGTAGCGGCCCGCGCCGTCGTCCCCGGGGCGATCTCCGCCCCGAGACGATCTGCGCCCCGCCCGTGGAGGCGTGGAGGCTCCGAGCCCCGACGCCGCTACGGGACGAGGGTGAGCTCGTCCTTGCTCGCCTCAGCGACGGCCTCGGTGGAGAACGGCCACGCGTAGGTCTCGCCGCGGGCCCAGGTCGAGAGCTGGTCCGCGTAGTGCTTCGACGCGGGGTGCCCCGAGGTGCCCGTGACGGTCACCCACGTCGAGCGGTCGAGGTCGCCGAGGTCGACGACCATGCGCATCGACGGCCCGGCCGTCACGTCGAACGACCCGGACGCGGCGTCCCACGCGGTCGCGTTGACGATCGACGAGCCACCGGGCATCCCGACCGGGTTGGGGTTGACGAAGTCGCGCACCGGCCCCGGGATCGACTCGCCGCCCAGCACGGGGTGCTCGAGGGCGAGCACGTGGATCTTGCCCCACGCCCAGTCCGAGGGCTGCTTGCTCTGCTCGACGGTGAGGTCGAGCCGCGCGGAGACGAGCGCCTGCGTGAGCACCTCGTCGCGCGTCTCGACGACGCTGACCGTCTGGCGGTCGTCCCAGAACGGGTCGGTCGGGTTCTCCAGGAGGTTCTGGACGACGGCGAGCCAGCGGCTCCCGCCGCTCGGGCGCGCCGACTCGGGCAGGTCGTCCCAGAAGGTGAGCTGGAGCAGGTTCCGCCACACGGCGGCGAAGTACGCGGCCGCGGCGGAGTCGGTGTCGGTCCGGTAGTCCCAGTCCGCGAGGAGCTGCTGGCCCTCGGCCGCGAAGTCGTCGTCGATCTCCTGCTCGAGCAGGGACGGCACGAGCACCTCGGCGTAGGGGCTGCGGTCGTCGACCTGGACCTCGTTCATCGTGTCGACGTCCACGGTGCGTCCGGCCGCGATCTCGGCCTCCAGGAGCTGGCGGATGCGCTGCGAGCGGTAGCCGTAGTCCCAGTCGGTCGTGAGGAACGGCGCGACGCCGTCCGGCAGCACGGCCTGGTTGGCGGCCACGATGAAGCCCTCGGCCGGGTCCACGACGCGCGGCATCTCCTCGCTGGGGACGTAGCCCTGCCAGTCGTAGCGCTCGTCGGACCCGTCGCGCGGCCACGTGCCGTCGGAGGGCACCTCGGCGTCGGGGACCGCCTGGCGGACGGGGACCTTGCCCGGAGCCTGGTAGCCGATGTGGCCGTCCGCGGTCGCGAAGACGATGTTCTGGGCCGGCACCTCGAAGAGCGCCGCGGCCGCCTGCATGTCCTCGGCGTCCTGCGCGAGGTTGAACGCGAAGACGGCGTCGGCCGTGCGGCCCGGCTCGAGCGCGGTCCACTGGAGCGCGACGGCGTACTCCCCCAGCCGCGTGTCCAGCGCGGGCGTGTCGACCGCCGCCTCGGTCGCCGGGATCGCCTCGGAGACGATCGGGCCGTGGAGCGTCGAGCGGACCTCGATCTCGATGTCGTCGCCCCCGGCGACGCGCAGCGTCTCGGTGCGGGTCTCCAGCGGTACCCACTCGTCGCCGCGGAGGTAGGTGTCGTCGCGCACGCGCTCGACGAAGAAGTCGGTGACGTCGGCACCCATGTTCGTCAGGCCCCAGGCGAGCTGGGCGTTGTGCCCGATGACGACGCCGGGGAAGCCCGCGAACGAGAAGCCTGCGACGTCGAACCCGCACGCCGGGGAGACCTCGTTGCAGTGCAGCCCCACCTGCGCCCAGATGCCGGGCGCCCCGAGCGCGAGGTGCGGGTCGTTCGCGAGGATCGGCTTGCCCGACGCCGTGTGCTCGCCGGACACGACCCACGAGTTCGAGCCGGTGCCCTCGCCGCGGCCGATGAGCACGGGGACGGCGCCGAGCGCGCGGTCCGCGGCCTCGAGCGCGGCCTGGAGGTGGTCGGAGCCGTACTCCGCGCGGGCCTGCGGACCGAGGTCCAGCGCGACCTGCTGCGGGTTCTCCAGCTCGCCGGGGTCGAGGATCGGCGCGTTGAGCTCGGACGGGTAGGCGGGGAACAGCTCCGCGACGCGCGCCGTGTCCTGGAGCGTGCCGTAGGCCAGCGCGCGGTCGAGCTCGTCGTCGTAGTTGCCGCGCAGGTCCCAGGCCATCGCCTTGAGCCACGCGAGCGAGTCGACCGGGTCCCAGGGCTCGGGCTCGGCGACGTCGACCTGCAGCCCCAGCACCGTGTACTCGAGCGCGATCTCCGACGGGCTGCGGTCCTCCAGGTAGGCGTTCACGCCCTCCGCGTACGCCTGGAGGTACGCCTTCGTCTCGGGGGAGACGACGTCCCACTCCTCCTCCGCGACCTGGCGCCAGCCGAACGTGCGCGTGACCGTGTCGGCGGCGATCGCGTCCGGGTTGTCGCCGACGAGCTCGGCGAGCCGCCCCGAGGTGACGTGGCGGCGGTAGTCCATCTCGAAGAAGCGGTCCTGCGCCTGGACGTAGCCCTGGGCGCGGAAGAGGTCCTCGGGGGTGTCGGCGTAGATCTGCGGGACGCCCTGGGCGTCGCGCAGCACGGTCACCTCGCTGCCGAGCCCGGGCACGGAGATCTCGCCGGACGCCTGCGGCAGCGGACGCCGGACGGTGACCACGACGAACGCCGCACCCGCGACGAGCGCGACGACGAGCAGCGCCGCCACGCCGATCAGGACGCGCCGGCGCGCGGACCGGCGACGGCGCCGCGGCGGGGCCGACGCCTCGCCCGGGGTCGCGGGGTCGGCACCGGTGACGGGGTCACCGGCAGGGGCCTCGGCGGGTTCGTGCGCAGACACGGATGCGAGACTACCCCGGCCCTGCCCGGGCGCCGGTCCGCGTATGATTAGCACTCGGAAGTTTCGAGTGCCAGGCGGTGTTGACACCGTCGACCAGGCCGAGACCGTCCCGATCCCGACCCGCCGGTGGCCGCCTCGACGGCCGTCTCGTGAACGAGGAGAACCCGTGCCCACCTACGCGTACACCTGCACCGCCTGCGGTCACGCCTTCGACATCCACCAGTCGTTCAGCGACGACGCCCTCACCGTGTGCCCCGAGTGCTCGGGCCGCCTGCGCAAGGTGTTCTCCTCGGTGGGCGTGACCTTCAAGGGCTCCGGCTTCTACCGCACGGACTCGCGGTCCGGCGGCAAGACGGCGACGGCGCCCGCCGCCTCGACGTCCAGCGCGTCGTCGTCCTCGTCGTCGGGGTCGTCCTCGTCGTCGGGCGGCACGAGCTCGAGCGGCACGTCGAGCAGCTCCGCCGCGTCGTCCTGACCTGACGCGGCGCCGCCGGGCTGCTCGCCCCGGCCTGCGCCGGGCTGCTCGGCCGGGCCGGCGTCGGCGCCCCACCGGTGCGCGGCCGACCACAACGGGTCGGTCGACGCACGGTGCGCGAGTCCCCCGCGCCGCGTCGTCCACAGGTCGTCGCGCACCGCGGCCGCCGGCCCGCCGCGCGCGGCTACGGTCGCGCCATGCCTCGCTCCTCCCGCCCGCCCGGCCCGTCGACCCGCCCCGGTCGCGCCGCCGCGCGGCGACGCCTGCTGCACGGCCTGTGGTGGCGGTCCCGGTACGTCGTCGCGGCGCTCTGCTGCGGGCTCGCGGCGTCGGTCGTCGTCGGCGCGCTGCGGCCGCCGCCCCCGCCGACGGCTCCCGCGGTCGTGACGGCCCGTGCCGTGCCGCCCGGCACCACGCTGGCGGCACCCGACGTGCGGGTGGACCACGTCCCGGCCGACCTCCTGCCCGCCGGGGCACCGACCCGCGCCGACGACGTCGTCGGGCGCCGCGCGACCGTGGCCCTGCCGGAGGGCACGCTCCTCCAGGACGGCCTCGTCGCCGGCGGGGAGCTCGCCGCCGGTGCGCCCGACGGGACCGTGGTCGCGCCCGTCCGGCTCGACCCGGGCGTCGCCGCGCTCCTCGGGCCGGGCGACCGCGTCGACCTGCTGGCCGCGGGCGACCCAGCTCTCGCCCCGGCGCCGACGGACGCCGCGGACGCGAGGACCGCTCCCCCGGACGACCCGTACCTGGCCCGCGCCGCGGTCGTCGTGCCGGCGCCCGAGCCCGACGACGGCGGAGGGCTGCTCGGCACCGGCGGGTCGGGCTCCGACGTCGTGACGCTCGTCGCAGTGCGCCCCGAGGAGGCCGTGCGGCTCGCGGCCCGGACCGGCCACGCCCCCGTCACGGCGGTGCTGGTGCCCTGAGGACGTCGCGGCCCGGCCGGACCCCGACCCGCCGGGCCGCGTTGCCGGTCGCCGCGCTCGTTGGCAGGATCGCGCGTGCACGTGTCGTGGCACCGCCGCGCCGCGCGATCGTCGACAGGAGAGGGAAGCAGCACATGAAGGGCGTGTTCCAAGGGTTCAAGGAGTTCGTGCTCCGCGGCAACGCGATCGACCTGGCGGTCGGCGTCGTCATCGGGGCGGCGTTCTCCGGGGTCGTCACGGCGATCGTCGAGGACTTCATCAACCCCCTCATCGGGGCGATCTTCGGCAAGCCCGACCTCACCGGCCTGTGGGACATCACGCTGCGCGCCGGAGACGCGGCGAAGGACCTTCCGCCCTCCGTCATCTCCGTCGGCGGGGTCCTCAACGCGATCCTCCAGTTCCTCATCATCGCCGTCGCCCTCTACTTCGTCATCGTCCTGCCGATGAACAAGCTCGCGGAGCGACGCAAGAAGGACGAGGAGCCCGAGCCCGAGGCGCCGGCCGAGGACGTGCGCGTGCTCCAGGAGATTCGCGACCTCCTCGCCGCCCAGGCGGGCGGCGGCCCCGGCGCGGCACCGGGCGGGATCGCACCCGGAGGGCCGACGCCCCCGCGCCACGTCTGACGCGACCGTCGCTCACGAGCGGGGGTCGCCCGGCGGGCCGTCAGTGGCGCCCGTAGTGAGGCGGCACGTCGCCCAGCAGGCGGTCGTCGTTCTCGCCCGGCGCGCCGCGGCGCGACGCCGCCTCGTCGCCCCAGCCCTCGGCGCGCTCGTCGGCGCTCGTGCCGGGCACCACCGTGCTCTCGGTCCCCCGCCGCACGGCCCGCCGCGGACGCCGACGCCGCTCGGCCTGGGCCTGGGTCTGGGTCTGGGTCTCGAGACGGTCGCGCGCGTCGTCGGGCAGGTGCTGGGGGTCGGGTCCCGGGTCGGCGGTCGTGCTCACGCGTCCCATCGTCCCACCGGCGGGGCTACAGGTCCTCGTCGCCGTGCTGCTCGTCGTCGTCGATCACCGGCACGACGACGATCCGGTCGCCCCCGCCCGTCTGCGCGACACCGCCCGTCTCCGGGAGCCGCGCGTCGCGCACGGCCTGCACGACCCGCCGGATGCGCTCGGCCTCCTTGGCGGGGTCGAGGAACGCGGCCGCGGACCAGACCTGCGCGACCGTCCAGCCGATGCGCTCGAGCCGCTCGGCGACCTGCCGGTCGCGCACGCGGACGCTGCGCTCGGCGACGTAGGCCGCGTCGTCGGTGAGGACGGCGACGAGGAGCTCGCCGGGCAGGTCCGGGTGGCCGACGACGAGCGGGATGCGGTCGCCGTCGCCGATGCCGTAGTCGGTCTCGACGACGAGCCCCGCGCGCCACAGCCGCTCGGCGAGGTCCAGCACGAGCCGGTCGGGGCTGCCGCCGAGGTCGACGCCGTTGCCGAGCGTGACCTGGTCGGCGGCGCCGCTGCGCTGCTCGGCCAGGTCGAGCACCTCGGCGAGCAGCCGGGCGCCCGCGCCGCGCAGGCGCTCAGGGTCGAGGTCGCCCGCCGTGAAGCACGAGACGACGTGGAGGCGCCGGCGCGTCGCACCCACGGAGTCGAGCAGCATGGCCTCGGCGCCCGGGGTGTTGAGGATGCCGAACCGGTGCAGCACGCGTCCGTGCGGCGTCCGCCCGAAGCCGACGGAGAGCACGATCGTGTCGCGCACCAGCCCGGCGACGCCGGAGACGTCCGCGACGACGACCGGCTCCGCGCGCGCGCCGGAGAAGAACCCGGCGAGCGCCGGGTTCTGCCGGACCTCGACGAGGAGCGCGTCGCGGATGCGGTCGGCGTGCAGGGGCGTGACCGTGATGATCGCGAGGGACTCGTCGGGCCGGGTGAGGGCGTGCTCGATCGCGACCTCGACGACGCGGTCGACCTCGGCCTGCGTGCTCTCGACCGCGCCGGACGCCGTGTCGGGCATCCCGGCGCCGTCGACGACGTCGAGCTGGACGAGGACCTCCGCGCGCGGCAGGGGCGACGGGCGCAGGACGCCCGCGTAGCCGTGCTCGGCGAGGAACGTGGTGACGAACGGGTCGCGCCGCGAGCCGTCGGCGAGCAGCGCGACCGTGGGCAGGAGCTCGGCGAGCTCGCGCACGGTGTCCGTGGACGCGGCGCGCGGGTCGCCGACGGCCACGACCTGGCGCCCGCGGGCGAGCGCCGACAGCACGAGCTCGACGGGCGTGTGCTCGATCGCGTCGAGCACGACGAGGTCGACGGTGCGGGTCGCGGGCACGAGGTGCGGGACGAGCGTCGGGGTGGCGACGAGCACCGGGCGCAGCCGGCGCAGCACGGCGGGGTGCTTCTCCGCCGTCTCGCGCAGGCTCACGAGGCGGCCCTCGAGCAGCTCGGTGAAGAGGGCCTCCGCCTCGTCGCGGTGCTCGCGCATCGCGGTCCCGAGGTGGTCGCGGACCGCCGCCCGGACGGGCGCCGCGAGGGACGCGACGTGCGCGCGGTCGAGCTCGCGGAACCGGCGGGCGAGCGCGTCGAGGCCCGCGCCGTCCTGCCCGGCGAGCGCCTGGTCCTGCGCGAGGATCTGCTCGAACACCGAGCTCCACCAGGCGAGCTCCAGCTCGGGGCCCACCTCGTCGGCCTCGACGCGGCGCGCGGCGAGGTCGGCGAGCAGCTCGCCGAGGCCGAGGTCGGTGAGCCGGTGCTGGATCGCGGTCCGCGCCGGGAGCGCGTCGAGCGCGGCGGCGTCCTCGGCGAGCGCGTCGAGGCGGGCGGCGAGCGCGTCGAGCGGCACGTCGAGCAGGCCTCCGCCCGCGGGCGTGCCCGCGAGCACCGGCTCGAGCTCCTCGACGTCGATGCGGACGGCCTCGTGGGTGTCCTCGATGGCCGACAGCCCCTCGGGCAGCACGGGCCAGCCGCCGCGGGGGCACTGCTCCTGCCAGACGGCGCGCTGCGCCTGCACCTCGACGAGCGCGGCGTGCAGGTCGGGCACGCGGACGCCGGGCCGCACCATGTCGCGTGCCTGACGGCGCAGCCGACGACGCGCGAACCAGCCCATCTCGATCCCGTGCTGCTCGCGCCACTGCTTCGTCGCGGTCGCCTCCACCATGTCCTGCGCGGTGCGCTCGAAGATGAGCGGCTGGAACACGTCGAGCGTCCCGCGCATCCCGCCGAGCATCGTGAGCTGGTCGCCCCACTGGCGGAGCGTCGTCGCGGTGGTGAGCCCGGTGCGCTCCGCGACCTGCTCGACCTGCGCACGCAGCTGCGGCAGCGTGTGCGCGCGCAGCCGTTCGACGCGCACGAGGGCGTCGTGCGCCTCCTGCGGCGTCGTGAGCGCGGCGCCGTGCCAGGGGGTCGACGTCGCGCGCGCGGTGAACGCGCCGAGCATCGCGGCCTCGCGCAGCTCCGCGGCGACCCGCTCGCGCTGCGGCCCGACGCCGAGCACGACCTCCGTCGAGAGGCGCACCCGCGTGTCCGGCGCCGGTCGCTCGGCGGTGAGCCGGGCGAGCGCCTGGAGCGCGTCGTACGCCGACACGCCCCACGGGTCGCGGACGAGGTGCAGCGCCTCGATGTACCCGGCGAGCCGGGCGCGCGCGCCGAGCAGGGCGTCGCGCGTGCGCACGAGGTCGTCGTCCTCGACCGGCTCCGGCTCGGTCGCCATCGCGGCGAGCAGCCGGTGCGAGGCGGTCTCGCGCCACGTCGGCTCGGGGGCGACGTCGAGCGCGAGCCCGCCGAGGCCCAGCGCGTCGAGGCGGGCCAGCAGCGCGTCGGCGGCGCGGCGGTGGCCGGGGACGTAGAGGACGTGACGTCCCGACGCGGCGGCCTCCGCGACGACGGCGGCGAGCGTGCCCGCGACGTCGGACCCGGTGGGGGCGTCGACGAACAGGTGCGAGCCGCTCGCGAGGACGTCGACGACGTGCCGCTGGGACGGGTCGAGGTCGCCCGCGCCGCGCTCGAGCACGGGGTCGGCGTCGCCGACGCGCGGTGCCGGGAGGTCGGCCCGCAGCGCGGCGGCGGACCGCTCGTCCCCGGCGAGCGCGGCGACGACCTCGTGCCGCTCGAGCGCGGGCGCGAGCTCGTCGAGGTCGTCGACCAGCACCTGGCCCGGGTGCACGAACGTCCCGACGAGGACCCGGTGGGTGAGGTCGAAGTCGTCGAGGACCGCCTGGCCGAGGGCCGCGATCCGGCGGGTCGCGTCGCCCGGGTCGAAGCCTGCGCCGGTGAACGTGGACCGCGCGAGCGTCACGGGGTCGAGCAGCGCTCCGTGCGCACGGAGCGTGCGGGCGAGGAGCGGGTTGATCTCGGCGGTGGGCTCGAGCGTCAGCTCGTAGTCCGTCTCGCCGTCGCCGCGGGGCGTGACGGTGAGCGGGCGCAGCAGGACGGGCGCGCGCACCGTCCGGGGCGCGGGCTCCTCCTCGAGGCCCGCCACGCCGTCGGACCGGTCGCCGGGGTGCGCGAGCTGGGCGTCCTCGGCGTCGGGTGCCGACGCCGCGGGCTCCGGGTCCGTCGGGGCGCTCGCGTCCCCGTCGCCGGGCACGACCGTGGGCGCGCGGCCGGCGACGCGGGCGAGCGCGGCGACGTCGTCCTCGGCCAGGGGCGCCGTCGGGCTCTGGGTCCAGGTCGCGACGCCGATGGCGAGGTACGTCGGGGCGACGCCGTAGCGCTGCGCGTGCTCGGCGGCCCGCACGACGACGGCGCGCGCCCGGCGGCGGGCGGCGGGCAGGGAGCCGCCCTCGCGGAAGAGGTTCGACAACCGGGTCGGCCGTCCCGCGAAGAGCTGCGCGACGCCCGAGGGGTGCGCGGCGGTGAGGTCGACGACGGCGTCGCCGAGGAGGGAGACGTCGGCGAGCGACGACCCCCCGGCGAGCTCGACGAGCCCGGCGCGCCAGCGGGCGACCGCCTCGTCGACGAGCTCGGACGTCGTGGGCTCGGGCACGAGCACAGGTCGCGACGGCGTCACGTCGGCGGGCTCGGCGTCGGGCTGGTCGGTCCCGCCGGGAGGGGTCGAGGGCAGCCGAGCAGGATCGGCCACGCTCCGGGCGGCTGAGCTGGTGCGGGCTGCGGCATTCACCCTCCGACGCTAACCGTCCGCCTCGCGCCGCTCCGCGCGGCGCGCCGGGGAGGCCACGACCCGCTGCGCCGCACGACGCCGGTCGGCGACCCCGTCGGAGAGCGGGCCGCGAGGGGACGACGAACGGCCCCGGATCACGAGAATTCGTGTTCCGAGGCCGTCGTTTCCGAGCGATTCCGAGACGATCTCCCGGAGAAGTATGAAACAGCGCGCACCGCGCAGGGGGCAGGCGATGCGCGCTGTCGAGAACTATCTTGCACGGCCGGGACACCAGGCGTCAACACGCCTCGGAGCGCTGGACGCGCGATCACCGGACGAGACGCGGAATGGCCTGAGAACGACCTGGACGAGCGTCCACGAGAGGCGCGAGATTCCGGGCCTCCGGGTCCATCACCTCAGGACCGGACGGTGTGGCGCGTATCACATCACAGCGAGCCGCACGGGGTCGGGGCGACCGCGTCGACCCTTGGCAGGATACGGCCCTCCCCCGCGGTCCGGCGCGGCAGGAGCGCCGCGGCGAGCCCACCGGTCCGGCGTCCGGCGGCCTGACCGGCGGCGTCACAGGATCTTCCCGGTTCCTCTGAGGCCCCGGCACGGCCCCCGTGGGCGAGGTCCACACGGGCGTCCTACCGTGGAAGCACGCCCGTGGACCGACGCCGGTCCCTGGCGCGCGGCCGTCACGGCCGGTGGCGGCGGGCGGACCAGCCCGTCCGACGACCGGAAGCCAGCACCACGTGACCACGCCCTCCGACAACCCCCGCCTCGACCGCGACGCCACCCGCGTCCCGCGCGACGAGCCCGGCCCCGACGCCGGGCGCCCCGCGGGACGCACCACCGCGGAGCCGGCGCCCGAGAAGGAGCGCGAGGCCCCCGCCCGCCTCTCGCTCACCCAGGTCATCGCGAGCGCGCTCGCCGCGGTGAGCACCACCGTGCTCCTGTCCTACTTCGGGACCGCCGGGACGATCATCGGCGCCGGCATCGCGAGCGCCCTGACCGTCGTCGCGAACTACGTCTACACGCGCTCGATCCAGAAGACGCGCGAGCAGCTCGTGCCCGTCGTCGGCAAGGTCGTGCAGGCCACCGCGGGCACCCGCACCACGACCGCGGTCGCGTCGGTCCCCCGCGGGGCGGTCGAGCCGGACGGGCAGGCGGACACCGTCGAGACGGCGGTGGCCGCCGCCGTCGGGTCGGGCGGGGCCGACGACGAGGCGGTCGAGGCGGGCGAGGCGGACGAGGCGGACGGGCCCGAGGGTGGCCAGAACCGCTGGCTGCGGCTCGTGGACCGGTACGGGCGCGGCCGCGTGCTCACCGTGACGGCGCTCGCGCTGTTCGTCGTCGTCATGGGCGTCGTCCTCGTGGTCGAGCTCGTCATCGGCAAGCCCCTCGCGGACGCCGTCCGCGGCGTCGAGGGATCGGGGACGACGATCAGCCGCGAGCGCACCCCGAGCACCGAGGACCCGGCGACGCCGGCGCCCAGCGCCCCCTCGCAGGACCCGGCGACCGTCCCGACGCCGGGCCCGAGCCCGTCGCCGTCGACCACGCCGT
Organism: Sphaerisporangium cinnabarinum; assembly: GCA_003052455.1. Classification (GTDB taxonomy): domain Bacteria; phylum Actinomycetota; class Actinomycetes; order Actinomycetales; family Cellulomonadaceae; genus Cellulosimicrobium; species Cellulosimicrobium cinnabarinum. Next base: position 30,470 of record QAPD01000104.1, on the reverse strand, counting down.
CCGACGAACCGTCCACGACCCCCGCTCCTACCCCGGAGCCGACGGTGGACCCCACGCCCGAGCCGACGACGCCGGTGACGCCCGCGCCGACGCCCTCGCCCGGCCCGGGCGAGGGTGCCGGAGGCACGGGCGGTTCCGGCGGCACCGGCGGAACCGAGTCCGAGGCGGAGACCGGGGCGGGCGACGCGAGCACCGGGACCGCGCCGACGCCGTCGACGCCCGGCACCGGGCACGTCCCGGCGCCCGCGTCGGCCTAGCCGGCCCGGGCGGCCGGACGGCGGCCGCACGCGAGAGAGCCCCGCAGTCCCGTCCGGGAGTGCGGGGCTCTGCCGTCTGCGGCGCCTACCGCAGGATCGCGTCGATGCGCTCGGCGCAGTCCCCGCCGGCGCGTCCCGCCTCGTCGACGACGACGGACGCGAGCTCGCGCAGGCGGACGTTCTTGTCGTTCGAGACCTGCTTGAGGCGGGCGAACGCCTCGTCACCGCTCACGCCGTGGGTGGCGATGAGGATGCCCTTGGCCTGCTCGATCGGGCCGCGCCCCTCGGCGGCCGCGGTGATGTCCCGGCGCGCACGCTCCTGCGCGCGCCCCGCGACCGTCGTCGTGATGTCGACGAAGTAGCCCAGGAGCTCGACGACCTCGCCCGACTCGCGGTCCCGGCGCCCCTGCCCCACGAGCACCACGTACCGCTCGACGCCGTGGGCGTCCATGATGCGGTGCACGCTCGAGAAGGGCTCGCCCGTCACCCGGGCGTGGTCGAGGACCGCACGCACGTGCTCGCGGTCGTCGGGATGCTTGTGCGCCAGGACGAGCTCGGTGGTCGGCACCACGTCGCCCGGCTCGAACCCGTGGACCCGGTACGTCTCCGACGACCACCACCAGGTGCCGGTACCCAGGTCGAGGCGGTACTGGCCGATCTTCTGACCCGTTCCGTGGGTCAAGGATGGGTCGATGGCATGGTCGTCTACGGACATGTTGGTGCTCCGTCTTCTCCAGAGGATGAGGAGCCAGGTCCAGACTCAACCCTTCGACCGTACTCCCGAACCGTGAAGTCCGACAGGTGGCGAGCACGGGGAAACGGTTCTTAGGGTGTCCTTGCGGCCGAGGTGCCGCAGGGGGCACCGGCCCGTGAAGAAGCCCGCAGCCGGTGCACCTCTGGGCACGCGGCCCCGGGCCCGGACCTCGCGGCCCGGACCCGGCGGCCGTGCTACGGCGTGACGATCGGGAAGTTCGGGTCGAACTCGTCGAGGACCGACGCGTAGGCGTCGAGCACGGCGGCGTCGCCGTCGAGCGTGACCTGCCCGGCGTCCGCGAGCCTCGCAGCCGCCGCGGGCTGCAGGAGCACGGCCGCGACGAGCGTCTTCGGGGCGCGGACCGTGAGGGGTGCGCCGTCGGACGCGCCGGGACGGGCGTTGAGGACGCCGTCGCGCACGCGCACGCTCCACGTCTCGTCCCGGTCGGTGAACTCCACGTCGAACCGGACGTCGACCTCGGCCGCCTTCTCCCCGATCACGTGCACGGCGGCGTAGTCGAAGAGGATGTCGATCGGCATGCCCGCGACCGTGTCCGGGCTCGCCGTCGCGAACCTCGCGGCGAGGACGCCCTCGCGGAGCTCGCGGGCCGCGGTGAGGAACACCCCGCGCCACTGCGGGCCCTCGGCCTGGTACCCCATCTGCTCGTAGGCGTCGGCCTGGAGGTTCTTGGCCTCCACGTCGTCCGGGTCCGCGAAGACGAGGTGGTGCAGCACCTGCGCGGCCCAGCGGTAGTCGCCGGCCTCGACGGCACGGCGCCCCTCGGCGAGGATCGCGTCGCGCCCGAACGCGGCGACGTACCGCGTCGCGGTGTCGACGGGCGGGTGCGGGTGCAGCGACACGGGGTCGCCGTCCCACATGCCGAGCTCCTTGGTGAAGACGGCGCGGACGTCGTGGTGGAGCGTCCCGTGGTAGCCGCGGTTGTACCACTTGCGGCGCAGCACCTCGGGCAGCTCGACGACCTCCGCCGCCTCGAGCGGCGTGTACCCCTTGTTCGCCAGGCGCAGCGCCTGGTCGTGGATGTACTTGTACGTGTCGCGCTGCGACTCGAGGAACGCGACGACCTCGGCGTTCCCCCACACCGGCCACGTGTGCGGGCCGTAGTGGACCTCGACCTCGTCGCCCCACCGCACGAGCGTCTCGTCGAGGTAGCGCGCGAAGTTCCGGGCGTCGCGCGTGCGCGCCCCGCGCAGCGTCTGGATGTTGTGCAGCGAGTGGTTCGCGTTCTCCGCGCACGTGAGCGCCTTGAGCTCCGGGATCCAGATGTGCATCTCCTCCGGCGCCTCGGTGTCCGGCGCGTAGAGGAACTCGAACGTCAGGCCCGCGATGCGTCGGGACTGCCCCGTCTCGGTGATCGGGTCCGTGGGCGAGATGTAGGAGACCGTGGGTCCGTCCGCCGTGCCCGACCCGATGCCCGAGCTGACGAACTGCCGCGGGTCGCGGTCCAGCAGGCTGCCGAACGCGTACGACGCGCGGCGGCTCATCGCGTTGCCCGCGACGACGTTCTCGCCGATCGCGTACTTGTCGAACGACGTGATCGTGCCCGGGGCGATGATCGGCACCTTCCCCGAGGCGACGTCCGCCTCGTCCACCACGCCCTTGACGCCGCCGTAGTGGTCGATGTGGGTGTGCGTGTAGATCACGGCGACGACCGGGAGGTCGACCACGTGCTCGCGGAACACGGCCATCCCCGTCCGGGCGAACTCGACCGACGACGCGCAGTCGACCACGATCAGGCCGTCGTCGCCGACGACGATCGTCAGGTTCGCGATGTCCGCGTTGCGGAACTGGTAGATGCGGTCGACCACCCGGTACAGGCCCGCGCGGTGGATGACCTTCGCCTGCCGCCACAGGCTCGGGTTCACCGTGTCCGGGTTCTCGGACGCGTCGTCGTCGAGGAACGCCACGGCGGTGGTGTCGTAGCTGACACGGCCGTCGTCGAGCAGGATCTTCCCGCCGGGGACGTCCGCGAGGTGCCCGCGCCGGGCGGTCTCGAAGTCCTCGACGTCGTCGAGCGCGTACAGGGCGCGCGCGTCGCGGTTGGCGGTGGCGGTGGTGGGGGTGGCGTCCTTCGGCGTGTACGGCACGGTGGCTCCCTCGGCAGGCGGGTGACGCGGTCGCGGGAGCGGTCCGGGCGTCGCGCCCCCACGGCGACGCTGCCCGCGGCGCGGGAGAACCGCAACCGGAAGTCCCGGGCCGACGGCGGACGCCCGCCCGGCCTACCCTGAACGGGTGATCCAGGCGACGGACGAGGGACCGTTCTTCCACGGGACGAAGGCCGACCTGCGGGCCGGCGACCTGCTGACCGCGGGGTTCCGGTCGAACTACCGACCCGAGATCGTCATGAACCACGTCTACTTCACCGCGCTCGTCGGCGGGGCCGCGCTGGCCGCCGAGCTGGCGGCCGGCGACGCCGCACCACGCGTCTACGAGGTCGAGCCGACCGGCCCGTTCGAGGACGACCCGAACGTCACCGACAAGAAGTTCCCGGGCAACCCCACGCGGTCCTACCGGAGCAGCGCGCCCCTGCGGGTGGTCCGCGAGGTCGCCGAGTGGCCGCGGCTCAGCCCCGAGGAGCTCGCGAGCTGGCGCACGCGTCTCGCGGCCCTGCGGACCGAGGAGCGCGGCGAGATCATCAACTGACCGCCGGGGGTCAGGACGCTATCGGCGTCGAGCCTCGCCGTCCTGCTGCGCCCCCCCGGTAGCGGACGCGCCAGAGGCCAGGGACTACGCCCGCTCGCCCTTGATGTTCAGAACTAGTTCTGAAATCATGGCGGTATGAGTGCCTCCCCTGTCGAGCAGCGCGTGAAGTTCTCCGACCTGTCGCGCGACAGCAAGGCCGTCGCCGCGGCAGCCGACCGCGGCCCGGTGACCATCACGCGCCGCGACGGTGACGAGCTCGTCCTCATGCGCAAGGCCGACGCCGACGCAGACCGCGCCGGGCTCGCCCTCGCCGCGCAGATCGTCGCCGTCGCCGTCTCGGACTGGCCCAGCTCGTTCGCTGCCCGTCTCCGCGAGCCGTTCCCGTGGACGATCTTCCTCTCGGAGGCCGAGCAGGAGGCGTTCGCCGACGAACTCGTCCGCACCGCTCGCGCGTGCGCATCCGTCGCGCAGTTCGAACCGTTGTCGACGGTCATCCATGCGTGGATGTCGACGGCGCAGGCCAAGGCGGCCGACTGGGACCGCACCGAGTACGTGTGGCTCGACGAGCAGGTCGAGGTCGAGCGCCCCGACGGCGGCGAGTGATCGTACCCAAGGACGTCCAGGTCGAACGGCCGACGAAGCGCACCGAGCACCGAGCACCGAGCACCGAGCACCGAGCACCGACTGATCTTCGCCACCCACCAGGCGCAGAAGGGCTGGCGCGACCTCCGCGCCACCAAGCTCAACGCGTTGGCAGACGCCTGGGACTCCCTGACGCGCGACCCGGTCCGCAACAACCCGACCTGTCACCCGCTGAAGGGGGGGGGCTCGCGACCGTCACCGTCAACAGCGTGGAGCACGTACGACGGCAGTACGAGCTCCCGGGCGGTGCACGACTCTGGTACTACGTCACGTCGGGCGCCCCGGCACGGTCCACCTGCTCGACGTGCACACGCACCACCCGAACGCCACGAAGTGACCGCACCGCCACGCGCACCGGGTCTCAGTGCGGGGAGTGTCCGACTCGCTGGACTCTGGACGGCGGTCCTGCTCGGTGCGCCTGGCCAGATTCGAACTGGCGACACCCGCTTTAGGAGAGCGGTGCTCTATCCCCTGAGCTACAGGCGCGTGGCCCCGGGTCAGGGCCGCAGCACAGCCTAGCCGTCACGGGCGCCCGGACGCGAAGCGCCCCGGCGGGCGGCCCCGCTCCCAGGGACGCGCGAGGATGGGTCGATGTCCGTTCACGACCCGGCCCAGCCCGTCCCGCCCACCTCCGACGCTCACACGACCCCGCCTCGCCGGATCGTCCTCGACTGCGACCCCGGCCACGACGACGCGATCGCGATGCTCCTCGCGCACGGGAGCCCCGCCGTCGACCTGGTCGCGGTGACGACGGTCGCCGGGAACCAGACGCTCGAGAAGGTGACCCGGAACGCGCTCGCCGTCGCGGAGCTCGCCGGGATCGACGTCCCGGTCGCCGCCGGGTGCGACCGTCCGCTCGTCCGGCCCCGGATCGTCGCGCCGGACATCCACGGCGACTCGGGCATGGACGGGCCGGTGCTGCCCGCCCCGCGCCGCGCCGTCGACGACCGGCACGCGGTGGACCTCATCATCGAGACGGTCCTGGCGGCCGAGCCGGGCGAGATCACGCTCGTGCCGACGGGCCCGCTGACGAACGTCGCGATGGCGGCGCGCAAGGAGCCGCGGATCGTGCCGCGCGTCCGTGAGGTCGTCCTCATGGGCGGCGGGTACCACGTGGGCAACCGGACGCCGGTCGCGGAGTTCAACGTCCTCGCGGACCCGGAGGCGGCGCACGTCGTGCTCACCGAGGCGTGGCCGGTGACGATGGTGGGTCTCGACCTCACGCACCAGGCCGTCGCGACGGCGGACGTGCGCGACGGCATCGCCGCGCTCGGCACCGCGCCGGCCCGGTTCGTCGGCGAGCTGCTCGACTTCTACGGCACGACGTACCGCACCGCGCAGGGCTTCCCCTCCCCGCCCGTGCACGACCCGTGCGCGGTCGCGTACGTCGTCGACCCGTCGGTCATGACGACGCGTCGCGCGCCGCTGGACGTCGAGCTGCACGGCGGGCTGACGACCGGCATGACCGTCGCCGACCTGCGTGGCGACGAGCCCGGCCCCGAGGAGTGCCGCACGCAGGTCGCGGTCACCCTCGACCACGACCGGTTCTGGGACCTCGTGCTCGACGCCCTGCGCCGCCTCGGCGACCCCGCCTGACCGCTGGGTGCGTGATCTCGTCGCGCTCGGACCGTGCGAGCGCGACGAGTTCACGCACTCAGCGAGGGGGGCGGGCGTGGGTGACGACGCGGTAGCGCAGCCCGGTGGACGACGTCCCCCAGTCGCCCGCGTGCACCGACCACCCGGCGGGGACCTCGGGGGCGAACGTGTCGCCGTCGACCACGGTGTCGATCTCGGTGACCACGCAGCGGTCGGCGACGACGAGCGTCGCGGCGTAGAGCTGGGCGCCGCCCATGACCCACACCTCGTCGGAGCCGCTCGCGCGGGCCGCGGCGCGAGCGTCCGCGAGCGCCGCGTCGACCGACCCGGCCACGTGCACGGGCGCGCCGCCGTCGTCGGCGGGGCGGCCGCCGTCGAGCACCCACGCCTCCTGGCGCGTGACGACGACGTTGAGGCGCCCCGGCAGGGGCCGGAACCGCGGCGGGAGCGAGTCCCACGTGCGGCGGCCCATGACCACGGGGTGGCCCGACGTGACGCGTCGGAAGTGCGCGAGGTCCTCGGGCAGGTGCCACGGCATGGTGCCGCCCGCGCCGATGACGGGCCGCCCGGCGGCGTCGCGCGCCTGGGCCCAGATCAGTCCGAGCATCAGACCGCGATCGGCGCCTTGATCGTCGGGTGGTGCTGGTACCCGACGACCTCGATGTCCTCGTACTCGTAGGCGTCGATCGAGTCGCGGGGCGCGAGGCGCAGCGTCGGGTACGGGTACGGCTCGCGCGTGAGCTGCTCGCGCACCTGCTCGACGTGGTTGTCGTAGATGTGCACGTCGCCGCCCGTCCAGACGAAGTCGCCGACCTCGAGGCCGGTCTGCGCGGCGACCATGTGGACGAGCAGCGCGTACGACGCGATGTTGAACGGCACGCCGAGGAAGAGGTCCGCCGAGCGCTGGTAGAGCTGGCACGACAGCTTCCCGTCGGCCACGTAGAACTGGAAGAACGCGTGGCACGGCGGCAGCGCCATGTTCTCGATCTCCCCCACGTTCCACGCGGAGACGATGTGCCGCCGCGAGTCGGGGTTCGACCGGATCTGCTCGATCACCTGCGCCACCTGGTCCACGTGCCGGCCGTCCGGCGTCGGCCACGAGCGCCACTGGACGCCGTAGACCGGGCCGAGCTCGCCGTCGGCGTCGGCCCACTCGTCCCAGATGCGCACGCCACGCTCCTGGAGCCAGCGCACGTTCGAGTCGCCGCGCAGGAACCACAGCAGCTCGTACGCGACCGACTTGAGGTGCACGCGCTTGGTCGTGATGAGCGGGAAGCCCTGCGCGAGGTCGAACCGGAGCTGGCGGCCGAACACGCTGCGCGTGCCCGTCCCGGTGCGGTCGCCCTTGGGCGTGCCGTGCGCGAGGACGTCGCGCAGGAGGTCCTCGTACGGGGTGGGCACGGGCCCGGGCGCGCCGCCCGACGGCGCACGCTCGCCCTCGGTCGCCACGGCAAGGGTCGAGGAGGGTGCGTCGGGGGCCACGGTCGCCAGTGTCGGTCGTCGCCACGGGGTGGGTCAAACACCGCGGCCGGCCAGTCCCCACGTCGACGGTCCGCGACCTCGCGGCCTCGCGGTCGGCGTGACGCACGTCATGTCACGCGACGACGTCCGGATCGGTCGGAGGGGTAGGGACGTCGGAGAGGCGCCCACAAGCACCAGGAGGCTCATGATGGAACGGATCGTCGTCGTCGGCGGGGGCTACGCCGGGTTCACCGTGGCCCGGGAGCTCGAGAAGGACCTGCGGCGCGAGCTGCGGCGCGGCGAGGTCGAGCTCGTCCTGGTCGACCCCCGCCCGTACATGACCTATCAGCCGTTCCTTCCCGAGGTGGTCGCGGGCTCGGTCGAGGCACGCCACGCAGCGGTCTCGCACCGACGCCACCTGCGCCGGACGCGCCTCGTCGACGGCACGGTCACGCGCATCGACCACGCGGACCGCGCGGTCGTCGTCCAGCCCCGGTCCGGTCCGGCGTACCGGCTGCCGTACGGCACCGTGGTCGTCACCGCAGGCGCCGTGACGCGAGTCTTCCCCGTCCCGGGCGTCGCAGAGCACGCGATCGGCCTCAAGCACGTCGAGGAGGCCGTCGCCGTCCGAGACCGCCTGCTCACGTCGTTCGACCGTGCCGCGAGCCTGCCCCGGGGTCCGGAGCGCGAGCGCCTGCTCACCGTGACGTTCGTCGGTGGCGGGTTCTCGGGGGTCGAGGGCTTCGCCGAGCTCCTGTCGCTCGCGCACGACCTCCTGCACCTCTACCCCGAGATCGCCGCGCCCGAGGTGCAGTTCCACCTCGTCGAGCGGAGCCCACGGATCCTGCCCGAGGTCACCGAGCGCCCCGGCCGCTGGGTGGTCGGCCGGCTCGAGGCCCGCGGGGCGCACGTCCACCTGGGCGCCGGGCTCGAGTCGGCCGAGGGCGGCGTCGTCCGGCTCTCGACCGGGGAGGAGTTCGCCTCGGGCCTCCTCGTGTGGACGGCGGGGAACGCCGCGAACCCCGTCGTCGCGACGCACACCGACCTGCCCGTGGATGCTCGGGGGTACGTCGTCACGCGAGCGGACCTCCGGGTCGGCACCGGCGACGAGCTCGTCCCGGACGCCTGGGCCGCGGGAGACGGCGCAGCCGTGCCGGATCTCTCGACCGCCCGACCGGGTGCGCTCACCGTGCCCAACGCGCAGCACGCCGTGCGGCAGGGGCGACGCCTCGCGCGCAACCTGGTCGCCGTCCGGCGTGGGCGCCCGACCCACCCCTACCGGCACGGCAGCCTCGGTGTCGTGGCGACGCTCGGGATCGGGACGGGCCTGTTCGAGTACCGCGGGCTCGTCGTGCGCGGCGCGCTCGCCTGGCTCGCGCACCGCGGGTACCACGTGCTCGCGATCCCCACCTGGGAGCGGAAGGTCCGGGTCCTGGCGGTCTGGCTGACCGCGGCGGTCTTCGGACGCGACGTCGTCTCGCTCAGCGCCGTTCAGCGTCCGCGCGCCGCGTTCGTCGCAGGCGTGCCGCGGGCGGACGTCGGCTCCACCGAGGCGAGCACCGCCGGGCACGCTGACGCCGCGCCACGGGCTGCGGCGACGCACGGCGACGAGCCGGCTCGCGTCGCCTGAGGCGGTGCGCGGCCGCGCGTCAGCCCGCGGCCGCGTAGCCGCCGAGCTTCTCCGGGTTCACCTGGAGATACACGTGCTCGATCCCTCGCGCCGTCACGTCGAGCGACACCAGGGCGAACGGCGCGTCGTCGACGACGACGAGGAGCGCGGGGCGACCGTTCGCCTCGACGACGTGCACCACGGCGTCCGCCCAGTACTTGCGCCACACGTTGTCGAGGAACAGCGACACCCGCGCGAGCCCGACGAGCTCGACGCGCGACGCGTGGACCTTCCCGCCGCCGTCAGGGCGGGCGACCACGTCGTCGGCCAGGTACCGCTCGAAGCGGGCCAGGTCGCCGTCGTGCGCGGCGGCCACGAACTCGTCGAGCAGCCGACGGTGCTCTCCGGGGTCCACCGGGACCGACGGGCGCGCGCCGAGCCGCTCCCGCGCCCGACGCGCGAGCTGTCGGGCGTTCGCCTCCGTCAGGTCGAGGATCTCCGCGACGCGCCGGTACGGGTAGTCGAACGCCTCGCGGAGCACGTAGACGGCGCGCTCGACCGGCGCGAGCCGTTCGAGGAGCACGAGGGTCGCGATCTCGAGCGCTTCGGCCCGCTCCGCGCCCAGGGCGGGGTCGTCCGAGGTGTCGACGGGCTCGGGGAGCCACGGACCCACGTACGTCTCGCGGCGCGCACGAGCGGACGTCGCGGCGTTGATCGCGAGCCGCGTCACCGTCGTCGTGAGGAACGCCGCCGGGTTCCGCACCACCGACCGGTCGGTGCCCTGCCAGCGGACCCACGCCTCCTGCACGACGTCCTCCGCCTCCGTCGCGCTGCCGAGCATGCGGTAGGCGATGCCGAAGAGCCGGGACCGGACGCTCAGGAACGCGTCGAGAGCCCCCTCGTCCTCCCGGACGACGGGGCTCTCGGGCGTTCGTGGGCCGAGACTCATGCAGCCACGCTACGACGCGGACCAGGCACGCGCCGTCCTGCCGCACGACGACGTCACGCGACGCGCTCCGCGTGCTGCGCGAAGGTCGTGGCACCTCGCAGAGACTCCCCCTGGGGCACGAGCGCGTCCTCGACGAGCTGCGCCCCGAAGTAGGTCGCCTCCGGGTCCGCGACCACCTCACGGTCGTCGCCCTGCGCCGCGAGCGCCTCGCGGACGAACTCGTCGAAGCGGAACCGCTCCGGCCCCGCGAGCTCGACGACGTCCGCGAGCGGCACACCCGTCGCGACGTCGGCCACGATGCGCGCGACGTCCGACGAGGCGACGGGCTGGAACGCGACGGGCGGGATGTGCACCACGCCGTCGACGGTCGCGCCGTCCGCGATGGAGCGCGCGAACTCGAAGAACTGCGTCGCGCGCACGACCGACCACCCGTGCCCGGAAGCACGCACGAGCCGCTCCTGGGCGACCTTGGCCCGCAGGTAGCCGGCGTCGGTCCGGTCCGTGCCGACGATCGACAGGACGACGTGGTGCCCGATCCCGGCGCGGGCCTCCGCGTCGAGGAGCGTGCGGGTGGACGTCTCGAAGAACCGCAGGACGTCGTCGTCCGCGAACGACGGCGAGTTCGACACGTCGACGACCACGTCAGCACCCGCGAGCGCCTCGTCGACGCCCGTGCCGGACAACGTGTCCACGCCGGTGCTGGGCGCGGCGACGACCACCTCGTGCCCGGCGTCGCGCACGTCCTGCACGACCTGGCTCCCGATCAGCCCGGTGCCTCCGACGACGACGATTCTCATGATGTCTCCTCTCTCCGGCGCGGCGGGTGCCGCGCACCACCCTCACGACCGGACGACCGTCCCCGGTGTGACAGGCACGCGCGCGCGGGAATCGCGCGCGCCCGCCGCACGTTCCCCGGAGGGCGGACGCCCCGACGCCGCGACCCGACGAGTGCGAGGATTCACGCATGACGACGCAGCCTGCCGAGAGCTCCCTGAACGCCGCCGACGAGGCCGCGCACGACGTCCCCGCGCCGTCGCCCGCCCCGGCCGACGCGCTGTGGGTCGAGCGCACGGGCACCCGCACGTACACGGGCCGGTCGGCGCGCGGCGCCGAGGTCTCGATCGGCCCGGCGAGCGAGGGTGCGGTGTTCACGCCCGGCGAGCTGCTGAAGATCGCCCTCGCGGCGTGCGCGGGCATGAGCACGGACCGCACGTTCGCCCGCCGCCTCGGCGACGACTACGCCGTGACGATCCACGTCCAGGGCGACAAGCTCCTCGAGGAGGAGCGCTACCCGAAGATCACGGGCACGTACGACATCGACCTCACGTCGCTCGACGACGACGCGCGCGACCGTCTCGTCACCGTCGCCGCGCGAGCGATCGACAAGGCGTGCACGGTAGGACGGACGGTCAAGGCCGGCGCCGAGGTCGAGTACCTGTTCCAGCCGGAGGGTGCCGGCCGCGAGGTCGAGACCCAGGACTGACCGCGGGATGACGGGAGGCGCCATGGCGTACCAGCAGGACCCCTCGAGAAGCCCCGTGCCGCGCGGCGGCGTGCCCGAGTACGGGACCCCGCCCCGGGACGCCGGGCGCAGGGACCTCTCGACGCAGGACGCGGTCGAGTGGTCCGCCTATCGGCCGACCCCGCTGCTCGACGCCGCGCTCGACAAGGCGGTGACGATCCCGTCGCACGTCATCCGGGCGCACGTGGACTCGGTGCGCCGGCGCAACCCCGAGGCGAGCCCCGCTCAGATCGTCCGGATCCTCGAGCGCGAGTACCTGCTCGTCATCCAGGCGGCGGGCGGTGCCGTCGGCGCGGCGGCCTCCTTCCCGGCGGTCGGGACGGGCGTGGGGATCGCGCTGACGTCGAGCGACGTCGCGACGTTCTTCGCGTCCTCGGCGGCCTTCGCGCTCGCCGTGGCGGACGTGCACGGCATCGCGGTCGACGACGTGGGCCGCCGTCGGGCGCTCCTGCTCGCCACGGTGCTCGGCGAGAAGGGCGCGCGCGACGTCGAGCGCGCGACCCAGGGGTCGGGCCTCGCGTGGGGCAAGGTGCTCCTGACGAGCATGCCCGCCGGGACGCTCGTCAAGGTCAACAAGGCGCTCGGCAACCGGTTCCTGCGCACCCAGCTCGCGAAGCAGTCCGGGCTCGCGCTCGGCCGGCTCGTGCCGTTCGGCGTCGGAGCCGTCGTGGGCGTGGCGGGGGCACGGGCGCTCGGGCACGGCGTGATCGCCCAGTCGCGGCGCGCGTTCGGGCCGCCGCCGTCGGTGTTCGGCCGGCTCCTCGAGGTCGTGGAGTCGCCCGTGCAGGACGCGCCGCCGCGGCTCGTCCCCGTCCCCGAGGACGCGGAGCCGCGCCGCCGTCGTCGGCTGCTGCCGGGGCGGGGGCGGCGCGACCGCTCCCGCGCCCGCGACGCCGAGTGACGACCCGGGGCGTGCGGCGCGTCGCCGTCGCGCGCGAGCTCGACGTCGACGCGTCCGTCGCGTTCGCGTGGGTCGCGGACCCGCGGACCCATCCGCGGTTCATCCCGCTCACCGTGATGACGACCCCGGCGGGCCGGGGCCCCGAGGTGGGCGACCGGTTCACCATGGTGAGCGGCCCGCTCGTCCGCCGCACGGGCCGCGGCTTCCCCGACCGCATGGTCGTCGAGTCGCTCGACCGCCCGTCGGTGGCGGCGGGCCGCCCGGGCAGCACGCGGGTCCGCAAGCTGGGCCCCGCGCTGCTCGGCGACGCGGGCTTCGAGGTCGTGCCGCTCGGCACGGGCCGCTGCCGGGTCGTGTGGTGGGAGGAGGCCTACCTCGCCGGGCCTGTCCCCCGCGGGGTCACCGCGCCCCTCGTCGGGGTCGCGCTGCGCGTCATGATGCACGTGTCGCTGCGCCGCCTCGACGAGCGCCTGCACGCCCGCCGGTAGCCCACCGGCGGCCCGGCCGCCCCGTGGACGCGGCGGACCCGGGGCCCCGCCGCACCGACCAGCGCCGGTGCCGCGCGACCCCGGGTCCGGGGTGGGTGAGGGTCAGGCCGTGGGCCCGTCCTCGACCGGGGCGTCCTCCGCCGGGTTGCCCGACGGCGCACGGTCGCCCGCGGCGGTCGTCGTGGCACCCGGGGCGGTGTCGGGCGAGGTGTCGGGGACGGCCGGGCCCGCGAGGATCAGGTAGAGCTCGCGGCGCGTGCGCTCGAGGAGCTCCGCCGCGGCCGTCGTCTGCTCGTCGGTGCCGGTGCGGGCGACCTGGTGGACCGCCGCGGCCACGGCCTCGACGCCTGCGCGCAGCTCGCGCCGCGGGCGGCCGCCGCGACCGGCGGCGTCGGCGAACGGGTCGCCCAGCTCGGCGGCGTGCTCCGCGACGTACGCGGTGCCCGCCTCGGTGAGCGTCGCGAGGCGGCGCCCGCCGTCGGCCGAGAGCTCGACGAGCCCCTCGTCCTGGAGCAGGTTCAGCGCCGGGTAGACCGCGCCGGGGCTCGGGCGCCACTGGCCCTCGCTGCGCTCCGCGATCTCCTGGATGACCTGGTACCCGTGCATGGGCTGCTCGGCGAGGAGCAGCAGGACGGCGGCACGGACGTCGCCGCGGCCGGCGCGCCCGGGGCCGCGACCGCGGCCCCCGTGCCGGCGACCGCCGTGACCCGGCCCGAAGCCGGGACCGCCAGGGCCGAACCCGGGGCCTCCCGGTCCGGGGCCGAACTCGCGACGCTCGTCGGCCGGACCGCCGGGGCCGAAGCCTCGGCCGCCGTCGGCCGGGCCGCCGAAGCCGCGCCCGCCACCGCGGCGGGCTCCGCCGCGGCCGCGGGGGCCGTCGCCGCGGAACCAGGCCGCATCGTCGGGCACGGGCGGGAAGCCGTCACGACGACGGCAGTCCGGGCGCGGCCCGGGTCGCTCGCCGAACGGCTGGGACATGTTCTGGACGTTCTCCGGGGTCCTGCCCCGGTGCTGGTGTGCGGCGTGCATGAGTGGTGTCTCCTGTGCGTGTGATCGAGGGCTCCGGGTGATCCGCGGAGCGTGGCGGGCCGGTCCGGCCGCGCGGTCGTCGCGAGCCACGTGGTGGGCTCAGCGATACGGTAACGATATATCGATAGAATATCGCTGTCAACACCCTTGTCGCTCGCGCGCCGTCCCAGGACGCGCACACCTCCCGGACGTACGCTGACTTCCAGCAGCCAACCGGCAGCCCACCAGCAGCACCGGACGCATCCCCCGTCCGGCACCCACCCGGGCCGCACCACCCCGGCGGCCCGGCTCCCGCGAGGAGGCGGCGATGCGCCCAGGCCAGCCCCGGCACTACCTGATGTGCCGGCCGACGTACTTCACCGTCAGCTACGAGATCAACCCCTGGATGGACCGGCGCACGCCGGTCGACACCGCGCTCGCCGTCGCGCAGTGGGAACGCCTGCGCGACACCTTCCGCGACCTCGGCCACACCGTCGAGACGATCGACCCCGTCCCCGGCCTGCCGGACATGGTCTACGCGGCCAACGGCGCGACCGTCGTCGACGGCCTCGTGTACTCCGCGCGCTTCACCCATCCCGAGCGCGGGCCCGAGGGACCCGCCTACCTCAAGTGGTTCGCCGACCACGGGTACGTCACGCACCTCGCGGAGCATGTCAACGAGGGCGAGGGCGACCTCCTGGTGGCGGGCGACGTCGTGCTCGCCGGCACCGGCTTCCGCACCGACCGCGCCGCGCACGCCGAGGCCGCGGCCCTGTGGGGCCGGGAGGTCGTGACGCTCGAGCTCGTGGACCCGCGGTTCTACCACCTCGACACGGCGCTCACGGTGCTGCGCGGCAACGAGGGCAGCGCCGGTGCCCCCGCGCCCGACGACGGCGCGCGCCCCGACGACGCCGCCCACCCCGCGCTCACCGGCCCGCCGCCCGTCGACGTCGTCTACCTGCCCGCCGCGTTCTCCCCCGCCGCGCAGGAGGTGCTGCGCGAGCGCTACCCCGACGCGCTCCTCGCGACCGAGGAGGACGCCGCCGTGCTCGGGCTCAACGCCGTGAGCGACGGGACGCACGTCGTCCACTCGCCGCGCGCGGACCGGCTCGCCGGGGCGCTGCGCGAGCGCGGCTACGAGACGGTCGCGGTGGACACGTCGGAGCTCCTGCGCGGCGGGGGCGGGGCGAAGTGCTGCACGCTCGAGATCCGCGAGCCCGCCGTCCACGCCCCGGCGCCGACCGGGAGCGCGTCGTGACCGCCCAGGAGGTCCGCGCGTCGGGCGGCGGCACGGGCGGGAGCCGCGCCGACGGCCGGCTCGACGGCGGCCGTCGGGGTGACGGCAGCGGCGGCGGCGCGCTCGCGCACAACTACCACCCGCTGCCCGTCACGGTCGCGAGCGCCGAGGGGTCGTGGGTCACCGACGTGACCGGTCGCCGCTACCTCGACCTCCTCGCGGGGTACTCGGCGCTCAACTTCGGGCACCGGCACCCCGCGCTCGTCGACGCCGCCACGCGCCAGCTCGGCCGCGTCACCCTCACGTCGCGGGCGTTCGACCACGACCTCCTGCACCCGTTCGCCGAGGCGCTCGCCGCGCTCGTCGGGCCGCTCACCACGGGCGGCGAGGACTCCCTCGTGCTCCCGATGAACACGGGCGCGGAGGCCGTCGAGACCGCGATCAAGACGGCGCGCAAGTGGGGCTACGACGTCAGGGGCGTGCCGCCGGGCGAGGCGACCGTCGTCGTCGGCTCCGGGAACTTCCACGGCCGCACGACGACGATCGTGTCGTTCTCCGACGACCCCGACGCCCGGCGCGGCTTCGACCCGTACACGCCGGGGTTCCGGCTCGTGCCGTACGGCGACGCCGACGCGGTCGCCGCCGCGATCGACGACACGACCGTCGCGGTGCTCCTGGAGCCGGTGCAGGGCGAGTCCGGCGTCGTCGTGCCGCCCGACGACTACTGGCCGCGCCTGCGCGCGATCACGACCGCGCGGGACGTGCTCCTCGTGGCCGACGAGATCCAGTCCGGCCTCGGGCGCGCCGGTGCGACGCTCGCGACCGAGACGTGGGGCGTGCGGCCCGACCTCGTGACCCTCGGCAAGGCGCTCGGCGGCGGGATCGTGCCGGTCTCGGCCGTCGTCGGACGGCGCGACGTGCTCGAGGTGCTCACGCCCGGGACGCACGGCAGCACGTTCGGCGGCAACCCGCTCGCGTGCGCGGTCGGGCTCGCCGTCGTCGAGCTCCTGCGCACGGGCGAGCCGCAGCGGCGGGCGCGCGAGCTCGGCGCCGGGTTCCAGGACCGTCTCGCCGGGCTCGTCGACGCGGGCCTGCTCGACGGCGTCCGCGGCCTCGGCCTGTGGGCGGGCCTCGACCTCGACCCGGCGCGCGGGACGGGCCGCGACCTCTGCGAGGCGCTGCTCGCGCGCGGCGTCCTCGCCAAGGACACGCACGGCTCGACCATCCGCCTCGCTCCCCCGCTCACCATCACGGCCGAGGACCTCGAGACCGGGCTGTCCGCCCTGGAGGACGCCCTGACGGACCTGGCGCGGGGTCGGTAGAGTCCGGAGGGTGACCACGCCCGAGCCCACCGCACCCGGTACCACCACCCTCGCGTCGTCCCTCGACGACCTGCGTCGCGCGTACGCCGACCTGCAGGCGCTGGGGCTGAAGCTCGACCTCACGCGCGGCAAGCCCTCGGCCGAGCAGCTCGACCTCTCCGAGGCCCTGCTCGCGCTCCCGGGCGAGGGCGTGCACACGGACGCCGACGGCACGGACGTGCGCAACTACGGCGGCCTCGACGGGCTGCCCCAGCTCCGGCGCATCTTCGCCGAGCTGCTCGGCGTGCCCGTCGAGCAGCTCCTCGCCGGCGGCAACGCGAGCCTCACGCTCATGTACGACACGCTCGTGTACGCGACGCTCTTCGGCGTCCCCGGGTCCGAGCGCCCGTGGGGCCGCGAGGAGAAGGTCCGCTGGATCTGCCCCGTGCCCGGCTACGACCGCCACTTCTCCGTGTGCGAGGCGCTCGGCATCGAGATGGTCACCGTCCCCATGACGGCGGACGGCCCCGACGCCGCGGCCGTCGCCGCGCTCGTCGCCGACGACCCGACGATCAAGGGCATGTGGGTCGTGCCGACGTACGCGAACCCCGACGGCTCGGTCGTCACCGAGGAGGTCGCGCGGGCGCTCGTGTCCGTGCCGGCCGCCGCCCCCGACTTCCGCATCCTCTGGGACAACGCGTACGCGCTGCACCACCTCACCGACGACGAGGTGACGAGCGCCGACGCGATCGGGCTCGCCGCGGAGGCCGGGCACCCCGACCGCGTGATCCTCTACGCCTCGACCTCGAAGATCACGTTCGCCGGCTCGGGCGTCGCGTTCCTCGCGTCGTCCCCCGCGAACGTCGCCTGGTACAAGAAGCACCTGGCCACCCAGTCCATCGGCCCGGACAAGGTCAACCAGCTCCGGCACGCGCTGTTCTTCGGCGACGCCGACGGCGTGCGCGCCCACATGCGCAAGCACCGCGACATCATCGCCCCCAAGTTCGACGCCGTGACGAGCATCCTCGCCGACCGCCTCGGCGGCACGGGCGTCGGGTCGTGGACCGAGCCGAAGGGCGGCTACTTCGTCAGCCTCGAGGTCGTGCCGGGCACCGCGTCGCGCGTCGTCGAGCTCGCGAAGGCCGCCGGCATCGCGCTCACGCCCGCGGGCGCCCCGTTCCCCTACGGCAAGGACCCGGAGGACAAGGTCCTCCGCCTCGCCCCGACCCTCCCCCCGATCGAGGAGGTCCGCGTCGCGATGGACGGCGTCGCGACGTGCGTCCTCCTCGCGGCGGCAGAGCACGCCGCTCGGTAGAGGGCCCCGGACCCGCGAGGTAGAGCCTCCGGTCGCGAGGTAGAGCCCTCCGGGTTCTCCCTCGCGGCCGGAGGCTCTACCTCGTTCCGGCGCATCTCTTCGCTCCTGGCGCATCTCGCTGGTCAGCGTCCCCTTCTCCGGCGCACGATGAGTGGGGTGCACGACCGATGAGTTCTGCCGGCCCGGGCGGTCGGTGGGTGCGTGGGTGGCCCGGACGCTCCGGGCGGCCCGTCGGCAACGGCCAGGAGGGGACATGACCGAACCTGCACGCGGCGACCTCGCCGTCGAGGCGCGCGGCCTCGTCAAGCACTTCACGACCGGGAAGTCGGTGACCAAGGCGGTCGACGGCATCGACCTCCTCATCCCCGAGGGCACCGTGTTCGGCGTCCTCGGGCCGAACGGCGCGGGCAAGACGACCGCCGTCCGCATGCTCGCGACGCTCCTGCGCCCCGACGCGGGCACGGCGCGCGTCCTCGGTCACGACGTCGTGCACGACGCCGACAAGGTGCGGTCCGTCGTCGGGCTCACCGGGCAGTACGCGTCCGTGGACGAGGACCTCACGGGCACGGAGAACCTCGTCATGCTCGCGCGGCTGTACGGGTTCCTCGGCGGCACGGCGCGCGGTCGCTCCGCCGAGCTCCTCGACGCGTTCGGGCTCGGGGACGCGGGCGACCGCCAGGTGAAGACGTACTCGGGCGGCATGCGGCGGCGGATCGACCTCGCGGCGAGCCTCGTCATGAGCCCGCGCGTCATCTTCCTCGACGAGCCGACCACCGGCCTCGACCCGCGCAGCCGCAACCAGGTGTGGGACATCGTGCGCGTGCTCGTCGCCGACGGCGCGACCGTGCTGCTCACGACCCAGTACCTCGAGGAGGCGGACCAGCTCGCCGACCGCATCGCCGTGATCGACCACGGCAAGGTCATCGCGGAGGGCACTGCGACCGAGCTCAAGCGGTCGGTGGGCGAGGGGGCGGTCCACCTGCGCCTCGCGGACGCGACGCAGCGCGGCCGGGCCGCGGAGGTCGTGGGCGCGCTGCTCGGCACGGACATCACGCTCGCGAACGACCCGTACGCCTTCACCGCGCGCGTGCCCGACGACGGCGCGGCGGACGTCGCGCGGATCCTGCCCGCCCTCGGCGACGAGGGGATCGCGGTGCCCGAGTTCACGCTGGGCCAGCCGAGCCTCGACGAGGTGTTCCTCGCGCTCACCGGCCAGCCCATGGACGACGACGAGACGATCGAGGAGGTGGCCTGATGGCCGCGGACCCCACGACCACCGCCGCGGAGCTGCGCGCGCCCGAGGCGAACGCGCTGCGGGCGGCGGTCGCGCTCGAGCGGCGACCGGACCGGCCGTCGCCCGTCTCGGCGACCCTGACGTACACGTGGCGCGCGCTGCTCAAGATCAAGCACGTGCCCGAGCAGCTGTTCGACGTCACGGTCTCGCCGATCATCTTCACGCTGATGTTCACGTACCTGTTCGGCGGCGCGCTCGCCGGCGACGTGCAGAGCTACCTGCAGTTCCTGCTCCCCGGCATCCTCGTGCAGGCGGTGCTCTTCACGACGATCTACACCGGCTACACGATGAACACGGACATCAGCAAGGGCGTGTTCGACCGGTTCCGGTCGCTGCCCGTGTGGCGGCCCGCGCCGATCGTCGGCGCGCTGCTCGGCGACACCGTGCGGTACACGATCGCGTCGGTCGTGACCCTCGCGCTCGGCCTCGTGCTGGGCTTCCGCCCGCCGGGCGGCGTCGTCGGCGTGGTCCTGGGGATCGTGCTGCTGCTCGTGTTCGCGTTCGCGCTGAGCTGGGTGTTCACGGCGCTCGGGCTCGTGCTGCGCTCCCCCAACGCCGTCATGGGCACGTCGATGCTCGTGCTCATGCCGCTCACGTTCGCGTCGAACATCTTCGTCGACCCGTCGACGATGCCCGTCGTGCTCCAGCGCTTCGTCGACGTCAACCCGGTCACGCACCTCGTCACCGCGGTGCGCGGGCTCATGGCGGGCGAGCCCGCGACGGAGGGGATCGTGTGGGTCCTCGTGGCGTCCGTCGTGCTCACCGCGATCCTCGCGCCGATCACCATGCGGCTGTACCGCAACCGGAGCTGACCGCGCGCCCGGGCACCACGCGCCGTGGTGCTCAGGCGTGCCGGCGGCTCAGCGCTCCTGGGTCGTCGGCTCGTCGTCCTCGCACTTCTTGGTCACGACCATGACGGGGCACGCGGAGTGGTGCAGGACCGCCTGGCTCGTGGAGCCCAGCAGCAGACCGCGGAACCCGCCACGCCCGCGCGAGCCCACGACGATGAGGTCGGACGCCGTGGAGAACTCCGTGAGGAGCTCGGCGCCCGTGCCGTCGAGCACGATGCGCTTGATCGTGAGCCCGGGGTGCTCCGCCTCGTGGCGGTCGATGATGACGTTGAGCCCTTCGGTGACGTCCGCCAGCACCTGCTCGTGGTCGATCGACGCGGGCAACCACGCGAGGAGGCCCGCACCGGCACCGACCGGGACGCCGGCGACGGCGACGAGCTCGGCGTCCCACGCGCGGGCCTGACGGATCGCGTGCCGCAGCGCGATCTCGGCGGACGGCGACCCGTCCACCCCGACGACGATCCGGCGCAGGTCCCGCACCGGCGGCAGCTCCTGGGCGCCGCCCTCGTCGTCCTTGCCGCCCACGCGGTACGGCACGACGACGGTCGGGCAGTGCGCGTGCGCGGGCAGCGCGGAGGAAACCGTGCCGAGCAGCCGCTCGGTGAAGCCGCCGCGGCCGCGGGTACCGACGACGACGAGCGCGTGCTCGCGCGACATCTCCACGAGCACCCCGGCGGCGTCGCCCGTCGTGACGGTCGCCGTCGTGCGGACGCCGGCCCCCTCGGCGCGGGCGCGGGCCTCCTCGAGGACGGCGCGCGCCCCCTCCTGGATGGCGGAGTCGTCGAGGGCCGCGTAGCCGCCGTCGAGCGACGCCGCCGTGAACGACGGCAGCGAGTAGGTGCACACGATGTGGAGCGGCCACCCCACGCGCAGCGCGTACGCCGCGGCCCAGTCCAGGGCGTGGAGGCTCGGCGCCGAGCCGTCGACACCGACGAGGACGGATTCCGTGCGGGTCATGAGCGACTCTCCTCTCGACGGCCCGGTGCCATCGGACGACCAACCTAGCCGAGACCAGGCCCGGCCGTCCGTCTGCCACGAGTCACGAACACGTCAAGAATGCCACGAACCCCGCCCGCTCGCGCTAAGTGCGAGCGGACGGGGTTCGTCCAGCCAGTGACCGCGGGGGTCCTGATCGGGTGAGCGATCAGGCCACGCGGATGAAGGTGGGGTTCGACTGCCAGATCTGGCGGAACTGGACCGACTTCCCGGGGCGCGGGGCGTCGATCATCATGTTGTCGCCCGCGTAGATGGCGATGTGGCCCGGCGTCCAGATGAGGTCGCCCGGCTGCGCCTGGTCGCGCGACACCTTGGTGCCGACCGAGCCCTGGGCGCCCGACGTGCGCGGCAGGTTGATGCCGACCTGGGCGTAGACGTAGCTGGTGAAGCCCGAGCAGTCGAAGCCGTCGGGGGTGGTGCCGCCGTAGACGTACGGGACACCCACGTAGCGGGCCGCGATCGAGACGATCGACGAGCCGTAGGCCGACGCGGGGGCGCCGACGGACGCCTCCTGCTGGGCCGGCGCCTGGGCCTCGTCGGACGAGGACGACTGCGTGGACTGGCGCTCCTGCGTGCGGCTCGTCTGCGTGGTGCGGACGGGCTCCGGCTCGGGCTCCGGCTCCGGCTCGGGGGCCGGGGTCACGGTGACCGGGGCCTCCTCGATGGTGAACGCCGCGTCGGCCGCGACGGTCACTGCCGGTGCGACCTCGAGGGCCTGGCGGGCCTGCGCGGTGAGGGCGCTGAGGTCGACGGCGTTGAGCTTGCCGGACTCGTTGTCGACCGGGGCGGCCGTCGCGGGGGCGGCGGCGCCGATCATCGAGACGATGAGGCCGGAGGACGCGGCGACGACGGCGGTACGACGACCGACGCTCGACATCTGGTCCGATGCGGCCTGGGCGATGGTGCTGAGTGGCGTCACGGGACGCCGCGCCGCGCGGTGGCGGGCGCGAGTCGTGCTCACGGTCACTGTTGCCTCTCCTGGACGCCTGCGAGGTCAGCTGTCGGGTTCGGGTGGAAGAGTCACCCGGCCTGACGGACCGGAGTCCGTCGGGCTTCACCCCAAGGGCGCTGTCTCCAGCACCCGGAAGTGGGTCCCCCGTCCCTGTCATCGGGTCGTCGTGGACCTCTCGCGGTGACAGGGTTAGGCGTTCCGCGCGAGGACTCCGCCAGATGGGTATCCCGACGGAGCAGGACGACCGTACAGGACCCCTCGGCAAAAGTCACGTTCCCATCACGACGGGACGCCGCCACTCGCATCGCCGCTGGTCACGGCGCTCCGGCCGGTGAACGGACGGCTATCCGCGGGCGACGAAGAGGTGGCGCGCGACGTCGTCGGGCAGGTCGAGGACCACCGGCGCGCCCTCCCCCTGCACGGTGACCCCGCCGGCCGGTGCGGGACGCACGACGAGCGTGCGGCGCGGCAGCACCCCGGCCTGGGCGAACCGCGCGAGGAGCTCGACGTCGACCTGGACCGGCTCGGCGATCCGCTGGAGCACGACACGCACCTCGCCCCCGCCCAGACCGTGCTGGGCGAGGTGGACGGGGAGCGAGACGACGCCGTCGAGGAAGTCGACCTCCTCGAGCTGCTCCCCGAGCTCCGGCAGGCCCGGGATGGGGTTGCCGTACGGGTCGAAGTGCGGGTGGTCGAGCAGCCCGAGGAGCCGCTCCTCGACGAGCTCGCTCATCACGTGCTCCCAGCGGCACGCCTCGGTGTGCACGTACTCCCAGTCGAGCTTGATGACGTCCGTGAGGAGCCGCTCGGCGAGCCGGTGCTTGCGCATGACCCGCGTCGCCTTCTCGTGGCCCGCGGGCGTGAGCTCGAGGTGGCGGTCGCCCGTGACGACGACGAGCCCGTCGCGCTCCATGCGCGCGACCGTCTGCGACACCGTGGGCCCCGAGTGCCCGAGGCGCTCCGCGATGCGCGCGCGCAGCGGGACGATGCCCTCTTCCACGAGCTCGTAGATCGTCTTCAGATACATCTCGGTGGTATCGATCAGATCGGTCACGTCACGCTCCCAGTCGCTCGTCGGCTCGGGGCGCCCGGTCGTCGCTGCCACGGGGCGCCTGCCCGCACCGGCGGGCCGCTGGGGTCAGTCTATGGCGAGCCCGTGACCCGGCCGCGGTGCCGTCCGGGGGCGCCCGTGGCGCGTCGCCGCGCGCACCTCCTCGCGACCCCCGCCGCGGACCGTGCGGCGACGCACGGCCTGTGGACGACGCTCCCTGCGCGCGCCGCGCGCGCGTAGGGTGACGCCGTGCCCGATCTCGCGAACACCTCGATCACGATCCCCTCGGACCTCCTGCCGGCCGACGGCCGCTTCGGGTCCGGGCCGTCCAAGGTCCGCGCCGCGCAGGTCCGGGCGCTGTCCGACGCCGGGACCTCCCTGCTGGGGACGTCCCACCGGCAGGCGCCCGTCCGCTCGCTCGTGCGGCGCACGCGCGAGGGCCTCGCCACGCTGTTCGCGCTGCCCGACGGCTACGAGGTCGTGCTGGGCAACGGCGGCTCCACGACGTTCTGGGACGTCGCGACCGCGTGCCTCGTCCGCTCGAAGGCGCAGCACGCGGCGTTCGGCGAGTTCGGCGCGAAGTTCGCCGCCGCGACGACCGCCGCGCCGTTCCTCGAGCCGTCCCAGGTGATCTCGGCCCCCGCGGGGACCGTCGCGCTCCCGGAGCCCGCGGACGACGTCGACGTGCACGCCTGGCCGCACAACGAGACCTCGACCGGCGCGATGGCGCCCGTGCGCCGCGTCCCCGGCTCGCGCGAGCGCGGCGCGCTCACGCTCGTGGACGCCACGTCCGGCGCGGGCGCGATCCCCGTGGACGTCGCGGAGACCGACGTCTACTACTTCGCCCCGCAGAAGGTCTTCGGGTCCGACGGCGGCCTGTGGCTCGCGCTGTGCTCGCCCGACGCGCTCGCGCGCGCGGAGGAGGTCGAGAGCAGCGGGACCCGCTGGGTCCCGGAGTCGCTGTCGCTGCGCACGGCGGCGGCGAACTCGCGCCAGGACCAGACGCTCAACACGCCCGCGATCGCGACGCTCGTCATGCTCGCCGAGCAGGTGGAGTGGCTCCTGGGCAACGGGGGCCTGGAGTGGGCCGCCGCCCGGTCCGCCGAGTCGGCCGCGCACCTCTACGGCTGGGCGGACTCGCGCGAGTGGGCGACACCCTTCGTCGCGAACCCGGCAGAGCGGTCGACGGTCGTCGGCACGATCGACCTGGACGACACCGTCGACGCGACGGCCGTCGTGGCCGCGCTGCGCGAGAACGGCGTGCTCGACGTCTTCCCGTACCGCAAGCTCGGCCGCAACCAGCTGCGCGTCGCGATGTTCCCGGCGATCGAGCCCGACGACGTCCGCGCCCTCACCGCGTGCGTGGACCACGTCGTCGACCACCTCGCCTGACGAGCACGGCCGAGGTCCCCGTCGAGCACGAGGCCGGTGCCACCCTGTCCTCCAGGGCAGCACCGGCCTCGTGACTCGGTAGGAGGAGCGGCGTCAGGCCGCCCGGGCGGCCTCCTGCGCGTCCTCGGCCTCGATCCGCCGCCGCGCCTCGGCGCGTGCGGAGCGGTCGGTCGGCGTGCCGGCGTCGAGGTAGCGCACCACGAGGTGCGGGCGCTGGAGGACGCGGTAGCGGACCTCGAGGTGCCAGTTGCGCACGGCCCAGACGGCGGCACCCACGGCGACGAGCGCGGCGGTGATCGACCCGACGCCGATCGCCCAGCGCGGGCCCCACGCCTCGGCGATCCACCCGACGAGCGGGGAGCCGACGGGCGTCGCACCGAGGAACACGATCATGTAGAGCGACATGACGCGCCCGCGCATGACGGGGTCCACGGACATCTGGATGGTCGAGTTGGCCGCGGTCATCATGGTGAGCGACGCGAGCCCCACGGGGATGCACGCGACGGCGAAGGTCGCGTACGTGGGCATGAGGGCCATGACCCCCGTGGCGACGGCGAACCCGAACGCCGACCCGATGACGAGCCGGACGCGCGGGCGCTCCCGACGCGCGGCGAGCAGGGCCCCGGTGAGCGAGCCGATCGCGAGGATGGACCCCAGGATCCCGTACTCCCCCGGCCCCATGCCGAACTCGACCTTCGCCATCATCGCGGACGTGAGCTGGAAGTTGAGCCCGAACGTCGACACGACGCCGACGACGACCATGATGACGATGATGTCCGTCCGCCCGCGCACGTACCGGATGCCCTCGCGGATCTGACCCTTCTCGCGCGGCGCGCTCGGCAGCACGTGGAGCTCGCGCGTGCGCATGTACATCAGCGCGAGGATCGTCGCCCCGAACGTCACGCCGTTGATGATGAACAGCCAGCCGGAGCCGACGGCCGCGATGAGCAGCCCGGCGACGCCCGGGCCCACGAGGCGCGCCGCGTTGAACGACGCGCTGTTGAGCCCGACGGCGTTGGAGAGCTTGTCGGCGGGCACCATCTCGGCGACGAACGTCTGGCGCACGGGGTTGTCGAACGCCGAGACGACGCCGAGCAGGCCGGCGAACACGTAGACGTGCCACAGCTCGACGTTCCCGGACAGCACGAGCGCGCCCAGGCCGAGCGCGAGCAGTCCCATCGCGCCCTGGGTGGCCATGAGGAGCCGACGGCGCGGGAGCCGGTCGGCGAGCAGCCCCGCCCACGCGGACAGGGCGAGCACGGGCGCGAACTGCAGCGCGGTGACGACGCCGACGGCGACGCCGGAGTTGTCGGTGAGGTCGCTGAGGACGAGCCAGTCCTGCGCGACGCGCTGCATCCAGGTGCCGACGTTCGCGACGAGCGCGGCGCCGAACCAGACGCGGTAGTTGTAGTACTGGAGGGAGGAGAACGTGGTGCTCATCGGGCGGCGATCCGGGTCAACAGCTCACTGGCGCGGGCCAAGGTCTCTCTTTCGTCAGGGGTGAGGGAGGACAGCTGCTGCGTGAGCCACGCGTCCCGGCGGCGCCGCGTCTCCTTGACCTCGCGCACGCCGGCGTCCGTGAGGCGCACGACGACCTGACGGCGGTCGCTCGCGTGCTCCCCCTTCTCGACGAGGCCCATCTCGACGAGGGCGTTGACGGCGCGGGTCATCGACGGCGGCCGGACGCGCTCGTGCTCCGCGAGCTCGCTGGGCGACATGGCGCCGTGCTTGTGCAGGACGGTGAGGACGCCGAACCGCCCCTCGGGGAGGTCCGCCTCGCCGCGCTGGGCACGCAGCCGCCGGGAGATCCGGGTGAGCGCGACCCGCAGGTCGCCGCCGAGCGTCGCGGGCCGGTACTGGTTCCGGGTGGGAGCAGTGAGGTCCGCAGCAGGCATGATAGTTACCCTAACTCATTACCTTGGGTAAGGAAAGGCCGCGGGCGGAGACCCCCGTCACGATCGCGTGCCCGAGACGTCCCGGAAGTGCCGGACATCCTGAAAGTCCCTGTCGTCCCAGGCGTCCGCTAGGGTGTGCGCCGTGCACCAGGAACTGACCCTCGCCGAGACGCTCCACCTGCTGGGCCTCATGGACCGCGAGCTCCCGTCCTTCGTCACGTCCGTGTCGGGACGCGGGGACGCGCTCGAGGTCGTCGCCGACCCGCGCCAGGTGAAGCGCCTGCCCGCGCCGCTCCGGCTCGCGACGCGTCTCGCGCCGACGGTCCGGGCCACGCTGCGGGTGGTCGACGTCCAGGACGGCGTCGCGACGATCTCCGTCGACGCGAGCGCCGGCGGCCTGCCCGCGCACAAGCTCCTCGGTCTCGCCGCGAGCCGGATCGAGTCCGTCGTCGCGGCGAAGGGCCTCCCCGCCAGGTCCGTGCGGGTGCTCCCGGACGCGCGCGTCGCGCTCGACGTCCAGCTCCTCCTCCAGGCACGCACCCCGGGTGCGCGGGTGAGCGGCATGGCGTTCAAGGACGGCGTCGTCGTCCTCGACGGCGCCGTCTGACCCTCGAGCACCCGACCCCGCGGGGTCCCGGCGCTCGTTCGCCCGGGGCCGACGGTCCGTCGGTGGCGTGTCAGACGTCGGCGCGGGTCGCCTCGTCGAGGAGGTCGAGGAACGCGCGGTAGTAGCCCTCCACGTAGTGGACGGGCGACGCCCCCCACCGGTGGGACGGGTCGCCGACCACGAGCCGGTCCGGGACGCGGAGGAAGCGCGCCTCGGGCAGGTCCTTGCGCATGCGCGCGTAGAGATAGGTGAGCGTGCGGTTCGCCGACTCGACGCGCTGCTGGTCGAACGCCCTGCCGGCCGCGTCGCCCCGCGCCCAGTACGCCTCGTGCACGATCACCCGAGCCAGCCGGTCGTGCTGGAGCGCAGACCTGACGAGCGTCGCCCACCCGGCCTCCCACCGCACCAGGAACTCGGGCGCCCCGGACGCGACGCGAGTCCCCTCCGCGCCGTCGCCGCCGGCCCGCAGGAACTCCATGGAGCGGGTCGCCACACCGCCGTCCGACCCGACGACGAGGTCGTACTGCTCGTCGACGAGGTCGAGCAGGACGACGTCCGCGTCCGTGGTCACCAGCTTCGTGGCGAAGGTCTTGGCCTGGTCCCGCTCGACCATGCGGCGCTGGAACGACGACTCGACGCGGGCGAGGTCCACGCCGTCCAGACCGCCGGCCGCGAACGCGGACGCCAGCGAGCTGCGTGCGTAGTAGTCGGCGAGGCGGAAGCGCGTCTCCCCCGGCAGCGCGAACGCGTCCCGGGTGACGCAGCTCCCGTGGACGAGGACGCTGCGCTGCGGGCTGCTCGAGCCGTGGGTCACGGGCGCCCGGTCACTTCACGGTCGGCGGCAGGACCTCGAGCGCCTCGGCGTTCTGGACGAGGTAGTCGCCGACGGAGTCGTTCGCGATCGACGCCATGAGGGGGTCGAACCGGGCCCGGTCGAGCACGACGATCGACTGCCCGTCGGCGCTGCGCCCCGTCCCGGAGTGGGGGGCGGTCATGAACGTGACGTCGTTCGTGCTCAGCCCGCGCGCGCTCATGTAGAGGTTCCGCATCTCGTCGATGGTCAGGCCGTCGTCGGTCGCCACGGACTCGCTCACCGCGGTGAAGAAACGCGTCATCATCGCGACGTCGTTGCGGTTGTTGTTGATCTTGCCGAGCATCGCGCGCATCCAGTTCTGCTGGCGCTGCACGCGGCCGAAGTCACCGTTCGACAGGCCGTGGCGCTGGCGCGTGTAGGTGAGGGCCTCCTCGCCCGTCATCTGGTGCACGCCCGCCTCGAAGAACACCTTCTTGCCGTCGCCGATGTCCTCCGGGATGCGGATCTGCACGCCCCCCAGCGCGTCGGTGAGAGTCGTGAAGGACTCGAAGTCGGTCACGGCGAAGTGGTCGATCCGCACCCCGGTGAGGTCCTCGACCGTCTGGATCATGAGGGCGGGACCGCCGTAGGAGAAGGCGGCGTTGATCTTCGCCTCCCCGTGACCGGGGATCGGGACCCACGCGTCGCGCGGGATGGAGACGACCTGCGCCGTCTGCCGGTCGGCCGGCAGGTGCACGAGCATGATCGCGTCCGTGCGCTGGGCGCCCGCCTCCCACTGGGAGGGGTCGCCGGCCGAGATGCGGCTGTCGGAGCCGAGCACCAGGAAGTTCACGGCCTCCGTCGCGACCTCCGGGTCGCTCGGCGCCGGGTCAGGACGGTTCTCCAGGCCTTCGAACGGGTCGGCGAGCTTCTCGATGTTGCCGTCGAGCTGGCGCTGGAACCACCAGGCACCTCCGACCCCGGCGAGGACGAGCACGGCGAGGAGCGACACGAGCACGACGAGCGCCGTCCGGCCCCCACGACGACGGCGCGCGTGCCGCCGGTCGGCACGCGGCTCGGGCGAGGGCTCGGGGAACAGGGTGTCGGCCACGGCTCGCATCCTACGTCTGATGCCCTGAGCGGCACTGTTGTTCGGCGCCTCGCCGCCCTTCTCTTCACCCCCCGCGCACCACCGCTCCACGGGGATGTCGGGCCGTCGAGCGGTACGCTCGTACCGCTCAGTTCCATGAAGGCACCGGCGGAAGGCGCGCCCCGGCGAGCCGTCGATCGCAGGGGGCGACATGTCTACGAGTGCAGCGCGGCACGCCGGCGCGCGCCGTCGACCGGCGTCGCGTCCGCGGCGCCGGGACCAGCACGACCACCTTCTCCTGGTCACCCACCACTACGAGCCCGAGACGGGTGCTCCGCAACGCCGCTGGAGTGCGCTCGTGCCCCGCCTGGTCGACGCGGGCTTCCGCGTGACCGTCCTCGCCCCGCCTCCGCACTACCCGGCCGGCGGGCTCGACCCGGAGCACGCCCACCTGCGCCCTGGCCTCGTCCAGCGCGGCCGCCACGGCGAGCGGATCCTTCGCGTGCGCTACCGCGAGCACTCGTCCTCGCTCGTGTCCCGCACGGCCGACCACGTGGTCGCGGCCGCCCACTCGGTCGTCCTGGGGTGGCGGCACCTGCGCGCCCGGGCGCACCGCCCGACCGTCGTCGTCGGCACCGTGCCCGGCATCCCCAGCATGTTCGCGGCGTGGGCCCTCGCCCGGCTCTTCCGCGCCCGCTTCGTCGTCGAGATGCGCGACGCGTGGCCCGACCTCATCCGTCCGGCCGGTGTCGTCGCGGGCGGCTCCGGCGGACGGGTGCGGGCCGCCGTGGTCGCCCTCGCGCACCGCACGATCGTCCGGCTGCAGACCCGCAGCGACCTCGTCGTGACGACGACGGAGACGTTCGCCGGCATCGTCGAGAGCCGGGGCGCCCCGAACGTGGGCGTCGTCCGGAACGGCACGGCGTTCACCGACCGGCTCGCGGACAAGGTGGACGACGAGGTCGACGCCCTGCCCGACGACGACGCCCACCGCCTGGGCCCGGACCGGCCGCTGCGAGCCGTGTACGCGGGGACGATCGGCCGGTCGCAGGGCCTCGAAGTCGTCGTGGAGGCCGCCGCGGTGCTCGCCGCACAGGGTGTCCCGCTCGAGGTGCGCCTCGCCGGCGCGGGGGCCGACGTCCCGCACCTGAAAGCCCTCGCCACGACGCTCGGTGCACCGGTGACGTTCCTCGGTCGTGTGCCCCACCCGGAGGTCCCCGCGCTGTACGCGTGGGCCGACACCGTGCTGGTGTCGCTGCGCGACTGGGAGCCGTTCGAGTGGACGGTGCCCTCGAAGCTCTACGAGACGATGGCGACGCGTCGGCACCTCACCGCGTGCGTCGCGGGCGAGGCCGCCGAGCTCGTGCTCTCGCTCGAGGCGGGCGACGTCGTCCCGCCCGGGGACGTCGAGGCGCTCGCCGCGCTCTGGGCCGGTTTCGTGGCCGCTGGCTCGGTCCCGGAGATCGGCCCCGCCGCGCAGGAGTGGGTCTCCCTCAACGCGGACGACGACGCGCTCGCGGCCCGGTACGTCGAGCTGCTCGACGGGCTGCGTCGATGAGCGCGGCGGCACCGCGCGACGCCGTCCGCGCCCTCGTCCTCGCGCTGTCCTTCGGGGCGCGCGCCGTCGTCGACGACCCGGTGTGGCTCGCGATCCAGGCCGCGCGGCGCGCGCCCGCCCGGGCCCGGCGCGGCGCGGTGCGCCTGCTCCTCGTGTCGCGCGACCCGTCCGCGCGCCGCGCGCTCGGCCTCTTCCTCGACGGCTCACCCGACGACGCGGCCCGCACCGTCGCCGCGGTGCTCCGCGCGCCCGCGCCGCGGCTCGCTCGCCGCGTGGCCGCCGAGGTCGCC
>QAPD01000103.1 GCA_003052455.1 Sphaerisporangium cinnabarinum | reverse complement strand
GCCGCCGCGGGCGCGCCAGGCGACCGCGACCCACACGCACACGGCCCGCTCGACCAGCCACGCGGAGGCCCAGAGCGCCGACGACGCGGGCCACGCCGCGGTGCCCCCGGCGCGCCGTCGCCCCGCCTCGGCGAGCGCGACGGCGCCCGCGAGCAGCCCCACCAGGGTCCCCAGCCACGCGGCGCGCGCCGGCCCGCGGTGCCGCACAGCACCGGCGACGCACGCGCCGAGGACCGGGGCGAGCGCGAGCTCCGCGGCGAGCCGCACGGGCTGCGCGAACGAGTCGTACGCCTGGCGCACGCGCTGCTCGACGAACTTCCGCGTCGTCGGCGGGCGGCGGACGACGAACAGGTCGGGCCGGTACACGACCGTCATCCCGTGGGCGCGCAGCGTGCGCTCGAGCTCGAGGTTCTCGAACAGCACGCGGGCGTCGTACCCGTCGGGGCCGAGCGCGTCGCGCCGCAGCACCACCGTGCCGCCCCAGTCGTGGCCGAGCGCGCGGTTGACGAGCGAGCGCGCGGTGTCCCAGCGCGCGTGCCACGGCAGCGGGTCGAACACGTTCTGCGGCACGACGGCGTCGGCGTCGGCGAGCGCCGCGAGCGCCCGGTCGAGCGTCGCGGCGTCCCAGCGCACGTCGTCGTCCGCGACGACGACGCGCGGCGCGGTCGTCGCGGCCAGGGCGGCGAGCACGCCGACGACCTTCCCGTTGCAGCCCGTGGGCGGCGGGCCGACCTCGACGGTCCGCGCCGACCCGCCCCACGCGGCGGCGTGGAGCGCGCGGACGGGACCCGGCGACCCGTCCGCCACGACGACCTCGACCTGGCGCGAGAGGTCGCGCAGGTAGGCGGACAGGTCCGCCGTCGCCGCCTCGTCGGGCTGCTCGCGGCGCAACGGCAGCACGTAGGTCACGTCAGCCACGCGGCGCGTCGCCCTCCTGCGCCGGGTCCGGGCCCGGCTGCGGGTCGACGGCGGGCGCGAGCGGCACGCGCAGGGCCGAGACGCCCTGCTGCCAGCGCTCGAGCGCGTGGGCGGCCACGTCGCCCTCCACGGCCAGGCACGCGGCCGCGCCGAGCAGGACGTCGTCCCGCAGCGCCGGCTCCTGCTCGACGAGGCGGCCCGCGAGGTCGCGCGCGGCGATCTGCTCGTGCACCGCGTCGGCCTCGACGTGCTCGTCGAAGTACCAGGTGGTGTCCGCGTCGTGCCCGAGGCGGCGGAAGCCGTTGCCGTACAGGCGGCTCGGCACCGACGACGTCATCTCGAAAGCGGCGAGGTGGCCGACGATCGCGCCGCGCAGGCGCCGGTGCAGGCCGAACAGCGACATCGTGTTCAGGGCCGCGAGCACGACCGCGGGCACGGCGTCGACGTAGCGGCCGTACGTGTCGTCGAGCCCGACGCCGCGCATCGCCTGCGCGAACAGCTCGGCGTGCATGCGGCCGGGTCGACCGCCGCCGTACTCGTCCGCCTGGATCTCCACGAGCGCCGCCTTGGGCACGCCCGCGAGCCGCGGGACGGCCCACGTGTGCGGGTCCGCCTCCTTGAGCTGGTAGAGGGACTTCAGCGCGAGGAGCTCGCGCGCCTGCCCGGCGTCGGCGCGCTTCGCGACGTACCGCGACAGGCTCGGGCCGTCGTCGGCCGCCGCGAGCTCGAACAGCCGTCGCGCGACGCCGGCCGCATCGGTCGCGTCGCACGCCGGCTGGCCGGCGCGCTCGCGCACCGCGACCTCGAACGGGGCCTCGATCCGCGCGCGCACCGCGAGCAGCGCCGGGTCCCACTCCCAGTCGTCGTCGACGCCCTCGATCCCCCGGTAGTGGAGCTCGTAGAGAAGGGTGAGCGTGAGCTGGACGTCCTCGTCGCGCAGGATCTCCCCGGCCGCCGCGTCGAGCGCCGGCCCGACGGCGTCCTCGACCGGGCGCAGGCGGTCCGTCGCGCCCGGGGAGGGCGGCTCGACGAGCGCGGCGAGCAGCGCGGCGCTCAGCGGACCCCGCGGACGGGGCTGCGGCAGCCGGCCGGTCCCCGGCGCCGAGGAGGCACCGGGCACGGGCCCGTCCGACGGACCGGTCGCGGTCGCCGACCCGGTGGTGGGGACGGGGAGGGCGGTGGAGGGCATCACGGGCTCCTGACGCTCGCACGGACGGCGCCCCTGCTCGACGCCACCGCCATGCTCCCCAGGGACCGCCCGACTCGCGAGCCGAACCGGCTCGCGAGCGGGCGGCCGACGGTGCATCAGCCCTGCTGGGAGCCCTGCGGGGACGTCGCGACGGTGCGTGACGCCTCGGCTGCGCGAGAGGGCCGCTCGCAACCTGCGGGCGACCACCCGCTCCAGTTGTGTGCGCGCGGTCCGCGCCTAGCGTGGGAGGTGGTCCAGGAGGTGGCCGTACCGGCGGAGCGAGAGCCCGGCACGGCTACCGCTCCGTCGCCAGTCACGCCGCACGAGCGGCGACGACGACGGGAGTCCGACCATGAGCGAGACGAACGTGCCGTACGGCTCGGGGCCCGGTTCGCCGGGTGTCGGGACGACGCAGGACACCGGGGACAGCGGCGGCGCCGCGGCCGGGGTGAAGCAGCGCGCGAGCGAGGCCGCGTCCCACGCCGGCGACGCCGGCCGGGAGGTCGCGCAGGACGCGAAGGAGAAGGCGCGCGACGTCGCGCACGAGGCCACGGACCGCGCGCGCGGCCTGGTCGACCAGACGAAGACGGAGCTCAGCGACCAGGCGCGCACGCAGCAGGAGCGCCTCGCAGGCGGGCTGCGGTCCCTCGGTGACGAGCTCCGCCAGATGGCGGACGGCACCGAGGACCCGGGCTACGCGACCGACCTGGTGCGGCGAGCCGGGGACGCCACCGGGCAGGTGGCGCAGTGGTTCGAGGACCGTGAGCCCGCGTCGGTGCTGCACGAGGTCGAGAGCTTCGCCCGGCGCCGTCCGGGCACGTTCCTCCTCCTCGCCGCCGGAGCCGGCCTGCTGGTCGGACGGCTCGTGCGCGGCATGAAGGACGCGCCGGACACCGGCTCCGACCGCGCGCAGGACGGCGGCACCGGGTCGACGTCCGGGTCGGCGACGTCCGCGACGCGCGGCGCGCACGCCGCACCGCTCGGCACGACCACGGGCTCGACCGGCGCGACGACCACCGGCACGACCGGGACCACCGGCGTGCCGGGCACGACCGGCGGCGCGGGCACGACCGGCGCGCCCGACATCGGCACGGCGGGCGCGTACCCGGGCCTCGCGAACGACCGCCTGGCGCACGACCCCGACGTCCCGACGTCGGCCGAGGGCGCTCCCCCGGCGCCGTCGTACCCGCCCACGACGCCCGGCTCGGGCGCCCGGCCGGGAGGTGGCCCCGATGTCGTACACCCCTGACCCGTTCGCCGCGGCGGGCACCGGGCGGCACACGACGGGCAGCGGCCCCGACCCGGGCGTGGCCACGCCGCAGCCCGTGCCGACGTCCGCGGACCAGCAGGCCGAGCAGCAGAGCATCGGCGAGCTCGTCGCCGAGGTGAGCCGCGACCTGTCGACGCTCATGCGCCAGGAGGTCGAGCTCGCCAAGGCGGAGGCCAAGCAGTCGGCGCAGCGCGCCGGGAAGGGCGCCGGGATGCTCGCCGGCGCCGGGGTGGCGGGCCACATGGTCCTGCTGTTCCTCTCCGTGGCGCTGTGGTGGGCGCTCGGCGCCGTCATGGGCCGCGGCTGGTCGGCCGTCGTCGTCGCGGTGCTGTGGGCGATCGTCGCCGCGGTGCTCGCGGCGCGCGGACGCAAGGAGCTGCGCACGGTCGAGGGCATGCCCGAGACCACGGACACCCTCAAGAAGATCCCGAACGCCGTCCGAGGACACGAGGAGAAGAACTCATGAGCACCAGCGATCCGGAGGAGATCCGGGCGGACATCGAGCGCACGCGGACCGAGCTGAGCCGCGACGTCGACGCCCTCGGGGAGAAGGTCAAGCCCGGCAACGTGGCGCGCCGCCAGGTGGACCGCGTGCGGTCGGGCGTGACGAGCGTCAAGGACCGCGTCATGGGCAGCGCGCACGACACGGTCGGCTCGGCCCGGGACACGTCGCACGGCGTCGCCGACCGCGGGCGCGAGGCGGCCTCGTCGGTCGCCGACTCGGCGCGCAGCACGGCGTCCTCGGTCGCCGACACCGTGGGCTCCGCCCCGCGGGCGGTGCGCGAGCAGACGCAGGGCAACCCGCTCGCCGTCGGCCTCGTGGCCTTCGGCGTGGGGCTCGTCGTCGCCTCCCTCCTCCCGTCGAGCCGCGCCGAGCAGCGCGCCGCCGTCGGGGTCAAGGAGAAGGCGGCTCCGCTCGTCGAGGACGTGAAGTCCACGGCGCAGGAGGTCGTGCAGGACCTCAAGGAGCCCGCGAAGGAGGGTGCCGAGGCCGTCCGCGACGCCGCGAAGGACGCCGCGCAGTCCGTGGGGCAGCACGGCAAGGAGGCCGCGGCGGACGTCCGCGACCAGGTCAAGGAGGGCTGACAGCCCGCACGACGGCGGCCCGGGTGACGCGTGCGTCACCCGGGCCGCCGTCGTGTGCGGAGCGGTCGGTGCCCGGACGCGCGAGCGCCGGGTGAGGCGGCGTCGGACGTCCGCCTCACCCGGCGCTCCTGCGCGTCAGGCCGGCGTCAGCCGCACGACAGCGCGTCGTGCTCGGCCGTGACCGTGGCCGTCCTCCCCTCGGCGTCGGTGGCGGTGACCGTCGCGGAGCCGGCCTCGACCTCGCCGGAGCGGACCGCGAACGACTGGTAGGCGTTCGCGCCCGGGGCGACGTTCTCGACCGTCTTCGTGCCGTACGGCGTCTCGAGCGTCACCGTGAGCGGCACGTCGTCCTCGTTGAGGGCGCGGACCGCGACGTAGGTCTTGCCCGCGAGGCAGCGCGCCTGCGCGGTCGCCGTGACGTCGGGCCCGGCCTCGCCGGCGGGGACGCCGGTGAGGTACTCGAAGCCGTGGGCCGCGAAGTCCTCGCCGTCGGGCGCCTGGTCCCACTCGAGGACGTAGTACGCGACGCCGGCCTCCTGCGCTGCCGTGAGGATCTCCTGGAGCGGCACCTCGCCCTCGCCCAGGTTGGTGAACGACGGGCGTCCGCCCGCGTTCAGGCCCGTGGCGTCCTTGACGTGGAGCAGCTCGATCCGGTCGCCGTACTGCTCGATGAGCGCCGGGACGTCGACGCCCGCGTGGGCGGCCCACGCGACGTCGAGCTGGAACGTGACGTACTCGGGGTTCGTCTCGCGGACCAGGATCTCCCAGGCCGAGAGCGTCTCCCCCTCGTGCTCGTACGTCGTGCGGAACTCGCCGTCGTGGTTGTGGCCGAAGAACTTCGTGAAGCCGGCGTCGACCGCCCGCTCCCCGAGCCGGTTCATGGCCTCGGCCGTCGCGAGCGTGTTCTCGTAGGTGCCGATCCCCGGCGCGGGCCAGCCGCCCGAGCCGACGTACTCCTGGCCGAGCGTCCCCACGTAGTCCAGGGTCGCGTCGAACGTGGCCTCGTCGACGTTGTAGTGCGACGACTTCACGCTCAGGCCGTAGGAGTCGGCCAGCGCACGGAACTCCTCGGCGGTGTAGCCGGAGAAGTTGCCGCCGAAGGGCTCGATGTTCTTGAAGCCGATCTCCGACAGGCGCTCGAGGACGGCCGGGAGGCCCGCCTCGTTGACCCACGGGATGAGCGAGAACATCTGGATGGACACCTGCTCGGCAGGCACGACGACCGGCTCGGTGCTGCCCTCGCCCACGGCGAACGTCACCGCGTCGACGTCCACGCCGCCGGTGGTCGTCACGACGACCGAGCCGGTGCCCTCGGGCACGCTGCTCAGCGTCTGCGTGACGTCCTGCCAGCCCTCGCCCGTGAAGACGAAGTCGGCGAGCGGCTCGGTGGCCTCGGCCCCCGCGCCCTGCCAGCTCAGCGTGACGGTGCCCTCGCCGCTGCCGCGGACGGTGACCTCGTCGACGGCCTCGCCCGTCGGGGCGTGCACGAGCGCGAGCGGCCGGTACGTGAACGAGTCGCCCTCGTCGAACGAGGTGACGTAGCGGCCGGCGTTCGCCGCCGGGTCCTCGACGACCTCGACGCCCTCGGCCGCGTCGTACCACTCGGCCTGCTGCGCCTGCGGCTTGAGGATGTGCGTGGCCTCGCCGGTGATGGCGGGGACGTCACCCTGGGCCTTGTCCGTGTACGTCACGACGAGCGTGCCGAAGATCTTCTCGCCCTCGCCGTGCTCGACGGCGTCGGGGCTCGTCTGGATCGTGAAGCCGCAGCCGTCCTCGGTGACCGCGGCGCGCCCGCTCACCTCGGGGTGGGCGTGCTCGTTGTGGCCGAGGCCGAACGTGTACTGGATGTTGGTGCACACCGGCTCGTCGCCGTCCTCGGCGTCCTGCACCGAGACGGTGTACGGGACGGCGTCGCCCCAGTCGAAGACGGCCCCGTCGGGCTGGCTCAGCGTGATCTCCGGGGCGGTGTTGCCGACGGTGACCTGCTGGATCGCGAGGCCGAAGTTGCCCTCCGGGTCGGTGACGCGCAGCTGCACCGCGAACCGCCCGCGCTCGGTGAACGTGTGCGTCACCGTCTCGCCCTGCGCGTCGTACTCGCCGTCGGCGTCGAAGTCCCAGTCGAAGGTCAGACCCTCGTTCGGGGTCTCCGCGTCCGTGGTCGCCGAGGCGTCGAACGTCACCTCGAGCGGCGCGTCGCTGCCCGACACCGGGGAGGCGGAGATCGCCGCGCGCGGCGTCTTGTTCTCCGACCCGTAGGTGATCCGGTACAGCCCGGCGTCCGGGTTCTGGCGGAAGAAGCCGTCCCCGTACTCCAGGACGTACATGGACCCGTCCGGACCGAACTCCATGTCCATGACGTTGTCCCAGATCGGCTGGTTCACCGTCTCCAGGTGCGCGTTGGGCAGGAAGTCCTCGACCGCGGTGACCTCACCGGCCGACGAGAGCTCGTCGAGCGTGAACGCGACGACGTAGTCCTGGGAGAACTCCGCCATGAACGGCTTGCCGTCCCAGTACGCGGGGAACTTGCCCGGCGCGTCGGGGTAGTCGGCGGAGCGGAAGATCGGGCCGCCCATGGGCGCCTGGCCGCCGCCGCCCAGCTCGACCAGCGGGTCGAGCAGCTCCGGCTGGTCGCCGGGGCGGTCGCCGTAGTAGACCTGCGGCGCGGTGGCCGGCGGGACGACGTCCAGACCGGTGTTCCACGTGGAGTTGTTCTTCGCGCCGGCCTCGCAGTCGAACCACTCGCCGGGCGTGCCCGTCGCGAAGTCCCACTCGTTGTAGTTCGCGTTGGGCCCGTGGCAGTAGGGCCAGCCGCCGTTGATCGGCTCGGTCGTGAGCTGCCACTCGACGTAGCCCATCGGGCCGCGGTCGGGGTTCGCGTTGGCCGCGTCGGGACCGTAGTCGCCCCAGACGAGCGCGCCGGACTCGAGGTCGTAGTCGATCCGGAAGGGGTTGCGCACCCCCATCACGTAGATCTCCTCGCGCACCAGGTCCTCGGACCCCTCGTACTGCGGGTCGTCGAAGAGGTTGCCCTCGGGGATCGTGTACGTGGTGCCGGGCCCGACCTCCGTGCCGGGGGCGATGTCCTCGATCGGGTTGATCCGCAGGATCGCGCCGCGCAGGTCGTTCGTGTTGCCCGCGCTGCGGCGGTCGTCGAACCCGGGGTTCATGCCGGGCGCGTTGTTGTTCGGGGCGTACCCGTCGGCGCCGGGGGCGCCGGCCGGGGTGTTGTCACCCGTGGACAGGAAGAGGTTGCCCTCGGCGTCCCACGCCATGTCGGCGCCGACGTGGCAGCACTGGCCGCGCTGCGCGTCGACCTTGAGGATCGCGCGCTCGCTGTCCAGGTCGAGCGTGCTGCTCTCCGCGTCCCAGGTGAACCGCGAGAGCTGGTTGTAGCCCAGCCAGCGGTCCCAGTAGCTCTCGTCCTCGCCCGCGGGGAGCGAGTTCGGCGCGCTGCCCTGCGGCGTCGTCTCGGGGTACTCGACCCCGGTGGGCGAGGTGCCCTCCATGACGCGGGGCGCGTACACGAGGTAGACGAACCCGTTCTCCTCGAAGTCCGGGTCGAGGGAGATGCCCTGGAGGCCGTCCTCGGAGTTGGCGTAGACGTCGAGCTTCGCGATCTGCGTCGTCCGCCCGGTCGCGGTGTCGGTGAGGCGGACGACGCCGTCGCGCGCCGTGTGCAGGACCCGCGAGTCGGGCAGCACGGCGAGGTCGATCGGCTCGCCGGTGTCCTTGCTCAGCAGGACCTTCTCGTAGTTGTTCCAGTCGAGTGCCGCGTCGTCCTGCGCGGCCTCGGCGGCGGTCTCGTCCCCGCCGTGGCCGGGGTGCGCGCTCGCACCGCTCAACGCGAGCGGGACGAGCAACGCGGCGGACAGCGCTGCCGCGGCACCTCGGGCGAGCCTGCGTCGGCTCGTGGATGGTCTGTGCACAACGTCCTCCTTGACGTAGATCGAGGAGCCCGTGGTCCCCGACCAGCAGCGCGGCACCTGTGCTCGATGCCGCTGCTCGACGATCGCCGCTGATCGGTCGACCCGGATGGGTGGACGGCCCCGGGGACCGGGGCCCGCGCGGCGCCGTCCTGGCCCCGCGCTGCGTTCGACCCTAGGTCGGACTTTCGCTGCTGCCAAGTCAGAAGTTGAAATATCGAGACGAAAAGTTCGGCCGGGCTGCTCACGAAAACCGACCAGGAGGTCGCTGTTCCTGGTCGGTCGGCGGGCGGGCGCCCGCGGCGAGCATCTGCCGTCAGTCGACCCGGAGGTCGA
Organism: Sphaerisporangium cinnabarinum; assembly: GCA_003052455.1. Taxonomy (GTDB): domain Bacteria; phylum Actinomycetota; class Actinomycetes; order Actinomycetales; family Cellulomonadaceae; genus Cellulosimicrobium; species Cellulosimicrobium cinnabarinum. The sequence continues at coordinate 2,007 of QAPD01000103.1, read as the reverse complement.
CCGTCGCACCCCGCGCCACGGGCCGGATCTCGACCCCGGGCAGCTCCGGCGACCGCGCGAGGAAGTCGCGCAGCGGGCTGCGGAACACGCCGTAGTCGTCGTGGTGGACCGGGACGACGAGCGGCACGCCGACGCGCCGCACGAGGTCCGCGCCCTGCACGTCGTCCATCGTCACGGTGCGGCCGAGGATGCGCGTCCCGCCCAGGTGCGCCACCACCGAGTCGAGGTGCGGGAACGCGTCCGCGACGACGTCGACGTGGTCGCCCGTGAGCGTGTCGCCCGTGACGTAGACCTGGGTCTGGCGGTCGCCGTCGACGCGGTGGGTGTAGACGGTGCCCATGACCTCCGGCAGCAACGAGCGCATGACGCCGCGCGCGTGGATGGCCGGGACCGACTCCACCTCGAGCGTCTCCTTGCCCGAGCGGAACGTCTCGATCGTGCCCGTCGGCATGCCGACCGTCGCGAAGTGGTGCCGCGCCAGGCGCCGCGCCGCGGACGGCGTGGTGAGGAGCGGCACCTGCCGCGTCAGGCCGCGCCGCGCGACCCGGTCGAAGTGGTCCCCGTGCAGGTGGGACAGGACGATCGCGTCGAGCGGCGGGAGGCCCGTCGGGCCGAACGCGGGCTGGGTGCGCCGCCGCGACGCGAGGCCCTTGCCGAGGTAGGCCCACTGGCCGCGGTGCAGGAAGTTCGGGTCGGTGAGCACCGTGAAGCGCCCGAACCGCAGGAGCGCGGTCGCCGTCCCGCCGAACGTGAGGGTCGCGCTCGCGCGGCGGCTCACGGCTCCCCCAGCGCCTCGAGATGGACGGCCTTGCGGACGGTCATCTCGTCGAGCAGGTCCGGCCCGTACCCGGCGCCGCCGCCGCTGCCGCGCCGCGGGTCGGCGGACCCGCCCGGTGCGCCCCCGAACACGGCGTTGACCTTGACCGTGCCGACGTCGAGCGCGTCCGCCGCGCGCAGCGCGTGCGCGAGCGACGGCGTGAGCACGGTCGCCGCGAGCCCGTACGCCGACGCGGACGCACGACGCAGGCCCTCGTCGAAGTCGGCGACGCGCACGACCGGCGCCACGGGGCCGAACGTCTCCACCGTGAGCAGGTCCACGTCGTCCGGGCACCGGTCGAGCACCGTGGGCGCGTAGAACGACCCGGCCCGGTCGAGCCGCCGGCCGCCCGTCACGACCTCGGCCCCCGCCGCGAGCGCCCCTTGCACGTGCTCCTCGACGACGGCGAGCTGCGCGTCGTCGACGAGCGGGCCCATGGTCGTCGCGTCGTCGCCCGGGTCGCCCACCACGACCTCGTCCGCGAGGCGCGCGAGCTCGGCGACGACCGCGTCCGCGACCTCCTCGACGACGTACGCCCGCTCGACGGCGGTGCACAGCTGGCCGCCGTTGGTGAACGCGCCCGTCGCGATCTGCCGCGCGGCGAGGACCGGGTCGACGCCCGCGTCCACGACGAGCGGGTCCTTGCCGCCGTTCTCGAGCAGCACCTTCGCCCCGCGTGCGCCCGCGGCGGCGGCGATGCGCCGTCCCGCGGCGGTGGAGCCGACGTGCGCGACCAGGGCGACGCCGTCGTGCGCGACGACGGCCGCGCCCGTCGCGCCGTCGCCGCTGACGACGCGCAGGACGTCCGGCGGGAGCGCGCCCGCCACGATCTCGGCGAGGCGCACGCCCGGGGCGTCGCTGCGCTCCGACGGCTTGTGCACGACCGTGTTCCCGGTGACGAGCGCCGCGGCGAGCAGCCCGGCGGCCGCCGGGTAGGGGTCGTTCCACGGCGTGATCACCGCGACGACGCCGCGCGGCTCCCGGCGCACGACGTCGAGCGCGGCGGGGTCGCCCGCGAGCACCCGCCCGGCCCGGCCGAGACCCGCGACGGCGGCCTCGTCGAGCAGGTCGGCGGCGACCTCGGCCGACGCGCGCGCCTCGGCCCGCAGGCGTCCGGTCGTCGTGCACAGCAGGTCGCCGAGCTCGTCGACGGCGGCGCGCACCGCGCGGGCGGCGGCGCGCAGGGCACC
>QAPD01000102.1 GCA_003052455.1 Sphaerisporangium cinnabarinum | reverse complement strand
CGGACGAGCGCGGCCGGCTGCTCGCCGGCGCGCTCCGGCTCCGGCTGGGCCCGGGGCAGGAGGAGTTCGTGCCGCCCGCGGCCGACGTCGTCGCCGCGGCCCACGCCGACCCGGGCCGGCACCTGCTGGTCGCCCGGCCGCCGGGCGGCGACCCCGTCGCGCTCGGCGTGCTGCACCCGGGAGGCGCCCCGGCCGAGGTGGCGGCGCTGCTCGACGGCGTCGCCCCGTCCGACGTCGTGCTGTTCCGGGGCTTCCTCGTCGACGTCGCGGCGCAGGGCGGCGGCGTGGGATCGCGCGTCGTGCGCGAGCTTCCCGGCGCGGTCGCGGCCCTCGCGGCGCTGCACGGGCGGACGGCGCCGTACGCGGTGCTCGTGCTCACCGTCAACGACCGCAACGCGGCGGGGCGGCGCGCGTACGCCCGCGCGGGTCTGGACGACCGCGGCGCGTACCACGGGGGGAACGCCGGGCCGCAGCGGGTCATGGCGCGGACGCTCGCAAGATAGGTATTGACTTATATAAGCAAGGTCTGAAAGATGGAGGTCATGGAAGCGTTTGACGTCCTCGGCGACCCGGTGCGTCGCCGGATCCTCGAGCACCTCGCGCACGGCGAGCAGCCCGCCGGCGAGATCGCGGCGCGCGTGGGGGAGGAGTTCGGCATCAGCCAGCCCGCGGTGTCGCAGCACCTGCGCGTGCTGCGGACGAGCGGGTTCGCGTCGGTCCGCCCGGACGGGACCCGGCGCCTCTACGCGCTCGACCCGACGGCCCTCGACGAGGTCGAGGACTGGACCGCGGGCCTGCGCCGGTTCTGGGAGCAGCGGCTGGACGCGCTCGGGACCGAGCTCGCCCGGGGTGCCCGGGAGCGCCGTCGGGCGACGGCACCCGGCACCGACGAGGACGACGAGCGCCCCACCGACACCACCAGGAGGACAGCATGAAGGACTTCATCGCCGAGCTCGAGGCCGCGCGGCGCACCGTCGGGTCGGCAGACCTCCCCGCCGGTGCGGCCCGGGTCGTCACGATCGAGCGCACCTACCCGGCCGACGTCGAGGACGTGTGGGACGCCGTCACCGACCCCGAGCGCATCCCGCGCTGGTTCCTGCCCGTGACGGGCGACCTCCGGGTCGGCGGCACCTACCAGGTCGAGGGCAACGCGGGCGGCGAGATCCGCGCGTGCGAGGCTCCGCGGCTCCTGCGGCTCACCTGGGTCATGGGCCCGCCGACGCCGGAGGACTCGTCCGTCGTCGAGGTCCGGCTCGCGCCCGCGCCGGGCGGCGGCACGACCCTCACGCTCGAGCACACCGCCGTCGTGCCGCCGGAGATGTGGGACCAGTTCGGGCCCGGGGCCGTCGGTGTCGGGTGGGACGGGGCGCTGCTCGGCCTCGGGCTGCACCTCGACGGCGGCGCGACGCTCGACCCCGAGGCCGTGCTCGCGAGCCCCGAGCTGCGCGCGTTCAACGTGGCGAGCAGCGAGGCGTGGGGAGCGGCGCTCGCCGCGGCCGACGGGCTCGACGCGGACGACGTCGCCGCCCGCGTCGCCGCCACGACGGCGTTCTACGTCCCCGCGGACGACGTCCCCGCCGGCGACGGCTCCGCCGACGGTCCCGGCCGGTAGGCCTGCTCGCCGCGCCCGCCGCGCCCGCCGCGCCCGCCGGTCGAAGCAGGTCGCCGGTCGCACCGGGGGGGCCGCGAGGTACCGCCCCGGGTGGACGCCCCGCGGCGGACGTCCGCCGTGGGGCGGATGTTCACCCGCGGTTCACCCGGCATACCCTCGTCCGATGACTTCGCCCGATTCGTCCCGCACCACGACCTTGCCCGACCCCGGCCCGACGCGCGACGAGAGCGAGGGCACGCTCGTCCGACCCGCGGCGCCCGAGCCGTCGTCCGGGCTCGCGGGGCAGGCGCTCGTGGCGGTGTCGTGGCTCGTCGGGGCGGCGCTGGTCGTCCTCGTCGCCCGGATGCTGCGCGGCCCGAGCGAGTCCCTCTACCTCGCCGTCACGGCGCGCACCGCCGAGCTCCCCGGGACGGAGCTCGTCGCCGAGGGCGGTGTGCTCGTGCTCGTCGCGTGGTGCGCGCTCGTGGCCTGGCGGTCGCGGCGGGGCGGCCCGCCTGCGGTCGCGACGACGCTCGTCGCCGGCGTGGGCGCCGTCGCCGCCTACGCCGCGAGCGAGGCCGTGAAGTCGCTCGTCCGGCAGCCGCGGGGCTGCTGGGAGCTGGTCGAGGTCGCGCACTGCCCCGCCGCGGGCGACTGGTCGTTCCCGAGCAACCACACCGCGATCGCGTTCGCCCTCGCGACGGCCGTCGTCCTCGCCGGCGCACCGGCCGTGCGCGTCCCCGGGGCCGTGCCGGCGCGGCACGCGACCCGCTCCCGCACGCGCGACGTCGCGGTGTGGGTCGTCGTGCCGGCCCTGCTGGCGGTGGCGGTCGCGGCGGCCCGCGTCGCGCAGGGCGTGCACTTCCCGCACGACGTGGTGGCCGGCGCGGCCGTGGGCGTCGCCGTGGTCGTGGCGGCGGTGACGGTGCTCGCCGGTCCCGCCACGACGGCCGTCGAGGCCGCGTGCCGCGTCGACGGGGTACGCCGCGTGCTGCTCGCCCGCCCGTCCTGACCCCGCCCGTGGACGGCGCCGTCAGCGCGGTGCGGTGACGAAGACGTCGAACAGCTCCGGGTGGTGCGCGTGCACGAGCACGGCGAACACCACGACGTCGAACAGCAAGTGGACGGCCACCACGTAGGTGAGCGACTTGCTCCAGGAGAAGATCCAGCCCTGGACGAGCGCGAACGGCACGGTGAGCAGCGGGCCCCACTCGCGGTAGCCGAGCTCCCAGAGGAACGACACGAAGACCGTCGCCTGGAGCAGGTTCGCCGTCCACACCCCGAAGTGCTCGCGGTACAGCGCGAAGACCACGCACACGAAGAACAGCTCGTCCCAGATGCCCACCGCGTTGACGCCGACGAACAGGCGCGCGATCTCCGCGCCGCCCGTGATCGGCGGCCAGTTGAGGTACGCGCCCGACCCGATGAAGTAGAACGGCAGGATGAGGTAGCCCGCCACGACCACCACGACGAGGTACACGACCTGCCCCCGCGTCCAGCGGCGCCCCGTCGCGACGGGGAACGTCACGGCGTCCTCGCGGAAGACGAAGCGCGAGAGCGCCCACGGCACGAGCACCGCGAGCGAGAGCACGACGGCGAAGCGCACCATGCCGGCGTCGGACAGGTCGGCCTTCAGCGAGATCGTCGAGATGATCCCCATCCCGACGCCGACCAGCGCGAGGTCGCGGCCGAGGCGTCGGTCCACGAGCAGCCCGAGCGCGACCCCGAGGACGAGCGGCACGTAGCCGAGCGGGCGCACGTGGACCGCGAAGAGCAGCACCGCGGAGCCGGACACGAGCACGGCGGCGAGCAGCCGCAGGGGCGAGCCGACCGCCCAGGGCGGGCGGGCGGCGTCGGGCAGCGGGCTGAGCGCGGCGGAGGTCACGCGCACACGGTGCCACGACCCGCGGTCCGGGGCGCGCGCCGCCGCGCCGGGACGGGGGGCGACCGTGCCGTGCGGACCGCGGCGCTAGAGCTCCTCGTAGACCGCCGGGTCCTGGTCGTTCGTGCGCCCGTCCGCCCGGGCGAGCCCCGTGAGCGCGTTCATCTCGTGCGTCGTCAGCTCGAACGAGAAGACGTCGAGGTTCTCGCGCTGACGCTCCGGCGACGACGCCTTCGGCAGCGGCACGACGCCGAGCTGCACGTGCCAGCGCAGGATCGCCTGGACGGGGGAGACGTCGTGCGCGGCCGCGACCTGCGCGACGACCGGGTCCCGGAGCAGGTCGTTCGCGCGGCCGATCGGGCTCCACGCCTCCGTGACGACGCCGCGCTCCGCGTCGGCCGCGCGCTGGAGCGGCTGCGGGAAGTACGGGTGCAGCTCGACCTGGTTCACGACCGGCGTCACGCCCGTCGCCGCGATCACCGCGTCCAGGTGCTCCGGCAGGAAGTTCGAGACCCCGACGTGCCGGACCAGGCCCCGGTCGCGGCACTCCACGAGCGCCTCGTACGCCTCGACGAACCGGCCCACGCGCGGGTTGGGCCAGTGCACGAGGTAGAGGTCCAGGTGGTCCAGGCCCGTGCGCAGCACCGACTCCTCCACCGTCCGGACCGCGTCGTCGTGCGCGTGGTGGCGCCCGGGCAGCTTCGACGTGACGAGCACGTCCTCGCGCGCGACGCCCGAGCGGCGCACCGCCGCGCCCACGGCGCCCTCGTTCTCGTAGCTGGACGCGGAGTCGATCAGCCGGTACCCCGCGTCGATCGCGCGCGCGACCGTGTCCGCGCCCTCCTCGCCGCGGAGCCGGTAGGTGCCGAAGCCGATCGCGGGGATCGTCGTGCCGTCCTGCGCCGTGAGGGTGGGGATCGTCATGCGCCCATCGTGCGGGCGACCCCGGCGGACCCGCACCTCGGCGACAGGGCCCGCGGGCCGTCTCGCGCGGGCGAGATGCGAGAAGTGGCCCCTGATCCGTCGGGACCAGGGGCCACTTCTCACCTCTCGGCGGGTGCTACGCGGCGCTCGGGAACGGGACTCCCGTGGTCGCGTGGCAGCGGTAGCCGTTCGGGTTCTTGTCGAGGTACTGCTGGTGGTAGTCCTCGGCGTAGTAGAACGGCCCGGCCTCGGCCGCGGGGCGCATCTCGGTCGTCACGGGGTCGTAGCCCTTGGCCTCGAGCACCGCGGAGTAGCGCGCCGCCGTCTCGCGGACGGCCTGCTCCTGCTCGGGCGTCGTCCAGTACACGGCGGACCGGTACTGGGTGCCGACGTCGTTGCCCTGGCGGTAGCCCTGCGTCGGGTCGTGGCGCTCCCAGAAGATCTTGAGCAGCTCCTCCTCGGAGACCTTCGTCGGGTCGTACGCGACGAGCGCCGTCTCGGTGTGGCCGGTGCGCGCGGTGCACGCCTCCTCGTAGGTGGGGTTCGGCGTCGTGCCGCCCATGTAGCCGACGGCGGTGCTCACCACCCCGGGGACCTGCCAGAAGATCTCCTCGGCGCCCCAGAAGCAGCCCATCGCCAGGTAGAGCACGCGCGTGCCCTCGGGCCACGGGCCGGTGATCGAGGTGCCGAGCACGGTGTGGGGACGCGGCGCCTGCAGCACGGGCGACTGGCGCCCGGGCAGCGCGTCCTCGGGGGCGATCATCGTCGTCTTGCCGGACGAGCCGAAGATCGCGTCGAAGATCGAGTTCATCGCTTACCTCCTGAGGTGCCCGGACGACCGGGGCGCTGGCCCACGACGCATCGTCCTGGCACGGGGTAGAACGCGGCGGGGGCGGTCGGTGTTCCGCGGACGCACCGCGACCCGGGGGGCCGGGAGCGCGTCCGGCCCGAGCCTCTCACGGGACGATCGAGTCGATGTACCCGCCGTCGACGCGCACCGCGGCGCCGGTCGTCGCCGACGCCAGCGGCGACGCGAGGTAGGCGACCGTGTGCGCGATCTCCTCCGGCTCGATGAGGCGCTGGAGCAGCGACTGCGGACGGTGCTCGCGCATGAACACGCGCTGCGCCTCGTCCCACGGCAGGTCGTCGCCGACGAGCTCGCGCGCGAACGCCTCCACCCCGCCCGTGTGCGTGGGCCCGGCGAGCACGCTGTTCACCGTGACGCCCGTGCCGGCCGCGGCCTTGGCGAACCCGCGCGAGACGCCGAGCAGCGCCGTCTTCGTCACGCCGTAGTGGATCATCTCGGCCGGGATCACGACCGCCGAGTCGCTCCCGACGAACTGCACCCGGCCCCAGCCGCGCTCCGTCATCCCCGGCAGGTAGGCGCGCGTGAGCCGCACGCCCGCGAGGACGTTCACCTCGAAGTAGCGGCGCCACGTGGCGTCGTCGATCGCGAGCGGGTCCGCGCTCGAGAAGATGCCGAGGTTGTTCACGAGCACGTCGACGTGCGGCGCGGCGTCGAGCACGGCCGCCGTCCCCTCGTCGGTCGCGAGGTCCGCGGCCACGCCCAGCACGTCGCACCCGGGCACGTGCTCGCGCACGTCCGCGGCGGCACGCTGCGCCGTCTCCTCGGAGCGCCCGTTGACGACGACCGCCGCACCGCACGCCGCCAGCGTGCGCGCGATCGCCAGCCCGATGCCCTGCGCCGAGCCGGTGACGAGCGCCCTCCTGCCGTCCAGGTCGATCCTCATGCACGGGCTCCTTCCGGGTCGTCGGACGACGGACGCCGCCCGCCTCCCACCGTGCCCCGCGGCGGCCGCAGCCGCCACCGCCCCGCCGCCCCCCCGCCATGGCCGCCGTCGAGCAGGCGGTCCTGGCTCGTCCGGTGAGCGGGACGGACCAGGACCACCTGCTCGGCGCTGGGGGTGCGCCTAGGCTGGTCGGGTGACCACCCCGAGCGAGCACCCCGACTGGACCACCACCGGCTTCTCCACGCGCGCGATCCACGCGGGCCAGGACCCGGACGCGACGACCGGCGCCGTCGTGCCGCCGATCCACCAGGTCTCGACGTACAAGCAGGACGGCGTCGGCGGGCTGCGCGGCGGCTACGAGTACTCGCGCTCCGCGAACCCGACGCGCACCGCCCTGGAGGAGGCGCTCGCGGCCGCGGAGTCCGGCGGCCTGCGCCCGACGGCGGACGGCTCGCCCGCCGCGCGCGGGTTCGCCTTCGCGTCCGGCCTCGCCGCCGAGGACACGCTGCTGCGCGCCGTCGTGCGCCCCGGGGACCACGTCATCGTGCCCGACGACGCGTACGGCGGCACCTACCGCCTCATCGCCCGGGTGTTCGGGCCGTGGGGCGTCGAGCACACGCCCGTCGACCTCACGGACGTCGAGGCCGTGCGCGCGGCTGTGCGCCCCGAGACGCGCGTCGTCTGGGTCGAGACCCCGACGAACCCGCTGCTCGGCGTGAGCGACGTCGCGGCGCTCGCGGGCGTCGCGCGCGACGCCGGGGCGCTGCTCGTCGTCGACAACACCTTCGCGACCCCCTACCTCCAGCAGCCGCTCGCGCTGGGGGCGGACGTCGTCGTGCACTCGACGACGAAGTACGTCGGCGGCCACAGCGACGTCGTCGGGGGAGCGCTCGTCGTGGCGACGGGCGCGCAGCTGCCCGGCGGGCTCGCGTCGCCCGCGGGCGGCACGGACGTCGCGGGGGCGGTGGGCTTCCACCAGAACGCGTCGGGCGCCGTCGCCGGGCCGTTCGACGCGTGGCTCACGCTGCGCGGGCTCAAGACCCTCGCGGTGCGCATGGACCGCCACCAGACGAACGCGGCCGCCGTCGCGGAGTTTCTCGACGCGCACCCCGCCGTGACCGAGGTGATCTACCCGGGCCTCGCGTCGCACCCGGGCCACGAGCTCGCCGCGCGTCAGATGTCGGGGTTCGGCGGCATGGTCTCGTTCCGCGTGGGCAGCGAGGCGAAGGCGCTCGACGTGTGCGCGCGCACGCGGGTGTTCACGCTCGCGGAGTCGCTGGGCGGGGTCGAGTCGCTCGTCGAGCACCCCGGCCGCATGACGCACGGCTCCGTCGCGGGCACGGCGCTCGAGGTCCCCGACGACCTCGTCCGCCTGTCCGTCGGCATCGAGGACGTCGAGGACCTCCTCGCCGACCTCGGGCAGGCCCTCGCCTGACGGGGAGATCCTGCGCACACCGCGCGGGCTCGCCGTGCGCAGGGGCGCGCGGCGGGTGCCGCTCCCCTAGGGTTGCGCTGTGAGCGCGCAGACGGACCAGCACAGCACCCCCGACCCGCTTCCTCCCGCGCGTCCCGGCGCCGCGGCCGTGCCCGACGCCGTGCGCTCGGCCGCCGCGTGGTCGTGGCGCCTGCTGCTCATCGGCGCGGCGATCGCGGCCGGGCTGTGGGTCGTGACGCAGCTCAAGGTGATCGTCGTGCCGATCGCGGTGGCGCTGCTGCTCACCGTGCTCCTCACGCCGGTCCAGCGGTTCTTCCGACGGCACCTGCGGATGTCGCGGGGTCTCGCGTCGGGCGCCGCGCTCATCGCGCTGATCGTCGTGGTCGCGGGGCTCATCGCCATCGCGGGGCAGCAGATCGTCAGCGGGTTCCAGGACCTGCGCGACCAGGCGGTCGAGGGCTTCGAGCAGTTCACGAACTGGCTCGCCGACGGCCCGCTCGGTCTCGACTCCACCACGCTCTCGCACTGGCTCGACCAGGCCGGGACCGCGGTCTCCGAGAACCAGGACTCGATCGTCTCGGGCGCGCTGGGCGCGGCCACGACCATCGGCCACGTGCTCGCCGGAGCCCTCATCGCCCTGTTCTGCACGTTCTTCTTCCTGCTCGACGGCCGCTCGATCTGGTCGTGGGTCGTGGGGCTGCTCCCGCTGCGCGCCCGCGACCGCGTGCACCAGGCCGGCCGTCGCGGCATCGTGACGCTCGCCGCGTACACGCGCACCCAGATCCTCGTGGCCGCGGTCGACGCGGTCGGCATCGGCGTCGGCGCCGCGTTCTTCGTCCCGTCGCTCGCGCTGCCGCTCGGCATCCTCGTCTTCGTCGGGTCGTTCATCCCGATCGTCGGTGCCATCGTCACGGGGTCCATCGCGGTGCTCGTCGTGCTCGTGGCGCAGGGCTGGGTGCAGGCGCTCGTCATGCTCGGCATCGTGCTGCTCGTGCAGCAGATCGAGGGCCACATCCTCCAGCCGTTCCTCATGGGCCACGCGGTCTCGCTGCACCCCGTCGCCGTGCTGCTCGTCGTCGCGGCGGGCAGCTTCGCCGCGGGCATCGTCGGCGCGCTGTTCGCGGTCCCGATCGCCGCGGTGCTCAACACGGTGGTGCTCTACCTGCACGGCCACGACAAGTTCCCCGAGCTCGGCACCGACGACCGCGTCGTCGTGCGCGGGAGCCCGCAGCCGCCCGTCATCGCGCGCGCCGAGTCGGACCTCGACGACGCGGGCGTGCGCCGTCGGCCCGGTCGCCGGGCGCACGACGCCGGCGGCTCGGCGGTCGTCGAGACGCAGGACGGGGGCGTCGCCGACGCACCGGGCGAGGGCACGCCGGGAGAGGCGCGGTGACCTCGGGTCCCGTGCCCGTCCCGCTCGACGACGTCCGCGACGCCGCCCGCCTGCTCGACGGCGTCGCGTACCGCACGCCGGTCCACACGACCCGGGCGATCAGCGAGGCGGCGGGAGTCCAGGTCCTCCTCAAGTGCGAGAACCTCCAGCGCGCGGGGTCGTTCAAGGTCCGCGGCGCCTACGTGCGCATGGCGCGCCTGAGCGCCGACGAGAAGGCGCGCGGCGTCGTCGCGGCGAGCGCGGGCAACCACGCGCAGGGCGTCGCGTTCGCCGCGGGACTGCTCGGCATCCGGGCCGTCGTGTACATGCCGGTCGACGCCGCGCTCCCCAAGGTCGCGGCGACACGCCAGTACGGCGCCGAGGTCCGGCTCGTCGGCGCCGACGTGGACGAGACGCTCGCCGCCGCGCGCGCCGAGGCCGACCGCACGGGTGCCGTGTTCATCCACCCGTTCGACCACCCCGACGTCGTCGCGGGCCAGGCGACCATCGCGCTCGAGATCCTCGAGCAGGTGCCCGACGTCCGGACCGTCGTCGCCCCGCTCGGCGGCGGCGGGCTCGTCGCCGGCCTCGCCGCGGCGTTCGCGCAGGCCGCGCCGCACGTGCGCGTCGTCGGGGTGCAGGCGGAGCGCGCCGCCGCGTACCCGGGCTCGCTCGCCGCGGGGAAGCCGACGACGGCCCGGCTCGCCGGGACGATGGCCGACGGCATCGCGGTCGGCACCCCCGGTGCGGTGCCGTTCGGGATCGTCGCGCACCACGGCGTCGAGGTGCGGACGGTGACCGAGGAGGAGATCTCCCGCTCGCTGCTCATGGTCGCCGAGCGCGCCAAGCTGCTCGTGGAGCCCGCCGCAGCGACGGGCGTCGCGGCCCTGCTGTCGGGGACGGCCGCGGTCGACGCGGGTGCGGCGGACCCGGTCGAGGGGCCGGTCGTCGTCGTGCTGTCCGGGGGGAACGTCGACCCGCTCGTCCTGCTGCGGGTCGTGCGGCACGGCCTCGCCGCCGCCGGCCGGTACATCCAGCTCCAGGTGCTGCTCGACGACCGTCCCGGCGCGCTCGCGCGCATGCTCGAGGCGATCGCGGCGAAGCGCGGCAACATCATGCACATCGACCACGACCGCACGGACGTGGGCCTCGCGATCGGCGAGGCGTGGGTGCGCATGCAGGTCGAGACCAAGGGGCCCGAGCACTGCGACGAGCTCGTCGCGCACCTGCGCTCCGCGGGCTACCGCGTCGAGCGCAGCGACGGCGGGTCGCCGCCGGTCTGACGAGTCCTGAAAAGCGAGAAGTGGCCCCTCCGACACGTGTCGGAGGGGCCACTTCTCGCTTCTCGCCCGGCTGCCCGCGGCTCGGATGGCGGGAAGCCTGGCCCGCGTCCGGCCGGTGGTCAGGCGAGACGGTGCGCCGGGGTGGTGACGCGCGGGCGCGTGGTCGCGTCGGGCGCGTCCGGGAGCTCCTCCGGGCGCATGCCGCGGTCGAGGAAGGCCTGCAGCACCCGGCCTTCGGTCGCGGGCCAGCGGCCGAGGACGTCGTACGCGAACAGCACGATCACCCGCCACCCCAGGCGTTCCAGCTGCTCCTGGCGCGCGACGTCGTTCAGGCGCTGCCGCGCGGAGGTCAGGTGGTGCCTCCCGTCGTACTCCACCGCGATGCGCAGGTCGGGCCAGCACAGATCCGGTCGCGCGAGCCAGCGCCCGTCGTCGTCGACGACATCGGCACCGACGACCGGGCAGGGGAAGCCCGAGCCGACCAGCCGGAGGCGCAGCAACGTCTCCATGGGCGAGTCCACGAAGCGGCGGGAACGGCGGAGCGCGGACGCGAGCGGCACGACCCCGCGCCGACCGCGCAGCTCGCGCACGCGCGCCTCGAGCCGGTCACGCGGGTACGGACGGGCCCCTCCCGGGCGCCGAGGACCGCGTCCAGGACGACGACGAGGTCCGTCTCGGTGAGCCCGTGCCCGCCCGTGGCGACGAGGGCCGCGAGGTCGGCGACGGTCCTGTCCGGGCCGGTCACGGCGAGCCCGCGCCGGACGACGACGTCGTGCACGGGCAGGCCGACGTGCGTGACGACGCCGGTCGCGTCGAGGGATCGCGTGCCGGGTGGTCCGGAGACGTGCAGGGGAGCGAGGCCCGTGACGCCGGGAGGGAGCGGCGGGCCCCACAGCGCGGTAGCGGTGGTGTGGGAGAAGACGGCCGCGGGAGGGAGCGCGAGCCCGACGGCCGCGGCGACGGAGCGCACGTCCTCTTTCCGGGCGGCGTCCATGCGGACGCCCCGCACGGGGGCGTGGAACCGCGGCGAGCGCAGCTGCTTGCGGGTCGCCCCGAGGCGGAGCGCCTCGGCGACGAGGAACGGCGGGTCAGGGACAGGGACGGGCATGCCGAGAGTGTGCCCGAGCACGCCGTCGACCCGTCGAGGCCTGTGGATGACGCGGACGCGAGCGCACGAGAAGTGAGAAGTGGCCCCTCCGACACGTGTCGGAGGGGCCACTTCTCACGTCTCGCCCGGCGGCGTGGGCCGTCGGGGGCGCGTCAGCCCTCGAAGGGCTTCGCGGCGGTGATCTTCACGGCGATCTCGTTGCCGTTCGGAGCGGTGTAGCTGGTCTCGTCGCCGACGGTCTTGCCGTCGATCGCGGCACCGAGCGGGGACGTCGGCGAGTACACGTCGAGGTCCGTCGTGCCGGCGATCTCGCGCGAGCCGAGGAGGAACGTCATCTCGTCGCCCGCGACGACGGCCGTGACGACCATGCCGGCCTCGACCTTGCCGTCGTCCGGCGGCGTGCCGATGCGCACGTTGCGCAGCTTCTCGGTGAGCTCGCGGATGCGGGCCTCGTTCTTGGCCTGCTCCTCGCGGGCGGCGTGGTAGCCGCCGTTCTCCTTGAGGTCGCCCTCGTCACGGGCGGCGGCGATGCGCTCCGCGATCTCGGTGCGGCCCTCGCCGGACAGGTGGGCGAGCTCGGCCTGCAGCCTGTCGTGCGCCTCCTGGGTCAGCCAGGTGACGGTGGTGTCGGTCACGGTTCGCTCCTTCCTTTCCATGGTTCGACGGTCGCGCCGGGCACGGCCGTGCAGGGACGGGCAGCCGGGGCGCGTGCTCACGCGAGCGCCTGCCTGCCCGGGTCGGTGACGCTGCCCGGGTGGCAGCGCGGAGGACTGGTTCCCGCCGGACCGCCGGGTCGCCCGGTGGTCGGTCGCCTGTCACGAGCGCCGGCCGCGGGCCGCACGCGGTCGGGTGCGGGAATCCCTCAGGATAGCAAAGCACGAGGTGCCGACGGCGCGGGCCAGGGCGGTGCGGCGGTGCGAGGGCCGAGCGGCGCAGCGACCGGGCCGCACGACAGCCGGGCGGCTCAGGGAGCCGGGCGGCAGGACTGGACGATCCCCGTCGTGGCGAGCTCCGACGTCGCGACGCTCACGGTGTAGCGGGATTCCGTGACCTCGACGGGGCCGACCGTGACGTCGACCGTGCCGACCTGCGCGTAGCTCTCCGCGAGCGCGTCGAGGGTGCACGTCGCCGTCGTCCCGGGGTCCATGTACACCTCGAACGTGACGTCCACCCGCTCCGGGCTGACGACGGTGTACCCGAAGTCCTTGAAGCGCACCGGTTCGTTCGCGTAGCGCATCCCGATGACGAACGTGATCGCGAGCCCGACGACCGCGACGAGCACGATCCCGACGACGGCCAGGCGCCGACGCCGCTCGGTGGGCTCGGGCCCGTACCGGCCCGCCGGGGGGCGCAGGGGCGTGCTCGGGCTCGGCTGCGGGGCGGTGGTCTCGTTCGTCATGGTGCGGTCCCGTGGTCGGTGCCGCCGCGCCCCGGTCGCTGCCCTGCGGCGTGCCGGCGGTGACCGGCGGTTCGTCAGGTGTGGGCGCGGTGGTGGATCATGTCCTCGACCCATCTTCGCAGAGCCCCGGCCCTCGTCGTGCACCCACGGCGTCCCGTGCCGCGTCCCAGGCCGCGCGAGGAGACGTACGACGCACCCGGGAGGACCAGTGGCCGAACCCGCGGCCGGATCGACCACCCACCGCGAGCAGCCGGAGACGCTCCGTCTCCTGGCCGTGCACGCCCACCCCGACGACGAGTCCAGCAAGGGCGCCGCGACGACGGCGCGCTACGCGGCCGAGGGCGTGGACGTGCTCGTCGCCACGTGCACCGGGGGAGAGCGCGGCGACATCCTCAACCCGAGCTTCGGCGAGGGTCCGGCGGACATCGAGGGCATGCGCGCCCTGCGCCGCGTCGAGATGGCCGCCGCGGCGCGCGCGCTCGGCGTCCGGCAGCAGTGGCTCGGGTTCGTCGACTCGGGGCTGCCCGAGGGCGACCCGCTGCCGCCGCTGCCCGAGGGCTCGTTCGGCCTCGTGCCGCTCGAGGAGGCGGCCGCGCCGCTGGTCGAGCTCGTGCGCGAGTTCCGCCCGCACGTCGTCACGACGTACGACCCGTCGGGCGGCTACCCGCACCCGGACCACGTCATGTGCCACCGCGTCGCGTTCGAGGCGTTCCACGCCGCGGGCGACCCGGAGCGCTACCGCCGGGAGGGCGGCGCGGCGCCCTGGTCGCCGCTGAAGCTGTACTACAACCACGACTTCTCGATGAACCGCATCCGGACGCTCCACGAGGCGATGCAGGGCGCGGGCCTGGAGTCGCCCTTCGGCGACTGGGTCGAGTCGCGGTCCGCGCGGGAGATCCCCGAGCGCGAGGTCACGACGCGCGTCCACGTGGCGCGCTACTACGCCCAGCGCGACGCCGCGCTCATCGCGCACGCGTCGCAGATCGACCCGGACGGCTTCTTCTTCGCGATCCCGCGCGACCTCGAGGTCGACGTGTGGCCGTTCGAGGAGTTCGAGCTCGCGGAGTCGCGCGTCCCGACGGACCTGCCGGAGGACGACCTGTTCGCGGGCGTGCGGGAGCTCGTCGCGGGCGAGGAGGTGGCCTCGTGAGCGCGGCACCCTTCCTCGACGTGCCGATGCTCGCGGGCGGCCCGGGCTGGGCGGCCGACGTCGTCGCGGAGACGGCGACGCCGAGCCCGTCGGACGACCCGCTGCGCGAGGACCTCGACCCGAACGACGTGTCGCCCGGTCTCGTCGGGTTCCTCGCGATCTTCGCCGTGGCGGTCGCGACCGTGGCCCTGTTCTTCGGGCTCTCGCGCCAGCTCCGGCGGATGCGGCACAACGCCGACGCGCAGGGGATCGGCCCGGACGGCCCGGTCGGCGCGACCACCCCGGAGACCTCCGCAGGCGCCGGTCCGGACGGCGCCACGCCGGGCGGCTCCGCGCCGGGCGGCTCCGCGTCGGGCGGCGCCGGTCCGGACGGTGCCGCGTCCGACGGCTCCACGCCGGACGGGCGCGGCCCGGCCGGCAGCGGCCCGGAGCGGCAGGACTGACCGTGGCGACGGGCGCCCGCGTCACGATCGGGCAGCTCGAGGTCTCGGCCGACCACGCCGCGAACCTCGTGACGGTCGGTGCCGCGTTCCGCGAGGCGGGGCGTGTGAGCGCCGACCTGCTCGTGCTGCCGGAGTACGCCGTGGCGTTCGACCCGCGCGGCACCGGCGCCGAGCACGCCGAGCCTCTCGACGGGCCGTTCGTCGGCACGCTGCGCCGGCTCGCCCGCGAGCACGGCGTCGCGGTCGTGGCGGGGACCCTCGTGCCGGGCAGCGCGCCCGGCCGCGCGGTCAACGTCGTCGTGGCGGTGGACACCGCGGGCGAGCTGGTGGGCACGTACCGCAAGGTGCACCTCTACGACGCCTTCGGTCACCGCGAGTCGGACCGGCTCGACGCGGGCGACCCGGCCGCACCGCCGCTCGTCCTGCGGGTCGGCGACCTGACGTTCGGCGTCATGACCTGCTACGACCTGCGCTTCCCGGAGAGCGCGCGGCGCCTCGTGGACGCGGGCGCCGACGTGCTCGTGGTGCCGGCCGCGTGGGCGGCGGGCGAGCTCAAGGCGGACCAGTGGCGCACCCTCGCGCGGGCTCGCGCGATCGAGAACACCGCCGTCGTGCTCGCCGTCGGGCAGGCGGGCCGGGGCGTGACCGGGCGTTCCCTGCTCGTCGGCCCCGACGGCCAGGTGGGCCTGGAGCTCGGCGAGCGCGCGGAGCTGCGCAGCGCGGACCTCGACCCGGCCGCGCTGGCCGCGGTGCGCGAGCGCAACCCGTCGCTCGCGAACCGGCGCTACGTCGTCGTCCCGAAGGACTGAGCCCGCGCCCGGGAGGGCGCTCAGCGCGCGGCGAGCGCCGCGAGGAGGATCGCGGCGTAGTGGCACCCGTAGCCGACGACCGTGAGCACGTGGAAGATCTCGTGGAAGCCGAACCAGCGCGGGCTGGGGTTGGGCTTCTTGATGCCGTAGACGACGGCGCCCAGCGTGTAGGCGAGGCCGCCGACCGCGACGAGCCAGACGATCGCGGGGCCGTTCGTCGTCGTCCAGAACTGCGGCATGTAGCCCACCGCGACCCACCCGAGCGCGACGTAGATGGGCACGTACACCCACCGCGGGGCGTCGAGCCACAAGATCCGGGCGAGGAGGCCGAGCAGGGCGCCGCTCCACACGATCGCGAGCAGGATCGTCGCGGTCCGCTGCGGGAGCAGGAGCACGGCGAGGGGCGTGTAGGTGCCCGCGATGATGAGGAAGATGTTCGAGTGGTCGGCGCGGCGGAGCACGCCCGCGACGCGGGGCGACCACGTGCCGCGGTGGTACACGGCGCTCGTGCCGAACAGGAGGCACGCGCTGAGGCCGAAGACCGCGGTCGCGACCTTGCCGGCGACGGGCGGCGCGACGACGACGAGCACGATGCTCGCGACGAGCGCGAGGGGGAACGTCCCGGCGTGGATCCAGCCGCGCAGGCGCGGCTTGACGACCTCCGCGACCTTCGCGACCGCGTCGCCCACGTTCTCGCGGACGGAGTCGAGCGCATCGGTGCCGGGTGCGTGCGCCGGGCCCGGGTGGGCGGGCGGCACGCTCGGGGTGCGGTCGCGGTCGGTCGGTCGGTCCACGACGTCTCCTCGGGGTGATGAGTCCGGGCACGGAAAGGGCGGTGCAGGGGCGCCCGCACCAACCTACGCCATCGTAAGTTACGGCAACGTAGGTTTGCGACCTGCGCTCCCCGTCCGGTGTGAAGATCCTGGGCAGGGGCGCGCGGACCGGTCCCGGCCCGCCGGACCGGGCACGGACGAGCGGTAGCGTGTGCGGGTTCGGCCCGAGCGCCCCGCACCGGGGCGCGCCCGCCGGGCGTCCCCGTCCGCCCATCGCCGAGGAACCAGCGTGCGCCTGCCCCGCCCCGTCTACGGACTCTACGAGCGTCGCCTCGCGGCGACCCTCTCGCGCGAGAGCGTCCCGCGCCACGTGGGGGTCATCCTCGACGGCAACCGGCGGTGGGCGCGCTCGTTCGGGGAGTCGACGGCGACCGGCCACCGCCGGGGTGCCGACAAGATCACGGAGTTCCTGGGCTGGAGCGAGGACCTCGGCGTCGAGGTCGTCACGCTGTGGATGCTCTCGACCGACAACCTGTCGCGGTCGCAGGAGGAGCTGTCGGCGCTGCTCGACATCATCGAGGACGCCGTGCGCGACCTCGCCGAGACGGGCCGCTGGCGGCTGCGGGTCATGGGTCGGCTCGACCTCCTGCCCGAGCGGCTCACGGCGGCGCTGCGCGACGCGCAGCAGCGCACGGCCGCCGTCGACGGGCTCCAGGTGAACGTCGCGATCGGCTACGGCGGGCGCCACGAGATCGCCGACGCCGTGCGGTCGTACCTGCGCGAGCAGGCCGCCGCGGGCGCGCGCCTGCAGGACCTCGCGGAGAACCTCGACGTCGAGCACATCGAGGAGCACCTCTACACCAAGGGCCAGCCGGACCCGGAGCTCGTCATCCGCACGTCGGGCGAGCAGCGCCTCGGCGGCTTCCTGCTCTGGCAGAGCGCGCACTCGGAGTTCTACTTCTGCGAGGCGTACTGGCCCGACTTCCGTCGCGTCGACTACCTGCGCGCGCTGCGCGCGTACTCGCAGCGCGAACGCCGGCTCGGCCGCTGACCGGTCGCCCGGCGGGTAGGGTCGATGCGAACGCATCGAACGCATCGACCGAGCCGTCCGGGGGCGACATGACGCAGCACCACGCCGACGACGCGGGCCCCGAGCCGGGCCCCGGGAGCGCGCGCCTCGCCGTCGAGACGTGGGAGTCCCTCTTCCGGGCCCAGGTCGCGGTCATGCGGCGGCTGCAGTCCGACCCGGTCTGGGACGGCCTGACCCTGCGCGAGTACGACGTGCTGTTCTCGCTGACGAAGGGCCCCGAGGACGGGATGCGGCTGCGCGACCTCAACGCGTACATCCTGCTCAGCCAGCCGTCGCTGAGCCGCATGGTGGAACGGCTCGCGGCGCGCGGCCTCGTCGAGCGGGCGACCCCGCCCGACGACGCGCGGGGCACGCTCGTCCGCCTCACCCCGGCGGGCCGGGACCTCCAGCGCACGACCGGCCGCGCGCACGCCCGCGCGATCGCGACGTACGTGGGCGGCGCGCTCGACGACGACGACCTCGCGACGCTCGGCGTGCTCCTCGAGCGGCTGCGCGCGGCCCAGCCGGACATCCCGGACGCCGTGCCGGGACGGGACGCGAGCACCCCGGGCGACTGAGCCCTCGCCTCTCGCCTCTCGCCCCGCACGCGGGGCGCGCACGCCGCGCGCTGTGGCGCGGAACACGTCCGGTCCGTCCCTTCCGCTGCGGGCCGTCGCGCGTCGGCCTGCCTAGGATGCGAGCGTGTCCTCAACGCCGAGCACCACCCCGAACCCCGTCCCCGGGCCCCGCGTCGACGGCCCGCTGCGCGTCGTCGTCGCACCCGACTCGTTCAAGGGCAGCCTGAGCGCCGCCGACGTCGCGCGCGCCGTCGCGACGGGCGTGCGCAGCGTCGTCCCCGACGCGGAGGTCGTCGAGCTGCCCATGGCCGACGGCGGCGAGGGCACGCTCGAGGCCCTGCTCGCCGTGTGGGGCGTCCCGGCCCGGGAGGTCTCCACGGTCGACGCGATCGGCCGTCCCCGCGCCGCGCGGTACGGGGTCTCGGCCGACGGCCGCCTGGGCGTCGTCGAGCTCGCCGAGGCGAGCGGGCTGCCGCAGGTGAGCGACGTCGCGCTCCAGCCCCTGCACGCGCACACCCGCGGCACGGGCGCCGCGGCGGCCGCGGTGCTCGACGCGGGCGTCGACGAGGTGATCGTGTGCCTCGGCGGCTCGGCGTCCACCGACGGCGGCGCGGGCATCCTCACCGGCCTCGGCGCGCGGCTCCTCGACGCCGACGGCGTGCCCGTGCCCGACGGCGGGGAGGGCCTCGCGCGGGTCGCGCGGCTCGACCTGGCCGGCCTGCACCCGCGGGCGCGCGAGGTCCGCTGGCGCCTCGCGGTCGACGTCACCAACCCGCTGCACGGCGAGCGGGGCGCGGCGCACGTGTTCGGGCCGCAGAAGGGGGCCCAGCCGGCGGACGTCGCGTTCCTCGACGACGCGCTGCGGCGCTGGGCGGGAGTCCTCGTGCAGGAGACCGGCGTCGACGTGGCGGAGCTCGCCGGCGCGGGCGCCGCGGGCGGCGTGCCCGCCGGCATGGTCGGCGTCCTCGGCGCCGAGCTCGAGCCGGGCGCGCGCCTCGTCGCCGAGGCGATCGGGCTGCCCGCCGCGGTCCTCGCGGCCGACCTCGTCGTCACGGGCGAGGGGTCGTTCGACTCGCAGTCCGTCAACGGGAAGGTCGCGGACGCGATGGGCGCCCTCGCGGCACAGACGCCGCACCGCCCTCCGGTCGTCGTGCTCGCGGGGCGGGTGCTGCTGCCCGCCCACCAGGCGCGCGAGGCCGGGATCGCCGCGGCGTTCAGCATCGCGCCCGGGCCCATCGCGCTCGACGAGCTGCTCGACCGCACGGCGTCCCGCCTCGTCGACCTCGCGGCGTCCGTCACAAGCCTGCACGTCGCGTCGCGGCGCTGACCGCCGTCCTCCCCGGGCCGACTCCCCGGGGAGGTGCCGCTCTCAGCGCTTCGGCCAGCTCCAGGCGGGCTGGTCGAGCAGCCCCTCGCGGCCCGCGACCGTCGTCTCGCCGGACGGCGACCGCACGAGCTCGACCTCGACGAGCTCGTCCGCGCCCGGCAGGTCCGCCGGGCCCGACGCGGCCGCGTCGCGCAACGCCTCGACGAGCGGCGGCGCGTGCGTGACGACCACGACCTGCGTCTCGCGACCCGCGGCGTGGACGAGCGCCCCGAGCGCGGGCAGGAGGTCGGGGTGCAGGCTCGTCTCCGGCTCGTTGAGCACGAGGAGCTCGGGCGGTCGCGGCGAGAGCAGCGCCGCGACGAGGAACAGGTAGCGCAGCGTCCCGTCGCTGAGCTCGGCGCCGGTGAGCGGCCGGAGCAGCCCGCCCTGGTGGAAGGCGACCTCGAACCGGCCGTCGTCGGCGTGCACCGCGAGCCGGCTGCCGGGGAAGGCGCGGGCGACGGCGTCGTCGAGCTCGTCCCCGCGCCCCAGGTCGCGCACCGTCTCGAGCGCCGCGGCGAGGTCCGCGCCGTCGTGCGCGAGGACGGGCGTGCGGGTGCCGAGCTGCGGCGAGCGCGCCGGGGCGTCGGCGTCGGTGCGCAGCTGGTCGTAGAAGCGCCACGACCGCAGGCGCTCGCGCACCGCGACGACCTCGAGTGCGCCCACCGGGTCGACGAGCTCGGTGAGCACGCTGTCGAAGGGGCGCTGGCGCGCGGGGGAGGACTGCCAGCGGCCCGCGTCGTCGCGCACGCGGACGGCCGGCCCGCGCCGCTCGACCTGGAGCGTCGCGGGGCGCGGGACCGGCCCCGACCAGACGGTCTCGACCTTGATCTCCGGGTCGAGGGCGAACGCCGACCCCGGGTGCTGCGGCAGGCCGAGGTCCACCGCGTAGCCCAGGTCGTCCGGCGTGGCCCCCGCGAAGCCGAGGCGCAGCGCGACGGGCGCCGTGCGGCGCGTGCCCTGCACCGCGCCGCCCCGGCGCGCGGCCCGGCCGCCCTGCTCGGGCCCGGCCCAGAGCGTCCACCGCAGCCCGCCCTCGCGGGCCACCGCCCCGCCCGCCCCCCCGACCCCGCACCCGGCCCGCAGGCGCACCGCGCGGTACCGCGCCGACTT
>QAPD01000101.1 GCA_003052455.1 Sphaerisporangium cinnabarinum | reverse complement strand
CGAGCGCGCGCCGGGCGCCGGTCGAGGACACGCCGACGCGCCCGGTGCGCCGCGTCGCGGCCCCGAGCTCGGAGCTCGTGCGCTCGTCCGGCGGCCGCCCCGCGGCCGGGCGCCCTCCCGCTGCGCGCGGCGGTGGCCGGGGCGCGGGCGCGACGACGTCGGTCCCGCGCGGTGCGTCGACGGCTCCGACCGGGGTGGTCTCGCACGGCATGGCCGAGCGCCTCGCCGAGCGCGACGCGATGCGCCGCCACCGCGTGCGCACGCGCATCCTCGGCTGGGCCGCGGGGCTCCTCGTCGTCGCCGGACTCGCGTGGGTCGCGTTCTTCTCGCCCGTGCTCGGTCTCGACCTCGAGAAGGTCACGGTGTCCGGCGAGGGCACGGTGATCGACCCGCAGCAGGTCCGCGACGTCGTCGCCGCGGCGGACGGCGTGCCCCTGCCGCGGCTCGACACAGTCGCGCTGCGCGAGCAGGTGCTCGACCTCAACGGTGTGCGCGACGTCGAGATCCGGCGTGCCTGGCCCTCGGGGCTGGACGTGCTGCTCGAGTCGCGCGAGCCCGTCGTGGCGGTCCCCGTGGACGACGGCTTCGCGCTGCTCGACGCGGACGGCGTCCACGTGCGCACCGACCCGGCGGTGCCCGAGGGGCTGCCGGAGATCGACGCGCCGCTCGACGACCAGGGGGCGCGCGCTCTCGACGCCGCGCTCGTGCTGCTCAACGCGCTCCCGGCGGACCTCCACGCGCAGGTCGCGGAGGTCTCGGCGCCCACGCGCGACGCGGTCCGCATGACGCTGCGGGACGGCGTCGTCGTCGAGTGGGGGAGCTCGGAGGAGGCGGCGCTGAAGGTGCGCGTCCTGCAGACGCTCCGGGCCGTCCCGGAGAACGCGGGGGTCTCCGTGTACGACGTCTCGGCCCCGCGGCTCCCCGTGACGCGATGAATGGGCGCGGGGCGATCTCCGACACGCGCGAGACGGTCGTTGATGATGGGCACGTCGACACCTACGGTCGACCCATGAACGACCTGACATAACTATAACCCTCTACTTGAGGGTGAAGGTTCAGGGCTGACCGATCGAGAGGCATTGACGTGGCAACTCCGCAGAACTACCTAGCAGTGATCAAGGTGGTCGGCATCGGCGGTGGGGGCGTGAACGCCGTCAACCGGATGATCGAGGTCGGCCTCAAGGGTGTCGAGTTCATCGCCATCAACACGGACGCGCAGGCGCTCCTCATGTCCGACGCGGACGTCAAGCTCGACGTCGGCCGTGAGCTCACGCGCGGCCTCGGCGCCGGTGCCGACCCGGAGGTCGGCAAGAAGGCGGCCGAGGACCACGCCGAGGAGATCGAGGACGTGCTGCGCGGCGCGGACATGGTCTTCGTCACGGCGGGCGAGGGCGGCGGCACCGGTACGGGCGGCGCGCCCGTCGTCGCGCGCATCGCGCGCTCGCTCGGCGCGCTGACCGTCGGCGTCGTGACGCGGCCCTTCACGTTCGAGGGCCGCCGCCGCTCCGTCCAGGCGGACCAGGGCATCGAGAACCTCCGCAACGAGGTCGACACCCTCATCGTCATCCCGAACGACCGCCTCCTGTCGATGTCGGACCGCAACGTCAGCGCGCTCCAGGCGTTCCACCAGGCCGACCAGGTGCTGCTGTCCGGTGTCCAGGGCATCACCGACCTCATCACGACCCCCGGTCTGATCAACCTCGACTTCGCGGACGTCAAGTCCGTCATGCAGGGCGCGGGCAGCGCCCTCATGGGCATCGGCAACGCGCGGGGCGACGACCGCGCGGTGCAGGCGGCCGAGATGGCGATCTCGTCGCCGCTCCTCGAGGCGAGCATCGACGGCGCCCACGGCGTGCTGCTCTCCATCCAGGGTGGCTCCGACCTCGGCCTGTTCGAGATCAACGAGGCCGCCCGCCTCGTCCACGAGGCCGCGCACACCGAGGCGAACATCATCTTCGGTGCCGTGATCGACGACGCGCTGGGCGACGAGGTCCGCGTCACCGTCATCGCGGCCGGCTTCGACGGCGGTGCCCCGCAGGTGCGGGGCGACGCGCGAGCGCTCGGCCAGGTGGCCGGGGCGCAGCGTCCCGCGACGAGCGCGATCCCGGTCGTGCCCGCCGCGCGCGCCGTGCCGCCGGCACCGACGACGGGCGCGCACACGCTGCCGCGGCCGGTGGTCCCGATCCAGCCGGAGGCCGACGACGTGCCCGTCACGCTCGACGGCGGGCACGGCCCGGTGCCGGTGCAGCCCGTGGCGCCCGCGCCCTTCACCGTGGTCGGTTCCGGCGACGCCGGGAACCACAACGCGGAGGCCGTCCCGGGCGGGCAGAACGAGGGCGTCGACGTGCCGCCGCGGATCTTCGACGAGGAGCCTCCGCGCCGCAAGGTCGAGGAGCTCGACGTGCCCGACTTCCTCAAGTGACGCGGCGCGGCCGCGCGACGCGGCGCGGGGCTCCGTGAGCGCCGTGCCCGTGCAGGACGGGAGGGGCGGTGTCGACGGCGCCGCCCCTCCCGTCGTGCTCGAGGTGGACCTCGGGCCGGGCGTGCGCGCCGGCTTCACGACCCGCACCGGCGGTGTCTCGCCGGCGCCGTGGGACACGCTCAACCTCGGGCTGAACGTGACCGACGACGCCGACCGGGTGCGCGCGAACCGCGCGCGGGCAGCCGCGTGGCTCGGGGCGGACCCGGCCTTCGCGACGCAGGTCCACGGCACCCGGGTCGCGACGGTGGAGCCTGCGCCGCGCGGTACGACCCCGGCTGACACGGTGGGGGAGGCGGACGCCCTCGTCGCCGCGTCCCGCGGCGCGGGCCTGGGCGTCCTCGTGGCCGACTGCGTGCCCGTCCTCCTCGCGGACGCCGAGGCCGGCGTCGTCGGCGTCGCGCACGCGGGTCGCCGCGGGCTCGCGCACGGGGTGGTCGCGGCAGCGCTGGACGCCCTGGTCGCCGCGGGTGCCCGGGTCGACCGGGTGCGTGCCGCCGTCGGGCCGAGCGCGTGCGGCCGGTGCTACGAGGTCCCCGCGACGATGCGGGACGACGTGGCGCTCGGACGTCCCGACACGTGGTCGACGACGTCCTGGGGGACGCCCGCGCTCGACCTGCCGGCCGGGGTCGTCGCCGACCTGGTCGCCGCGGGCGTGGCGGACGTCGTCCGCGTCGCGGCGTGCACGATCGAGGACGAGCGGTTCTTCTCGCACCGTCGCGCCACGCGCCACGGGACGACGACCGGCCGGTTCGCCGGTCTCGTGGCGCTCACCGGTACCTGAGCGGGCTCGGTCCGACCTCCGCACGAGGTTGCGCACGCCGGGCGTGTCGTCCGGGGCTCGCCGCGCACCCTCGGTTAGCGTGAACGCACCGGTCCGACGGCCGGTGGACCGAGGATCGATCGAGGACGGAGCAAGGCCCATGGCGGGAGCGCTGCGCAAGACCATGCTGTATCTGGGCCTCGCTGATGATCGCGGCGAGGACGAGCAGGACGAGTACGTCGACGAGCTCGACGAGACGGGGGCGGACGTGGCGCACGACTACCAGGCACCGGTGACGCCGCTGCACCGCGCGCTCGGGCCGCGCGAGGTGCCGCAGACGAGCATGTCGGCGGCCGAGCTGCGGCGGATCACGACGGTGCACCCGCGCTCGTACAACGACGCGCGCGTGATCGGCGAGGCGTTCCGCGGCGGCACCCCGGTGATCATGAACCTCTCGGACATGGACGACGCGGACGCGAAGCGCCTCGTCGACTTCTCCGCAGGCCTCATCTTCGGGCTGCACGGGGCCATCGAGCGCGTCACCAACAAGGTGTTCCTGCTCTCGCCCGAGCACGTCGAGATCACCGGCGAGGAGCAGGCCGCCGCGCCGGCCCCCGGTCGCGCGGGCTTCTACAACCAGAGCTGAGCGCGCGCGCGGCGCGACGCACCCGCCGAGCACGCGCCGCATGCACGGAGGGACGGGCGCGGTGACGCGCCCGTCCCTCCTGCGCGTCCGCCCTGGGCGTAGCGCGTGTCCCCGGCGGGGCCGGGGGCGGCGCGTCTGGCACAGTTGACCCGTGATCTGGGACCTCATCACAGGCATCGTCGGATTCCTGCTCTGGCTCTACCTGCTGCTGCTCATCGGTCGGCTCGTGTTCGACTGGGTGCAGTTCTTCGCGCGCGACTGGAGGCCCCGGGGGGTCCTGCTGGTGCTCGCCGAGGTGATCTACTCGGCGACGGACCCGCCCCTGCGCGCGCTGCGCCGGCTCATCCCGCCGCTCTCGCTGGGTCAGGTGCGTCTCGACCTGGCCTTCATCATCCTGTTCTTCGCCGTGACGATCGCGGCGCAGGTCGTGTCCTCGCTCTGAGACGCACGTCACGTGAACGGGACGTCGGGCCGGTCCGGACCGGGCCGCTACGTCCGGTTCGCCCCGACCCCCACCGCACGCCCGCGCACGCTGCACGTCGTCGGCACGGTTCCGACGGCGCGCGACGGCGCGGCTGCCCCCGCCCCTGAGGGCAATGTCCGCTACTTTGGAGTCTGGTGATCGCGAGGTCGCCCGGACCGACACGCAAACGCTATGAGGTGAACCGATGGCACTGCTCACTGCAGAGGACATCCTGAACAAGAAGTTCTCGGCGACGAAGTTCCGCGAGGGCTACGACGTCGAAGAGGTCGACGACTTCTTGGACGAGGTGGTGAGGACCCTCAACTCCGTGCAGGAGGAGAACGAGGACCTCAAGTCGAAGCTCGCTGCGGCGGAGCGTCGTCTCGCCGAGCTCAGCCGGGCCGACGCGTCCAGCGCTGCGGTGCAGCCCCCCGTCGTCGAGACGCCGAAGGCGCCCGAGCCGGAGCCGGAGCCCGTGCGCGCGGCCCCGATCTCGCAGGCCGTCGTCACGAAGAACGCGGCGGAGCCCGAGTCGGCGACCGGCATGCTCCAGCTGGCCCAGAAGCTGCACGACGACTACGTGCGCTCCGGCCAGGAGGAGGGCGACCGCCTCATCGCGGAGGCCAAGGAGGAGGGCTCGCGCATCGTGCGCGAGGCCGAGGAGACCTCGCACCGCACGCTCTCGCAGCTCGAGCAGGAGCGTTCGCTCCTCGAGCGCAAGATCGACGAGCTGCGGATCTTCGAGCGCGACTACCGCACGCGTCTCAAGAGCTACCTGCAGAACCTGCTGGGTGACCTGGACAACCGGGGCAGCGCCCTCCCGCCGCGCAGCAACGTCGGCGGGGCGAGCCGCACGAGCGACCTCGCTCCCGGCATCTAGCACCTGCGTCGACAGTCCGGCAGCGGCCGGTACGCCTCGCACCTGCGCCTTGCTCCCGCCTCGGCGGTCCGGCGTGGTGTGTTGTGCGTGCCGGCCGCTGCGTCTACTCTCGCGTGACTCGAACTTGGAGGGGCGACATGACCAAGCTCACCACCGCGGCCCGTTCGGCCGTGCGCGACCGATTCCCGAACCTCGCGAAGGACGTCAAGTCCTTCCCCGTGCGCGACGGGGAGGAGCCCTGGACCCTGCGCGAGGCCGAGGAGCTCGCCGCGGAGCTGCTCGCCGAGAAGGAGCGGCTGGAGGGGGAGCTCGCCGTCGCCGACGAGGAGCTGTCGAACCTCCTGCGGCACTCCGGTGACGGCGCCGGCGACGACCAGGCCGACTCCGGGTCCAGCGCCCTGGAGCGTGAGCAGGAGCTGACGCTCGTCAACAACGTGCGCGACCTCCTCGCGCAGACCTCGCACGCGCTCGACCGCATCGCGGCCGGCACGTACGCGACGTGCGAGGAGACGGGGCTGCCGATCGGCAAGGCGCGCCTGCAGGCGTTCCCGCGCGCGAACCTCTCCGTCGAGGCCAAGCAGCGCGCCGAGCGGCGCTGAGCGCCGGTCCGTCGCCGGGCCGCGTCGACCAGGGCGACGACGTGGCAGACTTGCCGCCGATGTCCACCTCCGCGCGCCCCGAGCCCACCGACCCCGCCGACGCCTCCCCGCAGGCGCCCGCCGAACCCTCCGCAGGAGCCGTCCGGCGCGGTCCGCGCCGCGTCCTGGTCGTGTGGACCGTCGTCCTCGCCGTCCTCGTCCTCGTGCTCGACCAGCTCACCAAGTGGTGGGCGGAGTCGAGCCTGACGCTCGGCGACGACACGATCCCGCTCGTGGGTTCGCTGCTCGGGCTGCGGCTCATCTACAACCCCGGTGCGGCGCTCTCCATCGCGACCGGCATGACGTGGCTCCTGACGATCGTCGTGGTCGCGGTCGTCGTCGTCATCGTGCGCATGGTGAGCCGCATCGGCTCGCGCGCGTGGGCGGTCGCGCTGGGCCTGCTGCTGGGCGGTGCGCTCGGCAACCTCGTCGACCGCTTCTTCCGTGAGCCCGGCTTCGCGCGCGGGCACGTCGTCGACTTCATCGCCTACGCGAACTGGTTCGTGGGCAACGTCGCGGACATCGCGATCGTGGCCGCGGCCGTGATGATCGCCGTCCTGTCGGTGCTCGGGATCGGTCTCGACGGGACGCGTCACGGTGGTGACGACGCGGACGGCGCGTCGAGCGCGGAGGGCGTCGTCGAGCCGACGTCGGGGCCCGCGCCCGAGCCGACCGTCTCGCGGACCGACGACGAGGGGGCGCGGTGAGCCTCCGGTCGCTCCCGGTGCCCGACGGCCTCGCGGGCGAGCGCGTCGACGCCGGACTGTCCCGGCTCCTCGGCCTCTCGCGGACCCGGGCGGCGGAGCTCGCCGCGAGCGGCGCGGTCCGCCTCGACGGGCGCGAGGTCGGCAAGTCCGACCGGCTCGTCCCGGGCGGGTGGCTCGAGGTCGACGTGCCCGACGCCGCGCCCGCGGTCGAGGTCGTCGCGGAACCCGTGCCGGGCATGGGCATCGTGCACGACGACGACGACCTGGTGGTCGTCGACAAGCCCGTCGGGGTCGCGGCCCACCCGTCGCCGGGCTGGACCGGTCCGACCGTCGTCGGCGCCCTCGCGGCCGCGGGGTACCGGATCTCGACGTCGGGCGCCGCGGAGCGCCAGGGCATCGTGCACCGCCTCGACGCCGGGACGTCGGGGCTCATGGTCGTCGCGAAGAGCGAGGTCGCGTACACCGCGCTCAAGCGCGCCTTCAAGGAGCGCACGGTCGAGAAGGTGTACCACGCGCTCGTCCAGGGCCACCCCGAGCCGACCACCGGGACGATCGACGCACCGATCGGGCGGCACCCGAGCGCGGACTGGAAGTTCGCCGTCACGGCGGAGGGCAAGCCGTCGGTCACGCACTACGAGGTGCTCGAGATGCTGCCCGCCGCGTCCCTCGTCGAGGTGCACCTCGAGACGGGCCGCACGCACCAGATCCGCGTGCACTTCTCCGCGCTGCGGCACCCGTGCGTCGGCGACCTCACGTACGGCGCCGACCCGGTGCTGGCCTCGCGCGTGGCCCTGACGCGCCAGTGGCTGCACGCGATGCGCCTCGGGTTCGAGCACCCCACGACCGGGCAGTGGCTCGAGCTGACGAGCGAGTACCCGGACGACCTCGCGCACGCGCTCGAGGTGCTGCGCGGGGCGTACGCGTGACCGTCGCCGCCCCGGGGCCGGGCGACGCCCGGCTCGCCGTGGAGCGCGTGGTCGACGACGCCGGGCTGGCCGCCGCGCACGCGCTGCGGCTCGCGGTGTTCGTCGACGAGCAGGGCGTCCCGGTCGAGGAGGAGATCGACGACCTGGACACCGCGGAGACGACCACGCACGTGCTCGTGCGGGACCGCGAGCGGGGCGGGGAGGTGGTCGGCACGGGCCGGCTCCTCACGGACCCCGGGCACCCGGGCGAGGTGCACGTCGGCCGGGTCGCGGTCGCCGCGGTCGCACGCGGCACCGGCGCGGGCGCCGCGGTGATGCGCGCGCTGGAGGAGGTCGCGCTCGCCGAGCACGCGGTCCCCGGACCGGACGGACGCCGCACCGTGCGCGTGCTCCTCTCCGCCCAGGTCCAGGCGATCGGCTTCTACGAGCGGCTCGGCTACGCCGTGTCCGGGCCCGTCTACCTCGACGCGGGCATCGACCACCGCGACGCCGCGAAGACCCTCACGACCGACGTCTGACGTGCCGTCGGGCGGGGGCGGCGGGTCGTCCGCGTGACGTGCTGCACGACCCGCCGCGACCTCGCGGGAGTGTGGGTGGGGCACGCCTAAGATCGGTGCATGCCCACCGCGACTGAGGACTTCGTCCACCTCCACGTCCACACCGAGTACTCGATGCTGGACGGCGCGGCCCGGATCGGGGACCTGTTCGACGAGGTCGAGCGCCTGGGGCAGAAGGCCATCGCGACGACGGACCACGGCTACGTGTTCGGGGCGTTCGAGTTCTGGTCGCGGGCGCAGGCGAAGGGCATCAAGCCGATCATCGGCGTGGAGGCGTACGTCACGCCGGGCACGAGCCGGTTCGACCAGACCCGCGTGCGGTTCGGGCAGCAGGGGCAGGAGTCCGACGACGTCTCGGCGCGCGGTGCGTACACGCACATGACGCTGCTCGCGAAGGACAACGAAGGGCTGCACAACCTGTTCCGGGCGTCGTCGCTCGCGTCGCTCGAGGGCCAGATGGGCAAGTGGCCGCGCATGGACCGCGACCTGCTCCAGCGCTACGGCAAGGGCCTCGTCGCGACGAGCGGGTGCCCGTCGGGCGAGATCCAGACGCGCCTGCGCCTCGGCCAGTGGGACGAGGCGGTGCGGACGGCGGGCGAGCTCCAGGACATCTTCGGCCGCGAGAACTTCTTCGTCGAGCTCATGGACCACGGGATCGACATCGAGACCCGGGTCACGAAGGACCTGCTCCGCCTCGCGGAGACCATCGGCGCGCGGCTCGTCGCGACGAACGACCTCCACTACGTGCGCGAGGAGGACGCGTCCAGCCAGGAGGCGCTGCTCGCGATCAACTCCGGGTCGACGCTCGACGACCCGGACCGGTTCAAGTTCGACGGCACCGGCTACTACGTGAAGTCGGCGGCCGAGATGCGCCGGGTGTTCGCGGAGCTCCCCGAGGCGTGCGACAACACGCTGCTCATCGCCGAGCAGTGCGAGGTGTCGTTCAACACGAAGGCGAACTACATGCCGCGGTTCCCCGTCCCCGAGGGCGAGGACGAGACGAGCTGGTTCGTCAAGGAGGTCGAGCGCGGGCTGCACCGCCGCTACCCGAACGGCATCCCGGACGCGGCGCGCAAGCAGGCGCAGTACGAGACCGAGGTCATCATCCAGATGGGCTTCCCGGGGTACTTCCTCGTGGTCGCCGACTTCATCAACTGGGCCAAGGACCAGGGCATCCGCGTCGGGCCCGGCCGTGGGTCGGCCGCCGGCTCGATGGCGTCGTACCTCATGGGCATCACGGAGCTCGACCCGCTGGAGCACGGGCTGATCTTCGAGCGGTTCCTCAACCCCGAGCGCGTCTCCATGCCCGACGTCGACGTCGACTTCGACGAGCGTCGGCGCGGGGAGGTCATCCGGTACGTCACCGAGAAGTACGGCGACGACCGCGTCGCCCAGATCGTCACCTACGGGACGATCAAGGCCAAGCAGGCCCTCAAGGACTCGGCACGGCTCCTCGGCTTCCCGTTCGCGATGGGGGAGAAGCTCACCAAGGCGATGCCGCCGGCCGTGATGGGCAAGGACATCCCCCTGTCGGGGATCTTCGACCCGAAGCACGAGCGGTACTCCGAGGCCGCGGAGTTCCGCCAGCTCCACGACACCGACCCGGAGGCGCAGCGCGTCGTCGAGCTCGCGCGCGGCATCGAGGGCCTGAAGCGGCAGTGGGGCGTGCACGCGGCGGGCGTCATCATGTCGAGCGACCCGCTCATCGACATCATCCCGATCATGCGCCGTCCCCAGGACGGCGCGGTCATCACGCAGTTCGACTACCCGACGTCCGAGGGCCTCGGCCTCATCAAGATGGACTTCCTCGGGCTGCGCAACCTCACCATCCTCGACGACGCGCTCGAGAACATCGAGATGAACGGCAAGGAGCCGATCGAGATCGAGTCGCTCACGCTCGACGACAAGGCGTCGTACGAGCTGCTCGCGCGCGGCGACACGCTCGGCGTGTTCCAGCTCGACGGCGGCCCCATGCGCGCGCTCCTGCGCCAGATGAAGCCGGACAAGTTCGACGACCTCTCGGCCGTCATCGCGCTCTACCGCCCGGGCCCGATGGGCATGAACTCGCACACGAACTACGCGCTGCGCAAGAACGGCCTGCAGAAGATCGAGCCCATCCACCCGGAGCTCGAGCAGCCCCTCGCGGAGATCCTGGACGAGACCTACGGCCTCATCGTCTACCAGGAGCAGGTCCAGAGGGCCGCGCAGATCCTCGCCGGGTACTCGCTCGGGCAGGCCGACCTGCTGCGGCGTGCGATGGGCAAGAAGAAGAAGGAGATCCTCGACAAGGAGTTCGTGCCGTTCCAGGCGGGCTGCCGCGAGCGCGGGTACTCCGACGCCGCGATCCGGGCGGTCTGGGACACGCTGGTCCCCTTCGCGGGCTACGCCTTCAACAAGGCGCACTCCGCGGGGTACGGCCTCGTGGCGTACTGGACGGCGTTCCTCAAGGCGAACTACCCGACGGAGTACATGGCGGCGCTCCTGCAGAGCGTGCGCGACGACAAGGACAAGCTGGCCCTCTACCTCAACGAGTGCCGGCGCATGCACATCACCGTTCTCCCGCCGGACGTGAACGACTCGGCGGCGAAGTTCACCGCGGTGGGCGGCGACATCCGGTTCGGCCTCACGGGCGTGCGCAACGTCGGCGCGAACGTCGTCGACGCGATCATCCGCACGCGCGAGGAGAAGGGCGCGTTCACGTCGTTCACCGACTTCCTCGACAAGGTGCCGGCCGTCGTCTGCAACAAGCGCACCATCGAGTCGCTCATCAAGGCGGGCGCGTTCGACTCGCTCGGGCACGCGCGGCGAGCCCTGCTCGTCGTGCACGAGCAGGCCGTCGACTCGGTGATCAGCGTCAAGCGCAAGGAGGCGGAGGGCCAGTTCGACCTCTTCGCCGACTTCGGGGGCGCCGACGCCGAGGACGGCATGTCGTTCTCCGTCGACGTGCCCGACCTCCCGGACTGGGACAAGAAGCAGCGCCTCGCGTTCGAGCGCGAGATGCTCGGCCTGTACGTCTCCGACCACCCGCTGTCCGGTCTCGAGCACGTGCTGACGCGCGCGGCGGACACCGGGATCGCCAACCTGCTCGCCGACGAGGGCCGGCCCGACGGCTCCACCGTGACGATCGCCGGCCTCGTGACGTCGCTCCAGCGCAAGATGAGCAAGAACGGCAACCCGTGGGCCGCCGTGACGATCGAGGACCTCGAGGGCGCCGTCGAGGTGATGTTCTTCGGCGAGACGTACCTCGCCTACTCGACCGTCCTCGCCGAGGACCAGGTCGTGGTCCTGCGCGGGCGCGTGCGTCGGCGCGACGACACGATGCAGCTCCAGGCGATGGAGGTCTCGCTCCCGGACATCACCGTGGGCGCGGAGTCGCCGCTCGCCGTGAAGGTCTCGCACACGCGCTGCGTCGAGCCGATCATCCTGCGCCTGCGCGAGGTCCTCGCGACGCACCCCGGCTCGGCCGAGGTGCACGTCCAGGTCCTCGAGCCCGGCAAGACGACGGTCGTGCGCGCGGGCGACGGGCTGCGGGTCGAGAAGTCGCCGGCGCTGTTCGGCGACCTCAAGGCGCTGCTCGGGCCGTCCTGCCTGCTCTGACAGCGTGCCGTCGTCGGTCTCCGGCCCTGCGCGCGGTGCCGCACGGGGACGGCGCGTCCCGGACCCGCCCGTGCCGTACCCAGGCGGCACGGCCCCCGGCACCGTGTGACGACCGGCACGGGTCGGCTCCGGCCGACGCCGCGCGGCCACGCCTAGACTCGCGAGCGTGATCCGACTCAACCCCGAGCAGCGCGTCTTCGTCACCGAGCGGCACCTGGCCACGCTCACGACCCTGCGCGAGGACGGGAGCCCGCACGTCGTCCCGGTGGCGTTCACCTGGGACCCGGACGCGGGCGTCGTGCGGATCACGACGAACCGCGGGTCGGTGAAGGCGCGCAACGCCCGCCGGACCGGCCCGGACGGCGCCCACCCGCGCGCCGCGGTGTGCCAGGTCGACGGCGGGCGGTGGCTCACGCTCGAGGGGACGATCGAGGTCGTCGAGGACGCGGACGAGGTGGCGGACGCCGTCGCGCGCTACGCCCGTCGCTACCGCCCGCTGACGCCCAAGCCGGAGCGTGTCGTGCTGCGCCTCACGCCGGACAAGGTGATGGCCTCGACCTACATGGCCTGACCCGGCGGGGCGGGCCGTACCGGCCGCTCAGGCGACGGTCGCGCTCTCCCGACCCTGCGGCCGGTCGACCGTGACGACGTCGCCGCGGTGCAGCTGGCGTCCCCGGCGGGTGTCCACCTCGCCGTTCACGCGGACCTCGCCCTCGGTGACGAGGTCGCGCGCCTCCGCGCCGGACTCGGCGAGCCCCGCGAGCTTGAGGAACTGCCCGAGGCGGATGACGTCGTCGGAGATCTCGACCGGGCGGGCGTCGTCGGAGGGGTTCATGACGCCATTCTCCCCGGCGGTGAGCGCTGCGACGACACGACGCTCGACGACACGACGCTCGGCGGGACGGGTCTCGGCGGGACGGGTCTCGGCGGGACGTCACCGGCGTGACGGCCGAGCGCGCGGGTCGCGACGCGCAGGTGCGCCGCCGAGAGGACCGCAGGGCGGAACGCGCTCGTCGCGGAGCCCCCGGAACTCCTAGACTCGTCGCATGATCTCCCGCATCGATCTCCGAGGGCGTTCCCTGTCCGCACGCGAGCTCGCCGAGGCCCTGCCGCGCGCAGAGGTCGGCGTGGAGGACGCGGCGCATCGGGTCGCGCCGATCCTCGAGGCGGTGCGGACGCGCGGGGCCGAGGCCCTGCGCGAGTACGCCGAGCGCTTCGACGGCGTGCGGCCGGAGCACCTGCGGGTCCCGGCCGGCGAGATCGCCGCGGCGCTCGCGGCGCTCGACCCGCAGGTCCGCGCGGGCCTCGAGGAGTCGATCCGCCGGGTCCGGCTCGTGCACGCGGCGCAGCGCCCGCAGGACTTCACGGTCCAGGTCGCGCCGGGCGCCCAGGTCCGCCAGCGGTGGGTGCCCGTGCGCCGCGTCGGGCTCTACGCCCCCGGTGGCCTGGCCGTCTACCCGTCGTCCGTCGTGATGAACGTCGTCGCGGCGCAGGAGGCGGGCGTGCCGAGCCTCGCCGTCGCGTCGCCGCCCCAGCGGGACAGCGGCGGCCTGCCGCACCCGACGATCCTCGCCGCGTGCGCGCTGCTCGGCGTCGACGAGGTGTACGCCGTCGGCGGGGCGCAGGCGGTCGCGATGTTCGCGTACGGCGCGGCCGGCAGCGAGCCGCAGGACGGCGCCGTGCTGTGCGAGCCGGTCGACGTGGTGACGGGCCCCGGCAACGTCTTCGTCGCGGCGGCCAAGCGCCTCGTGCGGGGCGTCGTCGGCATCGACGCGGAGGCGGGTCCCACCGAGATCGCGGTCCTCGCCGACGCCTCGGCGGACCCGGGGCACGTCGCGGCCGACCTCATCAGCCAGGCGGAGCACGACCCGCTGGCTGCCGCGGTGCTCGTCACCCCGTCGGTCGAGCTCGCCGCCGCGGTGGAGGCGCGTCTCGCGGGCCTCGTGACCGCGACCAAGCACGCGCAGCGCGTCGCGCAGTCGCTCGCGGGCCCGCAGTCCGCGATCGTGCTCGTCGACGACCTCGAGCACGGGCTGCAGGTGGTGGACGCCTACGGCGCGGAGCACCTGGAGATCCAGGCCGCGGGGGCGGCCGAGCTCGCCGAGCGCGTCACGAGCGCGGGGGCGATCTTCGTCGGCCCGTGGTCGCCGGTCTCCCTCGGCGACTACATGGCCGGGTCGAACCACGTCCTGCCGACGGGCGGCTGCGCGCACTTCTCCAGCGGGCTCGGCGTGCACAGCTACGTCAAGGCCGTCCAGGTGGTCGAGTACGACCGCGACGCGCTCGAGGACCTCGCGGACCGGATCGTCGCGGTGGCGAACGACGAAGACCTCCCGGCGCACGGCGAGGCGGTGCGGGCGCGGTTCCTGTGACCGCCGCGCAGGACGGCGTCCCGCACGACGGCGGCCCGCACGACGGTGCCTCGCACGGTGCCGCGGCGCGGGACGGCGTCGTGCGGGTGCGGCGTGCGGTCCCGCGCGACGCCGCCGACCTGGTGTCGCTGCGGGTGCACCTCATGCGCGCGATGGGCGAGCCCGGCGCGGAGGACCCGACGTGGCAGGAGCGGGCTCGCGAGTGGTTCGCCGCGGGTCTCGCGACGGCGGACGTCGCCGCGTTCGTCGTGGACGCGCCGGGACGCCTCGCCGCGTGCGCGCTCGTCGAGCTGCACCGGTCCGTGCCGTCGGCCCGCAACCCCCGCGGCACGACGGCGCACCTGTCGAACGTCTGCACGCACCCGGCCGACCGCGGCCGGGGGTTCGGGCGCGCGTGCGTCGGAGCGGCCCTCGACTGGGCACGCGAAGCGGGCACGGACTCCGTGTCCCTCCACGCGACGCCGGAGGGCGAGCCGCTCTACCGCTCGCTCGGCTTCGTCGACACGACGTACACCGAGCTGCGCCTGCGCTGGTGACGCGCCCGGCCCTGGCACGGGACCGCGTCAGCGCACCCCGAGCACGAACGGGTGCACCGCCGCCGCCCCGGCGCGGCGCAGCAGGCGCGCCGCGACCGTGAGGGTCCAGCCCGACTCGGTGTAGTCGTCGACGAGCAGCACGCGGCGACCGGCGAGACCCGCGCGCGCGGCGTCCGACAGCTCGAGCTGGAGACGGCCCGCGACGCCCGCGAGGCGCGTCGCGGAGTTGACGTCGTGCCGGCCCGGCTCCTCGCGGCCCGGGACCGGCCCGACCGCGCCGATGAGCGGCTTGCCGAGGTAGCTCGCGAGGCCGGTCGCCAGGTGGAACGTGAGCCGCGGTCGCGTCGCGGAGCGGACCGCGACGACGCCGTCCACGAGCAGCCGCCGCTCGGCGGGACCCCCGCCGCCGCCGGGTGCGTCGTCGGCGAGGGTCTCCCCGTCCGGCTGCGGGGCGGCCTCGTAGAGCTCCGCCCAGTCGTCGAGGACGCGCGCGGCGGCGCGCCGGAGCGCGACGGGGGTGTCGCCGTCGGGCGTCGTGGCCGCGAAGAGCTCGCGCAGCGGCGCGGACCAGCCGAGCCCGTCGAGGCGCGCGACCGCGCGCCCGGTCTCCGCGAGCTCGTCCGCACCGAGGCGCCCGCGCAGGTCGAGCCCCAGGCGGTCCATGCCGCTCGGCCACTGCCGACGCGCCACGACCTCGACGCCCGGGCGGTCCATGTCGGCGCGCGCGGCGGCGACGGCCTCCGCGTCGGGGAGCGCGGGCAGCGTCACGCCGCCGCACGTGTCGCAGCGGCCGCACCGCCAGCCGTCCTCGAGCTCCGGGTCGTCGAGCGCGGCGCGCAGGAACGCCATGCGGCACCCGTCGGTGGCCTCGTAGTCGAGCATCGCCTGCTGCTCGGCCGAGCGCGTGGCGTCGACGCGCTCATAGCGCTCGGAGTCGTACGTCCAGGGCTCGCCCGTGGCCTCCCACCCGCCCTTGACCCGGCGGACCGCGCCGTCGACGTCGAGCACCTTGAGCATGCCCTCGAGGCGCGACCGCTTGAGGTCGACCTGCGTCTCGAGCTGCGCGACGGACTGCGCGCCGCCCGCGCCGAGGGCGTCGAGGGTCGCGCGCACCTGGTCCTGCGGCGGGAACGCGGTGGACGCGAACCACTCCCAGATGCGGCGGTCCTCCTCGCCCGGCAGCAGCACCACGACGGCCGAGTCCACGCCACGGCCCGCGCGCCCGACCTGCTGGTAGTACGCGATGGGCGAGCTCGGCGCCCCGAGGTGGACGACGAAGGCCAGGTCCGGCTTGTCGAAGCCCATCCCGAGCGCGGAGGTCGCGACGAGCGCCTTGACCCGGTTCTCCTTGAGGTCCTCCTCGAGCCGCTCGCGCTCGGCGGGGTCCGTCTGGCCCGTGTACGACGCGACCGCCAGACCGGCGGCGCGGAGCTGGCTCGCGACCTGCTCGGCGGCGGAGACGGTGAGGCAGTACACGATCCCCGAGCCGTCGACGTCCTGCAGCGCCTCGACGAGCCACGCGACGCGCGTCGGCTGGTCGGGCAGGCGCAGGACGGCGAGGTGCAGCGACTCGCGGTCCAGGCCGCCGCGCAGGACCAGCACGTCCTCGTGGGCTGCCGCGCCCGCGGCGTCGCCGACGGCCCCGCCCGCGGCGTGCGCCGCCGTCACGCCGAGCTGTTCCGCGACGTCGGCGGTCACGCGCTCGTTCGCCGTCGCGGTCGTCGCGAGCACCGGGATGCCGGGCGGCAGGTCGGCGAGCAGGGTGCGGATGCGCCGGTAGTCCGGACGGAAGTCGTGGCCCCAGTCCGAGATGCAGTGTGCCTCGTCGATGACGACGAGGCCCGCGTCGGCCGCGAGCCGGGGGAGGACCTCGTCGCGGAAGCCGGGGTTGTTGAGCCGCTCCGGCGAGCACAGGAGGACGTCGACCTCGCCGTCCGCGATCGCGCGGTGGACGTCGTCCCACTCGGTGACGTTGGCCGAGTTGATCGTCACCGCCTTGATCCCGGCCCGGGCCGCCGCCGAGATCTGGTCGCGCATGAGCGCGAGGAGGGGGGACACGATCACCGTCGGGCCGGCACCGCGGTCGCGCAGCAGCCGGGTCGCGACGAAGTACACGGCGGACTTGCCCCACCCCGTGCGCTGCACGACGAGCGCGCGGCGGCGGAACGCCACGAGGGCCTCGATCGCGCGCCACTGGTCCTCGCGCAG
Organism: Sphaerisporangium cinnabarinum; assembly: GCA_003052455.1. GTDB lineage: Bacteria > Actinomycetota > Actinomycetes > Actinomycetales > Cellulomonadaceae > Cellulosimicrobium > Cellulosimicrobium cinnabarinum. The sequence continues at coordinate 14,694 of QAPD01000101.1, read as the reverse complement.
CGTCGCGTCGTCACGCCCCACGAGGGCGCGCAGCGCGGTCTCGGCGTCCTCGCGCAGCGACTGCCCGTCGAGGAGGCCGCGCAGCATGGCGAGCTTGGCCCGCTTGGCTGCCTCGCCGCCGTCGGCCGCCGGAACGGGCGCGGGGTCGGGCGCGGGGTCGCCGCCCCGGGCGTCCGTGTCCGGGACCTCGACGCCGGCCGGGCCCGCGGCGGGAGCCGCGGTCCCCGCCGCCTGCGGCGCCGCCCCCGCCCACGGGTCGCCGAACGGGTCGGCGGGCTCGTCGAGCGGCGGCTCGTCGGCCGGGTCGAAGGGCAGGTCGGCGTACGGGTCGGTGGGGCTCACCCGCACGATCGTAGGCGCACCCGCCGACCCTCGGGGCGTCGTGCACAGCCCCGGCCCGCGACCCGGTCGGGGGTCACGGGCCGGGACGCCGCGAGGGGCGGCGGCGCGACGTCAGGAGCGCATGTCCATGACCACGCGCCCGTCGATCCGACCCTCCTCCATCTCGGCGAAGATCGCGTTGACGTCGTCGAGCGGACGCACCGTGTACGTCGGGCTGATCTTCCCGCGCGCGAAGAAGTCGAGCGCCTCCGCCATGTCCTTGCGCGTCCCCACGATGGAGCCGCGCACGGTCAGGCCGAAGAGGACGGTCGTGAAAATGTCGAGCGGGAACTTCTCCGGCGGGAGACCGACGAGCGAGACCGTGCCACCGCGGCGCAGCGCGCCCACGGCCTGCGGGAACGCGTGCGCGTTGACGGCGGTGACGAGTGCGCCGTGGACGCCGCCGCCCGTCTGCTCCCGGATCTCCGCCGCGGCGTCGGGCGACGTCGCCGCGTTCACCGTGACCTCGGCACCGTGCTTGCGCGCGAGCGCGAGCTTCTCGTCGTCGACGTCGACCGCGGCGACGCGGCGGCCCATGGCGACCGCGTACTGCACCGCGATGTGGCCGAGGCCGCCGATCCCGGAGACCAGCACCCACTCGCCGGGCTGGGTGTCCGTGACCTTGAGCCCCTTGTAGACGGTGACGCCGGCGCACAGGATCGGCCCGACGGCGGAGAGGTCGACCCCGTCCGGGACCACGGGGCAGTACCGCGAGTCGACGAGCATGTACTGGCCGAACGACCCGTCGACCGAGTAGCCGCCGTTCTTCTGCTGCGGGCACAGGGTCTCCCAGCCCGTCTCGCAGTACTCGCACTCGCCGCACGCGCTCCACAGCCAGGCGTTGCCGACCGTGTCGCCCACCCGCACGCGCGTCACCTGGTCGCCGACGGCGACGACCGTGCCGACGCCCTCGTGGCCCGGCACGAACGGGGGAGCGGGCTTCACCGGCCAGTCACCGCGCGCGGCGTGCAGGTCCGTGTGGCACACGCCGGTGTAGTCGACCTTGACCAGGGCCTCGTGGGGCCCGGGCGACGGGACGTCGAGCTCCTCGACGACCAGCGGGTCGGTGAACGAACGGACGACGGCGGCACGCATGGTGGGCACGGGGATCACCTCGTCTTCTCGGGGAGAGGGGCCAGGAGGACCCTGCCGACGGTCCTCCCTACCCTCTCGACGCTACGCGCGCGAGGCCGCTCCGGCGCCCCGGACGGCCGGACCGGCGACCGACGTCCGTTCAGGTCAGGACCTCCGCCTCTCGCCGGCGAGGCCGACCGTCCCGGCCGGACCGCGCGCCGACCGCCCCGGGTGACCGCCGCGCGCCGGTCGTCCCGGGTGACCGCGTGCCGGACGTCACGGGCGGCCGCGCGCCGACGGTTCGTAGACTGTGGGAGTGACCCCACCCTCCGTCGCGGGACGACCCCTGCTCCCGCTGCGCCCCGAGCTCGCCGGCGTCGAGCCGTACGGCGCGCCGCAGCTCGACGTCCCGGTCCTGCTCAACGTCAACGAGAACCCGCACGCGCCGAGCGAGGCCGTCGTCGCGACGATCACCCGCGCCGTGCACGACGCCGCCACCGGGCTGAACCGCTACCCCGACCGCGACTTCCTCGGCCTGCGCGCCGACCTCGCCGCCTACCTTGGCACGGAGTCGGGCGTCGCGCTGGAGGCGGACCGGCTGTGGGCCGCGAACGGCTCGAACGAGATCATGCTCCACGTGCTGCAGGCGTTCGGCGGCCCGGGGCGCACGGCCGTCTCCTTCGCCCCGACGTACTCGATGTACCCCGAGTACGCGCGCGACACCCACACGGCGTGGGTCGTCGGGCGCCGCGCGGACGACTTCACGCTCGACCCCGAGCACGCCCGCGAGGTCGTCGCGCGCGAGCAGCCGTCCGTCGTCCTGCTCGCGAGCCCGAACAACCCGACCGGCACGGCGCTGCCCGCCGCGACGGTCGAGGCGGTGTGCGAGGCGGCGCTCGCGGTGCGGGTCCCGCTCCCCGACGGGCGGGACGCACCCGCCGTGGTGGTCGTCGACGAGGCGTACGGCGAGTTCCGGCGGGCGGGGACGCCGTCGGCCCTCGAGCTGCTCGATCGCTACCCGAACCTCGCGGTGACGCGCACGATGTCCAAGGCGTTCGCGCTCGCGGGCGCCCGCGTCGGGTACCTCGCGGCGTCGCGCGAGCTCGTCGACGCGCTGCGCGTCGTGCGCCTGCCCTACCACCTGTCGGCCGTGACGCAGGCGGTCGCGCGCGCGGCCCTCGCGCACTCGGGCGAGCTGCTCGCGCAGGTGTCCGCGCTGCGCGAGCGCCGCGACGAGACCGTCGCGTGGCTGCGCTCGCTGCGGCACCCGGACGGTCGCCCGCTCGACGTCGCGGAGTCCGACGCCAACTTCGTCCTGTTCGGCACGTTCGCCGACCGGCACGCGGTCTGGGCGGCGTTGTTGGAGCGGGGCGTGCTCATCCGGGAGACTGGTCCCGACGGCTGGCTGCGGGTGTCGATCGGCACCGGCGACGAGATGAGGGCCTTCCGACAGGCCCTCGTGGAGGTGGCAGGACTGTGAAGCGCACCGCGCGCATCGAGCGCGCGACGTCCGAGTCGAGCGTGCTCGTCGAGCTCGACCTCGACGGGTCGGGGGTCACCGAGATCTCGACGACCGTCCCGTTCTACGACCACATGCTGACGGCGCTGGGCAAGCACTCGCTCATCGACCTCAAGGTGGTCGCGACGGGGGACACCCACATCGACGCGCACCACACGGTGGAGGACGTCGCGATCACGATCGGCGAGGCGCTGCGCGTCGCGCTCGGCGACAAGGTGGGCATCGGGCGCTTCGGCGACGCGACGGTCCCGCTCGACGAGGCCCTCGCGCTCGCCGTCGTGGACGTGTCCGGGCGCCCGTACCTCGTGCACTCGGGGGAGCCCGAGGGCCAGGAGTACCACCTCATCGGCGGGCACTTCACGGGGTCGCTCACGCGGCACGTGCTCGAGTCGATCGCGCACCACGCGGGCATCTGCATCCACGTGCGCGTCCTCGCGGGCCGCGACCCGCACCACATCGTCGAGGCGCAGTTCAAGGCGCTCGCCCGGGCGCTGCGCGCCGCCGTCGCGCCGGACCCGCGCGTCGAGGGCGTCCCGTCCACGAAGGGAGCCCTGTGAGCACGTACGATGACGACGCGCTGGACGGCGTCGAGATCCCCGACGACCTCTCGTCGCTGACGGCCTCGGCGGTCCCCGACCTCGTGGCGCTCATCACGCAGATCGCGGGCGCGGAGCCGCTCGCGGCGGCGTGCTCGCTCGCGCAGGTCGAGGCGGACGTCGTCCCGACCGACGTCGGTGCCGTGGCGGTGCTGCGCGACCCGGCGGGCGACGCGCCCGCGCACGCGGCCGCCGCCCTGACCACCCTCGTCAAGGGCGTGCCGCTCGTGCTCGTCGAGCGCAGCGGCGAGCAGCTCACGATGACGCGCTGGGCGGACGGCGTGCAGGGCGACCGCCTCGCGCCGGGCCTCGTGCTCGGCGGTGCGCCCGAGTCGCTCGAGGACCTGATCACCGGCACGACGACGCTCGCCGACCAGGACGGCGTCGTGGCGAGCTCGTCGATCTCCCGCTGGAAGGCGATGCGCCTGCTCACGTCCGCGGCGCGGCGCGCACGGAAGGACGGCGCATGACCGAGCCCGGCCCCACGCCGTCGACCGCCCGCCGCCCGTCCGTCGTCGTGCTCGACTACGGCTTCGGCAACGTCCGCTCGGCCGTGCGCGCGCTCGAGCGCGTCGGCGCGGACGTCGAGCTGACCGCCGACCGGGCGCGCGCGCAGGACGCGGACGGCCTCGTCGTCCCGGGCGTCGGCGCGTTCGCCGCGGTCATGACCGGCCTGCGCGGCGTGCGCGGCGACGAGATCGTCGGCCGGCGTCTCGCCGGCGGGCGGCCCGTCCTCGGGATCTGCGTGGGCATGCAGGTCATGTTCGAGCAGGGCGACGAGCACGGGACGCTCACCGACGGGCTCGGGGAGTGGGCGGGCCTCGTCGACCGCCTCGAGGCCGACGTCGTGCCGCACATGGGCTGGGACACGGTCGACGTGCCCGAGGGCAGCGTGCTGTTCCGCGGCGTCGAGCACGAGCGCTTCTACTTCGTGCACTCCTACGCCGCCCGGTCGTTCACGACCGGGCAGGACCTCCCGGCGGACTCGCCCGTCCGCCGACCGCTCGTCACGTGGTCCGAGCACGGTGGCCGCTTCGTCGCGGCCGTCGAGAACGGCCCGCTGTCGGCGACGCAGTTCCACCCCGAGAAGTCGGGCGACGCCGGCGCGACCCTGCTCGAGAACTGGGTCCGCTCGCTCTGAACGTCTGCGCACCGAGGCACACCGCCCGGCGCGCACCACCCGGCGCGAGCGACGCGCCACCGCCTACACCGATGGAGACCCTCGTGACCGACCGCCTCGTGCTGCTCCCCGCCGTCGACGTCGCCGACGGCCAGGCCGTCCGCCTCGTCCAGGGCGAGGCGGGCTCCGAGACCTCGTACGGCGACCCGCTCGCCGCCGCGCTCGACTGGCAGTCCGGCGGCGCGGAGTGGATCCACCTCGTGGACCTCGACGCCGCGTTCGGCCGCGGCTCCAACGCGGAGCTGCTCGCGGACGTCGTCGGGCGCCTCGACGTCCAGGTCGAGCTGTCCGGGGGCATCCGCGACGACGCGTCGCTCGAGCGCGCGCTCGCGACCGGCGCCCGCCGCGTCAACCTCGGGACGGCCGCGCTCGAGAACCCCGAGTGGACCGCGAAGGTCATCGCGGAGCACGGCGACGCGGTCGCCGTCGGTCTGGACGTGCGCGGCACGACGCTCGCCGCGCGCGGCTGGACGCAGGAGGGCGGCGACCTCTGGGAGGTCCTCGACCGCCTCGAGACGGCCGGGTGCGCACGGTACGTCGTCACGGACGTGACGAAGGACGGGACGCTGCGCGGCCCGAACCTCGACCTGCTGCGCGACGTCGCGGCGCGCACCGACGCGCCCGTCGTCGCCTCCGGCGGCATCTCCAGCCTCGAGGACCTCGAGGCGCTGCGCTCGCTCGTGCCGGCCGGCGTCGAGGGCGCGATCGTGGGCAAGGCCCTCTACGCGGGGGCGTTCACGCTCCCGCAGGCGCTCGACGTCGCGGGCCGGCCGTGACGACCGACCACGAGGCCGCAGGCTCGGGCAAGGCGCTCCCGCCGTCCTCCGGCTTCGCGGGCGACGACGGATCGGCCGACCCCGCGCTCGCCGCGCTCCTCGACGCCTACGCCGCGGGCTCGGCCTCGCTGTCCGACGTCGTCGCGCGCCTCGGGGAGACGCGCGTCCTCGTGCCGATCCTCGCCGAGCTCGAGAGCGCGGGCGAGGGCGAGCACGGGCACACGGTGGACAAGGAGGCGTCGGCCGGGGTCGTCGCCATCGAGGCGCCGGACGGGCGTCGCGCGCTGCCCGTGTTCACGTCCGTCGCGGCGATGGCGGCCTGGCGCGCCGGCGCGCGGCCGGTGCCGGTGGACGCGCGCCGCGCGGCGCTGTCCGCCGTGAGCGAGGACTGGTCGCTACTCGTGCTCGACCCGGCGGGACCGGTCACGGCGCTCGTGCCGCGCCCGGCCGTGTGGGCGCTCGCGCAGGGCAAGGACTGGTCGCCCGCCGTCGTCGACGGGGTCGTCGTGCCCGAGGTGCTCGCCGCGGTCCAGGGGTCGCTCGCGGGCGTGCCGCACGTGGCGCGCGTCTGGGCCGAGCCGGGCCGCCGGGCGGAGGTCGCGGTGGTCCTGCGCATCGACGCCGGTCTCGACCGTGCCGGCCTCGACGCCGTGCTCGGGCAGGTCAACGCCGCGCTCGCGACGGACGCCGTGGTGTCCGAGCGCGTCGACGGGCTCGAGCTGCGCGTCGGTCGGGCCGACTGAGGCGGTCGGTCTGCCCGGTGAGGCCGGCGCGTCCGCGGGGCCGGTCCAGGCCGACCGACCGCCCGGTCCGGTCTCAGCGCCGACGCAGGCGGCTGAGGCCCCACGCGAGCGCGGCCGAGAACGCCACGACCGCGCCGAGGGCCTGACCGCCGAGGATCACGCGGTTGAGGTCGAGAGCCGGCTGCCAGCGCACCCCCGCGTCGTCGACGACGTAGACGCCCTTCGCGACGACGCGCACCCCGAACCCGCCGCCACCGCCCGAGCCCTCGCCGCCCGCCTCGCCCCCGGCGTTGCCGGAACCGGGGTCGGACGACGAGCCGCCGTCCGCGGTGCCGTCGCCCGGGTCGGCGTCCGCCTTGCGCGCGGACGCCGCGCCGACGCGACGCCGCCAGTCCGCGGCCCCCTTGCCGGAGAGCTCGCCGGTGCCGGACCCCCAGCCGGAGCCCGTGCCGCCCCAGACCGTCGCGACGGGGATGACGAGCGTGCCGTCCCGCTCGTAGGACTCCCCGAAGACGCGACGCACGGTGAGCGTGTCGCGTGCCGCGTGGGTGATGTGCGCCGGGTCGACGGGGGGCGTGTCCGAGCTCGCGTGTGTGCTCATGGCACGAAGGGTAGACCTGAGGTCCCCGGTGCGCGCGGGAACCGCGCGCACCGCCTCGTCGTCGAGGCCGCGGGCGCTCGGACGCCGGGACGGGTCAGGCGTCGCACTCCGGGAGGGCCGTGAACGCGGACTCGTCGCCGAGCATCGTCTGGAGGGTGCTCACGGGCACGAGCAGGGACTTCTCCGTCGAGGTCTTCGCGTAGACGACGCCGATCACCTCGCCCGCCGCGTTGAGCGCGGCGGAGCCCGAGCTGCCCGGCTCGACGGGGGCGTCGGTGACGAGCACCTCGCCGAGGTTCTCGTGCAGCGGGTCCGTCGTCGTGCCGATGACCGCGCCCTGCGTGATGGTCAGCCGTCCGCCCTCGGGGTACCCGACGACCGTCACCGAGTCGCCCGGCGCCGGGTCGGCGGCGGCGAGGGTCGGGGCGGACGGGAGGTCCTCCGCCGTCCGGACGATCGCGAGGTCCGCCAGGCCCGCGACGCTCGCCGTCTGGGCCGCGATGTCGCGCCCGTCGTAGGTGAGGAGCTGGAGCGAGCGCGACGAGTCGACCACGTGCTTGTTGGTGATGAGCGTGCGGGAGTCGACGGCGAACCCCGACCCGGTGGACAGGCCGTCGCACCGCACGTTGCGGATGCGCACGGCCATGCGCTGCACGGCGTCGAACCCGTCGGGGGAGAGGTGCTCCGAGCCGGCCGGGTCGTCCGGCGCCACGAGCGACGGGACGACCGAGCCCGGCACCGGCTCGGGGAGCTCCGGGAGGACACCGCACGCGGCGAGCGCACCGCCCACGAGCGACAGCCCGAGCACCGAGCCGACGGCGCGGACGGCCGCGCGCCGCGACGGGCGGCGCGTCATCCGGCGAGCTCCTGCTGGAGCTGGGCGTTCGCGTCGGTGGCCTGCTGGCACAGCACCCCGACCTGGTCCGCGAACCGGTCGATGTCGGCGGGGTCGTACGCGTCCCGGTTGTTGAGGTACCCGATGAGCTGCGTCTGCGCCGTCGTGCACTGGCCGAGCGCGGCCGCGACCTTGCCCGCGGCGTCCGACACCCGGCTCTGGTAGTCCAGGTACTGCTGGGACGCCTCGTTCTCGTCGCCCAGCTGGGCCTTCTCGTTGGCGAGGTCGCTGATGCGGTCCTGGGCGGCGGTGAGCTGCGTGCGCGCGGACTCGAGCTCCGCGTTCGCGCCGTCGAGCTCGGTGCGCAGCTGCGCGACGTCCTGCCCGAGGCCGCGCGCCTCCGACTCCCACGCGGCGCTCGTCTCCTGCCAGCGCGTCGTGGTGAGCCACAGGTACGCACCGACGCCCAGCGCCGCGGCGAGGGCCAGCGCGAGCACGACGATCGCGACCACGGCCCCGCGACGACGTCGCGGCCGGGCCGCGACGTCGCCGCTCGTGGCCGCGCCGTCGCCCGGCGCGGTCGCCGTGGCCGTCGTGGCGGACGTCGCTCCGAGGGCGGCACCTCCGGGCCCGGCCGCCGCGGGCGCGAACGACGGCGGCCCGACGGCGCCCGGCCCGGTCGCCGGGATCGCACCGGCGGGGGTGCCCCGCGGCACGCTCACGGGCGGCTGCGGCGGTCTCGCGGGACCGCCGTGCGGGGGCGGGACCGGGGGAGTGCTCAACTCACGGCGCCCGTGTACTTCTCGCCCGGCCCCTCGCCCGGGGCGTCCGGGTAGACCGACGCCTCGCGGAAGGCCAGCTGGAGCGAGCGCAGCCCGTCGCGGAGCGAGCGGGCGTGCTGGTTGCCGATGTCGGGGGCGCTCGCGGTCACGAGCGCGGCGAGCGCGTTGATGAGCTTGCGCGCCTCGTCCAGGTCGAGGTGGCCCTGCTCCTGCGCGTCCTCCGCGAGCCCGCACTTGACGGCGGCGGCGCTCATGAGGTGGACGGCCGCGGACGTGATGACCTCCACGGCGGCCACGTCGGCGATGTCGCGCACCGCGTCGGTGGAGGGGTCGGGCACGGCGGCGTTCTCGGTACTCATGGCGACCATCTTTCCATCCGGCGGCGGGAGCGGTGGCCCGGTGCCCGGGACGGGCGCCCGCCGCGCTCCGGGCCGGGACGACGTCGGCCGCCGCCCCCGGCGAGGGGCGACGGCCGACGGGGTGCGACCGCCCCGCAGGGCGGCCGTGACGGGGTCAGACCCGGACCGGCTCCGCGGCCGTCCCGGGCTGGCCGCCCTCGAGCGGGGCGTCCGCGGCGGCGAGGGCCGCACGCAGGTCGCGACCCAGGTTCGCGTCGACGTACGTCCAGTACTGCACGGCGCGCTCGCGGATGTCCTCGCTGCGCACTGCGCCGACGTGGCCCGTGATCGTCTCGAGGAAGCGCGCGCGTGCGGCGTCGTCGAAGACCTCGCGGTAGAGCGTGCCCGCCTGGCCGAAGTCGTCGTCCTCGGGGTGCAGCGTCGCGGCGCTGCGCGTCAGCTCGCCGTCGGCCTCCCAGCCGGCGGACTCCGCGGCGCGCGCCGGGTCGGCGTGCGCGCCGCCCCGGCTGTTGGGCGCGTACACCGGCGTGGTCGCCGACGAGAACGCGTAGCGCATCGACCCGTCCTTCGCGTACGAGTGGCCGGCCTCGGCCGCGGCGTGCGGCGCGTTCACCGGCAGCTGGGCGTGGTTCGTGCCCACGCGGTACCGGTGGGCGTCGGCGTAGGAGAAGATGCGCGCGAGCAGCATCTTGTCCGGGCTCGTGGCGATGCCCGGCACGAAGTTGCTCGGCGCGAACGTCGCCTGCTCGATCTGCGCGAAGTAGTTCTCCGGGTTGCGGTTCAGCTCCATCACGCCCACCTCGATCAGCGGGTAGTCGGCGTGCGGCCACACCTTCGTGAGGTCGAACGGGTTGAACCGGTAGGTCTTGGCGTCCTCGTACGGCATGACCTGGACCGAGAGCGTCCAGCGCGGGAAGTCGCCCCCCTCGATGTGCTCGTACAGGTCGCGGATGTGGTGGTCCGAGTCCGACCCGGCGAGCTGCGAGGCCTCGTCGGCCGTGAGGTTCTTGATGCCCTGCTGGGTCTTGAAGTGGTACTTGACCCAGAACCGCTCGCCCGCCGCGTTGATCCACTGGTAGGTGTGCGAGCCGAAGCCGTCCATGTGGCGCCAGCTCGACGGGAGGCCGCGGTCGCCCATGAGCCAGGTCACCTGGTGCGCCGACTCGGGGGAGAGCGACCAGAAGTCCCACTGCATGTCGTTGTCGCGGAGGTTCGAGCCCGGCAGACGCTTCTGCGAGCGGATGAAGTCGGGGAACTTGATGCCGTCGCGCAGGAAGAACACGGGCGTGTTGTTGCCGACGAGGTCGTAGTTGCCCTCGGTCGTGTAGAACTTCAGCGCGAAGCCGCGCGGGTCGCGCCAGGTGTCGGGCGAGCCCTGCTCGCCGGCGACGGAGGAGAAGCGGGCGAGCATCTCGGTCGTCGTGCCGGGCTGGAACAGCGCCGCACGGGTGTACGCGCTGACGTCCTGGGTCACGGTGAACGTGCCGAACGCGCCGCCGCCCTTGGCGTGCACGACGCGCTCCGGGACGCGCTCGCGGTTGAACTGCGCGAGCTTCTCGACGAGGTAGTGGTCGTGCAGGACGATCGGGCCGTCGGCGCCGACGGACTGGGAGTGGGCGTCCGAGGCGACGGGGGCGCCGGCGTTCGTGGTGGTGAAGGGGGCGGTCATGGGTCTCCTTCCGTGAGCCGCGGGTACGGCTCGTGTGGCGTTCTCAAACAGTGCATCCGTGAGGAAACGGACGCGCTCCGGGTGCACGAGGCCCCGGGGCGGGTGGTGCGGGGTCAGTCGGCGCAGTCCGGGCAGAGTCCCCAGAACGTCACCTCGGCGGTGTCGATCCGGAACCCGGCGGTGCTGCTGGGGGTGAGGCACGGGGCGTGGCCCACGGTGCAGTCCACGTCGGCGACGGCGCCGCAGCCCCGGCACACCACGTGGTGGTGGTTGTCGCCGAGCCGGCGCTCGTAGCGGGCCGGGTGCCCGGCCGGCTCGATGCGGCGCACGAGCCCCTTGTCGGTGAGCGTGTGCAGGACGTCGTAGACGGCCTGGACGGAGACGGAGCCCAGCGCCGTGCGCGCGGCGCGCAGCACGTCGTCGGCGTCCGCGTGCTGCTGCACCTCGACGGCGTCGAGCACCGCCAGGCGTGCGGCGGTGACGCGCAGGCCGTGGTCGCGCAGCTCGCTCTCGTGGCGTGCGCGGCGGGGCCCGTCCTCGAGGCCGGTGCCTGCGGTCGACGTCGCTCCTGTGGTCATGTCGCCCACTCTACCCCCCTATTCTGGAAGAGTTCCAATGATGGATCGGATCAGATGACGGGTGGGCCGGTCGGCTCGACGCGCTCGCTCGCTCTGCTATCCTTGACAGCTGACCGACTCGTACGTGTTCCACGCCGCCCGACACCGGGTGGATGGAGGCGGGCGAGTGCGCAAGTGGATGACATCCCACCCGGGTCTCGACCGCCGACTCACGTCGCGACAGAGGCCGGGTCCTGGTCCGGAGCGAGCCCCCCCGGGGGACCGCTCCGCCGTGGTCGTCGCGTTCGCGTGACGTCCCGACCTGATGGCCTCCGCCCTGCGCCAGGGACGGAGGCCTTCTTCGTGTCCGGGCGGTCTACCGACGACTTCCTAGGAGCATCACATCAGCGAGCCTCGCATCAACGATCGGATCCGCGTCCCCGAGGTCCGACTCATCGGTCCCGGCGGGGAGCAGGTCGGCGTCGTCCGCACCGAGGTTGCCCTGAGCCTTGCCCAGGACGCGGACCTCGACCTCGTCGAGGTCGCCCCGGACGCCCGGCCCCCCGTCGCCAAGCTCATGGACTTCGGCAAGTTCAAGTACGAGTCCGACATGAAGGCGCGTGAGGCGCGGCGCAACCAGGCGAACACGGTCCTCAAGGAGATCCGTTTCCGCCTCAAGATCGACCCGCACGACTACGGCACCAAGAAGGGCCACGTCGAGCGCTTCCTCGCGGCGGGCGACAAGGTCAAGGTCATGATCATGTTCCGCGGCCGTGAGCAGTCGCGCCCCGAGATGGGTGTCCGCCTGCTCCAGCGCCTCGCGGACGACGTCGCGGAGCTCGGCTTCGTGGAGTCCATGCCGAAGCAGGACGGGCGCAACATGACCATGGTGCTCGGTCCGGTGAAGAAGAAGGCCGACGCCAAGAGCGAGCAGCGCAAGCGCGCTCAGGAGGCCGAGCCGCGTCTCACCAAGTCCGCCCAGCGTGCCGCGGCACGGTCGGGCGACGACGCGGACGTGACCGACGAGACCGAGACGGTCGAGACCGTCGAGGCCACCGACGCGGTCGAGGCGACGCAGACCGCTGACGCGGTCGAGGCCGCTGCTCCTGCCCCCGCCCCGGTCGAGGAGCCCGCTCCGGTCGAGGCGCCGGCGGAGGCCGCTCCGGCCCCGCGCTCGGCTCCGGCCCCGCGCTCGGCTCCGGCTCCGCGCTCGGCTCCGGCCCCGCGGTCGGCTCCGGCTCCGCGCTCGGCTCCGGCGCCGCGGTCGGCTCCGGCCCCGCGCCCGGCCGCCCGGCCGGCCACGGAGTCGAAGCCTGCGACGCCCCGCCCGGCAGCCTCGCCCGCACCGGCGTCGTCCGACGGCGCGAAGCCCGCAGCACCCCGGCCCGCCGCGCCGAAGCCGGGCGCCCCGCGCCCGGCGCCCAAGCCGGCACCCAAGCCGACGCCGCGCGGCAAGGCCGGCTGACACCGGCACCACGGACGGACCCTGCTCGGGGTCCGGGCCCACCGGCCCGGGCCCGAACACGTCGGCCACCGCGAGGTGGCTGACCGGACACAAGGAGAGACGGCAGTCATGCCGAAGAACAAGACGCACTCGGGTGCCAAGAAGCGCTTCCGCATCACGGGTACCGGGAAGGTCATGCGCGAGCAGGCCAACGCTCGACACCTGCTCGAGCACAAGGCCACCAAGCGCAAGCGCCGCCTCGCCCAGGACCAGGTGGTCTCGCCCGCCGACGTCAAGTCCATCAAGAAGCTGCTCGGCAAGTGACCCGGCAGGTGGCGGGACCCGCCACCGACCGGCTCACCCCTGAGCCCCGAACTGCAAGGAGCATCACGTGGCACGCGTGAAGCGGGCGGTCAACGCCCAGAAGAAGCGCCGTACGACCCTCGAGCGCGCCAGCGGCTACCGCGGCCAGCGCTCGCGCCTCTACCGCAAGGCGAAGGAGCAGGTCACCCACTCCCTCGTCTACTCCTACCGTGACCGCAAGGCGCGCAAGGGCGACTTCCGCAAGCTGTGGATCCAGCGCATCAACGCTGCGTCGCGCGCCCAGGGCCTGACGTACAACCGCCTCATCCAGGGCCTCAAGGCCGCGGGTGTCGAGGTCGACCGTCGCCTGCTCGCGGAGCTCGCGGTCAACGACGTGGCCGCGTTCAACGCGCTCGTCCAGGTGGCGAAGGACGCGCTCCCCGAGGACGTCAACGCGCCCAAGGCCGCAGCCTGACCAGCGCCTCGCCCAGCCGCCCGTCGGCTACGGACGCCCGTCCGGCGCCCGGCCCGCTCGACCCCACGCTGACGAACCCTCGCAGCGACCGGGTCAAGGCGGTCCGTGCGCTGGCCGGGCGTCCGGCGCGTTCACGGCACGGTCAGCTGCTCGTGGAGGGCCCGCAGGGCGTCCGCGAGGCGGTCCGGCACGCGCCCGACCGGGTCCGCGACGTCTACGTCACGCCCGCCGCGGCGGACCGGCACCCCGAGATCGTCGCCGACGCGCGCGCGGCCGGGCTGCACGTGCACGGCGCGACGCCCGAGGTCCTCGCGGCGATGAGCGCCGACGCGCAGGGGGTGCTCGCCGTCGTGCGTGCGGACGCGCCGCGCCTGGAGGACGTCGTCGCGACGCTCGCGGGGCGCGACCGGCCGGCGCTGGTCGCGGTGCTCGCGACGGTCCGCGACCCGGGCAACGCCGGGACGGTGGTCCGTGCGGCGGACGCCGCGGGGGCCGACGCGGTCGTGCTCGCGGGCGAGAGCGTGGACGTGCACAACCCCAAGGTGGTGCGCTCGACGGCCGGGTCGCTCTTCCACCTCCCGGTCGTCACGGGCGTGAGCCTGGCCGAGGCCGTCGCCGCGCTGCGCGGCGCGGGGCTCGCGGTCCTCGCTGCCGACGGCGCGGGGGACCTCGACCTCGACGACCTGCTCGACGTGGCGGGCGCCGCGGGCACCGGTACGGAGCGCCCGGTCGACCTCGCCGCACCCACCGCGTGGGTCTTCGGGAACGAGGCGTGGGGCCTGCCCCCGGAGGACCGCGCGCTCGCCGACGCCGTCGTGCGCGTGCCGATCCGCGGTCGGGCCGAGTCGCTCAACCTCGCGACGGCCGCGACGGTCTGCCTCTACGCCTCCAGCCGCGCGCACCGGTCGGTCCGCGGTCCGGTCGGTGACCCCGAGGGCGGCGCGTGAGGCTGTTCGCCGCCCTCTACCCGAGCGCCGCGGCGCTCGACCACCTCGCGCTCGCCCTCGCGGACGCCCACGCCCAGGAGGCGCGCCGGCCCGACGGCGCACCGCTCGTCCGCTGGACGTCGCCCGAGCTGTGGCACCTCACGGTGTCGTTCTTCGGGGACGTGCCCGAGGGGGCAGTCCCGGACCTCGCGGAGGCGCTCGAGCCGGTCGCTCGCGAGGCCGCGCCGCTCGACCTCCGGCTCCGGGGCGCGGGCGTCTTCGACCGGCGCGTCCTGTGGGTCGGCGTCGGCGGGGAGGGCGCCGACGCCCTGCGCGCGCTGAGCGCCGCCGTCGCCGAGGCGGCGGGCGACGCGGGCGTGCGGGTGGACCGCCGTCCCCGGCAGCGGGCGCACCTCACCGTCGCGCGGGCCGCCGCCGGGGCGCGCCAGGCGAACCGCCGGGCGCGCGGTCGCG
>QAPD01000100.1 GCA_003052455.1 Sphaerisporangium cinnabarinum | reverse complement strand
GCGGCGGCGGCCGGTCTGACGCTCGGCGCGGCGCAGGGCGCCGAGGCGAGCGGGACGCGCGCCGACGGGGACGCGGCACGCGTGGCCGCCGCGCTCGTCGACGCCGAGGCGTTCGCCGCGCTCCGTCGCGAGGCCGACGACGCCGCCGTGCGCGTGCGCGACGACCTCGCCCGGGCGGAGGAGCACGCGAGCGAGGTCGCGGCGCAGGTCCGCGCCGTCGAGCAGGAGACGGCCGACGTCAAGGCCGAGCTCGCGAGCCTCGCCGACCGCCGGTCCAACCTGCCGCGCACCCACCTGGAGGTCCGGGACCGGCTGTGCGCCGGCGTCGGGCTCGCGCCGGGCGACGTCCCGTTCGTGGGCGAGCTGCTCGCCGTCCGCCCCGAGCACGCCGACTGGGAGGGCGCGGCCGAGCGCGTGCTGCGCGGCTTCGCGCTCTCGCTCCTCGTGCCGGCGGCGCACTACGACGCGGTGTCCGCGTGGGTCGACCGCGAGCACCTCGGGCTGCGGCTCGTCTACCACCGGGTGCCCGAGCGCGTCCCGGCCGCCCGTCCCGCGCCGCGCGAGGACGGCGTGCCGCTCCTCGCCGACCTGCTCGACGTGCGCCGTCTCGACGACGCGCCGACCCTCACGGCCTGGGTCGAGGCCGAGCTCGAGCGCCGGGCCGACCACGCGTGCGCGCCGGACCTCGACGCGTTCCGCCACCTCCCGCGCGCGATCACGCGGGCCGGGCAGGTCAAGCACTCGCCGGACCACCACGAGAAGAACGACACGCGCGCGGTCGACGACCGCCGGGGCTACGTGCTGGGCTGGTCGACGCAGGCGAAGATCGACGCGCTGCTGGAGCAGGCCGCCGAGGTCACGGCGCGTCGCGACGCGCTCGCACGGCGTCGGGACGACGCGGCCGCCGCGCGCGAGGCCCTCCAGGCCCGCTCCGCCGCGCTCGGGCGGCTCGACGTCTACCGCGACTGGGACGAGCTCGACCGCGGCGCCGAGACGGCGCGCATCGCCGAGCTCGCCGAGGAGAAGCGACGGCTCGAGCAGGCGAGCGACGAGCTCGGCCGCCTCGCGGCGCTCCTCGACGACAACGCGCGCCGTCAGGCAGAGCTCGAGGCGGAGCGCGACCGCGTCGTCGCGACGCTCGGCGCCGACCGGCACGCGCTCGACGAGGCGCGGACGGCGCGCGAGCGGGCCCGCGCCGTGCTCGACGGCGCGGGCGAGACGCTCGACGCGGAGACGACGGCGGCCCTCGCCGCGGAGTTCGACCGGGAGCTCGCGGGGTCCGGTGGCGCGGGCCCGGACGGCGGGGCCGACGGCCCGACGCGCGCGGCCGACCTCGACGCCGTCGAGAACGCGGTGCGCTCGCGGCTCACCGCCGAGGCCGAGCAGGCGCAGCGCGAGCGCGCGGACCTCGGGACCCGGATCGCGGGCCAGATGGCCTCGTTCCGGTCCGCGTACCCCGTCGAGACCGCGGAGCTCGACGCGGACGTGCGGTCGGCCGACGGCTACCGCGAGATCCACGACCGGCTCGTGCGCGACGACCTCCCGCGGTTCGAGGCCGACTTCAAGGCGTACCTCAACACCAACGCGATCCGCGACATCGCGGGCTTCGCGGCCGAGCTCGCCAAGCAGGCCGACGTCATCCGCGACCGGATCGACACGATCAACGACTCGCTCCGCGCGATCGACTACAACCCGGGCCGGTACATCCGCCTGGAGATGTCGCGCACGCCCAACCTCGAGGTGCGCGAGTTCCAGCAGGACCTGCGCGCGTGCACCGACGGCGACGGGATCCTCGCCGAGGACGACCGCGCCCTCGCCGAGGGCGACGGGTCGCTCGCCGACGGCGCGCTGTCGTACTCGGAGGACCGGTTCCTGCGGGTCAAGGCGCTCGTCGAGCGGTTCCGCGGCCGCGAGGGCATGACGGACCTCGACGAGGCGTGGCGCCGCCGCGTGACCGACGTCCGCAACTGGTTCGTGCTCTCCGCGTCCGAGCGGTCCCGCGCCGACGACTCCGAGCACGAGCACTACTCCGACTCCGGCGGCAAGTCCGGCGGCCAGAAGGAGAAGCTCGCGTACACCGTGCTCGCGGCGTCGCTCGCCTACCAGTTCAAGCTCGACTGGGGCGCGGTGCGGTCGACGGCGTTCCGGTTCGTCGTCATCGACGAGGCGTTCGGCCGGGGGTCGGACGAGTCGACGCGCTTCGCCCTCGAGCTGTTCCGGCGACTCGGGCTGCAGCTCCTCATCGTCACGCCGCTGCAGAAGATCCACGTCATCGAGCCGTACATCTCGGCCGTCGGGTTCGTGGACAACCCGACCGGCCGGTCGTCGCGCCTGCGGACGTTGTCCATCGCCGCGTACCGCGAGGGCCGCCGGGAGGGCGACGCCGCGCCGTCGGAGGGCGACGCCTCCCCGTCGGTGGGCGACGCGGCGCCGTCGGAGGGCGGCGTCGAGCGCGCGGTCGAGGCGGTGCCCGAGACCCTGCCGGAGGCCGTGCCGGAGAGCGTGGCGCCGTAGCGCGTCAGGCGAGCGGGCGGGGCCGCCGGGCGCCCGCCAGGGTCGCGGCGAGGACGGCCTCGATCGCGAACGCGGTCGCCTCCGCGAGGTCGACGGCGTCGGGGTCGAGCAGCCACTGGGTCTGGAGGCCGTCCATCGCGGCGATGATCGTCGACGCGGCGAGGTCGAGCGCGCGGTCGTCGGGCACGGCGGCCGTCTCGTCGCCCGCGGCCCGCCGCTCCTCGACGACCTCGCGGAGCGCGCCGGCGACGTCGGCGCGCAGCCCGGCGAAGCGCGCGGTGACCCACGCGCGCGCCGGGTGGTCGTCCGTGACGGCCTCCCCGGTGAGGACCGTGTAGGTCTGCACGATCCCCGGGCGCTCGGTGTTGGCCGCCGCCGTCGCGACGAGGTGCCGGAACAGGTCGAGCCCGGCCGGCATGTGCTGCCCCTCGAGGTGTGCGACGCCGTCGCGGTCGCGGGCCGCGAGGACCTCGGTGAGGAGGCGCTCCTTCGAGCCGAAGTGGTGCAGCACCCCGGCGTGCGTGATCCCCACCTGCTCGGCGACCTCCGCGAGCGAGCCCTGGTGGTAGCCCCGGGACCCGAAGACGCGCGTCGCCGCGCGGAGGATCTCCTCCCTGCGCTCCGCCGTCCCGGGGCGCGGGCGCCGGGGCCGCGGACCGGGGGAGGACGCGGGGCCGCTCGCGCCGCCGTCGGCGTCGGCGCTCGGCGCGGTGGAGGCGTCGGTCATGGCGTCACCCTACTGGCGGCCCGCGGCGCGCCGTCCGGGACCGTCGACCGGGACCGTCGACCGGGGCGTCCGGACCACGCGCCCGGACCGTTCTGAGGCAGCGCCCGGAGCTCTTCCCGTCGTCTTCCCCGAATGCGCACACGCGTCCTCTACGGTGGTGGGATGCCTTCCGACCACGCCCCGACCCGGCCGCTGCCGACCAGCGGCGGGGCGGGTACGCGGCCGCTCCCGGCGACGCAGCCGCTGCCGCCCACGCCCGGACCGGCGGCCGCGCCGCCGCCCGCCGCAGTGCCCCCAGCGGGCCCCGCCGCAGGCCTCCCCGCAGCGCCCTCCGCCGGGAC
>QAPD01000010.1 GCA_003052455.1 Sphaerisporangium cinnabarinum | reverse complement strand
CTCCCGCCGTTCGCGGGCAAGGGCACACGCCGCCGTGCGGCGTACTGGCAGCGCGCGGTCGACGCCGCGCTCGCCCTGCCCGCGAGCGCCCTGCCGACCACGCGCGGACCGCGCACCGACGCCCCGCCGCCCCCGCGCGCGTGGGCGGACCGCGACCCGGGTGCCGCGGCACGGCTCGAGGCGGCGCGCGCCGTCGTGCAGGAGCTCGCCGAGCGGTACGCCGTGCCGGTCGAGAACGTGCTCCAGCCCGACGCCCTGCGGCGCCTGTGCTGGACGCCGCCGGAGCCGGCCGACGCGGACGGGATCGCCGCGTTCCTGCGCGGCCGCGGGGCGCGCGAGTGGCAGGTGGGGCTCGTCGCGGAGCCCCTCGCGGACGCGTTCGAGCGCGCCGGCGAGCGGTAGCGGGAGGGTAGGGTCGTCCGCGTGCACGACGCGAACCTGACGATCCGGACAGTCACCGACCGAGCCTCCTGGGACGCCCGGGTGAACGAGCTCGGCGGCCACCCCCTGCAGCTCTGGGGCTGGGGCGAGGTCAAGGCCACGGGCGCCTGGACCCCGCACCGCGTGGAGGCGGTGGACGGCGACGGCCGCGTCCGCGGCCTGGCGCAGGTGCTCGTGCGCTCGCTCCCGGCGCAGTTCAAGGCGCTGTGCCACGTGCCGCGCGGGCCCGTCATCGCGCCGGCGGGAGACGGCTGGGGCGCCGGCCCGGGCGTGGGCGACGACGCGACGCGCGACGCCGTGACCCGCGCCGTCGTCGCCTGGTGCAAGACGACGGTGGGCGGCGTGGGCGTCACGATCGAGCCCGACTGGCCCGTCGGGACGCACCTCGCGCTGCCCGACGCCCGCCCCGCGGCGAACCCGATCCTCTACCCGGTGACCCTGATCCTCGACCTCACGAAGTCCGAGGACGAGCTGACGAAGGCCATGGGCAAGTCGACGCGGTACGACATCCGCAAGGCGGCGCGCACCGGGCTCGAGGTGCGTCGCGTGACGGACGAGGCCGAGGTGCGCCAGGTGCTCGCCGTCTACCACGAGACCGCCGAGCGTGCGGGCTTCGCGCTGCACGACGACGAGTACTACCTCGCGATCCACCGCGAGCTCGGCGAGCACTCGGTGCTCGTCGCCGCGTTCTCCGAGGGCGCGCCGGTGTCGTTCGTGTGGTGCGTGTCGTCGGCGACGACGTCGTTCGAGCTGTACGGCGGGATCAACGACGCGGGTCGCAGGCTGCGCGCCAACGCGCCGGTGAAGTGGCACGCGATCACGCTCGCGCAGCAGGCCGGGCTGGTCCGGTACGACATGAACGGGCTGCTCAACGACGGGATCAGCGAGTTCAAGCGCAGCTTCGCCCAGCACGACGACGAGCTCGTGCACAGCGTCGACGTGCCGTTCTCGATGTGGTACTCCGCGTGGAACAAGGGCTTGCCGACCGCGAAGAAGGTCGTGCGCAAGCTCCGCGGGAGCCGCTGACGCGGCCTCGAGACCACCCCGAACGCCGGAGAGACCCGGTATCGCGCGATGCGATACCGGGTCTCTTCATGTCGTAGCATCGGTCTCGTGCTTTCCCGATACCCGCGGTAGCGTGTATCGCACGTACGACCCCCGAGCGGTGCCGCTCCGGACACCGCCGTCCCGACCATCTGCATCGGATGGAGATGCCATGACCGTGGCCAACGAGGCCCCCTCTCCCACCTCGGCGCCCACCCAGGCGGCTACCCAGCGCTCACGCAGACGCCCCGTGCGCGACGTCGTCTTCGTCGAGGGCGTCCGCAGCCCGTTCGGCAAGGCACGCCCCGACGGGATCTACGCGGAGACCCGCGCCGACGACCTCGCCGTGAAGACGGTCCGCGAGCTCCTGCGCCGCCGCCCCGAGCTGCCCGTCGAGCGGATCGACGAGCTCGCGCTCGCCGCGACCACGCAGACCGGCGACCAGGGCCTCACCCTCGGCCGCAGCGTCGCGGTGCTGGCCGGGCTGCCGAGGTCGGTGCCCGGCTTCGCGATCGACCGCATGTGCGCGGGCGCGATGACCGCGGTCACGACCACCGCGGCGAACGTCGCCGTGGGCGCGCAGGACGTCGTCGTCGCGGGCGGTGTCGAGCACATGGGGCACCACCCCATGGGCGAGGGGTCGGACCCGAACCCGCGGTTCGTCGCCGAGCGCCTCGTCGACTCCTCCGCGCTCGTCATGGGCGCGACGGCCGAGAACCTGCACGACCGGTACCCGCACCTCACCAAGGAGCGTGCCGACGCGTACGCCGTCGCGAGCCAGGCCAAGTACGCCGAGGCCCTCGCGAACGGCGACATCTCCCCCGACCTCGTGCCGGTCGCGACCCGGTCGACCGAGCTCGGGTGGGGCCTGGCCACGGCCGACGAGCTGCCCCGCCCCGGCACCACGGTCGACTCGATCCGCGACCTCAAGACCCCGTTCCGCCCCGGCGGGAAGGTCACCGCGGGCAACGCCTCGCCGCTCACCGACGGCGCGACGGCGTGCCTGCTCGCCGCGGGCGACGTCGCCGACGAGCTCGGGCTCCCGGCGCGCATGCGCCTCGTCGCGTACGCGTACGCGGGCGTCGACCCCGAGGTCATGGGCATCGGGCCGGTCCCCGCGACCGAGCGCGCGCTCGCGTCCGCGGGCCTGACGATCGACGACATCGGCCTGTTCGAGATCAACGAGGCGTTCGCGGTCCAGGTGCTCGCGTTCCTCGACCACTTCGGCATCGCGGACGACGACGAGCGCGTCAACCAGTACGGCGGCGCCATCGCCATGGGCCACCCCCTCGCGTCGTCGGGCGTGCGCCTCATGACGCAGCTCGCGCGCCAGTTCGAGCAGCACCCCGAGGTGCGCTACGGCCTGACGACCATGTGCGTCGGACTCGGCATGGGCGGCACCGTGATCTGGGAGAACCCGCACCACGCCGACTACTCCGGCCACACCTTCGAGACCGCGGAGAACTGACGATGAGCGCACCGACCGACACCACCACCGCCTCCACGGACGCGACGAAGGACGCCGCGCGCGGGGAGCGCGTCACGCACTCGCTCGTGCGCGACGTCGCGCTCCCCGGCGGGACGGGCACGCTCGCCCTCGTCACGCTCGACAACGGGCTCGACCACACCAAGCCGACGACGCTCGGCCCTGAGGGCCTCGCCGAGCTGCACACGACCCTCGAGACGCTGCGACGCCGGGCCGCGGACGGCGAGATCGTCGCCGTCGCGATCACGGGCAAGCCGTACTTCCTCGCCGCGGGCGCGGACCTCACGCAGGCCGCGGCCGTCCAGGTGCGCGACGACGCGCTCGCCCTCGGGCGCGCCGGGCACGCCGCGTACACGCTGCTCCAGGACATGGGCGTGCCGACGTTCGCGTTCGTCAACGGCGTCGCGCTGGGCGGCGGCCTCGAGGTCGCGCTCAACTGCACGTACCGCACCGTCGCGTCCGACGCCGGCGCGCTCGCGCTGCCCGAGGTCGGCCTGGGCCTGGTCCCCGGCTGGGGCGGCGCCTACCTCGTGCCGCGCCTCCTCGGCGTCGAGAAGGCGATGGACGTCATCCTCGCCCGCCCCGCCGCGAACAAGCCGTTCAAGGCGAAGGAGGCGTACGAGATCGGGCTCGTCGACGCGCTCTTCGAGGCGCCCGACTTCCTCGAGTCCTCGCTGCGCTGGGCCGAGGCCGTGCTGCGCGGCGAGATCGTCGTCGAGCGGCGCGAGCTCGACCCCCAGCCCGTGTGGGACGCCGTCGTCGCCGGGACGCGTCAGCGCCTCGACGCCGTGGTCGCGGGATCGCGCCCCGCGCCGTACCGCGCGCTCGACCTCGTCGCGGCCGCGCGCACCGCGTCGCGCGAGGAGGCGTTCGCCGCCGAGGACGAGGCCCTCGCGGACCTCATCATGAGCGACGAGATGCGCGCGAGCGTCTACGCGTTCCAGCTCGTCTCCAAGGGCAAGCGTCCCCAGGGCGCGCCCGACGCGAAGCTCGCGCGCCCGGTCACCCGCGTGGGGATCGTCGGCGCCGGGCTCATGGCCGCGCAGATCGCGCTGCTGTTCGCCCAGCGCCTCCAGGTGCCGGTCGTCATGCGCGACCTCGACCAGGAGCGTGTCGACAAGGGCCTCGGCTACGTCCGCTCGACCGTGGAGAAGCTCGTGCGCTCGGGCCGGATGTCCGCAGACACCGGCGCGCGCATCGTCGGCTCCGTGCACGGCACGACCGAGCTCGCCGACTTCGCGGGCTGCGACGTCGTCATCGAGGCGGTCACGGAGATCCTCGGGCTCAAGAAGAAGGTCTTCGCCGAGCTCGAGAGCGTGCTCTCGCCCGAGGCCGTGCTGCTGACCAACACGTCCGCGCTCTCGATCACCGAGATGGCGGCCGACCTGCAGCACCCCGAGCGGGTCGTCGGGATGCACTTCTTCAACCCGGTCGCCCAGATGCCGCTCGTCGAGATCATCCAGGCGGCCAAGACCGACGACGCGGCGCTCGCCACGGCGTTCGCCATGACGAAGAAGCTCCGCAAGACGGCCGTGCTGGTCGCCGACCGGCCCGGGTTCGTCGTCAACCGCCTGCTCATCCTGCTCATGGGCAAGATCGTCGAGGCGGTCGAGAACGGCACGTCGGTCGAGGTCGCGGACCACGCGGTCGCACCGCTCGGCCTGCCGATGCCGCCGTTCGCGCTGTTCGACCTCGTCGGACCGGCCGTCGGCCTGCACGTCCTCACGTCGCTGCGCGAGGACCTGGGCGACCGGTTCCCCGCGTCCCCCGGCCTCCAGCGCATCGTCGACGAGCAGATCCCCGTCGTCCTCGACGCGCCGAAGGGCCTGCCCAAGCCCGTCGACCCGGCGATCCAGCGGGTCTTCGGCACGGGCGAGGCGGGCGGCGACGGGGCGCTGGACGAGGCCGGCGTCCTCGACTCCGTGCTCACGGCGCTCACGCAGGAGATCGGGCTCATGCTCGACGAGGGCGTGGTCGCGAGCCCGTCGCAGATCGACCTGTGCATGATCCTGGGCGCGGGGTGGGGCTTCCACCTGGGCGGCATCACGCCGTACCTCGACCGCACGGGCTACAGCGAGAAGGTCCTGGGCCGCCGGTTCCTCCCCGACGGCGCAGCAAACGTCCCGGCAGCATCGCGCGCCTGACCACCCCTCTCCCGCCGAGCATGCGGTGGTCGCCCGTCCTGGGTGCAGGAGGGGCGACAGCCGCATGCTCGGCGGTCGGCGTGGTCGTCCCTCGTGACCTACCCGGGACGGATGTTCGTCCCTGGCCGCCCGTCCGTGGTCGTACGGCGGCCTCGCGGAGGTTCCGCTCGCGGCCCGATCCGTCGGCCGCTCAGGCTCCGTAGCGTCGTGGTCATGACGAACCGCACCGCCACCCAGCCCGCCACCGACCTTCCCCTGACCACCACGCCCCGCGGCACGGCCGAGCGCCGCATGCTCGGCGCCCTCACGGTCGCCGCCGGTGCCGCGCTCCTGCTGTCCGCGTGCGGCAGCATCGGCGAGGCCGTCGCCGAGAACCGCGCCGGCCACACCACGACCTACGAGTTCGCGACCGGGAAGGCCGGCAAGGCCGATGCCGTGCTCCCGGACTGGGTCCCCGACTCCGCCACCGACGTGCGCGAGGTGGTCCGCACGACGGGCGACGAGCGCATCCTCACGATGACGGCCGACCCCGGCGCTCTCCCCGCGAGCTGCACCCCCGTCTCGGCCGACCACCCCCTGGAGCCTCGTCCCGAGCGCGGCGAGCTCGACGCGACCGACTACCGCACCGCGGCGACGCTCGAGGCGTCGTGGTGGGAGGAGGGCACCGAGCAGTCCGCGACCGTGATGTGCGGGAAGTGGTGGGTCGGCTCGCACGACGGCGCACTGTTCGGGTTCACGCCCGAGCTGAAGGTCGTCGAGGTCGAGGACCAGCCCGACCCCGCCTGAGTCAGTCCTCGGCGCCCATCCGCAGCACCTCGAACGCGACGGCGTGCGCGACGCCCATGCGCTCGCCCGTCGGGGCGCTCATCGACCCGAGGAACGTCGCGGGGTCGAAGTCCTCCCAGCCGAGGCCGTCGAGGTACGCGGCGTGCGCGCGCAGGGACGCCACCCCCGCGTCGAACGTGGAGCTGACGTCCACGCCGTGCGCGGCGTCGGGCGAGGCCGCGACCCAGACCTGACGCACCCCGCCCCACGGCTCGATCCCGTCCGACTCGACCTGCTCGCGGAAGACCCACCGGTTCCCCGCGTCGCGCACGGCGTCGACGACGGCCCGCCCCGTCGCGACGTGGTCCGCCTGGTTGAGCATCCCGCCCGGGAACGTCTCGCGGTAGTTCCCGGTGATCACGACGTCGGGCCGGTGGCGCCGGACCGCGCCCGCGATCGCGCGTCGCAGCGGCAGCCCGTACTCGAGCACGCCGTCGGGCAGCCCGAGGAACTCCACCTCGTCGACGCCCACGATCCGCGCAGACTCGATCTCCTCCGCCTCGCGGACGCGGCGCGCCTCGTCCGGGTCCATGCCGTCGATGCCGGCCTCGCCGCTCGTGACCATGCAGTACACGACCCGCTTGCCCTGACCCGTCCACCGCGCGACCGCCGCGGCGGCGCCGAACTCCATGTCGTCGGGGTGGGCCACGACGGCGAGCGCCGTGGTCCAGTCCTCTCGCAGCGGGGTGAGCGGGGGCAGGGTGTCCGTCCGGGTCATGACGCCACGCTATGCCGCGTCCCGGCGCCGAGCGCGACGACGGCGCGGGATCGCGCCGCGTCAGTGCTCGACGGGCGCGTCCTCGGTCGCGTCGTGGGGCGCGTCGTCGAGCGCGCCGTCGCCCGCCGCGCCGGGCAGGACGACGTCGGCGGGCGCCTCCTCGACGGGGGCGTCCTCGAACGACGTCACGGCCGGGTCGACGAACAGCCGGGCGCGCTCGGCGTCGACCACCGCGCGCGCGAGCGAGGCCTCGGACACGTCGACCGCGCCCGCGACCTCCTCGGCGAGCGCGCTGCGGCGCGCGTACGCGTCGAACAGCCGGGCCTTGGTGCCGAGCAGGCGCACGAGG
Source organism: Sphaerisporangium cinnabarinum (assembly GCA_003052455.1). Classification (GTDB taxonomy): domain Bacteria; phylum Actinomycetota; class Actinomycetes; order Actinomycetales; family Cellulomonadaceae; genus Cellulosimicrobium; species Cellulosimicrobium cinnabarinum. Next base: position 11,975 of record QAPD01000010.1, on the reverse strand, counting down.
TGCTCGTCGACGCTGTCGACCGTGAGCAGGCGGTGCACCTGGACGGTCTCGACCTGCCCCATGCGGTGGGCGCGCGCGACGGCCTGCGCCTCGGTCGTCGGCTTGGTCTGGGGCTCGCACAGGATCACCACGGAGGCGGCCTGGAGGTTGAGGCCCACTCCCCCGACGTCGATCTGGCTGACGAGCACACGGGGTTCCTCGGCCGCGGTGAAGTCGTCGACGATCGTCTGACGCGTGCGGGCGGGCACGGAGCCGGTGAGGGGCGGGAGCGCGAGGTCGCCGAGCGCGCGAGCGACCGCGCCCACGACGTCCCGGAAGTACGAGAACACCACGACCTTGCGCCCATTCTCGGCCGCCTCGCGCGCGATCTCCCCGAGCCGGCGCAGCTTCGCCGAGTCCTCGGGGTGCTCGACGGCGAACGCCGCCCGCCGCATCGCCATGAACGACCCCGCCGCGACCGCCTCGCGGTACGCGGCGCCGTCGACCGCACCGAGCCGCTCCCACTCGTCGACCTGCACGAGCTCGGGCAGCTCCTCGAGCACGTCCTCGGCGTTGCGTCGCAGGTAGGCGGGCGCGACGGCGTGCCGGAACGCGTCGGGACCGGCGGCGCCGTGCGCGGCGTCGAGGCGCGCCGCGAGCTCGGGCTGGAGGTAGCCCAGCAGGGTGCGGAACTCCTCGACCCGGTTCTCCATGGGCGTGCCGGTGAGCAGGAGCACGTGCTCGGTCGTCCGCGCGAGGGCCGCGACGGCCACCGACCGCTTCGCGATCGGGTTCTTCACGTAGTGGGCCTCGTCCACGACGAGCGCCGCCGGTGCCGCCGCCGCGAACGCCTCGGTCCCCGCGCGCCGCAGGCCCGCGAAGGTCACGACGGCGACACCCCCCGCCGCGCGCCACGCCGCGGCCGCCTCCTCCCGGTCCTCGCCGTGGACGGCGTGTACCGGGAGGTCCGCGTGCGCGCGCAGCTCGCGCACCCAGTTCTCCAGCACGCTCGCCGGGCACACGACGAGCGCGTGGGTCGCGCCGCGGGCGACCAGGTGCGCGACGACGGCGACGGCCTGCACCGTCTTGCCGAGGCCCATCTCGTCGCCCAGGACGACGCGCCGCTGGGCGAGCGCGAAGCGGGCTCCGAACGCCTGGTACCCGCGCAGCGAGACCGTCAGCAGCGACTCGTCGAGCGCCTGCGTCTGCACACGGTCGACCAGCTCGGCGGGCAGGTGCCCGGCCGCGGCGGCGACGTCGCGGCCCGTGGGGGCGACGCCGTCGAGCAGCGCGTAGTACGCCGCGGACCGGCGGCGGAAGTCCTCCCAGACGTCGTACGGGCGCGCGGGCTGGGTCAGCAGCCCGACGACGCGCCGCGCCTCCTCGGTGAGCCCCGTCGCCCGCGCCCGCTCGGCGAGGCCCGCGAGCGTCGCGACGGCCGCGAACGCCCGACGCCGCCGCTCGCCCCACGCGAGGAGGCGGCGCGGCCCGCTCGCGGCGACCAGCGCGTCGGCGCGCACGCGCTCGTGCTCGGCGAGCGCGGCCCGCACCTGGTCTCCGTACCGCGCGACGGCGGCGTCGGCCTGGTCGAGCGTGTGCAGCGCCTGGACGAGCGCGGTCGCGACCGGGTCCGTCGGCGTGAGGTCGATCCGGAAGCGCAGGCTCTCGCGCACGGCGCGTGCCACCTGCTCGGCGGCGGCGAGCAGGTGCGTCGCCGTCTGCGGGCCGATCTCGGGGAGCCTCTCCAGCCCGTCGCGCCCGAGCCGCGCGACCTCGCCGACCGTCCGCACGCCTGCGTCCGCGAGCGCCCCGAGCCGCAGCCGCTCGCGCGTGACGTCGCGCAGCGACGCGACGTCGACGGTGTCGAGTCGCGCCAGGACCTTCTCCTCGCGGCTGTCGCCGAACGCGGCGCGCACCTGCTCGCGGGCCGTCGCCGGCGCGGCGGAGAGCGCCGCGAGCTGCGCGGCGAGGGCGTCCGCGTCCGCGACGACCGCCCGAGCGGTGGCGGCGTCGGGCAGCGCGCCGCTCGCGGCGGTCACGACTCGCGGCGCACGACGTGCTCCGCGAGCTTCCGCGCCACGGTCTCGACGTCGTCGATCTGGCCGGCTGCGACACCGACGACGAGCGCGTACGCGGTGTCCTGCGGCATGACGAGCCGTACTCCGTTGAGCGCGTAGAAGAGTCTCACCGCGACCCAGCCCAGTCGCTTGTTCCCGTCGATCAGCGCGTGGTTCTTCGTGACGGAGAGCAGCAGGGCCGCTGCCTTCTCGTCGAGGGCGGGGTAGGCCTCGACGCCGTACATCGACGCGGCCGGACGCGCCAGTGCGGACGACAGGAGCCCGTAGTCGCGGACGGCGGGCGGGTGCCCGAGGAACGCGGTGGCGGCGGCGACGAGGTCGTCCTCGTCGAGGTACACGACCACGGCTACTGCGCGAGCCGGTCGAGCAGCTCCTGGTCCTCCGCCACGATGTCGGCGAGCAGCCGGTCACGCATCTCGCGCCGCTTCGCGTCGTACTCCACGACGGCGCGCGCGACGGCGGTGTTCGCGGAGACGCCCTCGCGGCGGGCGATACGCTCCAGCGCCGCCTGCGCGTCGTCGTCGAGCCGCAGGGTCATAGCCACGTGAGCTCCTCTCGTCTGGTACCACCACGGTATCAGTGCGCGGGCGGCGCCGTGCAGGGATCAGGCAGGAGCGTTCGCGCGCTCGGCGAGCCAGCGCTCCATCCGGGACTGCGCCGCGTCGAGGAACGCCGTCTTGTCGCGCGTGTAGTCGTCGTAGTCGTCGGCGTCCGCGTGGCGCGCCGCGAGGCTGCGCTTCGTCGCCTCGTACGCCGCGGCCTCGGCGGGGACGGCGCGCAGCCAGTCGCGGAACGCGACGACGTATGCGGCGAACGGCGAGTCGAGGCGTCGGACGTGCAGGATCACGGGCGGCTCGCCCTCGTCGCCGGGGCGGGTGAGCAGGCGCTTGGCGTAGAGCTCGGGCGCGGGGTCGGCGCCCGGGCGCGGGATGTCCCGGTACACGCCGGGCGAGTCGGGACGCGCTCCGCGCTCGATCGAGAACCCGAGCGGCCCGAGCGCCGCCTCCAGCGCCGCCTCGGAGGGCAGCGTCGCGACGCGCACCTGGAGGTCGATGATCGGCTTCGCGGCCAGCCCGGGCACGGCCGTCGACCCGATGTGCTCGACGACCGGGGCCGTCCCGTCCCGGCTCGCGAGGTCGGCGAGCGCGTCGGCGACGCGCTCGGTCCACCGCCTCCCGGTGTCGGTCCAACGGGGGTCGTGGGTGTCGACGGTCGCTGCAGGCACCCGCGAACCCTACGACCCTGCCCCGCCTCAGGGCCGCAGGCCCGCCGGGACGGGAGAAGCGGCCCCGGAGCGAGGTGCTCCCGGGGCCGCTTCTCCCGTCTCGGCGAGCGGGCGCTCGTCGGCAGGTCGGGTCAGTACGTCGTCAGGCCGTGGGCGCGGAACTGGTCGCGCACGCGCTCGGTGAGCTCGGCCGACGGCGCGGGCGTGTCGTCGAGCTCGTAGGTGCGCCCGAGCGCGTCCCACTTGTCGCGGCCCATCTGGTGGAAGGGCAGCACCTCGACGCGCGTCACCGTGCCGGGCCGGATCGCGTTGAGCGAGGCCGCGTAGTCGGCGACCTTCTCGACGTTGTCCGGGTCGTCGGTGAGGCCCGGGACGAGGACGAAGCGCACCCACACCTCGGGCGCGTGGCCGGTGAGCCCGCGCTCGGCGATCCGCCGCCCGAACCGCAGGGTCGGCTCGAGGTCGCGGCTCGTGACCTTCTTGTAGGTCTCCGGGTCGCCGGACTTCACGTCGAGCAGCACGAGGTCCGTGTCGTCGAGCATCGCGTCGGTCGCGTTCGCCCCGAGGAAGCCCGACGTGTCGAGCGCGGTGTGCACGCCCATCGCCTTCGCGCCACGCAGGACGCGCGCCGCGAACGCGGGCTGCATGAGCACCTCGCCGCCGGAGAGCGTGAGCCCCCCGTGCGTCGCCCGGAACACGGGCAGGTAGCGCCGGACGCGCCCGAGCAGCTCGTCCGCCGTGACGGGCCTGCCGTCCTTCATGGCGAACGTGTCGGGGTTGTGGCAGTACAGGCACCGCAGCGGGCACCCGTTGAGGAAGACCGTGAGCCGGGTCCCCGGCCCGTCCACGGCGGTGACGAGCTCCCAGGAGTGGACCGAGCCGAGCTCGCCCGCGCGCATCGCCGCGAGCTTGTCGGCCCGGTCCACGTCCGCGACCGTCAACCCGTCCAGGCCCGCGCCCGCCCGGCGCGCGTGGCCCACGGGTGTGCCCGACGCCGCGGGCTCGGCCGCGGAGGTCGGTGCGCCCGGGACGTCGAGGCGCGTGGCGTCGTCGGGCAGGGTGCTCCCGGGGACGCCGCACCCGCGCTGCGGGCGGACGGCGGGGCCGGGAAGGGTGACGGTCATGGCTGGCTCCTCAGGGCTCGTCAGGGCTCGTCAGAGCGCGCCGTGGAAGGTGCGCGAGAGCACGTCCAGCTGCTGCTCGCGCGTGAGGCGGACGAAGTTCACCGCGTACCCGGACACGCGGATCGTCAGCTGCGGGTAGTTCTCCGGGTGGTCCATGGCGTCCAGGAGCGTCTCGCGGTTCAGCACGTTGACGTTCATGTGGTACCCCTCGGACCCGATGTAGGCGTCCAGGAGGCCGGCGAGGTTGGTGACCTGCTCCTCCTTGGTGCGCCCGAGCCCGCTCGGCACGACCGTGTTGGTCAGCGAGATGCCGTCCTGCGCCTCGTCGTACGGCAGCTTGGCCACCGACAGCGCCGAGGCGAGCATGCCGTGCGTGTCGCGCCCGTTCATCGGGTTGGCGCCCGGGGCGAAGGGCTCGCCGGCGCGACGGCCGTCGGGCGTGTTGCCCGTCGCCTTGCCGTACACGACGTTCGACGTGATCGTCAGGACCGACTGCGTGGGCACCGCGTCACGGTACGTCGGGTGCGTGCGCACCTTCGCCATGAACCGCTCGACGAGGTCGACGGCGATCGCGTCGGCCCGGTCGTCGTCGTTGCCGAACGTGGGGTACTCGCCCTCGGTCACGTAGTCGACGACGAGGCCGCGCTCGTCGCGGACGACGGAGACCTTCGCGTGCTTGATCGCCGACAGCGAGTCCGCCGCGACGGACAGGCCCGCGATGCCGCACGCCATGGTCCGCTGCACGTCCTTGTCGTGCAGCGCCATCTCGATGCGCTCGTACGCGTACTTGTCGTGCGACCAGTGGATGCAGTTGAGCGCCTCGACGTACGTCTCGGCCAGCCAGTCCATCGTCGCGTCGAACTTCGCCATGACGTCGTCGAAGTCGAGCACGTCGCCCTCGACGGGCGCCGCCACGGGCGAGACCTGCTTGCCCGAGATCTCGTCGCGCCCGCCGTTGATCGCGTAGAGCAGCGTCTTGGCGAGGTTCACGCGCGCACCGAAGAACTGCATCTGCTTGCCGACCCGCATCGGGGACACGCAGCACGCGATCGCCGCGTCGTCGCCCCAGTGCTGGCGGATGAGCTCGTCCGACTCGTACTGCACGGCCGAGGTGTCGATCGAGACCTGGGCGCAGTAGTCCTTGAAGCCCTGCGGCAGCTCCGGGCTCCAGAAGACCGTCATGTTCGGCTCGGGGGCCGGGCCGAGGTTGTAGAGCGTCTGGAGGAACCGGAACGAGTTCTTCGTGACGAGCGGGCGCCCGTCCTCGCCCATGCCGCCGATCGTCTCGGTGACCCAGGTCGGGTCGCCGGAGAACAGGGCGTCGTACTCGGGCGTGCGCAGGAACCGCACGATGCGCAGCTTGATGACGAAGTCGTCGATGATCTCCTGCGCCTCGGACTCCGTGATGCGGCCGGCCTCGAGGTCGCGGTCGATGAACACGTCGAGGAACGTCGACGTGCGCCCGAGCGACATCGCGGCGCCGTTCTGCTCCTTCACCGCGGCGAGGTAGGCGAAGTAGAGCCACTGCACGGCCTCGCGGGCCGACGTCGCGGGCCCGGAGATGTCGTAGCCGTACGAGGCCGCCATCTCCTTGAGCTCGCCCAGCGCGCGGATCTGCTCCGCGTGCTCCTCGCGCTCGCGCACGACCTTCTCGCTGAAGGGCTGCGTGTCGAGCCCGAGCTTGTCGAGCTTCTTCGCGGCGATCAGGGCGTCGACGCCGTAGAGCGCGACGCGGCGGTAGTCGCCGATGATCCGGCCGCGGCCGTAGGCGTCGGGCAGGCCCGTGATGATGTGCGAGCTGCGGGCCGCGCGCACGTTCGGCGGGTAGACGTCGAACACGCCCTGGTTGTGCGTCTTGCGGTACTCGGTGAAGACCTTGCGCAGGGTCTCGTCGACCTCGTAGCCGTAGGTCTCCAGCGCGCCCTCGACCATGCGCCAGCCGCCGTTCGGCATGATCGCGCGCTTGAGCGGGGCGTCGGTCTGGAGACCCACGATCACCTCGTGCGCCTTGTCGATGTAGCCCGGCGCGTGCGCCGTGATCCCGGCGGGCGTGTGGGTGTCCACGTCGTAGATCCCCATCTCCCGCTCCTCCGGGAACATGGCGGACAGCGTGCTCCAGATGCCCGTCGTGCGCTCCGTGGGGCCGGCGAGGAACGACGCGTCGCCCGTGTACGGGCGGTAGTTGCGCTGGATGAAGTCGCGCACGTCGACCGTGTCGCGCCACGGGCCGTCGGTGAAGCCCTCCCACGCGGGGACGTGCGCGGTGTCGTGCTGCGGGTCGACGGTGCCCGCCTCCGCCGCGCGGCCGCCGCTCGTCGTGCCGGGTGCCTCGGAAACGCTGGTCATCTGGACCTCCCTCGTGCCTGACGCGCGGGTCCGCGCGCCGGCCGGACCCGCCGGCCTCGCGAGGACCCGGGTGGGGTCCTCGGCCGAGGTTCCGACGGGCTCCTTCGCCACCTCCAGGCTAGGTTCCCGCGGCCCGCGGCGGAGGCGTTCGGGACCGCCCGGGGACCTAGGTCCCGAGGCGGGCGGGACCCCGCGGGAACCGCGGCATCCTGCGGATCCTGGGCCCTCCCACACCACCACCGGACAGGTCTTGTGATGACCTTCACAAGCCCTCCGACCCGCTCGCCGGGGACCGTGCACCGGCGTCGTGACGCACGACACGGGCGCCCGTCACACGCTCGCCGGACGTGCCGCGCGCATCCGTGTGAGACTGCCCGGGTGAAACGCACCGTAGGGGTCGAGGAAGAGTTCCTGCTCGTCGGCGACGACGGGCAGCCCGTCGCCCGCGCGGCCGAGGCCCTCGAGGCCTCCGGCAGCGACGACAAGGGCGGGGGCACCGGCTCGCTGGAGTCGGAGTTCATGGAGGAGCAGCTCGAGACGGCGACGCACCCGCGCCGCGAGATCGACGAGCTCGCGACCGAGATCCGCGACGGCCGGCGCCGTGCCCAGGAGGCCGCGGACCGCGTCGGGGCCCGGGTCGCCGCGCTCTCGACGTCTCCCCTGCCGTTCGAGGGCACGACCGTGTCGCGCCTGCGCTACCTCGAGGCGCGCGCCGCGTTCGGCCTCACCGCGCGCGAGCAGCTGACGAGCGGCTGCCACGTGCACGTCGCCGTCGCGGACGACACCGAGGGCGTCGCGGTGCTCGACCGGATCGGGCCGTGGCTCGCGACGCTCCTCGCGCTGAGCACGAACTCGCCCTTCTGGCAGGGCCAGGACAGCGGGTACGCGAGCTTCCGGTCGCAGGTCTGGTCGCGCTGGCCCACCTCGGGCCCGACGCGCGCGTTCGGCTCGCCCGAGGCGTACCGCGCGGCGGTCGACGGCCTCGTGGCGACCGGCACGATCCTCGACGAGAACATGGTCTACTTCGACGCCCGCCTGTCGTCGCGGTACCCCACGGTCGAGATCCGCGTCGCGGACGTGTGCCTCGACCCGGACACCGCGACGCTGCTCGCGGCGCTCGCCCGCGGCCTCGTCGAGACGGCGGCCCGCGAGTCCGCCGACGGCGCGCCCGCGCCCGAGCTGCGGCCCGAGATCCTGCGCACCGCGTCCTGGCGCGCCGGCCGCTCGGGCCTCGAGGAGGACCTCGTCTCGCCCCTCACCTGGCGCCCGGCCCCCGCGCACGACGTCGTCGGCCAGCTCGTCGCGCACGTGCGCGACGCGCTCGTCGACGCCGGCGACCTGGACGCGGTGACCGAGCTGCTCGGCCGCCTGTGGTCCGGGGGCAACGGCGCCGCCCGGCAGCGCGCGTGGCACGCGGCGTCCGGCGGCGACCTGCGCGCCGTCGTCGAGCACGCGGTCGAGGTCACCCACTCCTGACCGACGCGACGGCCCGCGGCGCACCTGCGCCGCGGGCCGTCCGCATGTCCGGGGCCGCGCGCCCGGGGGCCGGGTGCGCGGCAGGGTTCGTCAGCCGCGCGCGAGCGCCGCGAGCGCGTCCAGCACGTCGCGCGCGACGTCCGCCCCGGTGAGGCGGTACGCCGACACGACCTGGTCGCGCGTGGCGTGGTCGAGGAACTGCGCCGGGAGACCGATCGGGTGCACGGGCGTGCGCACTCCCGACTCCAGCGCCCGCTGGGCCAGCAGCGCACCGACGCCGCCGTCCACGACGCCGTCCTCCACCGTCACGACGAGGTCGTGCTCCCCGGCGAGCTTGACGAGCGCGCTCGGCAGCGGGAGCACCCACGTGGGCGACGCGACCGTGACGTCGACGCCGTGCGCGGTGAGCGACTCCCCGGCGTCGAGCGCGACGCGGGCCATCGAGCCCAGGCCGACGAGCAGGACGCGGCGCGGACCACCCGGTGCCGCCGCGGCGGGGGCGGCCTCGTCGCCCGCGCCCGCGGGCACCGCGAGCAGGTCCACGCCGTCGACGGACTCGACGGCGGGCAGCGCGTCCGAGAGCGCGCCCTTCGGGTAGCGCACGACGGTCGGGGCGTCGTCGACGTCCACGGCCTCGCGCAGCGCGCTCCGCAGCGTCTCCTCGTCGCGCGGCGCGGCCAGGCGCAGGCCCGGCACGATGCGCAGCATCGCCATGTCCCACATGCCGTTGTGGCTCGCGCCGTCGTCGCCCGTGATGCCCGCGCGGTCGAGCACGAACGTGACGCCGGCCTTGTGCAGCGCGACGTCCATGAGCACCTGGTCGAACGCGCGGTTGAGGAACGTCGCGTACACCGCGACCACGGGGTGCAGCCCGGCGAACGCCATCCCGGCCGCCGACGTCGCGGCGTGCTGCTCCGCGATCCCGACGTCGAACGTGCGCTCGGGGAACGCCTGCGAGAACGGCTTGAGACCGACCGGCTCGAGCATCGCCGCGGTGATCGCGACGACGTCGGGGCGTCGCCGCCCGATCTGGACGATCTCGTCGGCGAAGACGCTCGTCCAGCCGAAGCGCGAGGGTGCGACCGGGAGCCCGGTCTCCGGGTGGATCTTGCCCACGGCGTGGAAGCGGTCGGCGACGTCCTGCTCGGCGGGCGTGTAGCCGCGGCCCTTCTCGGTGAGCGCGTGCACGATCACGGGCGCGCCGTACGCCTTCGCACGCCGCAGCGCGTGCTCCATGGCCTCGACGTCGTGGCCGTCGACGGGCCCGACGTACTTGATGCCGAGGTCCTCGAACATGCCCTGGGGGGCGACGACGTCCTTGAGGCCCTTCTTCAGGCCGTGCAGCCACTCGTACGCGAACCGGCCGGGCGCCCCGGACCGGTGGAGCGTGCGCTTGCCCCACTGCAGGAAGCTTTCGTAGCCGTGCGTCGTGCGCAGCGTCGACAGGTGGTGCGCGAGGCCGCCGATCGTGGGCGAGTACGACCGCCCGTTGTCGTTGACGACGACCACGAGCCGTCGGTCCTGGCTCTCCGCGATGTTGTTGAGCGCCTCCCAGGCCATGCCGCCGGTGAGCGCGCCGTCGCCGATGACCGCGACGACGTGCCGGTCGGTGAGACCTCGGACGACGTTCGCCTTCGCGATGCCGTCGCCCCACGAGAGCGCGGTGGACGCGTGCGAGTTCTCGACGACGTCGTGCTCGGACTCGGCGCGCGACGGGTACCCGGACAGCCCGCCCTGCTTGCGCAGCGCCGAGAAGTCCTGGCGCCCCGTGAGGAGCTTGTGCACGTAGGACTGGTGGCCCGTGTCGAACACGAAGGTGTCCGTGGGCGACGAGAACACGCGGTGCATCGCGATCGTCAGCTCCACGACCCCGAGGTTCGGGCCGAGGTGGCCGCCCGTGCGGGAGACGGAGTCGACGAGGAACGCCCGGATCTCCGCGGCGAGCTCGCGCGCCTGCCCCGGGGTCAGCCGTTGCACGTCCTCGGGCGAGGTGATCGTGCCAAGCAGGCTCATGCAGATGCTCCGTTCCGTTCCCGTGCGACCAGCCCGACAACTCTAGGCCGTCCGGGCCGATGACCTGCGCCGCGGTGCGCCGGGCGACGGGACCTTCACGTCATTGACGCACACTCGCGCCGCGGACGCACGGACGTGGACCTCGTGGAACTTTCCTTCCGCACCGCGGACAACGGCGGGGTGCGACCTCGTAGGATGGGAGCCATGCGCTTCCTGCCCGGACAGTCCCCCGCGACCGACCTCACCTACGGCGACGTCTTCCTCGTCCCGTCGCGCTCCGAGGTCGCGTCGCGCTTCGACGTCGACCTCTCCTCCGCCGACGGCACGGGCACGACGATCCCCGTCGTCGTCGCCAACATGACGGCCGTCGCGGGGCGCCGCATGGCGGAGACCGTGTCGCGGCGCGGCAGCATCGCGATCATCCCGCAGGACGTGCCGACCGACGTCGTGGCGGACGTCGTCGCGGACGTGAAGTCCAAGGACCCCGTCATCGAGACACCCGTCGTCGTCGGCCCGCACGACACCGTCCACACCGCCCTCACGCTCATCGGCAAGCGCGCGCACGGCGCTGCGGTCGTCGTGGACGGCGGGCGCCCGGTGGGCGTGGTCACCGAGGCCGACTGCGCCGACGTCGACCGCTTCACCCAGGTCCACCAGGTGATGACCGACCACCCGCTCGTCCTCGACGCCTCCGTGCTCGACGGCGGTCGTGCCGGGCTCGAGACGGCCTACGAGCAGCTCCACACCGCGCGCCTCAAGGTCGCGCCCGTCACGCGCGACGGCGCGCTCGTCGGCGTCCTCACGCGCAAGGGCGCGCTGCGCTCGTCGGTCTACGCGCCCGCGCTCGACGACGCCGGCCGCCTGCGGGTCGGCGCCGCCGTCGGGATCAACGGCGACGTCGCGGCGAAGGCGAAGGAGCTCCTCGCGGCGGGCGTGGACGTGCTCGTCGTGGACACGGCGCACGGGCACCAGGCGAAGATGCTCCAGGCGCTCGACGCCGTGCGCTCGGTCGGGCCGGACGTCCCGGTGGTGGCGGGCAACGTCGTCACGGCCGACGGCGTGCGCGACCTCGTCGCGGCCGGCGCGGACATCGTCAAGGTCGGCGTGGGGCCGGGCGCCATGTGCACCACGCGCATGATGACGGCCGTCGGCCGCCCGCAGTTCTCCGCGGTGCTGGAGTGCGCCGCCGCGGCGCGCGAGCTCGGCAAGCACGTCTGGGCCGACGGGGGCGTGCGCCACCCGCGCGACGTCGCCCTCGCGCTCGCCGCGGGCGCCTCGCAGGTGATGATCGGCTCGTGGTTCGCGGGCACCTACGAGTCCCCGGGCGACCTGCACGACGACGGCACGGGCCGCCTCTACAAGGAGAGCTTCGGCATGGCGTCGGCGCGCGCCGTCGCCGCGCGCACCGCGGGCGGCTCGCCGTTCGACCGCGCGCGCAAGGCGCTGTACGAGGAGGGCATCAGCTCGAGCCGCATGTTCCTCGACCCCCAGCGGCCGGGCGTCGAGGACCTGCTCGACCAGATCACGTCCGGGCTGCGCAGCTCCGCGACCTACGCCGGGGCGTCGAGCCTCGCCGAGTTCGCGGACCGCGCCGTCGTGGGCGTGCAGTCCGCCGCGGGCTACGAGGAGGGCCGCCCGCTCCCGGTGAGCTGGTGACGGCGCCGCCCGGGGCCGCGGGCGCGTCGGCGCGCGCGCAGCTCGCGACGCTCGCGCGCCCCGGCGGCGCGCGGCCCG
>QAPD01000001.1 GCA_003052455.1 Sphaerisporangium cinnabarinum | reverse complement strand
GGACCGGCACGGCGTTCCGCTCGGCGAGCTCCTGCACGACGGCGCGCGCCGCCTCGAGCCGTGCCGCGGCACCCGGGTCGCGGTCCGCCCACGCGCGCGGGGGCGGCGGGGCGTCGGTGCGCGGTCCGCGCGTGGTCGGCAGGGCGCTCGCGGGCAGGGCGAGCGCGGCGTCGACCGCGCGCTGCCAGTACGCCGCACGGCGGCGTGTGCCCTTGCCCGCGAACGGCGGGAGCTCGACGAGCTGGCCCGCCGTGCGCGGCAGCGCCTCGGCCGCGGCGACGATCGCGCGGTCGGGCAGGACGCGCCCGGGAGCGATGTCCCGCGCCCGGGCGGTCGCGTCGCGGGCCTCCCACAGGCTCCGGACGACGGCGAGCCGGCGCGGGTCGCGCAGCGTGTGCGTGCCCGACGTCCGGCGCCACGGCTCGGGCCGCGGGGCGGGCGGCCCCGCGGTGCGCACGGCCTCGAACTCCTGCGCCGCCCACTCCGACTTGCCCGCCTCGTCGAGCCGCTCGCCGAGCGCCCGGCGCAGCGGGACGAGCACCTCGACGTCGAGCGCCGCGTACCGCAGCCAGTCCTCGGGCAGCGGCCGGGTCGACCAGTCCACCGCCGAGTGCTCCTTGGCGAGGCCGAGTCCGAGCACCTCGGCGACCACGGCGGCGAGGCCCACGCGCTCCATCCCCAGCAGGCGGGCCGCGAGCTCGGTGTCGAACACGCTGGCCGGGACGATCCCGTGCTCCGCGAGCCCGGGCAGGTCCTGCGACGCCGCGTGCAGGACCCACTCGGCGTCGCCGACCGCCTCGCGCAGCGGCGACAGGTCGGGCACGCCGACGGGGTCGACGAGCGCGGTGCCCGCGCCCTCGCGGCGCACCTGGACGAGGTAGGTGCGCTGGCCGTACCGGTAGCCGGAGGCGCGCTCGGCGTCGGCGGCCACGGGGCCGCTCGCGGCGGCGAAGGCCTCGACGACGCGCGCGAACGCGGCGGGCGTGTCGACGACGGGGCCCAGCCCGTCGGACGGCTCCGTCAGCGGGGTGACGACGGTCGGTGCGCGCTCCGCCCCGGGTGCGGGGTCGAGCGGAGGGGGAGCGGGTGCTGCGGTCGAGCTCATGAGCCCACGGTATTGCGTCGCGCAGGGGGTCGAGCACCGAGGGGGGTCACACCCTCGGGCAGCGGCGGCAGACCGGCGGCCGTGCACAGCAGCTGAGACCACGCCGCGAGGTGGTCGCCGAGGTCCGCCGCGCCGGCACCCTCCGCGGGCACCGGGGTCCACGACGCGCGCATCTCGAGCTCCACGTCGTTGTGCTTGCCGGCGAGCGCGCCGAAGCTCTGCGACAGCACGCGCGTCACCGTGCCGCCCTCCGCGCGGACGGCCGCACCGGCGTCGTGGAGCGCGTCCTCGAGCCACGTCCACGCGACCTCGGCGAGCATGTCCTCCGCCGCCATCTCCGGCTCCAGCGTCGCGCGCACGAGCGTCACGACGCGGAACCGTCCCTCCCATGCCTCCTGGCCCGCCGGGTCGTAGAGGACGATGAAGCGCCCCGACGCGAGGTCGGGGTCGTCGGAACGGTCGGCCTCGACCTCGCCCGTGAGCGCGACCGACCACGGCGCGATCCGGCGCGGGGCGGGGACTTCGCGCAGCGTCACCTCGGGTCGTAGCCGTCGCGCGCCGAGGGCGTCGAGGACGGCACGGAACTCCGGGGGAGCGTCGGTCCCGTGAGGGGTGGTCACCCCGGCACAGTACGAGCGGGAGGGGCGGGACGGACGCACGCCGCGCGGGTGTCATCGAATCGTGACCCCGACTTCGTCACGATCCCTGCGGGTGACCGGATCGTGGCACCCCCCGGGGCGCGACGGCGCCCGAGGACTAGGCTGGCAGCGTATCCATCCCCGGTGCACCCGGCCGCGCGCCCGCGCCCGGCCCGGTTCCGCGCCCTCCCGCGCGCAGCCGTCGTGCGCCGGGACCGACCCCCGAGGAGCAGGGAAGCAGATGTCAGCACGCGCACAGATCGGTGTGACCGGACTCGCCGTCATGGGTCGCAACCTGGCCCGCAACTTCGCCCGGCACGGCTACACGGTCGCGGTGCACAACCGCTCGTACGCCAAGACCGAGTCCCTGATCGCCGAGGCGGGCACCGAGGGCGACTTCGTCCCGTCGGAGTCGATGGCGGACTTCGTGGCCTCGCTCGAGCGCCCGCGCAAGGTCGTCATCATGGTCAAGGCCGGCGCGGCCACCGACGCCGTCATCGACGAGCTCGTGCCGCTGCTCGAGGAGGGTGACATCGTCGTCGACGCCGGCAACGCGCACTTCCCCGACACGATCCGCCGCGAGAAGGCGCTCGCGGCGCTGGGCCTGCACTTCGTGGGCACCGGCGTCTCGGGCGGCGAGGAGGGCGCGCTCAACGGCCCGTCGATCATGCCGGGCGGCACGCGCGAGTCGTACCAGAGCCTCGGCCCCATCCTCGAGGACATCTCGGCGAAGGTCGACGGCGTGCCGTGCTGCACCTACGTCGGGCCCGACGGCGCCGGCCACTTCGTCAAGATGGTGCACAACGGCATCGAGTACGCCGACATGCAGCTCATCGCCGAGGCGTACGACCTGCTCAAGCAGGGGCTCGGCGCGTCCGCGCAGGAGATCGGCGAGATCTTCGCGCAGTGGAACACGGGCGACCTCGAGTCGTTCCTCATCGAGATCACCGCCGACGTGCTCCAGCACGTCGACGCGGAGACCGGCAAGGCGTTCGTCGACGTCGTGCTCGACCAGGCGGAGCAGAAGGGCACCGGTCGCTGGACGGTGCAGAACGGCCTCGACCTCGGCGTGCCGATCACCGGCATCGCCGAGGCGACGTTCGCCCGCGCGCTGTCCGGCTCGGTCCCGCAGCGCGAGGCGGGTCGCGCCGCGCTGCCCGCCGACGCCGCGGCGTGGGACGTGCAGGACCGCGACGCGTTCGTCGAGGACGTGCGTCTCGCGCTCTACGCGTCGAAGGTCGTCGCTTACTCGCAGGGCTTCGACCAGATCGCGGCCGCGTCGGCCGAGTACGGCTGGGACATCGACCGCGGCGCGATGGCCCGCATCTGGCGCGGCGGCTGCATCATCCGCGCGCGCTTCCTCAACCGCATCACCGAGGCGTACGAGCGCGACGCGCAGCTCCCGCTGCTCCTCGCCGACGAGTACTTCACGGGCGCGGTCGGCAACGGTCTCGCGGCGTGGCGTCGGGTGGTGGCCCAGGCCGCCCTGAACGGCGTGCCGACGCCCGCGTTCTCGTCGTCGCTCGCCTACTACGACGGCGTGCGGGCCGAGCGCCTGCCCGCCGCGCTGATCCAGGCGCAGCGCGACTTCTTCGGCGCGCACACCTACCGCCGCGTCGACAAGCCGGGCGTCTTCCACACCGAGTGGTCGAGCGACCGCACCGAGTCCGACGCCTGACGTCCCTCCCGACGTCCCGACGGCGGTCGTCGCGCTCCGGCGCGGCGGCCGCCGTCGCGCGTCCCGGCCCGCGCGTCCCTGCGAGTCCGCCGACGTGGCAGGCTAGGCCGCGCGGGCCGCTGCGTCGGCCCCACCCCTGACGCCGGACGACACGGAGAACGATGAGCCGCCACCCGCAGGACGCGACCGCGACGAGGATGCTCGCCGACCGGACGGGCACCGACCCGGCCGACTGGTTCCTCGTCTTCAAGGCCCGCTACGGGATGGAGGTCGTGTTCCGCGCGCTCGCCGAGGCGCGGGGGCCGGGTGACGTGGTCACCCAGGTGTTCACGTGCTCGACGGCGGTCGACCCGGTGCTCGTCGCCGGGCTGCGGCCCGTCTACGCCGAGGTGTCCCCGACGACGGTCGCGATCGACCCCGAGCGGCTCGCCCTCGGCCCGGCCACGCGGGCGGTGGTGCTGCAGAACACGTTCGGCATCGTCGACGAGCCGGCCGCGCGTCGCCTGCGCGACGCCGCGCGCTCGGTCGGGGCGCTGCTCGTCGAGGACAGCGCGCACTGCGTGGGGCGCCTCGCGCGGGACGCCGACGGCACGCCCGTCGCGGACGTCTCGTTCCACTCGTTCGGCGTCGAGAAGCTGCTGCCCACGCGCTTCGGCGGGGCGGTGTGGGTGAGCCCCGCGCTCGACCCGGCGCTGCGCGCGGCGACGGTGGCGGCGCTCGACGCGCTCCCCGTCGTCGGGCCGCGGCTCGACCTCGCGGCGCGCAGCTTCCGCACGCAGGTGCGCGTGCTCAACCGTCTCCCCGGCGCGGCCGCGGGCAAGGTGCGTGGTGCGCTGACGGCCGTCGGCGCCTACGAGCCGGCGATCGCGCCCGTGGAGAACCGGGGCGGGCTCGCGCACCCGCCGCAGCGCCCGTCCGCGTGGGTCGTGGACCGCATGGTCGACGCGCTGCGGTCCAGCGGCGACACCGAGGCGCGCCGCGCCGACACGGTCGCGGAGTACGTGCGCGGGCTGTCGGGCGTCGTCGAGGTCCCGGCCGGGATCGGGGAGCGCGCGCCGCTCGTGCGGTTCCCGTTCTTCGCGCCCGACGCCGCGACCGCCGACCGTCTGGTCGCCGAGCTCACGGCCGCCGGGTTCTACGTCGGGAAGTGGTACCGGCCGGCGCTGTTCCCGGGCCCGGACGACCCCGCGGTCTACGGGTACACGCCGGGCGACCCCGCGCTCGCGACGACGGAGGACCTCGTCGCGCGCGTCGTCAACCTGCCGACCACCGTCGGCGTCGCGACGGCGCGCCGCCTCGTCGAGGCCGTCCGGTCCGCCCTGGGCGCCTGAGCCCCACGACCAGGCGGTCCCTGACGGCCGACCAGGTGGTCCCGGCGCGTCCGCGACACCGGACGCGCCAGGACCACCTGGTCGGCGCGCGACCCGGCCAGGGTCAGGCCGACGGGCGCGAGCGCGCGAACTTCACGTAGTCGAGCGTGTGGCGCAGGTCCACGCGCCACACGTCGAGGCGGCGGCGCAGGCTCCGGTCGGGCGCGTACCGCAGGGTGTGCCACACGCCGTGCTTGCGGGCCTTCTTCACGCGGTGGCGCAGCGACACGGGGACGAGCGCGCGGACGACGGGGTAGGGCACGTTGACCCACAGGCGCGCCTCCGACGTGACCTGCTCGGGCAGCTCGCGCCCGTACACGAGGTCCTCGACGTAGCAGCGCGCGAGGTTGCCGCCCGCGGCCATCGTGTAGAAGCTCGCCGCGCCCTGGCGCAGGTTGACCTCGAGGATCTTGCTCGTGCCGGTGCGGCGGTCGTACATGACGTCGAGGTTGGCGGCGCCGACGTAGCCGAGGCTGTCGAGCAGGTGCCGGATCGACTCCGTGAGCCGGTCGTCCTTCATCGTCACGACGGCGTTGTAGTTCCCGACGAGCTTCGGGTCGTACTCGCCGAGCACGATCTGGGCCGCGGACAGGAACCGCAGGCGGCCGTGGCGGTCGGAGTACGTGTTGACCACGCGCATGACGGACTCGTCGCCCGCGAGGTACTCCTGGACGATGAGGTCGTCCGTGTAGCCGGCGGCGTAGATGCGGCGGCCGACGTCGCGCAGCTCGGCCGCGTCCTGGACGAGGTAGACCTTCTTCTTGCCCTCGAACCGCAGCCGCGGGTAGGTGTCGGTGTCGGCCGGCTTGAGGATGAGCGGGTACGGGAAGGGGAGGTCCTCCCCGAAGCCGGGAGCGTCGACGTCGGCCGCCGTGGCGATCACCGTCTCCGGGTGCGGCACGCCGAGCTCCGCGCACGTGCGCGCGAAGTCGGTCTTGTTCATGAGGCGCGCGGCCAGGTCCTCGCCGACGAGCGGGATGACGTAGAGGTCCTCGAGCTCGGCCCGGTGGGCGATGACGACGTTCGTGTAGAACTCGATGTTCGCGATGAGCAGGCGCTTGCGGCCCGGGAACTCCTCCGCGAGCTCGCGCAGGACCGCGACGATGCGCTCGGGGTCGTCGAAGTCCCGGTAGGTGCGCACGTCGACGATGCGGGAGTCCGCCGTCTCGCGCAGGGGGAAGCGGCCCAGGGCCAGCGTGCGGACGCCGTACGCCTCGTGCAACGACCTCGCGATGTTGTAGGTGTTGAGGTTGGTCCCCAGGACGATGGGGAGGAACTCGGCGTTGCCGTACGTCATCGCGGAGGGTCGTCCGTTTCTCTTCGGGTCGGCGGGCGTCCGCCATCCTACGGTCCGCGCGGCCCGCGCCCCGGGACGCGGGAGCCGTAGGATCCACGGGTGACGTCGCGACCGGACCAGGACCACGCCCAGCCCCTCGTCGGAGTGCTCGGAGGTGTCGGGCCGCTCGCCACGGCCTACTTCCTCCAGCTCCTCGTCGCGCTCACGGAGGCCGAGCGCGACCAGGACCACGTCGACGCCGTCGTGCTCAACCACGCGACGATCCCCGACCGCACGGACTTCATCCTCGGGCGGTCGGACGCGGACCCGGGCCCGGTGCTCGCGCGGGACGCAGAGCGGCTCGAGCGCTTCGGCGCGGACTTCCTCGTCATGCCGTGCAACACCGCGCACTACTTCACGCAGCAGGTGCTCGACGCGATCAGCGTCCCGTTCGTGTCCATCATCGACACGACGGTCGACGCAGCGCGTGCGCGGGTCGACGACCTGCGCGCGGTGGGCCTGCTCGCGACGGCGGGGACCGCGGCGTCGGGGGTGTACCAGGACGCGTTCGCGCGCCACGGGGTCGAGGCGCTCGTGCCCGACGACGCCGACCAGACGCTCGTGTCGCAGATCATCTACGAGCAGGTGAAGGCGGGGCGGCCGGTCGACATCGAGACGTTCCGCGCCGTCGCGGGCCGGCTCGTCGAGCGCGGGGCCCAGGTGATCGTGCTGGGCTGCACGGAGCTGTCCGTGGTCGCCGTCGACCACGACCTGCTCGCCGACCCGCTCTACCTCGACTCGACCGACCAGCTCGCCCGCGCGACGATCCGCCGCGCCGGGCACCGCGTCCGCGGGGCGTGACCCCGCGGGTCCGACGACTGCCGGGCCGGCCGGCGCGCTCGTCGGCCCGACGAGCGGCGGGTCAGCCCAGCTCGCTCGTGCCCGAGTAGAGGTGCAGCACGGGGACGTGCAGCTCCTCGCGCGCCCGCGAGGCCCAGTCGGTGTGGAACGTGTCCTCGACCGCGTGCGGGTAGGTCACGACGACGATCTCGCGCGCGCCGCCGGACGCGACGGCCGTGCGCAGCGCCGGCAGCGGGTCGTCGTCGACGACGACGCCGTCCGCCTCGCGGCCCGCCGCGCGGAGCTCGGCCACGCTGCGCTCCAGCTGCTCGCTCGCCTCCGCCTTCGCCGTCGTGGGCGACGGCTCGCGGCCCAGGACCTCGTCCCACGCCTCCTTGAGCTCGCCCACGCTGAGGTGGTCGATGATCCCCGAGATGACGTTGCGCTCCGTGTCCGCCGGGACCAGCACCCGGTACGCGAGCTGCTCGTCCTCGTGCAGCGACAGGATGTGCTGCACGTCGGCCGGGTTGAGCGTGTCTTCGGTCAGGACGAGGATCGTGTCGGTCACGCGGGTCAGCCTAGCGGGAGGAGCCAGCGCGCGGCGGTCGTACCGGCGGGCGACCCGGGCCGGTCCTCGGGGGCGTGCAGCAGGTGGGCGAGGCGTGCCCCGCGGGGGAGCGCCGCCGTCGTCCCGGGAGCCGGGGCGCCGCCGACGATCCGGCCCGGTCCGGGCCCCACGAGCGTCGGGGTGGTCGTCACGCACAGCTCGTCGACGAGGTCCGCGGCGAGGAGGTCCGCGAGCAGCGACGGGCCGCCCTCGGTGAGCACCTGCGTGAGGCCGCGCCCGGCGAGCGCGGCGAGTCCCGCGGCGAGGTCGAGCGCGTCGCCCGCCGCGTCCTGCCCGACGACGAGCACCCGGTCCGCGGGCACGTCGCCCCGGGCGGTGGCGGCCCCGGCCGGGCCGGTCAGCACGAACGGCGGGCGGTCCGTCCCGGCGAGCGCCGGGGGCACGCGGCCGCTGCGGCTGACGACGGCGAGCTCGAGCGGGGCGTCGTGGAGGTGCCGCAGCCCGCGCGGCCGGCCGAGCGGGGTGTAGCCCTCGGCGCGCGCCGTGCCCGCCCCGACGAGCACCACGTCGGCCAGCGCCCGCAGGACGCGGAACACGCGCCAGTCCGCGTCGTCGTTGATCGACCCCGACCGCTCGTCGGGGCCCCACGCCGCACCGTCGACGCTCGCGACCATGTTCGCCCGGACGACGCTCGCCCCGCGGACCGGGGTGCGGTAGGCGTAGAGCGTGGCGAGCCGGTCCTCGCGCGGGTCGGGCGGGAGGTGCTCCGCAGCGGGTAGGAGCACGTCGAGCGCGGGGAGGTCGGTGCGCCCGACGGGCGCGACCGGCCCGTCGGGCGGGGTGGTGGTCGAGGTCACAGCGGCCAGGCTAGCCGCAGGCGTAGGCTGGATCCTCGTGACTGCGCCCGCCTCCGGTGGTTCCTCGGCCCCGGCAGCCCTCCCCGGCACCGCCCGCGCGTCGGCCTCCTCGCCGACCCCCGGCGGGCCCGTCCGCGCCCTCGCCGACGTCCGGCCCTCGGTACCTCCCGCCCGGCTCCTCGCCGACCTCGTGCCGCCCCGCCACTTCGCCGACGCGCGGTTCTCGACCTACCGCGCCAACGCCGCCTACCCGAGCCAGGCGCGCACCGTCGCGCGGCTCGAGGAGGTCGCGGCCGCCGTCGTGAAGCCCGCGCGCAAGGGGCTGTTCGGCGCCCGGAAGCAGACGGCGCCCGCGGTGTACATGGACGGCGGGTTCGGCGTCGGCAAGACCCACCTGCTCACGTCCCTCGCGCACGCGGTAGGCCTCGACGTCAGCGCGTACGGCACGTTCGTCGAGTACACGAACCTCGTGGGCGCGCTCGGCTTCCGGGCGACGGTGGACGCGCTCGCCACGAAGAAGCTCGTGTGCATCGACGAGTTCGAGCTCGACGACCCGGGCGACACCGTCCTCATGTCCCGGCTCCTGCGCGAGCTCGCGGACCGCGGCGTGGCGCTGGCCGCGACGTCGAACACGCTCCCCGAGGCGCTCGGCGAGGGCCGCTTCGCCGCCGAGGACTTCCTGCGCGAGATCCAGGCGCTCGCGGCCCGGTTCGAGGTGCTGCGCGTCGACGGCGAGGACTACCGGCACCGCGCGGTCGTCACGGACTCCGCGCCGCTGCCCGAGGCCGACGTGCGGGCGGCCGTCACCGGCCGGCCCGGCGCGACCCTCGACGTGTTCGACGACCTGCTCGCGCACCTGTCGCAGGTCCACCCCAGCCGGTACCGGGCGCTGCTCGACGGCGTCGAGGTCGTCGCGCTCACGGGCGTGCACCCCGTCACCGAGCAGTCCGCGGCGCTGCGCCTCGTCGTGCTCGTCGACCGCCTCTACGACCGCGACGTGCCCGTGCTCCTCGCCGGGACCGCCGCGTACACGGGGGAGCGGAGCCTGTTCACCGAGGAGATGCTGCGCGGCGGGTACCGCAAGAAGTACTACCGCGCGCTGTCGCGGCTCGGCGCGCTCGCGGAGGACGGCCGCACGGTCGCGCGCGGCGCGGCCTGAGCGTCACGTGCCAGCGGACCGTCACATCGTCAGGCAAAGCGTGTACTCGCTCTCCCACTCGTAGTACGCACACAGAAAATCACCCGGCTGACCGGTGTCCTTGAGGCTATGCTTCGACTACCACGGGTAAAGGGGTGAGATGCCTGCTAACCAACCGCGCACGCGTTCGGACCTTACGAAGAAGTATGGTGCAAGCGAGTTCGTTGACCAACTTGAGACGCACCTCGCAGTTGTTTCGGTGCTGCGATCCTCGATTTTGCATCGAACATACGTCGTTCCCGATCGCCTCAACAACGCGATCGCACTAACCGCGGCCGGAGTGCGCGTTCGAGACGAAATGGTAAAACGTGAAGACGTGCCTCCCAAAGAGGCAAAGCTCTTGAC
The DNA here is from genome assembly GCA_003052455.1 of Sphaerisporangium cinnabarinum. Taxonomy (GTDB): domain Bacteria; phylum Actinomycetota; class Actinomycetes; order Actinomycetales; family Cellulomonadaceae; genus Cellulosimicrobium; species Cellulosimicrobium cinnabarinum. The sequence goes on along the minus strand of QAPD01000001.1, from coordinate 92,552 downwards.
ATTCCTTGCGATGCTCCACGTCGAGCCCTTAATTGATTTCGAAGAAACCGATCTTGACGAGGTTAGAGGTGCGATCTCGGATGACATAATCAAAAGGCGCCTCCTGTACCCGCACGTTTTCGGCCGCGACCTGTACGAGCGCGCGGCGGAACTTTTCCCCGACGAGCGCGAGTATCTCAAGCACGATGACACGCTAGAACTGCTCGAAGGAAGCCTCGTTGGAGTCTTTCATGCCCACAATCTCCTGGTCGGGCCCTTCGGTGTATTGGAAACAAAGTTCCGCCGTGCACTCCAACCGCGCACGCGTGTCCCGCTACAACATTGTGCCGACCCTTCATGCACCCGGTTGCACCGTGTGCAATTGACGACGAGTATCGAGGCGCCTATCAATCGCCACCGATCCGCGTTGAACAAAGTTCTTGACTCGATATCTAGGGAGCCGAGCGACTGGAGCGGTTTCCTCGCGGATTATTGGCGAGAGAGCGAGAACGAGTACCTCGAGAGCGGCGATTCTGCCATTGTCTTTTTGCTCGGCGACGTTCTTGACGATTCTGAGTTGAGCTGCTTGTTTGAATTTGCTCTCGATTCCACGGATGGTCGTCTTCGCGCAGCGTCTGAGTCTGTCGGAATTGCTAGAGGAAGAGCGACAGAAATGAGTAAGGGTCTCGGTCGCGACAAACTACTTCAACTCCTGCTATTGGAGAGCGATAGATCGCTCGTGAAACTACTTGATAGCGCCGTCGAGTCTGGTGTAGTGGTGGTTCCCCCTGGAGAAATCCGACGGCCCCGCGTCAACGCCGGGCGGAGCGTGGGGCCTTGGCATCTGCGCCCCGAAGTATCCAATCTCGGATTCCGTGCCGTGGCTACCTCGTCGCAACACGCAAACCTTCGCCTCGAAGCAGTGATTCGGGAGCTGTACGACACCACGGCTGAGCGTGACCGGGACGAACTAGAGTGGCTATTGCGCGATGTGACCGCCGAGAATCTCAACTCGCGTCTTGAGCGATTGATTAGATCCGTGGCGCCGCCGGCGCTCGTCCAGCGATTGATTTTTGCGCGTCGGGCAAACCTGGAGAAGGTCACGCGTGCGCTCAATATCGATTCGACACTGCCAGATGGGGATATCGTCGATCGGGTACTGTGGAAGTTGGGTTTTCCTCCTCAGTATGCTGACACGATCTCGGTGGACTACTGGGGTGCGCACAGAGAATTTGAGCGCGCGTGTCGGCACGCCAGCGAAGCTTCTAGCGCATCGGACCTTCGTGGGGCAGCTGCGGATCACGCCTTCGCGCTCGAGGATTATCTCGGCCGGGCGCTACTTTTCTCAACATGGGCGCTTCTTGCTGATCAGTACGGGAGCTCGCAACCGTTCGTTTTTCGGCCGTCGGTCGCAAATAAGTTCGCTCGACAAGAATTGGCGGCCGCGGCGGCAGAAGAGGGCTACGAAGGGCTCGCGGCGGAGGAAAAACTCACCATATCTACATTGACGGCGGGGTTCGGACTGCTCGCGCGTCGGTTGGAGCGCTTGGAGAGCGATCCGGCCGCACATGAGAGGTCCACGGGGCAGTTTCCTCGATTTGCGGGCCGCACCACAATGCAGGAATTCCCGTTCTTCCACAAGCGGCCGTTCCTAGACCTCGATGAGGAGTCGCGCATTAATATTCGCGCGCTGCTGATTGAGACGACGTCGCGAATTGCTTCATCGCAGGTTGCTGAGGCCCGCAACAGTCTATTGCACGCGAACCGAGAACCTCTAGATCCAGTAGTGATTGCGGACGCGCTCGACGATACGCACAAGGCGCTGAAACGCTTGGAGGGGGCGGGTCTCTACCCGAAGCCCTATGCCTTCGACAGGTTCGAGTCTGAACTCTGGGGTCGCGGCGTGGCTGTGCTCACAACGCTGGATACCGATGAGTACCGGATCCTAACTCCGTCCCGCTACGAGTGGCTCGGGCTGCCGCGAACGTCGGTTCCGCAGTTTATTTTCCGCTTGGCCACATTCGGTGATGGTGGCCAAGCACTCCGATTCAGAGAGGGTTTCGATTCGCGATACGAGGAGTACTGGTCGAGGTTCCCACTTCGGCGGGAAGCTGGGTCAGTGGTCGGTGCGGAGCGATCCGATTCACTTTCGTCGCCCGTGCAGACCGGCTCTCACGTTGAGTCGCGTGCTGACTAACCGATATTTACTCTCGCCCTATCCGTAGAATCAAGTCGTGCCGAGGCGCGCCTTCTCGACCGCGACGTCGAAGTCGGCCGGGGGCCACCCGAGGTCGAGGCCGCGCAGCGCGTCGAGCAGGAGCTCGCTCACTGCGAGGCGCGCGAACCACTTCCGGTCGGCCGGGACCACGTGCCACGGCGCGACGTCGGTGCTCGTCCGGTCGAGGACGGCCTGGTACGCCTCCTGGTAGGCGGGCCACTTCTGGCGCGAGTCGACGTCGTTCGGGTTGTACTTCCAGAACTTGTCCGGGCGCTCGAGCCGTTCCATGAGCCGCGCGCGCTGCTCCTCGTAGGAGACGAGCAGCGCGACCTTGACGATCGTCGTGCCCGCCGCGGCGACCTCGGCCTCGAAGCGGTTGATCTCGTCGTAGCGCGCCTCCCACACCTCGGGCGGCACGAGCGCGTCGACGCGCGCGACGAGCACGTCCTCGTAGTGCGACCGGTCGAACACGCCGATGTACCCGGGCTCGGGCAGGGCGCGACGGATCCGCCACAGGTAGTCGTGCCGCCGCTCCTCGGGCGTCGGCACCCCGAACGAGCGGTGCGCGACACCCTGCGGGTCGACGAGCCCGACGACGTGCCGCACGATCCCGCCCTTGCCCGCCGTGTCCATGCCCTGCAGCACGAGGAGCACCGACCGCGACCCGCCCGATCGGCCCTCGGCGAACAGGCGCTCCTGCAGCTCGGACAGCTCGTCCGCGTGCCGCGCCACGAGGGCCTTCCCGGCGTCCTTGTCGCCGGTGAACCCCGGCGTCGACGCGCGGTCGAACGTCGCGAGGTCGAAGCCCTCCGGCACCCGGAGCGCCTGCGCCGGCGGCACCTCCCAGGCGCTCTCGGCGCCCCGGTCGCGCGCGGCCTTCGTCTTCGTCGTCGTCGCCATGGGCGCGAGCGTAGTCACACCCGCGACAGCACGGCGACCGAACGCGCGGGCAGGTCGACGTGGTGCCGGCCCGCCCGCGTCGCCGGGTCCCAGGCGGCGAGCACGCGCGGCGTGCCGCCGAGGGCGAGCCGCAGCCGCCGCGGGGAGTCCCCGAGGTTCACCGCGACCGCGACGGTGCGTCGGTCCACGACGAACGCGGGCCCGCCGTGCGGGGCGGCGCCCGTCGTCGGCTCCTCGCCCGACGCGTCGTCGTCCGCGCCGCCCGGCCCGTGGACGCGGACGAGCGAGAGGTCGCCCGAGCGCACGTCGGGCCGCGACCGCAGGGCCACGAGGTCCCGGTACCAGGCGAGCAGCCGGGCGTGCTCGCCCCGCTCCCGCTCGGACCAGTCGAGCACGCTCGCGTCCCGCGTCGAGCGCGCCTGCGGGTCGGGCACGGGGTCGCCGCCGCCCCACCCGTGGTCGGCGAACTCGGCCGCGCGGCCCGCGCGGACCGCCTCCGCGAGCTCCGGCTCGGCGTGGTCCGTGAAGAACTGCCACGGGGTCGACGCGCCCCACTCCTCGCCCATGAACAGCAACGGCGTGAACGGCGACACGAGCACGAGCGCCGCGGCCGTCGCGAGGCCGCCGCCGTCGAGCGTGGCCGACGTCCGGTCGCCCTGCGCGCGGTTGCCCACCTGGTCGTGGTTCTGCGAGCTCACGACGAACGCGTGGCCGTCCGTCCCGGCCGGTACCGGCTGCCCCCAGTCACGTCCCCGGAACGTCGAGTACGTGCCGTCGTGCACGAACACGCCCGTGAGCGCCTTGCGCAGCACCGCGACCGACCCGAAGTCGACGTAGTAGCCCTGCCGCTCCCCGGTCAGCAGCGCGTGCACGGCGTGGTGGACGTCGTCCGCCCACTGGGCGCGCATCCCGCGCCCGCCCTGCTCCACGCCCGTCACGGTCGCCGGGTCGTTCTCGTCCGACTCGGCGACGAGCGTCAGCGGCCGCCCGAGCTCCTGCTCCACGCGCTCCACGCGCCGCGCGAGCTCCGCGAGGAGGTGCGTGGGGGAGTCGTCGACGAGCGCGTGCACCGCGTCGAGCCGCAGCGCGTCCACGTGGAACTCGACGAACCAGCGCTCGGCGTTGTCGATCACCCACTCGCGCACCTCCCGGCTGCCCGGGCGGTCGAGGTTCACGGCCGAGCCCCACGGGGTCGTGTGCGCGGCCGTGAAGTACGGGCCGAACTCCGGCAGGTAGTTCCCCGACGGGCCGAGGTGGTTGTAGACGACGTCGAGCACCACCGCGAGCCCCCGGGCGTGCGCGGCGTCCACGAGCCGCTGGAGCGCGCGCGGGCCGCCGTACGGCTCGTGCACGGCGTACAGGTGCACGCCGTCGTAGCCCCAGCCCCGCTCGCCGCCGAACGCCGCGACCGGCAGGAGCTCGACCGCACCGACGCCCAGCTCGACCAGGTGGTCGAGCCGGTCGATCGCCGCGTCGAGCGTGCCCTGCGGGGTGAACGTCCCGACGTGGAGCTCGTAGAGCACCTCGCCGCGCACGTCGCGGCCGGGCCACGCGGCGTCCGTCCACGCGAACGCCGGGTCGAACGTGCGGCTCGGGCCGTGCACGCCGTACGGCTGCCACGGGCTGCGCGGGTCCGGACGGCCCGGGCCCCCGTCGACCGAGTACCCGTAGTCCGTGCCCCACGGCAGCTCGTGGTCGTAGCCCCACCAGCCCGGCACGTGCGCCCCCACGAGGCGCAGCGGGAGGCGCTCGGCGCCGTCGAACGTGCCCGCGCCCTGCTCCGGCAGGAGCAGCTCGACGCTGCGCGCCGTCGGCGCCCACACGATCGGCCGGGGCCCCGGCACGGCGAGCAGGGGCGTGGCCTGCGGCGCGGGGACGCGCGGGGGCGGGACGGGGGTGCCTGCCGTCATGGTGCGCCGCCCTCGCCCGTCGCGGCGGCGCTCGCGGCCGTGCTCGCGGAGGAGCCCGGCGCGACGAGGAGCGCGACCGGCAGGTCGGCGAGCAGGTCCGCGACCCGGACGGTCCCGGCCGGGTGCTCGCGCCCGGTGAGCACGTCGACCCACGTGCCCGTGCCCGCGGGGAGCGCGACGACGTGGTCGCGCCACCCGCCGAGGCGGTCGACCGTCCCGGCGAGCCGGGTCGCCACCGTGACGACGTGCGCGACGGCCGCGTCGTCCGGGCGGTCACCACCGGGAGCGTCGGCGGTCGCGGGCGCGCCGGCAGGGGTGCCGGCCGGGGCCGTGCGCGCGAACGCGAGCGCGCACGGCGTCGACGACGCGACGGGCGCATACCCGGCTCCGGCGCCGACGAACGCGGCGGCGAGGGCGCGGCGCACGCGCAGGGCGCGCGCCGTGACGAGCAGCTTCTCGTCCGCGAGCGTCCGTGCGGGCGCCCCGCCGTCGAGCCGCGCGAGGCGCTCGGTGAGGTCGTCCACGTCCACGGGGCGGCGGTTGTCCGGGTCCACGAGCGTGGGCGCGTACGACTCGGCGCCCTGGTAGACGTCCGCGACGCCCGGGGCCGTGAGCCGCACGAGCGTGAGCCCGAGGCTCGCGGCGCGCAGCTCCTCGCGGTGCTCGCGCGCCCACCGGGCGAACGCCCCGGTGACGACCGGGTCGGCGAGCGCGCGCCGCGCGAGCTCGGTGACGGCCTCCTCGTACGCCTCGTCGGGGCTCGTCCACGACGTCGCGACCTTCGCCTCGCGCAGCGCCTTGCGCAGGTAGTCGACGAGCCGGTCGGGCGCGATCGCGGCGTCCGACGTGCCGGCGGGCGCGTCGTCCGGCGTGACCACGTCGGGGAGCCACGTCCCGGCGACGGTCTGCCACAGCAGGTTCTCGGCGAGACCGTCGACGAGGACACCGCGGTAGGGGGCGGTCGCCGCGCGCACCTCCTCGACGAGGCGCGACCACGCGCCCGCGTCCTCGGACAGCACGCCGAGGGCCGCACGCGTGTCCTCGCCGCGCTTGGTGTCGTGCGTCGACCCCGCCGTGAGGGCGTGCGGGGTGAGCGCGGCGAACCGCTGCGCGAACGCGTGCCAGTCGTGCACGCCGAGGCTGAACCGGTCCGGCTCGCCCCCGACCTCGCACAGGCTCACGAGCTCCGTCCAGCGGTAGAACGCCGTGTCCTCGACGCCCTTCGCCGTCACGGCGCCGCACACCTGCTGGAAGCGCACGACGAGCTCGTCGCGGCGCGCCTCGCGCCGCCGTCCCGCGCTCCCGACCTCGCGGCCGAGCACGAGGTCCACGACGACGGCGAGCGTCTCCGCGCGCTGCGGGTCGAGCCGTGCGCGGGCACGCTCGGCTGCCTCCTCGACGGCCCGGACCGCCTCGTGCCGCGGCGGGGTGCCCGGCACCACGTACGCCCGGTAGCGGTCGAACGCGACGAGCAGCTCGCGCAGGCACTGGTGCAGGCCGCGCCACGTGTGGTCGCGCAGGCGCGGGTCGTCGTGGCAGACGGCGGCCGCCAGGTCCGTGAGCCGGTGCACCTCCGCGTAGAGGGGCCCGGCGACGACCTCGCGCTTCGCCTCCTCGACGAGCGCACCGAGACCGCCGGGAGCCGCGCCCGTCAGGCGCGTCATCACCGCGTCGAGGCCCGACCGGCCGCCCGGGTCGACGAAGAGCTGCTGCAACCGCCACGCGACGTCGTAGCCGGTCGTCCCGACGGTCGCCCAGTCGGCCGGCACCTGCTCCTCGCCCGCGAGGATCTTCTCGACCACGACCCACGCGCCGTCGGTGCGGTCCGCGAGGCGCTGGAGGTACTGCGCCGGGTCGGCGAGGCCGTCGGGGTGGTCGATGCGCAGGCCGTCGACGACCCCGGACGTGACGAGGTCGAGCACGAGCGCGTGCGTCGCGTCGAACACCTCCTCGTCCTCGACCCGGACCGCGACGAGCGACCCGACGTCGAAGAAGCGGCGGTAGTTGAGCTCCTCGTCGCCCACGCGCCAGTAGGCCAGGCGGTAGTGCTGGCGCTCGACGAGCTCCGCGAGCGGGAGGTCCTCGGTCCCGGCGCGGACGGGGAACACGTGGTCGTAGTAGCGCAGGACGCGCCGGGGGCCGGGCGTGCCCGGGACCTCGACCTCGTCCAGCACGATCTCGCCCGCCGCGAGCACGTCGCCGAGGCGCGCGCCGAGGACGGGCATGAGGACCGCGCCCTCGCCCGCGGACCAGTCGACGTCGAACCACCGGGCGTACGGCGAGGCGGAGCCGTCCTCGAGCACGGACCACAGCGCGCGGTTGTGCCACGCGGGCGTGGGGACCGCCATGTGGTTCGGGACGACGTCGAGCACCATCCCCAGGCCCGCGCCGCGGGCCGCCGCCGCGAGCCGTCCGAGGCCCTCGCGCCCGCCGAGCTCGGCGCTGATCCGCGCGTGGTCGACGACGTCGTACCCGTGGGTCGACCCGGGCGCCGCCTGGAGCACGGGCGAGAGGTAGAGGTGCGTCACGCCGAGCGTCGCGAGATACGGCACCTGGCGCGCGGCGTCGTCGAACGTGAGGTCGGGACCGAGCTGCAGCCGGTACGTCGAGACCGGGACGCGCGGCGGCGCGCCGGGCGTGCCGCCGGGGGAGACGGCGGTCATCGCAGCGGCGGGCGGGTCAGGACGATGACGCTGCGGCCCGTCACGGACACGGTCTCCCCGGGCTGCAGCACCTCGCCGACGTCGACCGTGCCGTCGGTGTCCAGCACGACGTCCCAGCTCTCCCCGTACGCCGCCGGCGGCACCGTGAAGTCCAGCGCGTCGGAGTGCGCGTTGAGCAGCAGCAGGAACGAGTCGTCGACGATGGGCTCGCCCCGGCGGTCCTGCTCGGGGATCGCGTCGCCGTTCAGGAACACCATGACGGTGCGGGCGTAGGCGTGGTCCCAGTCCTGCTGGTCCATGCGCGAGCCGGTGATGTCGAGCCACTCGATGTCCGGCAGGTCGTCGGGACCCTCAGGGGTGCCCGGCTCCGCGCCGTCCTGCCGGCCCACGAAGAACCGCCGACGGTGCAGCACCGGGTGGTCGCGGCGCAGCCAGACGACGCGGCGCGCGAAGTCGAGGAGCGCGGCCCGCTCGTCGTCGAGGCCCTCCTCGCCGCCCCAGTCCATCCAGGTGATCTCGTTGTCCTGGCAGTAGCCGTTGTTGTTGCCGCGCTGCGTGCGGGCGATCTCGTCGCCGTGCGCGAGCATGGGCACGCCCTGCGAGAGCAGCAGCGTGGCGAAGAAGTTCCGCCGCTGGCGGGCGCGCAGCGCCCGCACGTCGGGGTCGTCCGTCGGGCCCTCGACCCCGCAGTTCCAGGACCGGTTGTGGCTCTCGCCGTCGTTGTTGTCCTCGCCGTTCGCCTCGTTGTGCTTCTCGTTGTACGACACGAGGTCGTTGAGCGTGAAGCCGTCGTGCGCGGTGACGAAGTTGATCGACGCGATGGGCTTGCGCCCGCCGTGCTCGTAGAGGTCGGACGAGCCCGTGAGCCGGCTCGCGAACTCGGGCAGCGTCGAGGGCTCGCCGCGCCAGAAGTCGCGCACCGTGTCGCGGTAGCGCCCGTTCCACTCCGTCCACAGGGGCGGGAAGCCGCCCACCTGGTAGCCGCCGTCGCCGAGGTCCCACGGCTCGGCGATGAGCTTGACCTGGGAGATGACCGGGTCCTGCTGCACGATGTCGAAGAACGCCGAGAGGCGGTCGACCTCGTGGAACTGGCGCGCGAGCGTGGCCGCGAGGTCGAAGCGGAAGCCGTCGACGTGCATCTCGGTGACCCAGTAGCGCAGCGAGTCCATGATGAGCTGGAGCACGTGCGGCGAGCGCATGAGCAGCGAGTTGCCCGTGCCGGTCGTGTCGAAGTAGTGCGCCTCGTCGCCGTCCACGAGCCGGTAGTAGGCCTTGTTGTCGATGCCGCGGAAGCTCAGCGTCGGGCCGAGGTGGTTGCCCTCGGCGGTGTGGTTGTAGACCACGTCGAGGATGACCTCGATGCCCGCCTCGTGCAGGGCCTTGACCATGGTCTTGAACTCCATGACCTGCTGCCCGCGCGTCCCGTAGGCCGCGTACCCGTTGTGGGGCGCGAAGAACCCGATGGTGTTGTAGCCCCAGTAGTTCGACAGCCCCTTCTCGACGAGCGTGGGGTCGTTGACGAACTGGTGCACGGGCATGAGCTCGACCGCGGTGACGCCGAGCGTCACGAGGTGCTCGATGACGGCCGGGTGCGCCATGCCCGCGTAGGTGCCGCGCAGCTCGTCGGGGACGTCCGGGTGGAGCATCGTCATGCCCTTGACGTGCGCCTCGTAGACGACGCTGTCGTGGTAGTCCCGGTTCGGCGGGCGGTCGTGGCCCCAGTCGAAGAACGGGTTGATGACGACGGACATCATCGTGTGCCCGGCCGAGTCGTCGTCGTTGAGCGGGGGAGCGGGCGGGGGCGCGTCGTCGTCCTCGCCCTCGGCGGGCTCGTCGGCCTGCGCGACGTCGTCCGCGTCGGCGAAGCGGTACGAGAACAGCGACTCGTCACCGTCGATCTGCCCCTCGATCGCCTTCGCGTACGGGTCGAGCAGGAGCTTCGCCGGGTTGCAGCGGTGGCCGTTCGCGGGGTCGTAGGGGCCGTGCACGCGGTAGCCGTACCGCGTGCCGGGGCCCTTGCCGGGGAGGTAGACGTGCCAGACGTGCGCGTCGATCTCCTCGACGTCGACGCGGGTCTCGTTGCCGTCGTCGTCGAAGAGGCAGAGCTCGACGCGCTCCGCGATCTCGGAGAACAGCGCGAAGTTGGTCCCCGTGCCGTCGTACGTGGCACCGAGGGGGTAGGGGTGGCCTGGCCAGGTCTGCATGCCCCTGAGGATGTCACGGGGTCCTGTTCGCTGTCGTCGCAGGAGACCCCTCGGTGACGCGATCGATCTCGACCGGGTTCTCCGGTCGCCCCCACCAACAGTAATAGTGTGCCAAGCGGCGATCGTGTCGGTGGTCGCCACAGGCGGACGACGCGCCGACCAGCCCGGAGGCGGACGGCCGTGCATCGTGAGACCGGACCTGGTAGACCCGTGCCATGAGCACCCACGCACACCACCGCGACGACCTCAACCAGTCCGACATCGCGTCCGCCCGGCTGTCCCCGCGCCGCGAGGACGAGGGGGAGGCCTCGGGCGACGTGCTCACCGGCGGAGACGCGACGAAGGCGCCGCAGTCGCTCTCGGAGAACGAGCGTCGGCCCATCGACGGCGCGTCCTCGGGGACGTCCTGGGACGACCCCGACGAGCTCTAGCTCGTCGTCACGACGGCGGGCGCGTCAGTCGACGCGCGGCAGGCGGTCGGCGTCGACCGCGATGAGCCGCGGCATCCCCGCGGGGGCGACGGCGCTGAGGGCGAGGTAGCGCGCCTCGGCCCGGTGCAGGCGGATGTGCTCGTCGACGGTCCAGTCGGGACCGTTGGTGAGCGGCATGCCGCACGAGCAGTCGATGGTCACGCGCCCGGCCGCGTCCTCGCGGACCTGCCCGATCGTCACGTGCGCCGACCGCGCGTCCGCCTTGGCCCGGCGCATGCTCGCGCTCACGGGCTCGGGCCGGGGGGCCTGGGGCGGGGGCGAGGAGGGTGCGTCGGTCACGGGTTCCGAGCCTAGACGCCGCCGGGTCCTCGCCGCACCCGCCGTGGCGGGGCGCCTCAGTGCGTGTGCGCGATCCCCAGCGCGTGCGCCCGCTCGTGCTCGCGCTCGGCGGCCTCGCGCGCGGCGATGCGCGCACGGACCTCCTCGCGGCGCAGAGGTGGGACCGTCGTCGGCGGGTTGCGGCGCTCGGGCAGCTCGCCGAGCAGGCGCGCGACGATCGCGGTCACCTCGTCGACCGCGCGCTCGAACGGCTCCGCGGTCGCGGCGCTCGTGCGCTGGATGCCCGTGACCTTCCGGACGAACTGGCGCGCGGCCGCCTCGATCTCCTCGTCGGTCGCGGGCGGCTCGAGGCCGCGCAGGGTCGTGATGTTCCGGCACATGCCTCGACGCTACGTGCGTGTGAGGAGCGCCACAAGGGCGACCGGGGTCAGGCGAGACGGGCGGTCACCGCGAGGTCCTCGCCCACCTCGACCCGCACGTCCGCCACGCGCACCCCCGGTGGCAGGTCGGCCGCGAGGTCGACGTGCCGCCCTTCCACCTTCGCCAGCTCGCCGCGCGCCACCACGAGCAGCGCCGCGACGACGGGGTTGCGGCTCGACAGCTCGAGGTCGCGGACGGTGAGCACCATGCGCGCGTCGACCTCGGCGGTCCCGGTCGCGCGCACGCTCGCCGAGAGCAGCCCCTTGCGCACGCGGGCGAACGCCTGGAGCGACACCGTGCGCGGCCCCGTCGCGACGAGGTCGACGTCGAGCGAGGCGAGCGTGAGGCCGATGCTCTGCAGCTCGGTGGCGACGATCTTCCGGGCGGTCGCGAGGACCGCCTCGCGCGGGGCCGAGACGCGGACGTGGCCGCTGAGGGGTGCGGCGTCGTCGGGCTCCACGCCCTCGACGGCGAGCGAGCCGTCCGCGCCCTCGACCCAGCGGAAGCGCAGCCCGTCGACCTCGGCCGTGACGTCCACCGGGACGTCGTCGACCAGGAGCGGGTGCGCGTCGACCCGGAGCCGGCGCACCACCGCGTCCTCGCGCGAGCGGACGTGCTCGATGTCGACCGTCGGGGAGGCGCTGCCCCCGGCCGAGGACGCCCGGCGGTCCGCCCCGACGCGGACCCGGACACCCGTGACGTCGACGTCGAGGCGGGCGACGTCCGGGCCGTCGAACTCGGCGTCGAGCCGGACGGCCGCCGCGCCCTCGACCTCAGGGCCCAGCGTGCCGAGGACGGCAGGCCGCAGGCGCGCGAGCAGCTCGGTGGCGGTCGTGGGACGCGGGGCCGCGCCGAGCGGCAGGACGTCGTGGGCGGGGCGCTGGTCGGGCATGCGCCGAGAGTAGACGACGAAGGCCGCCCCGGCGCCGGGACGGCCTTCTCATGGTGGGCGATACTGGGATCGAACCAGTGACCTCTTCCGTGTCAGGGAAGCGCGCTACCGCTGCGCCAATCGCCCGGGTGCTGCATACGAGGTGGAGATGGGATTCGAACCCACGTATACGGCTTTGCAGGCCGCTGCCTCGCCTCTCGGCCACTCCACCTTGAGACGCGTCCTCTCATGCTCCCGGGGGAGCGGGCCAGAGAGTGGGCCTCCGAGCGGATGACGGGACTCGAACCCGCGACCCTCACCTTGGCAAGGTGATGCTCTACCAACTGAGCCACATCCGCGCGGCCGATCCGTCGAGGCTCTCACGAGCCCCGTGGTGATCGGCGCGAAGCACATACTAGCCGACTTCCGCCCGGACCTGTGCATCCGGTCCAGGTGATGGTCGGCGCGAGAGAGGCCGCTCCGGACGGTGCCGGGGCGGCCTCTCTCGTCGTGCTCGTGGGCGATACTGGGATCGAACCAGTGACCTCTTCCGTGTCAGGGAAGCGCGCTACCGCTGCGCCAATCGCCCCAGAGGGGTGGTGCTGTTGCGAGGTGGAGATGGGATTCGAACCCACGTATACGGCTTTGCAGGCCGCTGCCTCGCCTCTCGGCCACTCCACCGCGACCTGCCCTCCGCCACCACGAGGGCGGCAGGAGAGTGGGCCTCCGAGCGGATGACGGGACTCGAACCCGCGACCCTCACCTTGGCAAGGTGATGCTCTACCAACTGAGCCACATCCGCGCGGCCGGACCCTGGAGCTTCGGGGAGCGTTTCCCCCGGCCCTCCGGCGTTCCGGCGCGTCCCAGACATTAGTCCACGTTCGCGTCCGGCGTCCAACCGGCCCCACCGAGCCTCCGGCCGGTGCTCGGCGGTCGGGGTCCAGGCCGACGGTGCGCCCTGGGTAGCGTGGTCCCGTGCCAGGACCTGGGAGAACGCCCGCGCCAGGGCTCGCTCGCTTCGCCGGGCGTGCCGCGACCGGCGTGCTGGAGTCGGTCGACCTCCGGCGACAGCCGGAGCGGCTGGCCGACGACGGGCCGTGGTTCGTGGTCGCCGACTTCGACGACCCCGGCCGGGGTGGCCGGGCGCGCGCGTGGCGGTTCGCCGAGCGGCTCGACCCGTCGGACCTCGACGCCGCCACACACGCGGGAGCAGAGGTCGACCCGTGGCACGGGCCCGACCCGTCCGCGTGGCGCAGCTCGCTGGACCGGGTCGGCTACGAGGCCGCCGTCGCGCGCGTGCGCGACGAGGTCCGGGAGGGCGAGGTCTACCAGGCGAACGTCTGCCGCGTGCTGGCCGCCCCGCTCGTCGGGCCGGACGGCGGCGAGCCCGACGCCCTGGCCCTGGCGCGTCGTCTCGCCCGGGGCAACCCCGCTCCGTACGGGGGCGTCCTGCACGTGCCGGCGGCGTCCGGCGTCGACCCGGTGTGGGTCGTCAGCGCGTCGCCCGAGCTGTACCTCCGGGTCGCGGGGGGCACGGTGACGTCCGGGCCCATCAAGGGCACCGCCCCGACGCCCGCGGGGCTCACGGCCAAGGACCGGGCCGAGAACGTGATGATCACCGACCTCGTGCGCAACGACCTCCAGCGCGTGTGCGACCCGGGGACCGTCGAGGTCACCGACCTGCTCGCGGTCGAGCAGCACCCCGGCCTCGTCCACCTCGTGAGCACCGTGACGGGATGCCTGCGCGCCGGTCTCGCGGGGTCCGCCGCGCTGTGGCCCGCGCTGCTCGAGGCCACCTTCCCCCCGGCGTCCGTGTCCGGGGCGCCCAAGTCGTCCGCGCTGCGGATCATCGACGCGCTGGAACCCGTGCCGCGGGGGCCCTACTGCGGCGCGATCGGCTGGGTCGACGGCGACGAGGCCGTGCTCGCCGTCGGGATCCGGACGTTCTGGTGGACCGACGACGTCCTGCGCTTCGGCACCGGCGCCGGGATCACCTGGGGGAGCGACCCCGCGCGCGAGTGGGAGGAGACGGAGCTCAAGGCCCGCCGCCTCGTCGGCCTCGCCTCGGGCACACTGGACCCATGAGCACCCCCGCCGCCACGACACCGACGTCCGCGAGCCCCACCGAGAACCTCGTGATCTGGGCCGACGGGCGCCTCGTGGCACCCGGCGAGGTCGCACTGAGCGCGGTCGACCACGGCGTGACGGTCGGCGACGGCGTGTTCGAGACGTGCGCCGTGTTCGACGGCCGCGCCTTCGCGCTCACGCGCCACCTGCGCCGGCTCGCGCGGTCCGCCGCCGGGCTCGGCCTGGACGTGCCGGACGAGCGACGCGTGCTCGACGGCGTCGAGGCCGTGCTCGCCGAGGCGGACGCGCGCACGCGCGACGGTGCGGGGCCCGTGGGCCGGCTGCGCATCACGGTGACGGCCGGCGTCGGCCCGCTCGGGTCGGGGCGCACCCCCGGCGAGCAGACCGTCGTCGTCGCGGTCGGCCCCGCGGTCATCCGCCCCGCCGGTCGCGCGGTGCGGTCGCCCTGGGCCCGGAACGAGCGCTCCGCCGTCGCGGGGCTCAAGACGACGTCGTACGCGGAGAACGTCGTGGCGCTCGCCGACGCCGTGGGCAGGGGCGGCGACGAGGCGCTCCTCGCGAACACGGCCGGCGACCTGTGCGAGGGCACGGGGGCGAACGTCTTCGTCGAGCGCGGGGGCGAGCTCGTCACCCCGCCGCTGTCCTCCGGTTGCCTCGCGGGCATCACGCGCGAGCTGCTGCTCGAGTGGGCGGCCGAGGACGGTCTGCCCGTGCGCGAGGCGCGCCCCGGCGAGCTCCCGTTCGCCGTGCTCGACGAGGTGACCGCGGGGGAGTCGGCGCTGCTGCTCACCGGCTCCGTGCGCAACGTCCAGCCGGTGACCTGGCTCGACGGCGCGGACGTGCCCGCGGGCGAGCTCTCGGTAGCGGCGCGGGACCTGTTCGAGCGGCGTCGTCGCGAGCGCCTCGACCCGTGACGGCGGCCAGTTTTTCGATCCGGTCCGTTTCAGGCTAGTATCGACCACGCACTCGGGCGATTGGCGCAGTGGTAGCGCGCTTCGTTCACACCGAAGAGGTCACTGGTTCGAACCCAGTATCGCCCACCGAGCAGAGGCCGTCCCCGCACCCGCGGAGGCGGCCTCTTGCGTGTCCCGGGCTGGTGGTTCCACCGGGGCCTGGCTCGGACCCGTCGCCGTCCACCCCCGCGCCGGCGCGCCGCACGCCGCCGGACCTCTACGGCCCGGACGGGTCCGTCGTGCCACCCAGGTGCTGCGCGCCCCGAGGGACGGTGGCCGCCCGTCGTGCTCGTCCGACGCGCGCCGTCTTGGCCCAGGAGTCCCGGCCGAGCGCGATGCGGAAGAGCGCGCGCCACGTGGCGACGTAGGTGACGAGGTTGAGGACGTAGGCGCCCTGGTGGGTCCAGTACGAGCGCAGGAGCCCGTCGTTGCCGGACCGTCGGGAGTAGACCCACGCGCCCCAGAGGAAGGGGACGAAGGCGAGGGTGTAGGCCGCGATCACCGCGCCGACGGCGGCGAGCGGGCCGTGCTGCACGCCGACCTCGACGACGGCGTAGCCGGCGAGGACGAGGAGCGCAGGGGCGAGCACGGACCACGGCAGCGCGAGCAGCCACGGTTGCCACAGGTACAGCAGGAGCTCGAGCGCGGTGCTCTGCCGGACCTTGCGCGACCGGAACACCTCGCCGCTGCGGCCGGTGCACAGCATGTGGCCCTGCGCCCAGCGGGTGCGCTGCCGCACCAGCGCGCGGACGGTCTCGGGGCCCTCCTGCTCGACGTGGGCGAGCGACGTCATCCGCATGTCCCACCCGCGCACGGTGAGGGAGATCATGAGGTCGAGGTCCTCGGTGAGCGAGTCGGACCAGGCCGGCCCGTCGACGGAGTCGAGCGCGGCGAGGCGGGCGAACTGGCCGTTCCCGCCGAGGCTCACGGACCGGGACTGGTTACGACCCATCTGCGCGACGGCCGACGTCCCCCAGAAGCCGATGTCCTGGACACGCGTGAGGAAGTGCTGGCGGTTGCGGATCCGGACCTGGAGCTGGACGCCGCCGACGGCGTCGTCGTCGAACAGGCGCCCGACCAGGTCGGTGGTGCCGGGGGAGAGCTGACCGTCCGCGTCCATCACCCCGACGACCACCAGGTGCGGGTCGAGTCCCCGGCGCGCGACCTCGCTCCGCACGACGTCCAGGGCGGCGTTGAGCGCCGCGCCCTTGCCGACACGGGCGTCGGGGAGCCGACGGCGCAGCACGACGACGCGGTCCGACTCGCGCGCGACCGTGCCGGCGATCTCGGCGGTGCGGTCGGTGGACGCGTCGTCGATCACCACGACGACCGAGCTGTCGTCCTGGGCCAGCAGCGCCCGCGTGGTGGCCTCGACCACGAGCTCCTCGTCGCGGCACGGGACGAGGACGAACAGGTCGTGCCGCCGTCGGTCCGGGTCCTCGTGGGTCGCGCGGACGTGCGCGCGCTCGCGTCGGGTGAGGGCGGCTCCGGCGATCTGGACCCAGAGGAAGTACACGAGCCCGTAGCCCACGATCAGCAGGACGAGCCCTTCCGCCAGGTCGAGCCGCACGGTGCCGAGCAGCTCGATCATCGGACACCCCGCGGCCGGGGGCGGACCAGCAGCGCTCGGGCGAGCAGCAGCACGGCGACCAGGGCGAGGAACACGGCGCACCCGGCCACGACGAGGAGGATCCCGTCCCCGGCGACCCGGAGCGCGATCGTGCGTGCGCGCTCGTCGAGCAGGGTGAGCGTGAGCAGCACCGCCTGCACCGCGAGCGCGAGCCCCCCGAGGACCTGCGCGAGTGCCGCCTTCCGCTCGCTCCGTTCCGTTCGCGCCATGGGAAGAACGGTAGTGAACTGTGGGGCACATCACACCCCAGGAGTCCTCGCATGACGGAGCGCAGGTTTGCGGTGATGGTCGTGGTCGGCACGCGTCCGGAAGCGATCAAGATGATGCCGGTGATCCGCGAGCTGCACCGCAGCGCGCACTTCGAGCCGTACGTCGTCTCGACCGGCCAGCACTCCCGCATGGTGTCGGAGGTGCTCGGCGCGGCAGGCCTGCGGCCGGACGTCGACCTCGGGGCGGGCGGGCCCGGCGTCGACCTCAACCAGCTGGTCGCCCGGGTCCTCGTCGGGATCCCCGAGGCGCTGCGCGAGCGCTTCGGGGAGCCGGACTCGGTCCTGGACGGCGGTGCCGACACGCGCTACCCCGTCGCGGCGCTCGTCCACGGTGACACGTCGAGCGCAGCGGCAGGAGCGCTGGCAGCGTTCCACCTGCGCATGCCGGTGAGCCACGTCGAGGCGGGGCTGCGCACGGGCTCGACCCTGTCTCCGTTCCCCGAGGAGCTCAACCGTCAGCTCGTCACGCGGATCGCCGCCTTCCACCTCGCACCGACCACCACCAACGCGGAGAACCTCATCCACGAGCGGGTGCGCCAGGAGCAGATCTTCGTCACGGGCAACACCGGGATCGACGCGTTCCTGTGGGCCGCGGGCCAGCAGGTTCCGTACGGCGTGCCGGCGCTGGGGTGGCTCGAGACGGACGAGGTCACGCCGGTCGTCGTCGTGACCGCCCACCGGCGCGAGAACTGGGGAACGGGTCTGCGGCGCATCGGCGACGCGGTCGCCACCCTGGCGGACCTCCACCCGCTGGCGCGGTTCGTCGTGCCGCTGCACCCGAACCCGCTGGTCGTCGGGACGCTCCGGGCCGCGCTCGAGCCGAGCCCGAACGTGATCCTCACCAGCCCGCTGCCGTACCTGCCGTTCGCGCGTCTGCTCCGGCGTGCCGCCGTCGTCCTCACCGACTCGGGAGGCATCCAGGAGGAGGCTCCGGCCGTGGGCACCCCCGTGCTCGTGACGCGGGAGACCACCGAACGTCAGGAAGGGGTGCACGCAGGCACCCTGCGTCTCGTCGGCACGGACGAGACGAGGATCGTCGACGCGGTCACCCGGTTGCTCACGCATCCCGAGAGCCACCGCGCGATGTCCGAGGCGCGCAACCCCTACGGCGACGGGCGCGCGGCCGAGCGCATCGTCGCGGCGCTCGAGCACATCGCCTTCCGCGGGCCCCGGCCCCAGCGCTTCGGCAGCGGCTACGCCCGCTCGGTCGTGCTCGCGGCGGCAGGGTTCACGGGGCCGATCCTCGACCCGTTGGCGCCTCTCGACGAGCGAGGGGCGACCGCCTCGGGCCCCCGGACTGACGCGCGGCCGGAACGGACGTGTCGCGCGCAGCTCCGGCGCCGGTACGTCGAGCGGGTGAAAATCTGCGGCCGTCGGCGCCGGCGAGCATCCCTGTCCAGGGGGTTCGTACGTGACGAAACGGGGCGAAGCGCACCCACGGACGGCCCCCGCCCCGACGAACGGGCGGCCCGCGACAGATCCTGGACGGACGTCCAGTCTGCGCGGCGCTCCGGCGCCGTGCACAGTGCTCGCAAGACCGGAGAAAGCGCTCGGTGCCCCGCAGGGCGCACCCGCCGCAGCGTTGGTGCGACGGTCCCGGTGGTCGTCCTCGCGGTCCTCGAGAGGCCGTGCGGCCGCACGCTCCTCCTCCGTGCGCAGGGGGCACGGAGGGGCCGCCGGTCGCCGTCGACGCCGCCCGGGGCGTCGTCGCTCCGAGGCCGCGACGGCGAGCGGTCGCCGTCCCGGGTCGTCCGTGCCGGTCGCCCCGGGGCTGTTGAGTTTTCAACTGTCAGGCACGTTGCGCCCCTCGACGTCTGTCTGTAGGTTGAGCGCGCCGGCCGGGGCCCGGCGCGGGGCCAAGCGCGCAGGGGGAGCTTGGCGTCGGGCCACGGCGGCGGGGGTCAGACGCCCGCGAGGACGCGGGTCGTCCCCTCCCTGCTCGTCCGGTCGCGCAGCGCGCGGCCCAACCGGCGCAGCGCGTCGTCGTCCGCGAGCAGGTCGGACCAGTCGTCCGGGTCGACGCTCGGGGCGTCGCCCCGGGCCCGCCGCGTCGCCGCGACCTGGAGCTGATAGGCGAGGATCACCTCGCGCGGGCTGCCGGGGACCGCGACGCGCACGTGGTCCACGTCGTCCCGACGCGAGTGCAGGGAGAGCGCGGCGAGGCCGTCGAAGATCTCGATGGTGCGGTGGTACTCGTCCACCGCCGCGCTCGATCCGGGCAGGCCGCCGTCCCCCACGGTCGCCACCACGAACGCGTGCAGGTGCTCGAGGTCCCGTCGGCGCTCGCGGGCGTACGCCGCGGACGACGCGAGCTGGCCCACGATGCCGACCGTCAGCAGCACGCTCGCCGCGAGCACGAGGTACCGGGTGCGCACGCCGAGGACGAGGTACGGCTCGGCGCTGCCGGGCTCGTGCAGCAGCAGCGCCACGAAGCTGACGACGGCCCACACGACGGCGACGAGCGCGCCCGCCGCCGCGACGTCCATGCCCCACCGCAGCCGCACGGGGCGGCGCGTGCGGGTGCGGACGCACGACACGGCGAACGTCGCGGTCGCCGCCACGAACGTGCCGTAGTACAGCGCGCTGTAGACCCACATGAGCGGTCGGTCGGAGGTCTGGGCGTCGAGGTCGAGGGTCGTCCACGGCCCGCTCGCGACCGCGAGCGCGACCATCGCCCCGCCGACGAGACCGGCCGCGAGCGCCACGGACCGCGTCCGTGGCGCGTGCCCGGTCGTCGTGCTGTACGCCCACACGCCGACGAAGAGGCACCCCGCGACGAGAGCGACGTGCTTGGCGACCTCGTGCGTGCCGCCGGGGGCGTGCGCCTTGAGGAGCTCGGCGACGGCAGGGACCCGGAGCGCGGACGCCACGGCGACGAAGGCGAGGCCGAGAGGGAGCGTCGCGTCGGCACCGGTGCGGGCGCGCAGCGCCGTCCACGTCGCGGCGGTGGCGAACAGCGCCGTGGCGAGGAGGTCGAGCACGGGGCTCACCGGTAGAGCTCGAGGGACGTGAGGCGTGCGGCCGAGCTCCCGTGCGACGCGATGGAGATCATCAGCTCGCTCGCGAGCCGCTCGACGCGCTGCTCGGCGGGGTCGTCGTGCTCGTCGCGGCACCCGGCCGCGGACGGGTTCGGGCCGGGGCGGGTCGAGTCGAGGACGTGCACGAGCTCGTGCGCGACGACGTGGTCGCGGTGGGGGCCGGGGAGCGTCTGGCGGGCGTCGACGAGGACGAGGTCGCGCTCGGGGAACGCGAGCCAGAGGCCGGTGACGCCGGGGCCGAGGTCGCCCTCGACGACCTCGAGCGGCTTGCCGCGGGTCGCGGCGACGAGCCGGCACGCCTCGTCGATGCTGCGGGCGCGATCGAGCCCCGCGGCGCGCAGGAGGTCATCCACGGTCGGCCTCCGGGGCAGGAGGGTGCCCGTGCGGCGTGCCGGGCGGTGCCACGGGAGGGAGGTGCTCGAGGCTCCGGACGCGGTCGACGATCTCGATGATGGCGCGGACGTTCTCGGGCGACAGCCCTTGGGCGCGCAGCGCGAACTGCTCCACGCCCTCGTCGGCGAGCGCGGCGCGCAGCCGGTCGTCCGGGCTCTCCTCGGGGTCGACGAGGCTCCCCGTGCTCACTCCGAAGAACGCGGCGATGCCCTCGACGACGCGCAGGCTCGGCGACGAGCGGTGCCCCCCGCGCAGCGCGCTGAGGTACGCCTCGTTGATGGAGTAGCCGCGCTCCGTCATCCAGTGGGCGGCCTCCCGGTTGGTCACGGGACGCCCGCCGCGGCCGCGCGCGAAGAGCTCGTTGAGCCGGTGCCGGAAGACGCGCGCGGTGCGCTCCCCGGGTGCCACGTCGTCGTCCATGGGCCGATTCTGGCAGGCCCGGACCGCGCGTGCGCCGGTCCGGGCCGCGGGTCACGCGGGTCGTGGCCCCTGCCCGTGCCCCGTCGCGCGGCGTGGTGCGGCCGGGTAGCGTTTCGTGCGGGCGCGGGACGTCCGCCGCCCGGCGCGGGACGCGCGCACCACGACCCCGAGGGAGCCGGTATGAGCGAGCAGACACCGAAGGACCGGGGCGGACTCGGCGACCTCCTCGGCAAGGCCAAGGAGTTCATGACCGACGAGCGCATCGACAAGGCCAAGGAGTTCATGACCGACGAACGCATCGACGAGGTCGCGGGGAAGATCAAGTCGGTGGCCCCGGACTCCGTCGACCAGCACGTCGACACCCTGGCCGAGAAGGCGAAGAAGGCCAACGACTGACCTGCGGGTCGGTACGATCGAGGGGCGCCGTCCACGACGGCGCCCTTCGTGCTGTCGGGGACGCCCCGGCGCCGGAGGACCTGACCGGGCGCCGTGCGCGCCTCCCGCCACAGAACGGAGCACGGACGTGTCTGACGTCGTCTCGTCACCACTCACCATCACCCTCGACGCGGAGGAGACCACGGTGACGACGGGGACGACGGGCACGGACCTGTTCGCGTCGCGTCGCGACGTCGTCGTCATCCGCGTCAACGGGGAGCTCAAGGACCTCGACACGCCGGTCGCGGACGGCGACGTGGTCGAGGGCGTGACGATCGACTCGCCCGACGGCCTCGCCGTGCTGCGGCACTCGGCCGCGCACGTGCTCGCGCAGGCCGTCCAGCAGGTCAACCCGGACGCGAAGCTGGGCATCGGCCCGCCGATCACGGACGGGTTCTACTACGACTTCGACGTCGAGACGCCGTTCACCCCCGAGGACCTCAAGACGCTCGACAAGGCGATGTCGCGGATCATCCGGGAGGGCCAGACCTTCCGTCGCCGCGTGGTCACCGAGGACGAGGCGCGCGCGGAGCTCGCGCACGAGCCGTACAAGCTCGAGCTCATCGGGCTCAAGGGCTCCGGCACCGCGGACGACACCGAGGGCGCGAACGTCGAGGTCGGTGGCGGCGAGCTGACGATCTACGACAACGTGCGCGGCGCCGGGCGCGAGAGCGAGACGGTGGTCTGGAAGGACCTGTGCCGCGGCCCGCACCTGCCGAGCACGCGCCTGATCGGCAACGGCTACCAGCTCATGCGCTCGGCCGCGGCCTACTGGCGCGGCAGCGAGAAGAACCCGCAGCTCCAGCGCATCTACGGCACGGCGTGGCCGACGAAGGACGAGCTCAAGGCGTACCTCGAGCGGCTCGCGGAGGCGGAGCGGCGCGACCACCGCCGGCTCGGCAACGAGCTCGACCTGTTCTCCTTCCCGGAGGAGATCGGCTCGGGCCTGCCGGTGTTCCACCCCAACGGCGCGACGATCCGCATGGAGATGGAGGAGTACTCGCGCAAGCGGCACGTGGAGGCCGGCTACTCGTTCGTCAGCACGCCGCACATCACCAAGGCGAACCTGTTCCAGACGTCGCGCCACCTCGACTGGTACGCCGACGGCATGTACCCGCCGATGCACCTGGACGAGGAGCTCGACGACGACGGCAACGTCAAGCGCGCGGGCCAGGACTACTACCTCAAGCCGATGAACTGCCCGATGCACAACCTCGTGTACCGCTCGCGCGGGCGGTCGTACCGCGAGCTGCCCCTGCGGCTGTTCGAGTTCGGCACGGTGTACCGCTACGAGAAGTCGGGCGTCGTGCACGGGCTCACGCGAGCCCGCGGCTTCACCCAGGACGACGCGCACATCTACACCACGCGCGAGCAGATGCGCGGCGAGCTGAGCTCGCTGCTCTCGTTCGTGCTGGACCTCCTGCGCGACTACGGGCTGGACGACTTCTACCTCGAGCTGTCGACGCGCGACCCCGAGAAGTCGGTGGGCGACGACGCGACGTGGGAGGAGGCGACCGAGGTCCTGCGTCAGGTCGCGACGGAGTCGGGCCTCGAGCTCGTCGCCGACCCGGGCGGTGCGGCGTTCTACGGACCGAAGATCTCGGTCCAGGCCAAGGACGCGATCGGCCGCACGTGGCAGCTCTCGACGATCCAGCTCGACTTCTTCGAGCCGGAGCTGTTCGAGCTCGAGTACACGGCGTCCGACGGCAGCCGCCAGCGCCCCGTGATGATCCACCGTGCGCTGTTCGGCTCGATCGAGCGGTTCTTCGGGATCCTCGTCGAGCACTACGCGGGCGCTTTCCCCGCGTGGCTCGCGCCCGTCCAGGTCGTCGCGGTCCCCGTCGCGGAGCCGTTCAACGACTACGTGGCCGACGTCGTCGCGCAGCTCAAGGCGCAGGGGATCCGCGCGGAGGTCGACTACTCCGACGACCGGTTCGGCAAGAAGATCCGCAACGCGAGCACGCGCAAGGTGCCCTTCGTCCTCATCGCGGGCGGCGAGGACGCCGAGGCGGGCGCCGTGTCGTTCCGCTACCGGGACGGCCGCCAGGACAACGGCGTGCCCGTGGCCGAGGCCGTCGAGCGGATCGTCTCCGCCGTGCGCGACCGCGTCCAGGTCTGACGGCGCGTGAGCGACGAGCGCACGGGGGCACCCGGCGCGGCCGACGAGGCCGCGCCGGGCGCCGCACCCGACCCCGCGACCGGTGCGACGGTCGAGACGCCGGACGAGCACCCGCGGTTCGACGACGGCCTCGACCGGCTCTGGACGCCGCACCGCATGGTGTACATCGGCGGGCAGGACAAGCCCGCGGACGACTCGCGCGGCCAGTGCCCGTTCTGCCGCGTGCCGGACCGGACGGACGAGGACGGGCTGGTCGTCGCGCGCGGCCAGGCCGCGTACGTCGTGCTCAACCTCTACCCGTACAACCCGGGCCACCTCATGGTCGTGCCGTACCGGCACGTCTCCGACTACACGGACCTCACGGAAGCCGAGACGGTCGAGGTCGCGCACCTCACGCAGACGGCCATGCGCGTCGTGCGCGCGGTGTCCGCGCCCGACGGCTTCAACCTCGGCATGAACCAGGGCGCGGTCGCGGGCGCGGGCATCGCCGCGCACCTGCACCAGCACGTCGTGCCGCGCTGGGCGGGGGACGCCAACTTCCTGCCGATCGTCGCGCAGACGAAGGCCGTCCCCGAGCTGCTCGCCGACACGCGGGCGCGGCTCGCGGACGCGTGGCCCGCCACCGGCGAGGGGGACGAGGCCTGATGTTCGGTCGCCTGCGCGCGCTCACCACGCGCCTGTTCACGCCGCTCGCCGCGTTCCTCCTGCGCGTCGGGGTGAGCCCGGACGCGGTGACGGTCACGGGGACGCTCGGCGTCGTCGTCGGCGCCCTGTGGCTCTTCCCGACCGGGCACCTGTTCGCCGGGGTCATGGTCGTCATGGTCTGCGCCTTCGCCGACGTGCTCGACGGCGTCATGGCGCGCCGCGCCGGCCGGTCAGGACCGTGGGGCGCGTTCCTCGACTCGACCCTCGACCGGCTCGCCGACGCCGCCGTGTTCGTCGGGCTCACGCTGTGGTTCGTCCGCGCCGACGACCCGCGCCTCACGCCCGACCTCGCCGCGTGGGGGACCGGCGTCGCGCTCGCGTGCCTCGCGCTCGGCGCCGTGGTGCCGTACGCGCGGGCCCGGGCCGAGAGCGTCGGCATGACCGCGCAGGTCGGGATCGCCGAGCGCGCCGACCGCCTCGTCGCGGCCTTCGTCGCCGCGGGGCTCGTCGGCCTGGGCCTGCCGCCCGTCGTGCTCGTCGTCGTGCTCGGCCTGCTCGCGCTCGCGAGCGCCGTGACGGTCGTGCAGCGCGTCGCGACGGTGCGCCGCCAGGCGCTCGCCCTCGCCACGAGCGCCCCCCGCACCGACGACACGGAGGACGGTCGCTGATGGCCCTCGACGCCGGCAAGGCGTTCACCTTCGCCTGGCGCAACGCGCGCAAGGTGCCCGACCCGCTGCTGCGCGGGCTGTTCGACGTGATCGCCGACGTGACGTGGCTCCTGCACGGCGGGGGAGTGCGCCAGCTCGAGCGCAACCTCGCGCGCGTCCGGCCCGGGCTCTCGCCGCGCGCCCTGCGCCGGCTGTCGCGCGCGGGCATGCGGTCGTACATGCGCTACTACCGGGAGGCCTTCACGCTCCCCGCCTGGACGCCCGAGCAGGTCGAGGCGCGCGTGCGGCTCGTCGGCTACGAGCACCTGGCCGTGCACCTCGACGGCGACCGGAGCCCGGTGCTCGCGCTGTCCCACCAGGGCAACTGGGACCTCGCGGGCGCGTACGCGACCCCGCACATCGCGCCCGTGCTCACGGTCGCGGAGCGGCTGAAGCCCGACGAGCTGTTCGAGGAGTTCCTCGCGTTCCGCACCGGGCTCGGGCTCGAGATCCTCGCGCTCGGCGACGGCGACGTCTTCCGCGACCTGGTGCGCGGCGCGAGCCGGCCGGGGAAGATCATCCCGCTGCTCGCCGACCGCGACCTCACCCACCGCGGCGTCGAGGTCGACCTCTTCGGTCACCGCGCGCGCGTCGCCGCCGGTCCCGCGGCGCTCGCCGTGAGCACGGGCGCGCCGCTCGTCCCCGCCGGCATCTTCTACGAGCGGCTGCACGGGGACCGCCGTCGTGCCGCGGGCTCGCCCTGGGGCCTGGTCATCCGGTTCTTCCCGCGGGTCGAGATCGCGACGGACGTCCCGCGCGCGCAGCGCGTGGCCGCGGCGACGCAGTCCTGGGTGGACACGCTGAGCGTCGCGATCCGCGAGCACCCGCAGGACTGGCACATGCTCCAGAAGGTGTTCGTCGACGACCTCGACCCCGAGCGCTACGCGCGCACGCGCGCCGCGGCGGGCGAGCCGGCCCCGGACGCGGAGCGAGCCGCATGAGCCTGCGCGTGGGCATCGTCTGCCCGTACTCGTTCGACGCCCCCGGCGGGGTGCAGTTCCACGTGCGCGACCTCGCCGAGGCGCTCATGGCGCGGGGCCACGAGGTCTCCGTGCTCGCCCCGGCCGACGACGACACGCCCGTCCCGGACTACCTCACCTCCGCCGGCGGCGCGGTCCCCGTGCGCTACAACGGCTCCGTCGCGCGGCTCACGTTCGGGCCGCGCACCGCGGGCCGCGTGCGCCGGTGGCTCGACGCCGGGCGGTTCGACGTGCTGCACCTGCACGAGCCCGTGACGCCCTCGCTGAGCATGCTCGCGCTCTGGATCGCGCAGGGCCCGATCGTCGCGACGTTCCACACGTCGCTCGTGCGCTCGCGCGCGCTGCAGGTCGCCTACCCGCTCGTGCGGCAGAGCCTGGAGAAGATCGACGCGCGGATCGCCGTCTCGGAGGACGCGCGGCGCACGCTGGTGGACCACCTGGGCGGCGACGCCGTCGTCATCCCCAACGGCGTGTACGTCGACACGTTCGCCGACGCCGCGCCGAGCCCGGCGTGGCAGGGCACGCCCGAGGCGCCGACGATCGCGTTCCTCGGACGCCTGGACGAGCCGCGCAAGGGCCTGCCCGTCCTGACGGCCGCGATCCCGCGGATCCTCGAGCAGCTCCCCGGCGCGCGGTTCCTCGTCGCCGGCCGGGGCGACGACGGCCGGGACGCCGCGATCGAGGCGCTCGGTGCGCACGCGTCGTCCGTCGAGTTCCTCGGTGGCGTGAGCGACGAGGAGAAGGCGAGCCTGCTCGCCTCGGTCGATCTGTACATCGCCCCGCAGACCGGGGGCGAGAGCTTCGGGATCGTCCTCGTGGAGGCGATGAGCGCCGGGGCGTGCGTCGTCGCGAGCGACCTCGGCGCGTTCCGCCGCGTGCTCGACGACGGCGCCGCGGGCGTGCTGTTCCCCGTCGGCGACCCCGAGGCGCTGGCCCGCGCGGTGGTCGACGTGCTGGCCGACCCCGACGCCCGCGCCGAGCACCGGGCGCGCGCGGCCGAGTTCGTCCGCCGGTTCGACTGGTCCGCGGTGACCGACCAGGTCTCCGCGGTGTACGACATGGTGCTCGCGGCGTCCGAGGCGGTCATCCCCGTGCACGAGGACCCGCGCTCGCGCCGGGGCGGGCGCCTGCTCGGCCGCGCCCGCGAGGAGGAGGTGGGTCACCCGTGACCTGGTCCGAGACCGCCGTCCTCGTCCTCGTCGTCGCGGCCCTCGCCGCCTGGCTGCTGTGGGTCGCCGCGTCGCGGCTCGACCGGCTCCACCGCAAGGTCATGGCGTCGCGGCTCGCGCTGGACGCCCAGCTGGTGCGCCGCGCGTCGGCCGCCGTGGACCTCGCCGCGTCCGGCGAGCTCGACCCGGCCAGCTCCGTCCTGGTCGCCGAGGCCGCGCACGCCGTCCTCGACGACGACGCGGACGCCCGCCGGCTCGGCGAGCAGGTGCCCGGCCTCGTGCCGCCCGACGGCCCCCGGCCCCGGCGCCTCCTGGGCGGCATGGCGGAGTCGCGCGCCCTCGCGGAGAGCGACCTCACCGCGACCCTACGCTCCGCGCTGGAGGACGCCGACGACCTCGCCGAGGTGCGGTCGGTCCCGGCGGGCGACGAGCTGCTCGCCTCGCTGTCCGCCGCGTGGTACCGCGCCCAGCTCGCGCGCCGCTTCCACAACGAGGCCGTCGCCCAGGCGCTGCGCGTGCGCAGCAAGTGGTGGGTGCGTCTGTTCCACCTGGCGGGCCACGCGCCGATGCCCGTCACGGTCGAGCTCGACGACGCCGCGCCGGACGTCCTCGTGCGTCCCGTCGCCTCCGCGGCCACGCCCGACTGAGGGTCCGTCTCGCGGGCGGTACCGGGTCCGGCGGCCCCCTCCCGGCCGGTCCGGGCGCCGGGGCCGTGGACGCCCCGGCGATAGGATGGGGAGCGCGTGGGAGCATGTGCCGTCGAGCCTGTTCGACGGCGTCCGCGCGCGAGCGCGCGACGTTCCCCTGACCTGAAGGTGTGAGGTACCGGTGACCAACGTGGCCGACCAGAACGTCCCTGCCGAGAGCGCCCCGGGCGCCGCGACCACGGAGGGTGCCGGCGCGGTCGGCACCGCGAAGGTCAAGCGGGGGATGGCGGAGATGCTCAAGGGCGGCGTCATCATGGACGTCGTCACGCCCGAGCAGGCGAAGATCGCCGAGGACGCCGGGGCGGTCGCGGTCATGGCCCTCGAGCGCGTGCCCGCCGACATCCGTGCCCAGGGCGGCGTCTCGCGCATGTCCGACCCGGACATGATCGACGGGATCATCGAGGCCGTCTCCATCCCCGTGATGGCCAAGGCGCGCATCGGCCACTTCGTCGAGGCGCAGGTGCTCCAGTCGCTCGGCGTGGACTACGTCGACGAGTCCGAGGTCCTCACGCCCGCGGACTACGCCAACCACATCGACAAGTGGCAGTTCACCGTCCCGTTCGTGTGCGGGGCGACCAACCTCGGCGAGGCGCTGCGCCGCATCACCGAGGGCGCCGCGATGATCCGCTCCAAGGGCGAGGCCGGCACGGGCGACGTCTCCAACGCGACCACGCACATGCGCACCATCCGCGGGGAGATCCGCCGCCTCACGTCGCTCCCCGAGGACGAGCTGTTCGTCGCCGCGAAGGAGCTCCAGGCGCCGTACGAGCTCGTCAAGGAGATCGCCGCGACCGGCAAGCTCCCGGTCGTCATGTTCACCGCCGGCGGGATCGCGACCCCGGCCGACGCCGCGATGATGATGCAGCTCGGCGCCGAGGGCGTGTTCGTGGGCTCGGGCATCTTCAAGTCCGGCAACCCCGCCCAGCGCGCGGCCGCCATCGTCAAGGCCACGACGTTCTACGACGA
The DNA here is from genome assembly GCA_003052455.1 of Sphaerisporangium cinnabarinum. Classification (GTDB taxonomy): domain Bacteria; phylum Actinomycetota; class Actinomycetes; order Actinomycetales; family Cellulomonadaceae; genus Cellulosimicrobium; species Cellulosimicrobium cinnabarinum. Next base: position 64,098 of record QAPD01000001.1, on the reverse strand, counting down.
CCCCGACGTGATCGCCAAGGTCTCGCGCGGGCTCGGCGAGGCGATGGTCGGCATCAACGTCGACGACATCCCCGTCCCGCACCGCCTGGCCGAGCGCGGCTGGTGACGGACCCCCGCGCGTCGCAGCCCTCCGTCGTCGTGCCGACGACGGAGGGCTGAGCCGTCGTGGCCGAGGCCGCCGGAGCGCCGTCGTCCCTGGGACCCGACTGGGTGCTCGGGGACGACGGCCTGTACTTCCGCCGCGGCGCGCGCGTGCTGCTGCTCGACGACGCCGACCGCATCCTCCTGGCGCGCGGGCACGACGTCGACCAGCCCGAGCGCTCGTGGTGGTTCACCATCGGCGGGGGAGTCGACCCGGGCGAGAGCGACGTCGACGCCGCGCTGCGCGAGGTCCACGAGGAGACGGGCCTGCGCCTCGACCCGGGCGCGCTCGTCGGCCCGGTGTACACGCGCAGCGCGATCTTCGACTTCTACCGGCAGCACTGCCGCCAGGACGAGGTGCTGTTCCTCGCGCGCGTCGCCGGGGCGGACGGTGACGGCGGGCTGAGCCGCGACGGGTGGACGGACGTCGAGCTCGACGTCGTCGACGAGATGCGCTGGTGGGCGCTCGACGACCTGCGCGGTGTCCGGATCGAGGTCTTCCCCGAGAGCCTGCCCGACCTCGTCGCGCCGCTGCTGCGCGGGTGGGACGGCGTGACGCGGCACCTCGGCACGGCGCGCGCGGACTGACCGGCGCTACGCCCGGCGGGCGACCACCCGCCACACGATCCCGCCGACCAGCAGGCCCGCGCCCAGCAGCCCGCCGCCGATCGCGACGAACCACAGCACGATCGTGCCGCCGAGCGTCGCGAAGAACGTGCCGAACCGCCAGCCCTCGGTGACGACGAACGTCGTGCCCGCGGGCGCCGCGCCCTGCGCGACGGACACCGTGCACGGCCCGGACGTGGGCGGTGTGACCTCGGCCACCGTCGTCGCCTGGGAGGAGCCCAGGCCGGAGCTGCCGGACACCGACGGGGCGCTCACCGTGAGGTCGCCGTCGGCGCAGGTCACGGTCACGTCCTCGACGTCGAGGAGCGCGCTGTCCGAGGACCCCGCGCGGCCCACCGCCCAGACGCTGTACGGCTGGCCGCCCGTCGCCGCGAGCTCCGCCTCGCCCGGCACGTCGCCCGACGCGAGCGCGGCCGACCCGGGCCGGCCCGCGCCGTCGATCACGCCGGTCGGCAGCGCCCGGACGAACGTCGTCACGCCGAGGACCCCCGCCACGAGCGCGAGCACGAGCACGACGGCGCCGACGACGATCATCGTCGTCGCGCCGCGCGTGCTGCGCGGGGGCCGGGGCGCGGTCCCGGGGTACGGCGTCCGACCGGGCGCGGGGTAGGGCTGACCGGGGGCGGGCGGGTACGTCACGACGGCGAGGCTAGCAACCGTGGTCGTGGCCGGAGGCCCACCGCGCGGACCGGCGGAGAGGACCGCCGACGTATCATTCCCCTTCGTGACGATCACGATCGGTGTCCTGGCCCTCCAGGGCGACGTGCGCGAGCACCGCGCGGCGCTCGAGGCCGCGGGCGCCCGCACGGTGGGCGTCCGGCGCCCCGAGGAGCTCGCCGCGGTCGACGGGCTCGTCCTCCCGGGCGGCGAGTCGACGACCATCGACAAGCTCCTCCGGATCTTCGAGCTCGACGAGCCGCTGCGCGCGCGCATCGCCGAGGGCCTGCCCGTCTACGGCTCGTGCGCCGGCATGATCCTGCTCGCCGACCGCATCCTCGGCGGGACGGCCGACCAGCGCACCATCGGCGGTCTCGACGTGACGGTCCGGCGCAACGCGTTCGGTCGCCAGGTCGACTCGTTCGAGACCGACCTCGCGTTCCCGGGTCTCGCGCCGTCGGACGACGGGCGCGACGGCGCACCGAGACCGGGCCGGGACGGGGACGCGGTGCACGCCGTGTTCATCCGTGCGCCCTGGGTCGAGGAGGCCGGCCCCGGGGTCGAGGTGCTCGCGCGGATCCCCGAGCACGGCGCACCCGGCATCCCCGCGGCCGCCGCCGGTAGGATCGTCGCAGTCCAGCAGGGATCGCTGCTCGCCACCTCGTTCCACCCGGAGATCTCCGGGGACGCGCGCGTGCACGAGCTGTTCGTCAGAATCGCGAAGGGGTAGGAACGCATGTCAGGGCACTCCAAGTGGGCCACGACCAAGCACAAGAAGGCGGCCATCGACGCCAAGCGCGGCAAGCTCTTCGCGAAGCTCATCAAGAACATCGAGGTCGCGGCGCGCACGGGCGGCGGTGACCCCGCGGGCAACCCGACGCTGTTCGACGCCATCCAGAAGGCGAAGAAGTCGTCGGTCCCCAACGACAACATCGACCGCGCCGTCAAGCGCGGGTCGGGCACGGGCGCCGACGCCGTCGACTACCAGACGATCATGTACGAGGGCTACGGCCCGAACGGCATCGCCGTCCTGGTCGAGTGCCTCACCGACAACAAGAACCGCGCGGCCTCCGAGGTCCGCCTCGCGTTCAGCCGCAACGGCGGCAACCTCGCCGACCCGGGCTCCGTGTCCTACCTCTTCTCGCGCAAGGGCCTCGTCGTCGTGCCGAAGGCGGACGGCGTGACCGAGGACGACGTCATGCTCGCCGCGCTCGAGGCGGGGGCCGAGGAGGTCACCGACTCCGGCGAGGTCATCGAGGTGCTGTCCGAGGCGAGCGACCTCGTCGCCGTGCGCAGCGCCATCCAGGAGGCGGGGATCGAGTACGACTCCGCCGACTCGATCTGGCACCCGTCCATGGAGGTCGAGGTCGACGCCGAGGGCGCGCGCAAGATCCTGCGCCTCATCGACGCGCTCGAGGACAGCGACGACGTGCAGAACGTCTACGCCAACTTCGACGCGTCGGACGAGGTCATGGCGGAGCTCGAGAACGACGACTGATCCCGTCGGCTCGGTCGCCGAGACCGACGGCGTGGTCCCCCTGGGTGGCGGGGCGGGTGAGGTGCGCGCGGTCTACCATCCGCGGCGCTCGTTCCTCGCGCCGCTCCCGCCAGGCCCGCCACGACCGCGCGCACCTCACCCGCCCCGCCGGTGTCGGCTCGCCATGGTCTGCGGCCCGCGAGGCGGACGGCTTCCGTGGTCGGGTCGTGGGAGGGTACTGGCGTGCGCGTTCTCGGAGTGGATCCTGGGCTGACCCGGTGCGGTGTCGGGGTGGTGGACTCCGCGCGGGGGCGGCGGGCCGAGCTCGTCGCCGTCGGGGTGATCCGGACGGACCCGGAGCTGAGCGTGGACCTGCGGCTGCTGCGGGTCGCGGAGCGGCTCGACGCATGGCTCGACGAGCACGTGCCCGACGTCGTCGCGGTCGAGCGCGTGTTCGCGCAGCACAACGTCGGGACGGTCATGGGCACCGCGCAGGCCGCGGGGATCGCGATGGTCGGGGCGGCGAAGCGGGGCGTCCCCGTCGCGCTGCACACGCCGTCGGAGGTCAAGGCCGCGGTCACGGGGAGCGGACGCGCCGGCAAGGAGCAGGTCCAGCGCATGGTCGCGAGCATCCTCGGCCTGGCGGAGCCGCCGAAGCCCGCGGACGCGGCGGACGCGCTCGCGCTCGCGATCTGCCACCTGTGGCGCCCGGCGGGCGCCCTGCAAGGTGGCGAGCGGCACGAGCTGACGCCCGCGCAGCGCGCCTGGGCGGCCGCGGAGCACGCGGCGAAGGGACGCCGCGCGCCGCGCTAGAGGCGGCCGTGGCGGTGGTCGCGCCGGTGGTCCGTGTCGGTCGGTCGGCGGGTGGGCGGCCCTTGCTAGAGTGACCGCGGTCGTACGGGTGTTCGACGCGCCCCTCGGCGCGCGGCCCGACGGCGGTCCTCGGGCCGGCGGACCATCGGACCAGGTCGGCGGTGCCGGCCGGGAGAGGAGCCTGCGTGATCGCGTCCCTGAGCGGTGTCGTGGCGAGCGTTCAGCTCGACCGCGCCGTGCTCGAGGTCGGAGGAGTGGGCTACCTCGTCCACGCCACGCCCGCCACGCTCGCCGCCCTGCGCGTCGGGGAGGCGGCGCGCCTCGCGACGAGCCTCGTCGTGCGCGAGGACTCGTTCACCCTCTACGGCTTCGCCGACGACGACGAGCGCGCCGTCTTCGAGACCGTCCAGACCGTGAGCGGCGTCGGTCCGCGCCTCGCGCTCGCGATGCTCGCCGTGCACACCCCAGACGGCCTGCGCCGTGCGGTCGCGGGTGCCGACATCGCCGCGCTCGTGCGCGTCCCCGGCATCGGCAACAAGGGTGCGCAGCGCATCGCGCTCGAGCTCGGCGACAAGCTCGGCCCGCCCACGGGCTCCGACGCCCCCGAGGCGCGGTCGACCGCCTCGGCGGCGGCGCGTCCGGACGACCGCCGCGACCAGGTGGTCGAGGCGCTCGTCGGGCTCGGCTGGAACCTCAAGGCCGCGGACGACGCGGTGTCCACCGTGCTCGCCGAGGCGGGCGTCGACGTCGTCGAGGCGCCCGACGTGGCGGGTGCGCTGCGCGCCGCGCTGCGGGTTCTCGGCGGGCCGAGGAGCTGACGATGGCGACCTTCGACCAGGTGGGTCTCGACGACCTCGGCGGGGACGGCACGTTCTCGTCGGAGCGCATCGTCGCGGCGGGCGCGGACGACCTCGAGCGCGCGGCCGAGGCCGCGCTGCGCCCGCGCCGGCTGGAGGAGTTCGTCGGCCAGGCCGTCGTGCGCGACCAGCTGTCGCTCGTGCTCCAGGCGGCGCTCGCGCGGGGGAGCGCGCCCGACCACGTGCTCCTGTCGGGCCCGCCCGGGCTCGGCAAGACGACGCTCGCCATGATCATCGCCGCGGAGCTCGGCACGTCGCTCCGCGTGACGTCCGGTCCGGCGATCCAGCACGCCGGCGACCTCGCGGCGGTGCTGTCCTCGCTCGAGGAGGGCGAGGTCCTGTTCATCGACGAGATCCACCGGCTCGCGCGACCGGCCGAGGAGCTCCTCTACATGGCGATGGAGGACTTCCGCGTCGACGTCGTCGTGGGCAAGGGGGCCGGGGCGAGCGCCATCCCGCTCTCGCTGCCGCCGTTCACGGCGGTCGGTGCGACGACGCGCGCAGGGCTCCTGCCCGCGCCGCTGCGCGACCGGTTCGGCTTCACCGGGCACCTGGACTTCTACTCGGGCGACGAGCTCGAGCGCGTGCTGACGCGCTCGGCCGGCCTGCTCGGCGTCGCGCTCGACCCGGAGGCCGCCCGTGAGATCGCGGGCCGCTCGCGCGGCACGCCCCGCATCGCGAACCGCCTGCTGCGGCGCGTGCGCGACTGGGCGCAGGTGCGGGGCGACGGGACGATGGACCTCGCGGCCGCGCGCGCGGCGCTCGAGGTCTACGAGGTGGACCCGATCGGCCTGGACCGGCTCGACCGGGCGGTGCTCACCGCGCTGTGCACGCGCTTCAACGGCGGTCCCGTGGGCCTGACGACGCTCGCGGTGACGGTGGGCGAGGAGGCGGAGACGGTCGAGACCGTCGCCGAGCCGTACCTCGTGCGCGAGGGCCTGATCGGGCGGACGCCGCGAGGCCGCGTCGCGACCCCGGCCGCCTGGGCGCACCTCGGGCTCACCCCGCCGCGCGAGGGCGGCACGCTCTTCGACGCCTGAGGCGACGCCGGAGGTCACGGGCCCGCCGGAGCGCTCCGTGACGACGGTCACAGGCTCTCCGCGGGTGGTCCTAGAATGGTCGGGACCCGAGCGGGCGGAACTCCGCGGCGAGACGGCTCGTTGGTGAACCGTGCGCGCACGCCTAGACTGCGCGCAGATCCCGCACAGAACAGGACACGAGACTCCGTCATGGATATCAGCTTCATCCTCATCCTCGCCCTCGCGGCGGGTGCGATGTTCCTCATGACCAGCCGCACCCGCAAGCAGCAGCGCGAGGCCCAGAACTTCCGGGCGACCCTCGCCCCCGGGCAGGAGGTGATGACGGGCTCGGGCATGTTCGGCACGGTCGTCGACGTCGACGACGAGGCCGACGTCATCACCATCGAGTCGACGCCGGGCAACCAGTCCCGGTGGCTGCGCGCCGCGATCGCCAAGCTCGTCGAGCCCCCGGTCGAGGAGACCGAGGAGACGACGGCGGACGACGCGTCCGAGGACGCGGCCGAGTACGGCACCGCCGGCGCCGACGCCGGGACCACCACGAAGGGCGACGTCGACGACCTCGTCGTGCCCGACGACCTCTCCGGTCTGACCGACGACCGGTCGGAGAAGGACCGCGGACGCCGGGACGACGGCACCGACATCAAGTGACCCTATGCCGGTCGCTGCCGCGACCGGCCTGACGCGGTGGGCCGCGAGGCCCACCGCACACGCACGAGAAGAGACGGACAGTTGGCCACCAGCAGCACACGAGCGAGGCCCGTACGGACCCTCGTCACCCTGGGAATCCTCATCGTCGTCCTCTTCGGGTCCCTCTTCGCGGGCACGAAGCTCGACCCGAAGACCGAGGACAACCCGGGCGGGGCGAGCCTCACCCCGGGCCTCGCGCTCGATCTCGAGGGTGGCACGCAGATCATCCTGGAGCCCGTCACCACCGACGGCTCGCAGCCGACGGCCGAGGACATCAACCAGGCGATCAACGTCATCCGCCAGCGCATCGACGCGCAGGGTGTCTCCGAGGCCGAGATCACGAGCCAGGGTCGTAACAACATCGTCGTCGGGATCCCGGGGCAGCCGTCCCAGGAGACCATCGACCTCGTCAGCACCTCGGCCCAGATGCGCTTCCGCCCCGTGCTCTCCGTCGGCATGCCGACGGCGACGCCCGCCGACGAGTCCACCGACCCGGCCGCGGGCGAGGACGCCACGGCCGAGGACGCCCCGGACGCGACGGAGTCCGCGGACGCGGCCACCGACGGCGCGACGGACCCCGCGGCCGAGGACGGCACGGACCCGGCGGCCGACGCAGCGACGGACGCCCCGGCAGACGGCGCCACGACGGACGCGCCGGAGACGACCCGCCCGGAGAACCCGAGCGACCTCGCGCAGATCACGCCGGAGCTGCAGGCGCAGTTCGACGCGCTCGACTGCACGCTCCCCGAGAACCTCGTGGGCGGCGACAGCGGCCCGACCGACAGCGCGTTCGTCTCGTGCGCCGACGACGGCACGGCCAAGTACATCCTGGGCCCGGTCGAGATCGAGGGCACCGACATCTCGAACGCGAGCTCCGGCCTGCGCGTCGGGCAGAACGGCGTCGTCACCAACGAGTGGGTCGTCAACATCGAGTTCGACTCCGAGGGCACCAAGGCCTTCCGTGACGTCACGACGCGTCTCACGACGCTCCCGTCGCCGCAGAACCAGTTCGCGATGGTCCTCGACGGCCTCGTCATCTCGGCGCCCGTCTCGCAGGTCGCGATCCCCGACGGCAAGGCCGAGATCTCGGGCAGCTTCACGCGCGACAGCGCGGCGACCCTCGCGAACCAGCTCAACTTCGGCTCGCTACCGCTGACGTTCGAGGTGCGTAGTCAGGAGCAGATCTCGGCGACGCTCGGCTCCGAGCAGCTCGAGAAGGGTCTGCTCGCGGGCGCGATCGGCCTGCTGCTGGTCGTCATCTACTCGCTCTTCCAGTACCGCGTGCTCGGCCTGGTCACCGTCGCGTCGCTCGGCATCGCGGCCGTCGTGTCGTACGGCGTGATCTCGGTGCTCTCGTGGACGATCGGGTACCGCCTGTCGCTCGCCGGCGTCGCGGGGCTCATCGTCGCGATCGGTATCACCGCGGACTCGTTCATCGTGTACTTCGAACGCATCCGCGACGAGCTGCGCGACGGCCGGACGCTGAACTCCGCGGTGGAGAAGGGCTGGCAGCGCGCCCGCCGCACGATCCTCGCCTCGGACGCGGTGAACTTTGTCGCCGCGGTGGTGCTGTACTACCTGGCCGTCGGCGGCGTGCGCGGCTTCGCGTTCACGCTCGGCCTGACCACCCTGGTCGACCTCATCGTGGTGTTCCTGTTCACGCACCCGCTCATGCAGCTCCTCGCCCGGACCAAGTTCTTCGCGAACGGCCACCCGGCCTCGGGGCTCGACCCGCGGCGCCTTGGTGTGCGCGGTCCGCGGTACGCAGGTCGCGGTCGTGTCGTCGGCGCGACGTCGACGGCCCCCGCGGTCGGCGACGCCGTCATCGAGGACGCGCCCGTGCAGGACGCCCCGACGCCCGAGCGCGCGGCGCCCGTGCGGGAGACGGTCGGCGCGGGCGTGGGCCGGTCGGACGGTCCGCGCATGACCATCGCGGAGCGCCGCGCGGCCGAGCGGCGAGCCGCCGCCTCCGCGGACGGCGACGACGGGTCCCCGGCCGCTGACGCGGCAGGCGACGAGAACGAGGAGAAGCACTGATGGCCAGCGGTTTCGCCCAGTGGGGCAACGACCTGTACACCGGTCGCCGGTCCTACGCCATCGTCGCCAAGCGACGCGCGTACTTCGTCGTGGCGCTCGTCCTGGTCGTCCTGTCCCTCGGCATCATCGGGGTCCGGGTCGCCGGTGACGGGCTCAACCTCGGCATCGAGTTCCGGGGTGGGTCCGAGTTCACCGTCTCCGGCGTCTCGGACACCTCGCAGCAGCCAGCGCTCGACGCTGTCGCGGCGGTCGCCCCCGAGGAGGTGCCGCGCGTCACCTCGGTGGGAGCTAGCACCGTCCGGGTGCAGACGGCGCAGCTCAGCAACGCGCAGGTCGAGCAGGTCGCGGTCGAGCTCGCGGGCGCGTACGACGTCTCCGAAGGGGAGGTGACGAGCTCGTACATCGGCCCGACCTGGGGCAAGGACGTCTCCCAGAAGGCCGTCGTCGGCCTCGTCGTGTTCCTGCTCCTCGTGAGCCTGGTCATGACGATCTACTTCCGGAACTGGCGCATGGCGCTCGCCGCGGTCATCGCGCTGTTCCACGACCTGATCGTCACGGTGGGCATCTACGCGGCGATCGGCTGGGAGATCACGCCGGCGACGGTGATCGGGCTCCTGACGATCCTCGCGTACTCGATCTACGACACCGTCGTGGTCTTCGACAAGGTCCGCGAGAACACCGCGGGCGTGCTCGACCAGACCCGCAGCACGTACGCCGAGCGGGCGAACCTCGCGATCAACCAGACGCTCGTGCGCTCGATCAACACGTCCGTCGTCGCGCTGCTCCCCGTCGCGGCCATCCTCTTCATCGGGGCGTTCCTCCTCGGCGCGGGCACGCTGCGCGACATCGCGCTCGCGCTGTTCGTCGGCATGGCCGTCGGCGCGTACTCGTCGGTGTACCTCGCGACGCCGCTCGAGGTGGCGCTGCGCGAGCGCGAGAAGCCGATCCAGGAGCACACGGCCAAGGTCCTCGCGCTGCGGGCGGAGCGGGCCGAGGTCGCGGGCGACGAGGAGGACGCCGCGCTCGCGGCGGCCGGAGTCGGGGCGGGGCACCGCCAGCTCCAGCCGGGCGCGCACCAGGGCAACAAGGCGCAGCCGCGCCGCCGTCGTCCCCGATGACGGCACCCGGTCACGTGTCGGCCGGCGAGGCGGGCGGCCTGCGCGCCGTCCACCTCGCCGGCCTCGGCCCGGAGCGCGCCTCGCGCGTGCTCGAGCTCGTCCGCGCCGTCCCGGACTACCCGGGGCCGGGGATCGTCTTCCGGGACATCACCGGCCTGCTGGCCGACGGCGACGCCTTCGGCCACGTGGTCGAGGCGCTCGGTGACGTGGCGCGCGCCGCGGGCGGGGTCGACCTCGTCGCGGGCATGGAGGCGCGGGGGTTCCTCATCGGGGCGCCGCTCGCGACGCACCTCGGCGTCGGGTTCGTGCCGCTGCGCAAGGCGGGCAAGCTCCCGCCGCCGACGGACACCGTCACCTACGACCTCGAGTACGGCACCGCGACGATCGAGCTCCGGTCGGGAACACTGCCCCCGGGTGCGCGCGTTCTCGTGGTGGACGACGTGCTCGCGACCGGGGGCACGGCGGCCGCGGGCGCCGAGCTCGTCGAGCGCGGGGGAGGCGTCGTGGTGGGCCTGGCGTTCCTCCTCGAGCTCGAGGGTCTGGGAGGCCGCGAGCGGCTCGCGGGCCGCGAGGTGGCCACGCTGGTCCACGTCGAGTCGTAGGATTGCCACTCCGGTCGTCTCGGCTGGTCGCCGGCATCGTGCCGGTGGCCGCCGCCCTGCGGAAGGAGGCGCGCATGAGCGAGAACACCCGGACGTCGCGCGCTCCTGAGCGCGCGGGCGCCCCGACCTCCGGCACCGGTGGCTCGGGCGGGCGCGGCGTCCGCTCCCGCCTCGTGCGCTTCGGCGCGCGCCCCAACGCGGGCAGCCCGGCGCTCGAGCCGGTGCTCCAGGCGGTCCGCACCAACCACCCCCGCACGGACCTCAGCGTCATCGAGCGCGCCTACGAGACCGCCGAGCGCGCCCACCGTGGCCAGCTGCGCAAGAGCGGCGACCCGTACATCACGCACCCCGTCGCGGTCGCGACGATCCTCGCCGAGCTCGGGTTCGACGGGTCGACGCTCGCCGCCGCGCTGCTGCACGACACGGTCGAGGACACCGACTACTCGCTCGCGCAGCTCACCGAGGAGTACGGCGAGGAGATCGCCATGCTCGTCGACGGCGTGACCAAGCTCGACAAGGTGACGTACGGCGACGCGGCGCAGGCCGAGACGGTGCGCAAGATGGTCGTCGCCATGGCGCGCGACATCCGCGTGCTCGTCATCAAGCTCGCCGACCGCCTGCACAACGCCCGCACCTGGAAGTACGTGTCGTCGTCGTCGGCGGGGCGCAAGGCGCGCGAGACGCTCGAGATCTACGCGCCGCTCGCCCACCGCCTCGGCATGAACACGATCAAGTGGGAGCTCGAGGACCTGTCCTTCCAGGCCCTGTACCCCAAGGTGTACGACGAGATCGTCCACCTCGTCGCCGAGCGCGCGCCCGCGCGCGAGGAGTACCTGGCCGTCGTGCGCGAGCAGGTCACGGCCGACCTGCGGAGCGCGAAGATCAAGGCGACCGTCACCGGCCGTCCGAAGCACTACTACTCGATCTACCAGAAGATGATCGTGCGCGGCCACGACTTCGCGGAGATCTACGACCTCGTCGGCGCGCGCGTCCTGGTGGACAGCGTCCGGGACTGCTACGCGGCGCTCGGCGCGCTGCACGCGCGGTGGAACCCCGTGCCGGGGCGGTTCAAGGACTACATCGCGATGCCGAAGTTCAACATGTACCAGTCGCTGCACACGACGGTCATCGGGCCGGGCGGCAAGCCGGTCGAGATCCAGATCCGCACGCACGAGATGCACCGGCGCGCGGAGTACGGCGTCGCGGCGCACTGGAAGTACAAGGAGACCGCGAAGTCGGGCGGCAAGACGGCCAAGGACGACGCCGCGGCCAACGACATGCGGTGGCTGCGCCAGCTCGTGGACTGGCAGCGCGAGACGGCCGACCCGGCCGAGTTCCTCGACTCCCTGCGCTTCGAGATCGGCGGCGCGGAGGTCTACGTCTTCACCCCCAAGGGCGACGTCATGGCGCTGCCGGCGGGCTCGACGCCGGTCGACTTCGCCTACGCGGTGCACACCGAGGTCGGGCACCGGACCATGGGTGCGCGGGTCAACGGCCGGCTCGTCCCGCTCGACTCGACGCTCGAGAACGGCGACTCGGTCGACGTCCTCACCTCGAAGTCCGAGAACGCGGGGCCCAGCCGCGACTGGCTCGCGTTCGTCAAGAGCCCGCGGGCACGCAACAAGATCCGGCAGTGGTTCTCCAAGGAGCGTCGCGAGGAGGCCGTCGAGCACGGCAAGGACGCGATCGCCAAGGCGATGCGCAAGCAGAACCTGCCGATCCAGCGCCTGCTGTCGCACGAGTCGCTCGTCGCGCTCGCCAACGAGCTCCGCTTCGCGGACGTCACCGCGCTGTATGCGGCGATCGGCGAGGGCCAGGTGTCGGCGGCGAACGTCGTCTCCAAGCTCGTCCAGGCGATGGGCGGCGAGGAGGGTACGGTCGAGGACGTCGCCGAGACCGCCCGTCCCGGGCACACCGCGCGCCGCGTGCGCACGGGGGACCCGGGCGTCATGGTCAAGGGCGTCGACGACATCTGGGTCAAGCTCGCGAAGTGCTGCACCCCGGTCCCGGGCGACGAGATCATCGGGTTCGTCACGCGCGGGCAGGGCGTGAGCGTGCACCGCGCGGACTGCGCGAACGTCGTCGGGCTGCGCAACCAGCCCGAGCGGATCGTCGACGTCTCGTGGACCACGGGCAGCAACGCGATGTTCCTCGTGCAGATCCAGGTCGAGGCGCTCGACCGTGCGCGCCTGCTCTCCGACGTGACGCGCGTCCTGTCGGACAACCACGTGAACATCCTCTCGGCGACCGTCTCGACCTCGAACGACCGCGTGGCGATGTCGCGCTTCGTCTTCGAGATGGCGGAGCCCGCGCACCTCGCGCAGGTCCTCAGCGCCGTCCGCAAGGTCGACGGCGTGTTCGACGTCTACCGCATCACGGGGACGAAGGCCGCCGAGACGGCGCAGCTCCCCGCCTGAGCCCGCGGGCCAGCACGCCGACCGAGGCCACCACGCCGCGCAGGGCGGCAGACCCGGTGGCAGCATCGGCACATGGACCTGCCCGTCATGCCTCCCGTGCTGCCCATGCTCGCGAAGTCCGTGCCCGCCGTGCCCGAGCCCGACGCCGTCGACGGCGGGTACGTGTACGAGCCGAAGTGGGACGGCTTCCGCGCGATCGTGTACCGCGACGGCGACGAGGTGCGGCTCGACAGCAGGAACGCGCGGCCCATGGACCGCTACTTCCCCGAGGTCGTCGAGGCGGTGCGGGCGGCGCTGCCGCCCCGGTGCGTGGTCGACGGCGAGATCGTCGTCGCGCGCGACGGGCGTCTCGAGTTCGAGGTGCTCCAGCAGCGCATCCACCCAGCCGCGTCGCGCGTGCGGCTGCTCGCGGAGCAGACCCCCGCGGCGCTCGTCGTGTTCGACGTGCTCGCGCTGGGCGACGAGGACCTCACGCGCGCACCGCTCGCGCGGCGGCAGGAGGTGCTCGACTCCCTGGGCCTCGACGGCCCGGCCGTGCACGCCACGCCCCGCACGCGCGACGTCGCCGTGGCACGGGAGTGGTTCGACACGTTCGAGGGGGCAGGCCTGGACGGCGTCGTCGCCAAGCCGCTCGACGGCACGTACCAGCCGAACAAGCGCGCGATGCTCAAGATCAAGCACGGCCGCGAGGCGGACGTCGTGCTCGCGGGGTACCGCCTGCACAAGACGTCGACCCCCGCGAAGCCGCTGCTCGGCTCGCTCCTGCTCGGCCTGTACGACGACGCGGGTCAGCTCCAGTTCGTCGGCGTCGCCGCGTCGTTCCCGACGGCGCGCCGTGCCGCGCTGGTCGCCGAGCTCGCGCCGCTCGTCGTCGAGCCGGGCACGCCCGACGCGGACGCGCACCCCTGGTCCGGGTGGGAGAACCCCGCGGGGGAGCGGATGCCGGGTGCGGTGTCGCGCTGGAGCTCGGGCAAGGACCTGTCGTTCACGCCGCTGCGTCCGGAGCGCGTGCTCGAGGTCGCCTACGACCACATGGAGGGCTCCCGGTTCCGGCACACCGCGCAGTTCCGGCGCTGGCGCGAGGACCGCGACCCGGGGTCGTGCACCTACGAGCAGCTCGAGGAGCCGGTGCGCTACGACCTCACGGGCATCCTGCCCGGGGCGCCGGGCGTGGCCTGACGCCGCGCTGGTCGCCGAGCCCGCGCGCCGCGTCAGTCCCGCGCGCGGTCCCGGTCCTTGCTCGGCTGGACGCGCTTGGGCTCGCCGGGCATCTTCGGGTACTCGGGCGGGTAGGGGAGGTCCCCGAGCCCGTGCTCGGCCTCGTCGCGCCGGGACAGCTCCAGGGCGGGCTCGAGCGACGCGCCCGGGTCCTCCCGGTCGGCGCGCAGGGGCGCGAAGAGGTCGCCCACCTCGGCGAAGCGTGCGGGCATCGACAGCACGTCGAAGTCGTCCGGGTGGACGTCGCCGAGCTCCTCCCAGCGCAGGGGAGCGGACACCGTCGCGCGCTGGTTGGAGCGGATCGAGTAGGCCGACGCGATCGTGCGGTCGCGCGCCATCTGGTTGTAGTCGACGAAGATCTTGGCGCCGCGCTCCTCCTTCCACCACTTGGTGGTGACCTGGTCCGGCAGACGGCGTTCGAGCTCACGACCGATCGCGATCGTCGCGCGGCGCGCGGCCACGAAGTCCCACTCGGGCGCGACCGGGACGAACACGTGGATCCCGCGGCCGCCCGACGTCTTGGGGTAGCCGGGGAGGCCGAGCTCGTCGAGGACCTCGCGCAGGTGCGGCGCGACACGCACGGCGTCGTCGAAGTCGGTGCCCGGCTGGGGGTCGAGGTCGATGCGGAGCTGGTCCACCGCCTCGACGTCGCCGCCGCGCACGGGCCACGGGTGGAACGTCAGCGTGCCGAGGTTGGCCGCCCAGGCGACGACGGCGAGCTCCGTGGGGCACACCTCGTCGGCCGTGCGTCCGCTCGGGAACGCGATGCGCGCGGTCTGCACCCACTCCGGCGCGCCCTTCGGGATTCGCTTCTGGTAGAACGCATCGCCGGTGTTGTCCGTGCGCGTGCTCATGCGCGCGCCCTCGAACACGCCCTTGGGCCAGCGCTCGAGCGTCGTCGGGCGGTCGACCAGAGCACCGAGGATGCCGTCGCCCACGTCGAGGAAGTACTGCACGACGTCCAGCTTGGTGAGCCCGCGCGCGGGGAAGACGACGCGGTCCGGGCTCGTGACGCGCACGGTCCGTCCTCGGACGTCGAGCTCCACGGGGGGTGTCGTGGCTGCGGCCATGCCGACCAACCTAGACCGGGTCGTCGGTCCCGGCGAGCAGGAGCGCGAGCGTGCGTCGTGCCTGCGCCCGGCCGGGCCACCGGTGGCGCAGCTCGAGCGACCGCGCCGCCGTGCGGGCGTCGAGCCCGCAGACAGCCTCCAGCCGACGCAGGGTGCTCAGCGCCTGCACCGGCTCGCAGCGCGAGGCGACGTCGAGCGCGGTCCGCAGCACCGACGTCACGAGCACGCCCGCGACGAGGTTCGTCTCGTCGCGCAGCACGTGCGCCTGCCGCGCGGCCCGGCCCTGGTGCGGCGGCGGCCGGTGCCGACCGGGCGGGTGGACGACGTCGAGCACGCGGGGCGGCGCGGAGCCGCACAGCACCCACGCGGCCGCCGCGCCCGCGAGCACCGTGCCGCGCGGGACGAGATCGCGGACGGCGAGCGCGCGCAGCGTGGGGGTGACGGGCACGCTCGCCGGGGCGGCGACCTCGCCCCACAGCAGGCGCAGGGCGCCTCTCCGGACGAGCTCCTGGAAGGCCGCCGACCCGCCGACGTCCTCCGGCGCGACGAGCAGGCCCACCTCCGGCTCCTCGACCCGGAGCAGGTGCGCGAGCGCGGCCGCGTGGCCGAGTCCCGTGGGGTGGTCGGGTACGGCGTGGTCGGGCACGGTCGGGGCTGCGGGCACGCCCCTACCGTGCCGCACGGCGGCGGGGACGCGGAAGGGCCGGCACCCGTCTGTGGACGAGCGCCGGCCCTCCGGTCGTGCGGGACGTGCGTCAGCCGCGCGAGTCCTCGGCGGCGCGGACGACCTGCTCTAGCCAGGAGCGCCGCGCGGCGAGCGCCGTCTCGGCCTCCTTGACGGCGCGCGCGTCCCCGCGGCTCTGCGCGGCGGCGAGGTCCGCCTCGAGCCCGTCGATCGCGGCCTCGAGCTGCGCGGCCGCACCCTCGGCGCGGGCGCGCGTCTCGGGGTTGCTCCGGGTCCACTGCGCCTGCTCGGCGTCGCGGACCGCGTTCTCGACGGCGCGCAGGCGGCCCTCGACACGCTGCAGGTCACCGCGCGGCACGCGTCCGGCCTCCTCCCAGCGCTCCTGGAGGTCACGCAGCGCCGCCTTGGCCGCGGCGAGGTCCTTGACGGGCAGGAGCGCCTCCGCCTCGGTGAGCAGCGCCTCCTTCACCTCGAGGTTCGCCGCGTACTCGGCGTCCGTCGCGGAGTTCACCGCGTCGCGCGCCTGGAAGAACGTGTCCTGCGCGGCCCGGAAGCGGGCCCACAGGGCGTCGTCGTCCTTGCGGCTCGCCCGGCCCGCGGCCTTCCAGCGCGCCATGAGGTCGCGGTACGCGCCCGCCGTCGGGCCCCAGTCGGTGCTCGACGACAGCGCCTCGGCCTCCGCGACCAGCTTCTCCTTCGCGGCCTTGGCGGAGGCGTTGCGCTGCTCGAGCTCGGCGAAGTAGTGCCGACGCTCGCGGTCGAACGCGGTGCGCGCGTGGCTGAACCGCTTCCACAGCGCCTCCTCGCTCGCGCGGTCGATGCGCGGGCCCGAGCGCTGGGCCTCCTTCCAGCGCTCCAGCAGCCCCCGCAGCTCTTCGCCCGCCGGCCGCCACTGCATGCGGCTCGGGTCGGTCGCGGCGATCTTCTCCGCGGCCTCGATGATCTCCGTCCGGGCCTCGAGGGCCGCGGCCTTGGCCGCGGCGCGCTCCGCCTCGAGCTGCGCGCGGCGCTCGGCCGCGGCGCCGCGCAGCGACTCGACCTGCGCGCGGAGCCCGTCGAGGTCGCCGACCGCGGAGGGCTCGGCGGTCTCCTCGGTGAGCCGGGCGATCGTCTGGTCGATCTCCTTGACGGACAGGTCCGTGCTCGTCAGCCGTGCCTCGAACAGCGCGACCTTCGCCTGGAGGTCGAGGTAGCGACGCACGTACAGCGTGAGCGCCTCGTCGGCGGCGACGCCGGGGAACTGACCGACGGAGCGCTCGCCGGCGCTCTCGCGGACGTACACCGTGCCGTCGTCGTCGACGCGACCGAACGCGGCCGCGGCCTTGGCGGCGGCGGAGTCGTCGGCGAGCGCCGGGACGGCGGGCACCTCCGGCACGACGGCCGCTGCCGCCGGAGCGCCCGCGGTGGGGGCGGCCGGCTTGCGCGGCGGTTGCGGGAGGGCCGACGGCTTGGGCCGCGGGCCGGGGCGCGGGGCCGCAGGCCGCGGCGCCGCGTCCGTGGTCGCCTCCGCGTCCGTGGTCGCCTCCGCGGGTGCGGTCGCCTCGGCAGGCGCCGCCTCCGTCGTGGCCTCGGCAGCGAGCGCGTCGTCGCCCGAGTCGGCGGCCGGAGCGTCCGCCACGGGGTCGGTGGGGGCCTCGGTCTGCTCGGGCTCAGCGACGGGCGCGGCGTCGACGGCAGGAGAGTCGGCCTGCTCGGCCTCGGCGGCGGGTGCGTCGTCCGTCTCGGCGGCCGGGGCGGGCTCCGCCTCGTCGGGAGCGGGACCCTGGTCGGTGGCCTCGGTGGCCTCGGTGGCCTCGGTGGCCTCGGTGGCCTCGGTGGCCTCGGTGGCCTCGGTCGTCGGCTCCACGTCTGTCGCGTCGACCCGTCCGGTCTCGCTCGCCTCCGCGGGCTCCGGTGCCGGTGCGCTCGCCTGGTTCTGGGCGGGATCGCTCACTGGGTCTCAACTCCTTCGATGGTGACCGGGGTGGCGGGGGACCCGTCGCCGGATCCGTCCTGCGTCCCCGCGTCAGCGACTGCCTGGACGACGTCCAGGCCGGACGTGATGGTGCCGAACACCGTGTAACCACCCGCTGCGTCGGACGGGATGGTCGAGTCCTCGTAGACGAGGAAGAACTGGGAGCCCATCGAGCCGGCGTCCCCGCCCTGGCGGGCCATGGCGACGGTCCCGGCCGGGTAGACGTCGTCGGTCGGGGCGTTCTCGACGGGGCCGAACTTGTAGCCCGGGTCGCCCGTGCCGGTGCCCGTCGGGTCGCCGCACTGGAGCACGTAGATGCCCGAGGTCGTCAGGCGGTGGCACGACGTGCCGTCGAAGTACCCGGACTCGGCGAGGGACACGAAGCTCGCGACCGCCTGCGGGGCCGCCGCGCCGTCGAGCGTGAGCGTGAGGTCGCCCGCGCTCGTGGTGAGCGTCGTGGTCCAGTCGCGGCCCTCGGCGGCGGACGCGGGGGGCAGGGTGTGCTCGCCGGAGGGCGCCCCGCCCGTGTCGCCGCCCGGGTCGGTGCCGGGCTCCTGGGTGGCGGCGAGCGCCCACCAGACGGCGACGCCGATCACGACGAGCGCGACGACGACACCCACGATCGACCACGTGCGCTGGCGCTTCGCGCGGAGCTGGGCCACGTGACGGTCCCACTTCTCCTCACGACGACGCGCCTGCTCGCGCTCGCGACTCTTCGTCGACACCCCAGCTCCTTCGTCCGGCGCCGCGACGGCGCGCACGGTCGACCCCGGTGCGGCCGTGGTCGGTACGGGACAGTCTAGGCACCGAGAACCCTGGTGGCGGGTGGATTTGCCGCACGCAGGTCACGGTCCGGTATCGACGCCGGTGCCCGAAACCCGCGCCGCGCCCGCCCCGACCAGCCTCGGCACCCCCGCCGCGGGCTACCCTCGCCCTCGTGGACCGACCTCGTGGCACGACGCCGACGCCCTCTGCCGACGACCGGCAGGACACCCCCGGGCCGGCCGTGCACGTGGTCGTGGCCCCCGTCTTCGGCACGAACTGCACGGTGGTGAGCGCCCCGGGCGGCGACTGCGTCGTGGTCGACGCAGGGGCGGGGGTCGCGGACGCCGTCGTCGCGCACGTCCGCGCGGCGGGCCTCGTGCCGCGCGCGGTGCTCGCGACGCACGGCCACGTGGACCACACGTGGGACGCCGCGGCGCTCGCGGACCGCTTCGAGGTGCCCGTCGTGCTGCACGCGGCGGACGCGTACCGGCTCGCGGACCCGTTCGGGAGCCTGGAGCACGGGAAGCACGACGGGCCCGACGCGAGCCGTGCGGGCGCCGTCGTGTCCGGCCCGCTCGGCGCGGCGCTCGCGGCGGCCGGCGCCGGGCCGCAGGACTACCGCGAGCCGGGACGCGTCGAGACGTTCGACGTGCCCGCGGGCGGCGAGCAGGTGCTGCGCTGGGGCGGTCTCGCGGTGCGCGCGGTCGGCGCGCCCGGGCACACCGAGGGCTCCACGCTCTACCTGGTCGGTGAGCCGGGAGCGGGCCTCGTGCTCAGCGGCGACGTCCTCTTCGCGGGCTCCGTCGGCCGCACCGACCTGCCGGGCGGGGAGGGCGCGACGATGGCCCGCACCCTGCGCGACGTCGTCGCGCACCTGGACCCGGCCTGGGACGTGCTCCCGGGGCACGGCCCGGCGACGACGGTCGCGCGCGAGCTGGCGACGAACCCCTTCCTCGCCCGCTGAGCGCGGGTCCGTGGTCCGGACGATGCGGTCGCCGGTCCCGGCGTCTGGGAAGATCTGACCCATGGCCAGGCCCACACCTCTCTCCGGTTTCCCCGAATGGCTCCCCGACGGTCGGATCGTCGAGCAGCACGTCCTCGACACCCTGCGCCGGGTGTTCGAGCTGCACGGGTTCGCCGGGATCGAGACGCGCGCGGTCGAGCCGCTCGACCAGCTCCTGCGCAAGGGGGAGACGTCGAAGGAGGTCTACGTCCTGCGCCGACTCCAGGAGGAGTCGCAGGACGACGCCGTGGGCGGGGCGGCCGGGAAGGGTGCGGCCGGCGACAAGCAGCTCGGCCTGCACTTCGACCTCACCGTCCCGTTCGCGCGCTACGTGCTCGAGAACGCCGGGCACCTCGCGTTCCCCTTCAAGCGCTACCAGATCCAGAAGGTGTGGCGCGGCGAGCGCCCCCAGGACGGGCGGTTCCGCGAGTTCACCCAGGCGGACGTCGACGTCGTCGGCGCGGGCGAGCTGCCCTACCACTACGAGGTCGAGCTGCCGCTCGTCATGGCCGAGGCCCTGGGCGCGCTGCGCGACATCGGCGTGCCCGAGGTCCGCGTCCTCGTGAACAACCGCCGGGTCGCCGAGGGGTTCTACCGCGGGCTCGGCATCGACGCGGTGGACGACGTCCTGCGCCAGATCGACAAGCTCGACAAGGTCGGCCCCGAGAAGGTCGCTGCGCTGCTCGTGTCCGAGGCGGGCACGACCCCCGAGCAGGCGCAGGCGTGCCTCGCGCTCGCGGGCATCAGCGGGAGCGACTCCGGCGTGGTCGACCGCGTGCGGGCGCTCGCGGCCGAGCACGGCGTGGAGAGCGAGCTGCTGGAGACCGGGCTCGGCGAGCTCGGCGCGCTGATCGAGGCCGCGAGCGTGCGCGCCCCGGGCGTCGTCGTCGCCGACCTCAAGATCGCACGCGGCCTCGACTACTACACCGGGTCCGTCTACGAGACGGTGCTCGTGGGCCACGAGCAGCTCGGCTCGATCTGCTCGGGCGGGCGCTACGACACGCTCGCGTCCGACGGCGCGAACACCTACCCCGGCGTCGGCCTGTCGATCGGCGTGTCCCGGCTCGTGTCGCGCCTGCTCTCCGCGGGCCTGGTGCGCGCGACGCGGTCCGTGCCGAGCGCCGTCGTCGTGGCCGTCACGAGCGAGGAGACGCGCGACGCCTCCGACGCCGTCGCGCACGCGCTGCGCGCCCGCGGGGTGCCGGTCGAGGTGGCGCCCGCGGCCGCGAAGTTCGGCAAGCAGATCCGCTACGCCGACCGGCGCGGCATCCCGTTCGTCTGGTTCCCCGGGCGCGTCGAGGACGACGGCACGCGCTCGCCCGACCAGGTCAAGGACATCCGCTCGGGGGAGCAGGTCGACGCCGACGCCGCGACGTGGGAGCCGCCCGCCGAGGACCTTTTCCCGCGCGTCGTGCCCGCGGGGGACTGACCCGCCGCACCGGGGAGGGAGGGCGACGTGACGCGACCGGTCGAGCTCGCCCTGCCGTTCCACGGGACGTGGCTCGTGCGCAACAGCCCCGCGCGGCGCGTGCCGAGCCACGGCACCGACCTGTTCGCGACCACGTACGCGATCGACTTCGTCGCCGTCCGGGGCCGACGCACCGCCGTCGTGCGCGACTGGCGCACCGCGCTGGGCACCGAGCCGCCCGAACGGTTCGTCGCGTTCGGGCAGCCCGTGCTCGCCCCCGCGGCGGGCACCGTCGTCGCGGTGCACGACGGCGAGCCCGACCACGAGGCCCGTCGCTCACCCGCCGCGCTGCTCGGCTACGCGCTCACGCAGGCGGCGCGAGCGCGCGGCGGTGCCGCGGCGCTCGCGGGCAACCACGTGGTGCTGGCCCTCGACCGGCCGGGCACGTTCGTCGTCCTCGCCCACCTGCGCGCCGGGTCGGTGGCCGTCGAGCCCGGCCGACGCGTCGTGGTCGGCGACGAGCTGGGCCGCTGCGGGAGCTCGGGGAACTCGACGCAGCCGCACGTCCACGTGCAGGCCATGGACGCGGCGGACGCGCTCGCCGCCCGCGGGCTGCCGCTGGTCTTCCGGGGGTTCCGCGAGCGCGTCCGCGACGGCTCGGCGCGCGTCGTGGATCGGGGCGTCCCCGCGGAGGGTGCGGTCGTCGAGCCCGTCTGACCCGTGTCCCACCGGGGATCACGCCGTGAGCGCGCCCAGCCCGGTGACCCACCCCCCGAGAAGCCCGGCGACGACCACCGCCGCCGCGACCGCCAGCACGCCCACCGCGGCGACGACGTCGGGCACGCCGAGCGGCACGGGCCGCGACGTGGTCCGCGGACCGGACCCCAGGCCCCGTGACTCGAGCGCGACGGTCAGGCGCTCGGACCGGCGCACGGCACCGACGAGGAGGGCGAACGCCGCGGAGCCGAGCGCGCGGGGGGACCGGGGGAGCGCGCCGCGTCGTCGGCGCGGGTCGCGCACGGCCTGGGCGCAGCGGATCGTGTGCCAGGCGTCGGGGAGCTCGACGAGCAGCCGGTGGGCCGCGAGCACCGCGTAGGTCCACGTCAGGGGCAGTCGCCCGTGCTGGTGCAGGCTCGTCATGAGCCGCACCGGGTCGGTCGTCGTCGCGACGGTGAGCGACAGGGCGCCGACGAGCAGCGTGCGCACGGCGAGCCCGGCGCCGATCGTCAGGCCGTCGGAGCCGACGGTGACCGGGCCGAGGCCGACCGGGTCGCCGCCGGGCCGGGTGGCGACGTTGACGACCAGCAGGCTCGTCGCGAAGACGAGGAAGGGCACGTGGGCCAGGGCGAGCGTGCGGACGGGGACGCGTCCCACGACCAGCAGCGTCCCGACCGTGAGCAGCCACCCGATCGCGGGGGTGTACGGGTCGGTGACGAGGAGCGCGCCGGTCGACACGACGAGGACGGTCGCGAGCTTGACCGTCGGGTTCCAGCGCCCGAGGGGCGTGCTGTGCCGCGCGGTCACGGGGCGGCCTCGGTGCAGGCGGGGGCCACGGTCCGTGCGTGGGCGGTCGAGCCACCCGGCCCCGCACCGGGTGGGTCCCCGCCGACGGGCGCGCCGTCGTCGGCGGTGTCGCGAACGACCGTGGCGGCCGTGTCGACCGCGGTGTCGACCGCGGTGTCGACCGCCGTGTCGACCGCCGTGTCGAGCGCGCGGACGAGCGCGCCCGGGTCGACGCCCTGGCGGCGTCCCGTGCGGGCCCACCACGCGAGCAGGGGCGGGCGGCGCAGGCGCGCGCTCCGGCACAGCGCGTCGTCGGCCAGCACGGTGGCGGCCGGGCCGAGCGCCACGAGCCGGCCGCCGACGACCACTGCGACGCGGTCGGCGAGCGCCGCGACGAGCGCGAGGTCGTGCGTGACGACGACGACCGCGCCGCCCGCGTCGGCCCGCTGCCGCAGCGCGCGGGCGACGGCGCCCGCCTGGGCGCGGTCGAGCCCCGACGTGGGCTCGTCGGCGAGGAGGACGGGGGGGTCGAGCACCGTCGCCGTCGCGAGCGACAGGCGCCGTTGCTCGCCGCCGGAGAGCCGGTACGGGTTGGCGTCGGCGAGGTGCGTCAGGGCGAAGGCGTCGAGGGTGCGCGCGACGCGCCCGTCGACGTCGTCGAGCCGCGCGAGGCGGGCCGACCAGGCGACCTCGTCGCGCACCGTCCGCGCGAGGAGCTGGTGCTCCGGGTCCTGGAACACCATCGCGACGGGCGCGTCCGCCGTCGTCGTCACGTCGCCCGTGGTCCGTTCGAGTCCCGCGAGCCCGCGCAGGAGGGTGGACTTGCCGCCGCCGTTCGGCCCCACCACCGCGAGCACCTCGCCCGCGCGGACGTCGAGGTCGACGTCGTGCACCACGGCTGTCTCGTCCCGCCCGCGCCGTCGGCGGCCTGCCGTGGCGCGGTGCACCGCGAGACGACGGGCGCGGAGGGCGACCGGGCCGGGCGCCGTCGGACCGGTGTCCGAGGCGCGCGGGTCTGCGGTGCGCGCGAGGTCGACGAGCCAGGCGTCGGTCGCGGGCCCACCGAGCGGGCCGGGGGCTCCGGCGTGCTCGAGCCGGACGTCGAGCGGCAGCCAGCACCCGAGCGCGGCGAGCGTGGCGGCGTGCGCGCGCAGGACGGCGGTCGTGGGGCCGTGCGCGACGGCGCGGCCCGTGCGGTCGAGCACGAGGGTCGCGTCCGGGAGCGTCCCGACGTCGTCGAGGCGGTGCTCGACGAGCACGACCGACCGGCCGGGGGCGTCGTGCGGGTCCGGTCCGGGCGCCCGGACGAGCCCGCCCACGAGCGTCCCCACCTCGTGCGCCGCGGCCGGGTCGAGGAACGCCGTCGGCTCGTCGAGGACCACGAGCTCGGGATCGGCGACGAGCGCCGCCGCGAGGGCGACGCGCTGCGCCTCGCCGCCGGACAGCGCGTGGGTCGGTCGGTCGTGCAGGTGGCCCGCACCGGCAGCGGCGAGAGCGGTGGCGGCGCGGGCGTCCATGGTGCGCGGGTCCGCCGCGCGGTTCTCGAGCGCGAACCGCAGCTCCTCGTCGACGCGGGCGAGGCAGAGCTGGTCGCCCGGCCGCTGCTGGACGAGGCCGACGCGCGCGGCGAGCCCCGCGGGGGTCGTGGAGCGCGGGTCGACGCCCGTCACGCGCAGGTCGCCCGTGACGGTGCCCGGGAGCGTGTGGGGCACGACGCCGACGAGCGCGCGCAGCAGCGTGGACTTCCCGCAGCCCGAGGGGCCGAGCACGAGCAGCCCGGTGCCGGCGGGCACGGTCAGGGTGAGGTCGTCGAGCACGCACTCTGCGTCGTGGCCCACGGTGACGGTCAGGCCGACGGCGGAGACGGCGTCCGGCGCGACGCTCGGCACGGTGCCCGGCACGGTGTCGGGCATGGCGTCCGTCGCGGCGTCCCGCACCTCAGCCACGGCGGTCCGTGCCGATCGCGAAGGCGTCGAGCGCGCCGGTGCGGGCGAGGGCGTCGCCGAGGAGGCGCGCCGCGATCCCGCACAGCACGACGCACGAGACGACCTGCACGCCGAGCCGGAGCATCGCGTAGTCCTGCCCGAGCCAGCCGAACCGGACCGCGTTGAACGCGTAGGTGACGAGCGCCGCGCTGACTCCCGACGCCACGAACACCCACCAGCCGTAGCGGCGGTACCGGGTCAGCGCGAAGGGGATCTCCGCGCCCACCCCCTGGACGAGCCCCACGAGGACGAGAAGCGGGCCCGCGGGCGACGCGAGGAAGACCACCTCGACGAGCGCCGCGAGCGTCTCGGTGAGGATGCCGACGCCCGGCTTGCGCACGATGTACGTCGCGAGCGGGCCGACGACGATCCACGCGCCCGCGAGCACGTTCGCGGCAAGGTCCGCGAGGGGCCCCATGGCGAGCTGGAGCGGGGCCCAGAGCTGCACGAACGCCCAGTAGACGAACCCGAACACGACGCCCAGGACGGCGACGAGGACCGTCTCGTGGAGCGTGAGGCCGCGGCGCCGGGCGCGGGCGGGGGGAGCGGTGACGGCGCGGTCTCCGGGACCGGGCGCCGGGGGCACGCCGTCGGCCGGCGGGCCGGGCGTGCCGGTGGGCGGGGTCGCCCGGGGCGGGGTGGTGCGGGGCTCGGTCATGCGGTTCCCTCCGTCGGGCCCCCGGGACGAAGGGTGCACGACGGCGCGCCACCGCCGCTCCTGCGCGGACGGCACGCGCGGGGCGCGGGCACGAGCGCGCAGGGGACGGTGACGTCGGCCCTGCTCCCTTCGCTGGTACGAACCAGATCAGGTTCCACGGGTCTGCAGGGGGGACGGGTGTCCGACCTGCACTCTCAGCGCTCGTGCGCTCCCCGGGGGCGTTCGGCCCGACCCTAGGGCCTGGACGTCCGCCGGACAATCCCGGCGTCTCACCCACCGGGACGTCCGGCCACCGTGAGAAGGTGACGGCGACGAGGCGCCCGCGCGGACCGGGGACGGGCTCCGACGACGAGGAACGAGGCAGCGCGCATGACCCGAGACAACGACCCCGCCGCCGTCGCGGAGCTGGACCGCCTCGACGAGGCCGTGCGGGGCGCGCCCGCGGGCGATACGTCGGTGCAGATCGCGCTGTGGCGGCAGGCAGCGCGCCTCGGCACGTGGTTCTTCATCGCCCGGGGGCCCGAGGACCAGCCGCGTCCGTACGCCGTCGCCGCGGACCAGGGGCCCATGATCTGCCTCTACAGCAGCGCCCCGCGCGCGGACGAGGCGGCCCGGGCGCTCGGTCTGGCGGCCGACGGGACCGGCTCCGTGCCGCTGCTGGGCGTGCCCGTGCCGGCGGCGATCGACTACGTCGCGTCGTTCGCCGCGGCCGGGGTCGTCGGCGTCGCGCTCGACCACCCCCGGATCGGCCACCACATCCCCCTCGGGAACCTGGCGCTGCTCAAGGCGTGGTCCGCCGGCGGATGACCCGTCCTTGACAGCAGGTTCGAACGTTTGTTCGAATGGCGCGATGCGGTGGGACGGACAGGCGCTCGGCGCGGACGACGGCGCGCTCCCCGGTTTGGAGCGCATGGGCCTCGTCCGCAGCGTGCGCACGCCCGAGTTCGCGGGGATCACGTTCCACGAGGTCACGGCCAAGAGCGCGCTGTCGAAGGTCCCGGCGATGTCGCGCATGCCCTTCCGCTGGACGGTCAACCCGTACCGCGGGTGCAGCCACGCGTGCTCCTACTGCCTCGCGCCGAGCACGCCCGTGCTCCTGGCCGACGGCACACAGCGGGCGATCGGCGAGCTGCGCGTCGGCGACGAGATCGTCGGCACCGCCCCCTACGGCGCGTACCGGCGCTACGTGCGCACCCGCGTCCTCGACCGCTGGACCACCCGCAAGCGCGCCTACCGGGTGACCCTCGCCGACGGCACGCGCCTCGTCGCGAGCGGCGACCACCGGTTCCTCACCGAGCGCGGGTGGCGCCACGTCGTCGGCGGTGCCGGGCACCGCGCCCGCCTGGCGCTCGGCGACGTGCTCGTCGGGCCGGGCGCCGCCGCGCTCGCGGACGGGCGGCCCGTCCTTGACGGCCAGGACGTCACCGGCGGCGAGGCGCTGCGCGTCGACTCCCTCGAGGCCCTCGACGGGCCGGGGGAGGTGACGGAGCTGGTCGACATCACGACCGGCACGCGCGACTTCGTCGCCGCGGGGGTCGTGAGCCACAACTGCTTCGCCCGCCCCACGCACGAGTACCTCGACCTCGACGCGGGCGAGGACTTCGACCGGGAGGTCGTGGTCAAGGTCAACGTCGACGACGTGCTGCGCGCCGAGCTCGCCCGACCGTCCTGGGCGCGCGAGGCCGTCGCGCTGGGCACCAACACCGACCCGTACCAGCGCGCCGAGGGACGCTACCGCCTCATGCCCGGCATCATCGACGCCCTCGCCGGGTCGGGCACGCCGCTGTCCGTGCTGACCAAGGGCACGCTCCTGCGCCGCGACCTGCCCCTGCTCGTCGACGCCGCCTCGCGCGTCGAGGTCGGGATCGGCGTGTCCCTCGCGCTCCTGGACCCCGAGCTCCAGGCGAGCGTCGAACCCGGCACGCCGTCGCCGCGCGCACGGCTCGACCTCGTCCGCACGGTCCGGGAGGCCGGCCTGCCGTGCGGCGTCATGGTCGCCCCCGTGCTGCCGTGGCTCACCGACTCGACCCGCGCGCTCACCGAGCTGCTCGACGCCGTCAAGGACGCGGGCGCCACGGGCGTCACGGTGCTGCCCCTGCACCTCAAGCCGGGCACGCGCGAGTGGTACATGGGCTGGCTCGCGCGCGAGCACCCGCGGCTCGTCCCCGGGTACGAGCGCGTGTACGCGCGCGGCACGTACGCCTCGACGGCGTACCGGTCCTGGCTCTGGGACCGCGTGCGGCCGATGCTCGAGGCACGGGGGTTCGCCGTCTCGGGTCACCGGGAGCCCGCGGGTGTCGAGGGCCGGTTCCGCCGCGGCGAGCCCGGCGACCGGCACCGCCGGCCAGGACCGCCGGCGGACGGCGCCTACCCGGCCGGCAGCCTCGCCGTCGACCCGACGCCGCCGGACGCGCGCGACGGTCACGGCGGGGCGCTCGCGGGCATGCCGGTGGACGGCGGAGGGCTCGACGTCGTCGGCGGGGGAGTCGAGCAGGTCCTGTTCTGACCGGTCTCAGGCGTCGGCGAGGCGCGCCGGGAAGCCGCCCGTCGCGATCGGGCCCCAGCGCGTGACCGTCAGCCGCACGAGCGACTTGCCCTGGCCGACCATCGCCGCGCGGTACTCGTCCCAGTCCGGGTGCTCGCCGCTGACGGCGCGGTAGTAGTCGACGAGCGGCTCGACCGAAGCGGGCAGGTCGATCACCTCCGCCTCGCCGTCGACCTGCACCCACGGGTCGGAGAACCGCTCGCCCAGCGACAGGAGCGACGCGCGCGGGTCGCGACGCACGTTGACCGCCTTGGCGCGCTCGGGGTACGTCGACACGACGACCCGACCCGCGTCGTCGACCCCGTACGTGACCGGGCTGAGCTGGGGACGGCCGTCAGCGCGGGTGGTGACGAGGACGCCGTCGTGCCGGGAGCGCAGGAACTCCTCGAGCTCGTCGCGCTCGACGCGCCGGTTCGTCGCGATGGTGCGTGCCACGGGTCACCCTCCTTCGTGCGGGCGGCGGGCCGGACGGCCCTGCCGCGGCCGGTCGGCCCGTGCGCGCCCGCGGGCGCGGCGCCGGACCCGGCGGTGCCGCCACGGTATCCGGTCGCCCCCGCTGGTCGAGAGCGGACCGTCGACCGCCTCCGGTCGGAGGTATCCGGTCGAGCCGCCCGCCCGCCCGCACTAGACTTCAGCGGACGCGTCCCCGCACCGGGATCGCGACCCCCACCGCCCACCTGGAAGGAACCCTCCGTGCTGCGCACCCGAACGGCCGGCTCACTGCGGGCCGAGCACACCGGTCAGACCGTCACCCTCACGGGCTGGGTCGACCGTCGGCGCGATCACGGCGGCGTCGCCTTCATCGACCTGCGTGACGCGTCCGGCATCGCCCAGGTCGTCATCCGCGACGAGGCCGTCGCGCACCCGCTGCGCAACGAGTTCGTGCTCCAGGTCACGGGCGAGGTCTCGCGCCGCCCCGACGGGAACGAGAACCCGTCCCTGCCGACCGGCGAGATCGAGGTCGTCGCGACCGACGTCGTCGTGCTCAACACGTCCGAGGCCCTGCCGTTCCAGGTGTCGACGGCGCTCGCGGACACGGAGACGATCGGCGAGGAGGCGCGCCTCAAGCACCGCTACCTCGACCTGCGCCGACCCGCCCCGGCGCACGCCCTGCGCCTGCGCGCCAAGGCGAATCAGGCCGCACGCCGCGTGCTCGACGCCGAGGAGTTCGTCGAGATCGAGACGCCCACGCTGACCCGCTCGACGCCCGAGGGCGCGCGCGACTTCCTCGTGCCCGCGCGCCTCGCGCCCGGCTCCTGGTACGCGCTCCCGCAGTCGCCGCAGCTGTTCAAGCAGCTCCTCATGGTCGCGGGCATGGAGCGCTACTACCAGATCGCGCGCTGCTACCGCGACGAGGACTTCCGCGCGGACCGCCAGCCCGAGTTCACGCAGCTCGACGTCGAGATGAGCTTCGTCGAGCAGGACGACGTCATCGCGCTCGCCGAGAAGATCCTCGTCGCGCTGTGGGAGCTCGTCGGGTACACGATCCCGACGCCGATCCCGCGCATGACCTTCCACGACGCCATGCGCCTGTACGGGTCGGACAAGCCCGACCTGCGGTTCGGCAACCCCCTCGTCGAGCTCACGGACTACTTCCGGGACACGCCGTTCCGCGTGTTCCAGGCCGAGTACGTCGGTGCCGTCGTCATGGCGGGCGGGGCGTCGCAGCCGCGCCGGCAGTTCGACGCCTGGCAGGAGTGGGCCAAGCAGCGCGGCGCCCGCGGCCTCGCGTACGTGACGTTCGGCGAGGACGGCACGCTGGGCGGGCCGGTCGCGAAGAACCTGTCCGACGCCGAGCGCGAGGGTCTGCGCGACGCGACCGGCGCGCAGCCGGGCGACGCCGTGTTCTTCGCCGCGGGCAAGACGTCCGACTCGCGCGCCCTGCTCGGTGCCGCGCGCCAGGAGATCGCGAAGCGCACGGGGCAGATCGACGAGGACGCGTGGGCGTTCGTCTGGATCGTCGACGCGCCGCTGTTCAAGCCCACCGGCGAGGACGACGACGTCGACCTCGGCCACTCGGCCTGGACCGCCGTGCACCACGCGTTCACGTCGCCCACGCCCGACTGGGTCGACACGTTCGAGCAGAACCCGGGCGAGGCGCTCGCCTACGCCTACGACATCGTGTGCAACGGCAACGAGATCGGCGGCGGGTCCATCCGTATCCACCGTCGCGACGTGCAGGAGCGCGTCTTCGACGTCATGGGCATCGGGCCCGAGGAGGCGCAGGAGAAGTTCGGCTTCCTCCTCGACGCGTTCAAGTTCGGCGCGCCCCCGCACGGCGGGATCGCGTTCGGCTGGGACCGCATCGTCGCGCTGCTGACGAAGTCGGACTCCATCCGCGACGTCATCGCGTTCCCCAAGTCGGGCGGCGGGTACGACCCGCTCACGCAGGCACCCGCCCCGATCACGCCCGAGCAGCGCAAGGAGGCCGGCGTCGACGCCAAGCCCGCCGCTCCTGCGCCCGACGGCGGTCAGGACGGCGACGCGACCGGGCGCACGGACGCGTAGCCGCAGCCCGCACGACGTCGAGGGCGCGCCACCCCCGCCGGGTGGCGCGCCCTCTGCGCGTCCGGACGACGCCGACCCGAGACTCCGTCACGGCGAATCACGACACCCGCGCGGGGCGAGGCCGAAGCCCGCGCCCCTTCCTGGCGTCCCGTCCGGATCTTGAGCAGATCCTGAGGTTTCGCTGCGCCGACTCGGCGGGTGCCTCGCGCCGGGGCGCGCAGGATCGTGCTCGTTGAACCCCACGACGAACGAGGCACTCATGACCGCCCTGCTCACCGACCGCGACCCGGTCGACGTCGACGAGCCCGCGCCCTTCGGCACGGAGCTCGACCGCTACCAGTTCACGCCCGACGAGGTCGTGGTCCAGGCCCCCGTCCGCCGCGCGACGATCGGCGCGATCGTCCCCGCCTACAACGAGGGATCGACGATCAAGTCCGTGCTCAAGGGCATCCTGCGCCAGACCCGCCTGCCGGACGTCGTGCACGTCGTGGTCAACAACACGAGCGACCGCACCTTTGCCAAGGCGTCCAAGCTCGCCGGGGAGCACACGAGGCGCCGCCGCGGCGTCGAGCAGACGACACGCGTGTACGTCCACGACCTCGGCACCCTGGCCGACAAGAAGGTCGGTGCCCTCAACTACGGCTACCGGCTCGTGCACGGTGCGGACTACCTCCTCGGCGTGGACGGCGACACCGTGCTGGCCAAGGACGCCGTCGAGCGCCTCGAGGCCGAGATGTCCTCCGACCCGCGCATCGGCGGCATCTCCGCCATCTACACCGTCGACAACGTCACGCCGCGCGGACCGCTCAGCCGGTTCCTGCTCACCGGCCAGCGCGCCCAGTTCGCCGCGTTCAACATGCAGAACCTCCTGCGCGGCCGGAACATGGCCGTCCTCGGCGGGCAAGCCTCGCTCTTCCGCATGTCGGCGCTCGAGGCGGTCATGCTCGCGCACCACCAGCGCGACCCGTGGGTCTCCGACTCCGAGGTCGAGGACTCCCTCCTCAGCCTCCAGATCAAGTCGCTCGGCTACTCGACGAAGATCTCGGCGACCGCGCGCGCGACCGTCGGCGGCATGACGACGCTGCGCGCGCTCGACGGCCAGCAGGTCAAGTGGAACTACGGCGCGATCGACCTCATGTGGCCCGGGCAGCGCGGCGACACCCGCGGCCAGCCGTTCCACCCCAACCTGCGCCTGCGCTGGATGGAGAACGCGAGCATGCTCGTCAACGCCGCCACGCGCATCCTGTTCGGCCTGCTCGTCGCCGGCGCGCTGAGCCTCCACGCGTTCCGCTTCTCGCCCGTCTGGCTCGTGCCGCCCGCCGTCGCGGTCGCGCTCAACCTCCGGACCGCGCTCTCCATCCGCGGACGCACCTGGCGCGACGTGCTCTTCGCCGCGACCCTCGTCCCGGCCGAGGCCTACATGTGGATCCGCATCGGGCACTTCGTGCGCGCCTGGTCCAAGTTCCTCTCCCGCTCGCGCACCGACAACTGGGCGGCGCAGGCCAAGGCCGAGCGCGGCAGCGGCTGGGCCTACCTCAGCCCGCTGCTCGTCACCCTGGTCGCCCTCGCGGCCGTCGTGTGGGCCTGGACGACGCTGACCCCCGGGGTCCAGTCCGCCGTCCTCTCCGTCGGGTGGCCGGTCCTCGGCGTGGTGACGATCCTCCAGACCTTCTTCATGCTGCGCCGCCTCGTGCGCCGCCACCACGGCCTCCGCGCGTGAGGGAGGACCTGCGCCAGGCGTGGACGGCGCTCGCGGACGACCTGGACGGCGACGTGCAGGCCGTCCGGCGGTTCTTCGTCGCGTACCGGGATCTCGTCGTCCCGCGGGTCGACGCAGCGGCGGTCGCGCTCGCCCGGGGCGACGACGAGGAGGCGCGCAGCGCGCTGCTCACGGTGCGCTCGACGTCGCTCATGGTCGGGGCCGCGGAGGTCGGGGACGCCGCCTCCGCGGTGCTCGAGCGGCACCGCTCCCGGCCCGACGCCCGGACGACGTCGGACGAGGCGCGCGCGCTCACCACGCTGCGGGCGGCCGCCCGTCGTGCCTGCGACGACGTGTCGCTGCTGCTCGGCGAGCCGCCGCCCGCCGTCGGTCAGCCCGCGGGGTCGAACCGGTAGCCGACGCCACGCACGGTGCGGATCCACCGGGGCGACGTCGGGCCGTCGCCGAGCTTGCGGCGGAGGTTCGCGATGTGCACCTCCACGCTGCGCCGGTCCGCGTCCGTGACGTACGTGCCGGCGTCGTACTCCTCGCCCCACAGGACGCGGACGAGCTCGTTGCGGCTGACGACGCGACCCGACGCCTCGACGAGCGCGCCCAGCAGGTCGTACTCGCTGCGCGTCAGGTGGACGGCCGAGCCGTCGACCGTGGCCGTGCGGCGGGGGACGTCCAGCAGGAGCCCGTCCGAGCCCACGAGGGTCGGCTCGTGGTCCGCCGGAGCGGGTCGTGCGGCGTCGGCGCCGTCGGACGGCAGGCCGCGTCGCGGTCGGCGCAGGAGCGCCTCGATCCGCGCACGCAGCTCGCGCGGGCGGAACGGCTTCGTCTGGTAGTCGTCGGCACCGGCGTCCAGGCCCATCAGGGTGTCGATCTCGTCGGTGCGCGCGGTGAGCATCACGATGTAGGTGTCGGAGACCTGGCGGATGCGCCGGCACACCTCGAACCCGTCGATGTCGGGCAGGCTCACGTCGAGGGTCGTCACGACCGGGTCGGTCCGCCGGACGAGCTCCACGCCCTCGACGCCGGTCGCGGCCGCCTCGGTGACGAAGCCGGCCTGACCGAGCACCGTCCGCAGGAGATCACGGATCTCCGCGTCGTCCTCGACGATCACCGCGGTGCGCGTGTTGTCCGCCATCCGTCTCCCCCCGTGCGACTGAGTGCTGCCGCCTACCGTAGCCGCCCGCGGGAGTGCCCGCGCACGAACCGTCCCTGCCGGTGGGGGCGTCTCAGTGGGTGATCGCGAGCCGGCGGTGCACCCGGCGCAGCGGTCCGGGCGCCCACCAGTTGTACCGCCCGAGCAGCGTCATCGTCGCGGGGACCAGCAGGAGGCGCACGATCGTCGCGTCGACGAGGACGGCGACGGCGAGCGCGAACCCGACCTCCTTGATGACCAGCAGGTCACCGAAGACGAAGCCGGCGAACACGACGACGATGATCGCGGCCGCCGACGTGATGATCCGCCCGGAGCGCTGCAGCCCCAGCCGGACCGCCTCGTCGTTGGACAGACCGGTGTCGTAGAGCTCCTTGATGCGTGCGAGCAGGAACACCTCGTAGTCCATCGCGAGGCCGAACGCGAAGGCGACGACGAGCGCGACGACGTACGTCTCGATCCCGCCCACCGAGGAGAAGTTCAGCAGCCCTTCCAGGTGGCCGTCCTGGAACACCCACACGAGCACCCCGAGGGACGCCGCGAGCGACAACGCGTTCGTCAGCAGCGCCTTCACCGGCACCACGACCGAGCCGGTCATGAGGAACAGCAGCACGAGCGTCGCGCCGACGACGATCCCCACGGCCCACCACACGCGCTCGCCGAGCGCCTCGAGGAAGTCGACCTGCCCCGCCGCCTGACCGGTGACCCACACCTCGAAACCCGGGTCGGTCGCCCGGACCTCCCGCACGACGTCCACGGCCTCCGGCCCGCCGGCGTCGTCCGTGTCGACGTGCACGCCCACCACGGCGTACGACCCGAGCGGCGCCGCCGGGTCGACGCTCGCGACGCCGTCGAGCGTCGCCACGTCGTCGGCCCAGGCTTGGGCGTCCTCGACGCTCGCGTCCACGACCGCGACGACCTGGGCACCCGCGCTCGACGGGTACTGCGCGGCGAGCTCGTCGACGAACTCACGCTGCGGCGACCCCTGGGGGAGCAGCTCGATCCCCGAGTTCCGCAGCTGCAGCCCGAGCACGGGCAGAGCGAGGACCACGAGCAGCGCTGCCGTGGTGAGCAGCACCCACAGCGGGTGCCGCTGGACGCGCCCCGCGAGGCGCGAGAACGCGCCCTCGTCCGACTGCACGTCCGCGGTCCGGGCGAGCACGCGGCGCAGCCCCGGGACCCGGCCGAGCAGCCCCGGGCGGGCGAGGCGGCGCCCCGAGTACGCGAGCAGCGCGGGGACGAGGGTGAGCGCCGTCGCGACGGCCACGAGCACGACCCCGAGCCCGGCCGCGCCGACCGCGCGCAGGATGTCCGGGCGGAACACCATGAGGCCCGCGATGGAGATCGCGACCGTGAGCGCCGAGAACGCGACCGTGCGGCCCGCGGTCTCCATGGTGCGCACGAGCGCCTCGTGCACCACCCCGTCTCCGCGCCGCCGACGCAGGGACGGGTCGTCGCCCGCCTCGATCAGGCGGTGCAGCTCCTCCCGGAACCGCGACACCACGAGCAGCCCGTAGTCGATCGACAGGCCCAGGCCGAGCAGGGTGACGACGTTGACGATGGAGGCGTCGACGTCGAGCACGTACGTGAGGCCCAGCAGCACCCCGAGGCCAGCACCGATCGACGCGACGGCCCCGGCCATCGGCATCGCCGCGGCGAGGAACCCGCCGAAGACGAGCACCATGATGAGCAGCGCGACCGGCAGGGCGACGGCCTCTCCCGTCGTGAGGTCCTCCTCGACCTGGCTCGTGATCGCCTCGACGATGAGCCCGTTCGACCCCACCAGGCCCGTCGCGTCGCCCGCCGCCTCCGGAGCGGCGTCCGCGAGCACCCCGGGGACGGCCTCGAGCTGCTCCACGACGCGGTCCGCGACCGCGTCGGTGCGCTCGGCGTCGAGGTCGGTGCGCAGCGTCACGACCGAGAGGAAGCCGCGCCCGTCCTGCGCGACGAGCGACTGCGCCGCGGGGTCCTCCACGCCGCCGGGGATCACGTACGGGTCGATGACCGTGTCGACACCCTCGATGGCGACGAGGTCGGCGTCGACCCCCGTCATGGCCTCCACGACCTGCGGGTCCGCCGGGTCGACGCCGGACACCAGGAGCGTGATCTCCGTGCCGCCCTCGTCGTTCTCCGCGAGGACCTGCGACGCCCGCTCGCTGTCCGAGCCCGGGATCGTCGGCGCGCCCGTCGTCACGCGGTCGAACACGCTCTCCCCGTGGACCCCGAACAGCGCCAGCGCGAAGCCGAGCGCCGTGAGGAGGACCCACACGACGACGGTGAGACGCGGGTGGCGGGCGACACGACGACCGAGGCTCGAGAACACGAGCGCCAGCATCCCACCCGCTCCCGCCGCGTGTCAGATCTCCCGCGCCCCGGGGACGGACGTTCACCCGACCTCCCCGGCCCGGCACCTCCGCGTGGGCGGCGGTGCGTAGGCTCGAGCCCATGTCCACCGGTGATCTCTTCGGCGGCGACCTCTTCGGCGCCGCCACCTCCGGCGCGCAGGGCACGCCGCGACCCGGACCGGGGGCCCCGCTCGCCGTGCGCATGCGCCCCGCCACCCTCGACGAGGTCGCGGGCCAGGCCCACCTCCTCGTGCCCGGCTCGCCCCTGCGGCGGCTCATCAGGTCCGGTACCGAGAGCGACGCGTCCGGCGGCCGCGCGGCGCCCGGCTCCGTCATCCTCTGGGGCCCGCCCGGCACCGGGAAGACGACGCTCGCCTACCTCATCGCGACCGCCTCCGGCCGCCGCTTCGTCGAGCTCTCGGCCGTCACCGCGGGCGTCAAGGACGTCCGCACGGTCGTCGAGGACGCGCGCCGCCGACTCGCCACCGGCGGCGAGGAGACCGTCCTGTTCATCGACGAGGTGCACCGCTTCTCCAAGTCGCAGCAGGACGCGCTCCTGCCCAGCGTCGAGAACCGCTGGGTCACGCTCGTCGCCGCCACCACGGAGAACCCCAGCTTCTCCGTCAACTCCCCGCTGCTGTCGCGCTCTCTCCTGCTCACCCTCCAGCCGCTCGGCGACGACGACGTCCGCGCGCTCGTGCGCCGCGCGGTCGCCGACGAGCGCGGCCTCGGCGGCCTCGTCGCGCTCACCGACGAGGCGGAGGACCACCTCGTGCGCCTCGCCGGCGGCGACGCACGCAAGGCGCTCACCGTGCTCGAGGCCGCCGCCGGCGCCGCGCTGTCCGACGCCCCCGTACCCGTGCCAGCAGCGGCCGCCTCGGCCGACGACGACGCCGAGCCCCCCGAGGGCGCAGGGCGCGGCACGCCCGACGCCGGCCCCCCGCCCGTGCCCGTCGACCTCGACGCCGTCGAGCGCGCCGTCGACGTCGCCGCGGTGCGGTACGACCGCGACGGCGACCAGCACTACGACGTCGTGTCCGCCTTCATCAAGTCGATGCGCGGCTCCGACGTCGACGCCTCGCTGCACTACCTCGCCCGCATGATCGCGGCGGGGGAGGACCCGCGCTTCATCGCCCGCCGCATCGTCATCGCCGCCGCGGAGGACGTCGGCATGGCCGACCCCTCGGCGCTGCAGACCGCGGTAGCGGCCGCCCAGGCGGTCCAGCTCATCGGCATGCCCGAGGGTCGGATCGTCCTCGCCGAGGCGGTCGTGCACCTGGCGACCGCGCCCAAGTCGAACGCGGCCTACCTCGGGATCGACGCGGCGCTCGCGGACGTGCGCGCCGGGAAGGCGGGGTCGGTCCCGCCTCACCTGCGCGACGCGCACTACCCGGGCGCCAAGCAGCTCGGTCACGGTGCGGGCTACCGGTACGCGCACGACGCGCCGCACGGCGTCGCCGCGCAGCAGTACCTGCCTGACTCCCTCGTCGGGTCGCGGTACTACACGCCCACGGACCGCGGGTACGAGCGGCAGGTCACGGACCGCCTCGGGCGCATCCGCGACATCCTCGGAGGTGCGGCCGGGCCTCCAGAGGTGGACAGAGGCTGATGCGGCGTCGTTGCGCGGTGTAGCTTTCGCCCGCCCAAGGGTCACTGATCCGACTTAGGCGCCGACCAGAAAATGACCGAGGAGCAATCATGAGGAAGTTCGCAGGAGCACTCTCTCTCGCTGGTGCTAGTCGTCGGGGCTGCAGGCGCAGCCCACGCGGAAGGAGCATTCGATTCATCGATTTCGCGATGGCTCCCTGGTAACGAGTCCCGAACGTGGGACGACCGGAACACCGACTGGGTCGGTACGACTATCAGGTTCCAGAACTGCCGGTTCGAGTCGAACGCTCGCGCTGTGACCAGTGCTCGCGTGAGCCTGATTCGCGTGCGAACCCTGGCGCCCGACCAGACCGTCTCGGAAAAGCAGCTGGCGTGCGGTGCAAGCTCCGGCAGCACGGGCAACTGGGGGCGGCAGAGCGCATCCAAGTACAAGTTCCGGCTGACCGAGGTCAACGGGGCAGTGCCAGCTTTCGATCACCTGTACGTGAACACGGTGCAGGTGCGCTACTAGCTCGCGTCACGAGTCCGAGGGCAAGGAGGTGCAGAGGGTGATCGCGCTCAACGCTGTCCAGTTCGCTTACGGTCGTCGAGGTTCCACCATCCTGTCGGGCCTCGACCTCGCGTTCTCGTCGGGGCGGACCGTGCTGCTCGGCTCGAACGGTGCGGGAAAGTCCACGCTTCTCGGCCTGCTCGCTGGTTGCCTCACTCCCCGGTCGGGTGCGGTCGAGATTGCGGGAGTACCACGAGGAGCGAGCGCGCGGACCGTCAGGCGCGCGCGGGCGAGGCTGGTCGGATGGATGCCCCAGGATGTCCGGGCGCATCCGGGTCTCACCACCCGGCAACAGGTTGCCTACGCAGCCTGGCTCGCTGGTCTCCCACGCCGAGAGGCGTGGGAGCGGGCAGCTCTGGCGCTCGAGCAGGTCGATCTGCTCGAGCGCCAGAACGCGCGGGCGGCGCACCTTTCGGGCGGACAGCTCCGTCGGGTCGGGCTGGCGGAGGCGCTGGTGACGGATCCGTCGGTCCTGCTCCTGGACGAACCGACATCCGGTCTCGACCCGGTGCAGCGCGCGACGTTCCGTGACCTGGTCATGCGCTTGGGAAGCGAACGCACCGTCATCGTGTCGACGCACCAGGTGGACGACCTCGGCGATCTCTTCGATCACGTCGTCGTGCTCCACGAGGGTGTCGTGAGATTTCAGGGCACGACCGGAGAGTTCCTCGCCCTCGCGCCGACGCATGCCCCTCGCCCCGCTGAGTCTGCGTACGGCCAAGTCATGCGCGGTGATTCGACGTGAGACTTGAGGATCGGGTCTCAGTTTCCGGTGCCTACGTCGTCGCGCCCGTGGCTACGGCGCTCGCCGTCTGGTTCCTCCTCGTCAACGAGATCCCTGGCGACCCTCGTGCGATCACCGTCGGGGCGAGCGGGGCATGGCCGGTCGTTCTGGTCGCACCCGTGGTTGCCGCCTCGGCGGCGATCGCAGGTTCGCGGCTGCGGCGCTCAGGGGGCATCCTCGGGCCACGGGGGCGTGCCCTCGTCGTGGTGGTCGGAGAGCAGGTGTGGCCGCTCGTTGTCGCCGGAACCGTCGCGCTCGGCACGGGCACCGTCGTCGCCGGCGCGAAGCTGTCGTACAGCGGAGTGCCGAACCTCGTTCCGCTTCTGCCTGCTGTCGCGATGATCGTCGCGGCAGCGGTCACCGGGTTCGCGCTCGGACTGCGCGTCTGGACGCCCGTCGCCGCTGCCCTGTCAGGTGCTGTGTGGTTCTACCTCTTGGCGTTCCCCGCTGCGCTCGACCCGCCATGGCTGCGCCACCTTGTCGAGACGGGCGCGTGCTGCACGGTCTCTGAGTCGTTGGACGTGCGCGCTCCGCTCGCCTCCTTGGTCACGGCTTCTGCGCTCGTCATGCTGGGCATCGTCGCGATCATGGCTCACGAGAGCCGCGTCGCTGTCGGGGGTGGTCTCGCGGGTGCTGTGGGCCTCCTCGCGCTGGCAGTGCTCCTGGCGCTCCCGCTCGGATGGTCTTCGACGACCGTTCGCGAGGGGCCGCTCGAGTGCACGACCTCGCAGTCCGTCGAGTTCTGCGTCTGGCCTGAACAAGCCGGCGATCTCGCTCGGGTAGCAGACAACGGCGCCTCAGCGATCGCGGCGGTCTCTCGCGTCACGGGTGTCGAGCCCCCGCTCCGGCTGACCGCGCACTCGCGTGCGGCTCAGAACGCGGGTGAACGCGCATTCTGGTTCGCCGCCGGAAGCGACGACGAGTCGTTGGTCCGCCAGACCACGAGTGCTGCGTTCCCGGACGCCGGCCAGTGCTTCGACGAGCGTCCCGCCGGTGCCTCGCAGGATCTCGGTCCGCTGGTCGACGCGCAGTGGCTGGGTTCCCTGTGGTGGCAGGCACGGGGACTCACGGCGCATCTGGCGAGTACGGACAGCGAGAGTCGATCTCAGCCCGAGCTCGCCGTTCCCGACGAGGTGGTGGAGCTCGTGGCCGGCGGGATCCAGGAGAACCGTGTCGCGCTGACCGGACTGCTCGAGCTCGGTACGGCTGAGCAGGCGCAGTGGATCCGGGAAGCGAGCAGGGCCGTCCTCGCGTGCTCGGTGTCTGCTGCCCCGCCCCTTCCGTCCGGGACGGCATGAGCGTGGACTGGTACCTGACGGTCCGACGCGCCCGCGCCGTCCTCTTGTCCGCGATCGTGCTGTCGGCGGTCGTCGTCATCCTCGGTAGCAGGGAGTTGCCGATACCCAACCTCGGCAGCGGTGTCGCGCTGACGCTACCGCTCGCCTACCTTCTTCCAGCGGTTCAAGGCGCTCTCGTCGTGGGGTCGATCGGCGAACCGCCGTACGCCGCCGAGCAGGTCGCGGTGCGCGCCCCGGCGATCCTCGACGCTCTCTTGATCGTCGCGTTGCTCGCATCGGTCGCTCTGCCTCTGGTGGTAGTCGGTCTCCTTGTCGACGACGTGCTCCTGGCCGCGGTCCGGAACCTGCTCGGCTTCGTGGGGGCCGGGCTTCTTGCCCGACCGGTCGTCGGAGGGAGGGGCGCAGCGGTGGTCCCGGTCGTCGTGAGCGTCCTTCTCGCTGCCTTCGCCGGTGCGGATCGCGGCGCGCTGTGGGCGTGGCCGATGCATCCCGCAAGCTCTCTGCCCGCGACGGTGGTCGCGGTGGCGCTGCTGTGCGCGGGCATGTTTGTCGCGCATCGCTGCCGAGGTCTTCGGGTGCGGTAGACTGCTCAGGTTGCCTGCACGGCGACCACCTGGGACCTCGGCCCCGACCCCTCGCCCTTTCTCGCGGAAGAGCGTGCGGTCCATCGGCTGGTCCCGCACCCGGACCCGGTTCTCGGGACCAGGTGTGACGTCAGAACCCGAACGACAGGAATGAGACACCGCTGTGACGTCTGTCAAGCGCTCGCGCCGCCAGGTCCGCCTGAGCCGCGCCCTGGGCATCGCCCTCACCCCGAAGGCCGTCAAGCACTTCGAGAAGCGCCCGTACCCCCCGGGTGAGCACGGCCGCGCCCGCCGTCGCACCGAGTCGGACTACGCGGTCCGTCTCCGCGAGAAGCAGCGTCTGCGCGCCCAGTACATGCTCCGCGAGAAGCAGCTCGCGCGTGCGTACGAGGACGCCCGCAAGGACAAGGGCCTGACCGGTGAGGCGCTCGTCGAGAACCTCGAGACGCGTCTCGACGCGCTCGTGCTGCGCGCCGGCTTCGCCCGCACCATCCTGCAGGCGCGTCAGGCGGTCACGCACCGCCACATCCTCGTCGACGGCAAGATCGTGGACCGTCCGTCGTTCCGCGTGAAGCCCGGCCAGACCCTCCAGGTCAAGCCGAAGAGCCAGGCGACGACCCCGTTCCAGGTGGCGGCCGCGGGCGCGCACCGTGACGTGCTGCCGGCCGTCCCGGGCTACCTGGACGTCCAGCTCGAGAAGCTCAGCGCGGTGCTCACGCGTCGCCCGAAGCGCGCCGAGGTCCCCGTGCAGTGCGAGGTCCAGCTCGTCGTCGAGTACTACGCTCGCTGATCTCTGCCCCGGGACGCCTCGCTCACCGCTTCGTCGGCGAGCGGGGCGTTCGTGCGTCCGGGCCGGTGCGCCGGCCCGCCCCGCGCGGGTGCGGTCGCGCCGTGCCCGACGACGGTCCCCGCCCTGGTGCGGGTAGTGTTTCGCGGAGCCGTGGGTGCGTCCGCGAGGAGCCCTGCGGCGACGACCGTCCCGCGCGTACGGCGCACGGGTGCCGCGCACGCGGCACCGTGACTGGCACTGGAGGAAGAATGTCCCTGGGAGATGTGGCCGGCCTCATCGCAGCCGTCGCGTTCGTGCTGCTCGTCGGCCTGCTCGCGGTGCCGCTCCTCAAGCTCGGCCGCGTGCTCGACGAGGCGCGCGCGAGCATCAAGGAGGTCACCGACCACTCGGTGCCGATCCTCGACGAGGCCGCGACGACCGTCGCCACGACGAACAGCCAGCTCGTCAAGGTCGACACCATCACCACGTCGGCCGCCCAGGTGAGCGAGAACGTCTCCGCGCTCACGGGCCTGTACGCCGCGACGTTCGGCGCGCCGCTGGTCAAGGTCGCCGCGTTCACCTACGGCGTGCGCCAGGCCGCCGCACGCTCGTTCGGCGGCCGTCGGGCGTCGGGCCGGTCGTCGGCCTCGTCCACGGGCCGCGCCGAGGGGTCGCGCTGATGCGCCGGGTCTTCTGGATCGGTGTCGGCGTCGCGATCACGGTCGTGGTCGTCGTGCGCGGCAAGAAGGTCCTGGCGCGCTACGCGCCGGCGTCGCTCGTGGACCAGGCGACCGAGCAGGTGAACGGCCTCGGCGAGAAGGTCGTCGAGATCGCCCGCGACTTCCGCACCGAGTTCGCGCTCGCGCGCGACGCGCGCGAGCAGGAGCTCATGGCGGCGCTGCTCGCCGAGGGCCAGGAGGACCCGGACGCCGTCCGCGCACGTCGCGCGGCCGGACGCCACGCGCGCCCCGCCGCCGCCGGCCGGGACGCCTTCGACGACACGGACGACGTCGAGGACCTGCTCGGTTACTCCTTCTAGGACGCCGAGCCTGCGGCGCCCACCGCACCACCCCGCACGACCACCGACCTCTTTCCGAAGGACATCATGCGCACCGCCGAGATCCGCAAGCGCTGGCTCGACTACTTCGCCGACCGCGACCACACCGTCGTGCCGTCGGCGTCGCTCGTCTCCCCGGACCCGTCCACGCTGTTCACCATCGCGGGCATGGTCCCGTTCATCCCGTACATGACGGGGGAGCAGACCCCGCCGTGGGACCGTGCGACGAGCGTCCAGAAGTGCGTGCGCACCCTCGACATCGACGAGGTCGGCAAGACGACGCGCCACGGCACGTTCTTCCAGATGAACGGCAACTTCTCGTTCGGGGACTACTTCAAGGAAGGCGCGATCACCTACGCCTGGGACCTCGTCACGGGCGCGCGCGAGGAGGGGAAGTACGGGTTCGACCCCGAGAGCGTGTGGGTCACCGTCTACCACGACGACGACGAGGCGCGGCAGCTCTGGAAGCGCATCGCCGGCCTGCCGGACGAGCGCATCCAGGCGCGCGGCAAGAAGGACAACTACTGGTCCACGGGCCAGCCCGGCCCCGCGGGCCCGTGCTCGGAGA
This sequence comes from Sphaerisporangium cinnabarinum, assembly GCA_003052455.1. GTDB lineage: Bacteria > Actinomycetota > Actinomycetes > Actinomycetales > Cellulomonadaceae > Cellulosimicrobium > Cellulosimicrobium cinnabarinum. The sequence goes on along the minus strand of QAPD01000001.1, from coordinate 21,896 downwards.
TCTACATCGACCGCGGTCCCGAGTTCGGCCAGGAGGGTGGGCCCGTCGTCGACGAGGACCGCTACCTGGAGATCTGGAACCTCGTCTTCATGCAGTACGCGATCGACGACGTGAAGTCGAAGGAGGAGTTCCGGATCGTCTCGGAGCTCGCGCGCAAGAACATCGACACGGGCATGGGCCTGGAGCGCGTCGCCTACCTTCTCCAGGGCAAGGACAACCTCTACGAGATCGACGAGGTGTTTCCCGTCATCACCGCGGCCGAGGCGCTCTCCGGCAAGCGCTACGGCGCGAACCACGAGGACGACGTCCGCATGCGCGTCGTGGCCGACCACGTCCGCTCGGCCCTGATGATCATGAGCGACGGCGTGCGCCCGTCCAACGAGGGACGCGGCTACGTGCTGCGCCGTCTGCTCCGCCGCTCGGTGCGCGCGATGCGCCTGCTCGGCGTCGAGGACCGCGCCATGCCCGCGCTGCTCCCGGTGAGCCGCGACGCGATGGCGCCGTCGTACCCGGAGGTCGCGACCGACTTCGCGCGCATCTCCGACGTCGCCTACACCGAGGAGGACGCGTTCCGGCGCACGCTCACGGCCGGCACGACGATCCTCGACACCGCCGTGTCGCGGGCCAAGGCCGCGGCCGGCTCGGGCGGGACGCCGTTGCTCGGGGGCGACCAGGCGTTCGCGCTGCACGACACGTACGGCTTCCCGATCGACCTCACGCTCGAGATGGCGGCCGAGCAGGGCGTCCAGGTCGACGAGAAGGCGTTCCGCGCGCTCATGACCGAGCAGCGTCAGCGGGCGCGCGCCGACGCGCTCGCGAAGCGCTCGGGCGGCGTCGACACGGCGGCGTACGAGTCGCTCGCGTCCGAGCTCGCGGCGCCCGTGGAGTTCCTCGGGTACACCGAGTCGTCCGCGGCGGTGCGCGTCGCCGGTCTGCTGGTCGACGGCGTCCCCGCCCCGGCCGCGACGGCCCCGGCGGACGTCGAGGTCGTGCTCGACCGCACCCCGTTCTACGCGGAGGCCGGCGGCCAGCTCGCCGACCACGGCAGGATCGTGCTCGACGGCGGCGCGACCATCGAGGTCGACGACGTGCAGCGCCCGATCAAGGGCCTGTCGGTGCACCGCGGCCGCCTGGTCGAGGGCACCGCGGCGCTCGGCGACCCGGGCACCGCGACGATCGACCGCGACCGTCGCAAGGCGATCAGCCGCGCCCACTCGGCGACGCACATGATCCACAAGGCGCTCCAGGAGTCGCTCGGCAAGGACGCGACGCAGGCCGGGTCGGAGAACGCGCCCAGCCGCATCCGCTTCGACTTCCGCCGCTCGTCCGCCGTGCCCTCGGGCGCGCTCTCGGAGATCGAGGAGCGGGTCAACACCCAGCTCCAGGAGAACCTCGAGGTCACGGACCAGCTCATGCCGATCACCGAGGCGCGCGCCCTGGGGGCGATGGCGCTGTTCGGCGAGAAGTACGGCGACACCGTGCGCGTCGTCTCCATCGGCGGCGACTGGTCGCGCGAGCTCTGCGCCGGCACGCACGTGCAGCGCACGGGCCAGCTCGGCCTCGTCACGCTGCTCGGCGAGTCGTCGATCGGCTCGGGCGTGCGGCGCGTCGACGCGCTCGTCGGGGACGGCGCGTACGGGTTCCAGGCGAAGGAGCACGCGCTCGTGGGTCAGCTCACGGGTCTGCTCAACGTGCGGACCGAGGAGCTGCCCGACCGCGTGAGCATGCTCGTGTCGCGCCTGCGCGACGCCGAGAAGGAGCTCGCCCAGCTCCGGCAGGCCCAGCTCCTCGCGGCGGCCGGCACGCTCGCCGCCGGGGCGGAGCTCGTGGGCGGCACGCGCGTCGTCGTGCACGACGCCGGCGAGGTCGCGTCCGCGGACGACCTGCGCGCGCTCGCGCTCGACGTGCGCGGCCGTCTCGGTGAGTCGGAGCCCGCGGTCGTCGCCGTCGGCGGCGTCGCGAAGGGTCGCCCGCAGGTCGTCGTCGTGACGAACGCCTCCGCGCGTGCGGCCGGGCTGCGCGCCGGCGTGCTCGCCAAGGCTGCCGCCCAGACGCTCGGTGGCGGTGGCGGCGGCAAGGACGACATGGCCCAGGGCGGCGGCACGGACGTGTCCGCGCTGCCCGCCGCCCTCCGGGGCGTGCGCGACGGCGCCGCGGCCGGCGCGTGACCGGCCTGCCCGTGCAGCCCGCCGACGACGGGCGCGCCCCCCTCCCGCGGGGGGCGCGCCTCGGCGTCGACGTGGGCAGCGTCCGCGTCGGCCTGGCCGCGAGCGACCCCGACGGCCTCGTCGCGACTCCCGTCGAGACCCTCGCACGCGACACGCGCGCCGGCGCGGCGGTGCCCGCCGACGTCGCCCGCATCGCGGCCGAGGTCGAGGAGCGCAACGCCCAGGTCGTGTACGTGGGCCTGCCGCGGCACCTCTCCGGCGGGGAGGGCGCCGCCGCCCAGGGCGCCCGGGCGTACGCTGGTGCGGTGGCTCGCGTCGTCGCACCGGTGCCGGTGCACCTCGTCGACGAGCGGATGACGACCGTCAGCGCCCACCAGGCGCTGCACGCGTCGGGACGCGCCGGTCGCAAGCACCGGAGCGTCGTCGACCAGGCCGCCGCCGTTATCATTCTGCAATCCGCTCTCGAGGCCGAGCGGGGCGCGGGGGTGCGCGCCGGAGAACCTGTAGACCCGACAGGAGACCACCGACCGTGACCGACCTGTTCGAACGGCCCGCAGTCCAGGGCGAGCAACAGCCCGCGCGCTCCTCGCGCGCCGAGCAGCGCGCGCGCCGGGCCGCGAAGAAGCGACGCCAGCGCCGGCGCCGCCGGGCCCTCGTGGTCCTGCTCGTCTCCCTCCTCGTGGTGGGCGGAGCGGGCTACCTCCTGCTCAACAACGCGTCCGACCTCTTCGGGTTCGCGAACCCGCTCGAGGCGAAGGACTTCGAGGGCCCGGGGACCGAGCCCGTCGACGTCGTGATCGAGCCCGGGTCTACGGGCCGCGACATGGGGGCCGTGCTCACCGAGGCGGGCGTCGTCGCGAGCTCCGCGGCGTTCGCGAACGCGTTCGAGGAGAACCCGAACGCCGGCAGGATCCAGCCGGGCACGCACACGCTGCTCCTCGGTATGTCCGCGAAGGACGCTGTCGCGCGCCTCGTGGCGAACGACTCGCGCGTCGAGACGAAGATCACGATCCCCGAGGGCTACACCGTCAAGCAGATCCTCGAGCGGTCGTCCTCCGTCACGGGAATCTCCGTCGCGGAGTTCGAGGCGGCCATGGCCGACACCGCCGCCACGGGGCTGCCCGCCGAGGCGAACGGCAACTACGAGGGCTGGCTCTACCCGACGACGTACGTCCTCGAGCCGGGCGACGTGAGCCCGCAGTCAGTGATCCAGCAGATGGTCTCGCAGACCGTGATGAAGCTGGATGAGCTGGGGGTTGCCCCTGAGGATCGGGAGACCGTCCTGAACAAGGCCTCTCTGATCGAACGGGAGGCGAAGTACGCCCCCGACCGACCGAAGATGGCCCGCGCGATCGAGAACCGCCTGGCCATCAACATGGCGCTCGAGATCGACGCGGCCGTCGCCTACGGCCTGGACAAGCCGGGTACCGAGCTCACGCGCGAGGACACCCGGAACCCCGACAACCCGTTCAACACCTACGCCCACAAGGGTCTGCCCCCGACTCCGATCGCGAGCCCAGGCGCCGACTCGCTGGCGGCCGTGGTGAGTCCGGAACCAGGCGACTGGATCTTCTGGACCGCGGTCAACCTGGAGACTGGCGAGACCAAGTTCGCGGTGACGTGGGAGGAGCACCAGAAGAACGTGGCCGAGCTGCGTCGGTGGCAGGCGGAGAACGGCGGGTGAGCACCAAGCGCCCGCCGCGACGCGCGGCCGTCCTCGGCCACCCCGTCGCGCACTCGCTGTCGCCGGTGCTGCACCGTGCCGCGTACGACGCGCTCGGGCTGGACGGGTGGTCGTACGAGGCGATCGACACCACCGAGGAGCAGCTCCCGGCCTTCGTCAACGGCCTCGACGCCTCGTGGGCGGGCCTGAGCCTGACCATGCCGCTCAAGCACGCGGTGATCCCGCTGCTGGACCACGTCGACCCGCTCGCCAACGTCGTCGGGGCGGTCAACACGCTCGTGGTTCAGCCCACGGGTGGGACGCGACCGACGTTCGTCGGGACGAACACCGACGTGCACGGCCTCGTCGCGGCGCTGCGCGAAGGGCTGGAGGAGCGGGAGGTCCGTTCCGCCGTCGTGCTGGGCGCCGGCGCGACCGCCGCCTCGACGCTCGCCGCGCTGGCGCAGCTGGGCTGCACCGCACCGACCGTCCTCGTGCGCTCGCTCGGGCGCACGGGGACCCTGCAGCGCGCCGCGCACCGCATGGGCGTCGAGCCGCGGTTCGAGGTGCTGGACCTCGCGTCGCCCGCGCTCGTCGACCGCCTCGTGCGTACGGACGCCGTCGTGGCCACCCTGCCGTCGCGTGCCGCCGACCCGGTGGCGGACGCGCTGTCCCGGGCGGGGGCGACGCCCGGCGGGGTGCTGCTCGACGTCGTCTACGACCCCCGGCCCACCGCGCTGTCCGTCGCCTGGACCGCGGGCGGCGGCACCGTCGTCAGCGGCGAGCGGATGCTCCTGCACCAGGCGGCCGAGCAGGTGCGGCTCATGACGGGCAGGGCCGCGCCGCTGGCGACGATGGACCGCGCCCTCGGCTCCGCGCTCGGCGCCCCGGTCTGAACCCCACGCGAATCAGCCGCCGAGGACCGCGCGGGTCGTCGTCTGGCCCCAGCCGACGGCGACCCCGGCGCCGAGCACCATGAACGGGCCGAAGGCCACCGCGGTGTCACGGCGCGCGCGCCGCAAGACCACCAGGCCGAGCGCCCACGCCCCGCCGAGCAGGAACGGCAGGAGGAGCCCGGCGACGAGCTCGGCCCACCCGAGCCACGCGAGCGGGGTGCCGAGCGTGCCCGCGAGCTTCACGTCGCCGAAACCCAGCCCGGGCGGGTGCGCGAGCCGCAGCGCGGCGTAGGCGCAGAAGCCCACGGCGCCGCCGGCGAGCGCGCGGACGAGCGGCTCCCCGTCGCCCGCCGCGAGCGACGCGACCGCGAGCAGCACGACGACCGCGACCCCCGTCGGCAGCACGATCACGTCCGGCAGGCGGTGCGTGCGCGCGTCGATCACGGCGAGCAGCGCGCCTGCCGCGGCGACGACCGCGACGGCGGGCGTCGCCCACGACGGGCCCGACCACCACACCGCGGCCAGCACCGCGAGCAGCGCGAGCACTCCACCCGCCCGGCCCGCGACCCGGAGCTCCCGGGCGAGGTCGGCGCGACGTCGTCGTCCCCACGACTTCGGCGCGCCCGCGGTCACGACGGCCGCCCGTGCCTCGTCCGGCTCGTCGTCACCCGACCCGCGGCGCGATGTCGCGGCGTGCCTCGTCCCGTCCCCCTGCTGGACCATGCGCGGCACCGTAGCGCGCCCGCGGAGGCGCGCGACGTCGTCGTCCACAGGCCGCCGCGTCGGCGGGCACGGCGCTGCGCGCCGCGCCGCAGGGGACCACGTGACCGAAGCCGCAGGGGAACGCTCGACCGTCGTCGCACGCCGTCGGTCCGCACTGCGGGCGGCCGCCGGGACGAGGGCGCCGACGTGGGAGGATGGCGATCATGCTGCGTTGGTTGACATCGGGTGAGTCGCACGGCGAGGCGCTGGTCGGGATCCTCGACGGGCTGCCCGCGGGCGTCGAGCTCACGACGGACGACGTGCGCGCCGCGCTCGCGCGTCGCCGCCTCGGGTACGGCCGCGGTTCCCGCCAGAAGTTCGAGCAGGACGAGCTGCGCGTCCTCGGCGGCCTGCGCCACGGCGTGACCCAGGGTGGTCCGCTCGCCATCGAGATCGCGAACTCCGAGTGGCCCAAGTGGGTCGACGTCATGTCGTCCGACCCGGTGCCGCCCGAGGCGCTGCTCGTCGACGCCGGGACGGGTGACGTCCGGGAGATCGCGCGCAACCGCCCGCTCACCCGGCCGCGCCCCGGGCACGCCGACCTCGTCGGCATGCGCAAGTACGGTTTCGAGGACGCGCGCCCGGTGCTCGAGCGCGCCTCGGCGCGCGAGACCGCGACGCGCGTCGCGCTCGGCACGGCCGCGGCGAAGTTCCTCGAGCAGGCGCTCGGCGTCCGGCTCGTGTCGCACGTCGTCGCGATCGGGCCGGTCGAGGTCCCCGAGGACGCGCCGGCGCCCGGCCCCGACGACGTCGCCGCGCTCGACGCCGACCCGGTGCGCTGCTTCGACCCGGACGCCGCGGCGGCCATGGTCGCGGAGATCGACGAGTGCCAGAAGGCGGGAGACACGCTCGGCGGCGTCGTCGAGGTGCTCGCGTACGGGGTCCCCTCGGGCCTGGGCACCTACGCGCAGAGCGACCGGCGCCTCGACGCGCGCCTCGCCGCCGTCCTCATGGGCATCCAGGCGATCAAGGGCGTCGAGGTCGGCGACGGCTTCCGCACCGCGCGCCGCCGCGGGTCCGCCGCGCACGACGAGATCGAGCGCGGCGCCGACGGTCGCATCCACCGGCGCAGCAACCGCGCCGGCGGGGTCGAGGGCGGCATGTCGAACGGCGAGGTGCTGCGCGTGCGCGCCGCCATGAAGCCGATCTCGACGGTGCCGCGCGCGCTCGCGACGGTCGACGTCGTCACCGGCGACGTCGCCAAGGCCCAGCACCAGCGCTCCGACGTGTGCGCGGTCCCGCCCGCGGCGGTCGTCGCCGAGGCCATGGTCGCGCTCGTCCTCGCCGAGCAGGCGCTCGAGAAGTTCGGCGGCGACTCCGTCGCGGAGGTCCGCCGGAACGCCGAGGCGTACCTCGCCGCGATCCCCGAGCTGCAGCGCTGATGACGCCCGTCGCCCCGGGGACCCGCCCGGTCGTCGTGCTCGTCGGCCCGCCCGGCAGCGGGAAGTCGACCGTCGCGCGCCACCTGGCCGAGCTGCTCGGCCTCGCGCAGCGCGACACGGACGTCGACGTCGAGGCCACGGCCGGGAAGCCGGTCGCGGACATCTTCGTCGACCACGGCGAGCCGCACTTCCGCGAGCTCGAGCGCGAGGCCGTGACGACCGCGCTCGCCACGCACGACGGCGTCCTCGCCCTGGGCGGCGGCGCGGTGCTCGACGAGCACACGCAGACCGCCCTCGCGGCGTACGTCGCCGCGGGCGGGACGGTGGTGTTCCTCGACGTGAGCCTCGCGCACGCCGCGCCGCGCGTCGGTCTCAACCAGGCGCGTCCGCTCCTGCTCGGGAACCCGAGGGCGCGCTGGGCCGCGCTCATGGAGGCGCGGCGCCCCGTCTACGAGCGGGTCTCGACGCTGCACGTCGTGACCGACGCGCGCACGCCCGCCCAGGTCGCGCGCGAGATCCGCGAGCACCTCGTCGACGGCGCGCCCGGTACCCCCGGGCGCACGACGCCCGCACCCGCGCCGGCCGACCCCGTCGGCACCCCGGTCGAACAGGAGAACGCGTGAGCGACACGACCCCCGACGCCACCACCCCCGCCCCGGACACGACCGCGGCCGCGCCGACGCGCGTGCGGGTCGCGGGCGAGCAGCCGTACGACGTCGTCGTGGGGCGCCACCTGCTCGGCGAGCTGCCCGCCATGCTCGGCGAGCGGGTGCGCCGGGTGCTCGTCGTGCACCCCGCGGCCCTCGCCGCGACGGCCGAGGTGGTCCACGAGGACCTCAAGGCGTCGGGCTACGAGGCGTACGTCGCGGAGGTCCCGGACGCGGAGGAGTCCAAGACCGCGCAGGTCGCGGCGTTCCTGTGGGGCGTGCTCGGGCAGCTGGACTTCACGCGCACGGACGCGGTCGTCACGGTCGGCGGCGGTGCGACGACGGACCTCGGCGGCTTCGTCGCCGCGACGTGGCTGCGCGGCATCCGCGTGGTGCACGTGCCGACGACGCTCCTCGCGATGGTGGACGCCGCGGTCGGGGGCAAGACCGGCATCAACACGGCCGAGGGCAAGAACCTCGTCGGTGCGTTCCACCCGCCCGCAGGCGTGCTGTGCGACCTCGCGGCCCTCGAGTCGCTCGGCCGCTGGGACTTCGTCGCGGGTCTCGCCGAGGTCGTCAAGACGGGGTTCATCGCGGACGAGCGCATCCTCGAGCTCGTCGAGGAGCACGCCGACGCGCTCGCCGCGTGGGGCACCCGGCCGACGACGGACGAGACCTGGGCCGTCGTCGCGGAGCTCGTCGAGCGCTCGGTCGCGGTCAAGGCGCGCGTCGTGGGGGAGGACCTCAAGGAGGCCGGCCTGCGCGAGATCCTCAACTACGGGCACACGCTGGGCCACGCCGTCGAGCTCACCGAGCGCTACCAGTGGCGTCACGGCGCGGCCGTCTCCGTCGGCATGGTGTTCGCCGCCGAGCTCTCGCGCCTCGCCGGGAAGCTGGACGACGCCGTCGTCGAGCGGCACCGGGCGATCCTCGGATCGCTGGGGCTGCCCCTCACCTACCGGGGCGACCGCTGGGAGCAGCTCATGTCGGCCATGCGCCGTGACAAGAAGTCGCGCGGCGACCTCCTGCGGTTCGTCGTGCTCGACGACGTCGCGCGCCCGACCCGCCTCGAGGGCCCGGACCCGACGCTGCTCGCCGCGGCCTACGCGGAGATCGCGGCGGACGCCCCGGTGGGCCGGGGGCCGATCGCCCTCTGAGGGTCCACGGTCGAGGTCAGGCCCACAGCCCTCGGGTGCGGAGCACGTCGCGCAGCACGTCGGAGCGGTCGGTGACGATCCCGTCGACCCCGAGGTCGAGCAGCCGGTGCATGGTCGGCGCGTCGTTGACCGTCCAGGCGTGCACCGCGACGCCGGCCCGGTGCGCGGCCCGCACGAACGCGGAGTCCACGACGCGCACCCAGCCCTCGCGCACCGGTACCTGGAGGCAGTCGACGGAGCGCGCGGCCCGGCGGGCGAGCGCGTCGACGCGGGCGCGCCCTGCGAGCAGCATGCCCACCACCGCGCCCCGCGCGCCGGACACGGTCACAGGCCGCGAGAGCCGCGCGACGGTCGCTTCGCGCCGCGCCGCGGCGAACGACGCGACGCACACGCGGTCGTGCGCGCGCGTGCGCTCGATCGCGCGCGCGACCGGCTCGGCCGCCGCCGCGGACTTGACGTCGACGTTGACCCGCAGGTCCGGCCACGTCCCGAGGACGTCCTCCAGCGACGGCACCGGCTCTCGTCCGCCGATCCGGGCGGCGCGCACCGTGCGCCACGGGAGGTCGGCGACCAGGCCGCGCGCGTCCGTCGTCCGGTCCAGCGAGGCGTCGTGGAGCGCCACGGCGACGCCGTCCGACGTCGCGTGGGCGTCCGTCTCGACGTACCGGAGCCCCAGCTCGCGGGCCGCCGCGAACGCGGCCATCGAGTTCTCGAGACCTTCGCGCGAGAAGCCGCGGTGCGCGAGCGCCGCGAAGGGCACGTCCAGGTAGCGCGTCGCGCTCATGCGGCCGCCCCCGAGCGGGCGTCGGACGGCGCGGGGCCGGGTGCGCAGGGCAGCGGCAGGAGCAGGACCGGGGGCAGAGGGCGGGCAGCGCTGAGGGTCACCCCGCCAGCGTGCCCGAGGCCGTGGTCCGTCGCTCGTCGGGAGCGAGCACGGACGTCTCGTCGTGGCCGGCCCCGGCACGGCTAGGCTCGGGCGCCATGGAACGCGTGCTCGTCCTCAACGGACCCAACCTCGGTCGGCTCGGCGTGCGGGAGCCGGAGATCTACGGCTCGGCCTCGATGGCCGACCTCCGTGCGTCGGCGTCGACGTGGGGGAGCGCGCTCGACCTCGCCGTCGACGTGCGGCAGACCGACGACGAGTCCGAGCTCGTCGGCTGGCTGCACGAGGCCGTCGACGCCCGGGCCCACGTCGTGCTGAACCCGGCCGCGTTCACGCACTACTCGTACGCGGTGCGCGACGCCGCCGCGCAGGTCACGACGTCCGGCCTGCTGCTGGTCGAGGTCCACCTGAGCAACCCGGCGGCGCGCGAGGCGTTCCGCAGCCACTCCGTGGTGGGCGCGGTGGCGACGGGCACGATCGCGGGCTTCGGCTTCGACTCCTACCGGCTCGCGCTCGAGGCGGTCGCCACGCGCCTGCGTGGATCGGCCCAGGCTTGATCGTGCTCGATCAAGCCCCAGGGCTTGATGCGCCGGAAACAAGGGTCTAGCCTTGAGGGCATGTACGTCCTGACCGTCGACCAGCGGGGGAGCACCGGTCGTCCCGACCGCGTCCCCGAGGTGCTCGCGCGCCTCGAGGAGGTGCTGGCGGACCGCGCCGGCGTCGTGGTCCCGTTCGACCGGACCGTCGGCGACGAGGTCCAGGGGGTCCTCGACGACCCGGAGGTCGTCGTCGAGGTCGTGCTCGACCTCCTGCGCGACGGCGGCTGGAGTGTCGGGCTCGGCGTCGGGCCCGTCGACGAGCCGCTGCCCGCGGTGTCGCGCGAGGCGTCGGGCACGGCGTTCGTCCTGGCCCGCGAGGCGGTCGAGCAGGCGAAGTCGCGCGCGGCCACCGCGCCCGTCGCCGTCCGCGGGGAGCCCGCGTCGCGCGCCGCGGAGGTCGAGGCGCTCCTGCGCCTCCTCGCGGCGGTCGTGGACCGGCGCACCGCGCCCGGGTGGGAGGCCGTCGACGCGCTGGCGCGTGTGGGCGGCACCCAGAAGGATGTGGCTCGCGCGCTCGGTGTGTCCGAGCAGGCGGTCAGCCAGCGGCTGCGCTCCGCGCTGTGGCCCGAGGAGGCGGCGGTGCGGCCCGTGGTCGCGAGGCTGCTGGGCGAGCTCCACGAGGGGCCGTCGGTGGATCGGCAGGAGGAGAAGGCGTGACGGACCCGGTGACGGTCGTGCTCGTGGTGCTCGTCTGGGTGGTCGCGCTCGCCGCGAGCGTCCTCGGCGGCGGTCCCGTGACCCAGTGGGTGCTGCGTGCGGCGGCGCGCGCGGGCGGCTCCGCCGCCCCGGGGCGTGCCGGACGGCCTCGACGCGGGGCCCCTGCGGACCCGGCGGCCGTGCCCGTGCCCCCGCCGCCCCCTCCGACGACGGGGCCGATCGGGACGGAGGCGGTCAAGGCTCTGCGCGGCGGGACGTGGATCGGGATCCTCGAACGGTTCGCGATCACGGGCTGCCTCCTCGCAGGCGAGCCCGGCGGCATCGCCTTCGTCGTCGCGATCAAGGGCCTGGGCCGCTATCCCGAGCTGCGCGAGCACCCCGTCGCGTCGGAGCGCTTCGTCATCGGGACGCTCGCCTCGATGTGCTGGGCCGCGACCCTGGGCGTCGTGGCGAACGCGGTCCTCGCCGCGCTCCGGTAAGATCGTCAAGGCCCATTTCCGCATCCCGCCCTCGCGTGGCCCCCTCGTGCCGTCCCGGCACCCGGTGGCGCGTCGACGGGACCGCTGACCCTCCGACAGGAAGACGAACGTGGCGACCACCAACGACATCAAGAACGGCACCGTGCTGCGACTCGACGGCCAGCTGTGGACCGTGATCGAGTTCCAGCACGTCAAGCCCGGCAAGGGTGGCGCGTTCGTCCGCACCAAGATCAAGAACGTCATGACGGGCAAGACGATCGACAAGACGTTCAACGCCGGGCTCAAGATCGAGACCGCCAACGTCGACCGCCGTGACTTCCAGTACCTGTACCAGGACGGCGCGGACTACGTGTTCATGGACACCTCGACGTACGACCAGGTCACGGTCGGCGCCGAGATCGTGGGCGACGCCAAGGACTACATGCTCGAGAACCAGAACGTGCTCATCGCGTCGAACGACGGCCAGCCGCTCTACATCGAGCTGCCGGCCTCGGTCGTCCTCGAGATCACGTACACCGAGCCGGGCCTGCAGGGCGACCGCTCGACGGGCGGCACCAAGCCCGCGACGCTCGAGACGGGCGCGCAGATCCAGGTCCCGCTCTTCCTCGAGCAGGGCACCAAGGTGAAGGTCGACACGCGTGACGGGTCGTACCTCGGCCGCGTGAACGACTGACCGCCGGCACCGACGGACAGGCGACGGACTGACATGGCCGCACGCACCAAGGCGCGCAAGCGCGCGCTCGACGTCCTCTTCGAGGCGGAGCAGCGTCACGTGGACCCGACGACCCTCCTCGCGGAGCGCGTCGCCGACCCCGGGACGGCGCAGACCGCGCTGCCGCAGTACGCGGTCGACATCGTCGAGGGGGTGCTCGCCCACCGCGAGCGCATCGACGAGCTGCTCGAGACCTACTCCCACGGGTGGACGCTCGAGCGCATGCCCGCGGTCGACCGGGCCCTGCTGCGCATCGGCGGCTGGGAGATCCTCTTCAACGACGACGTCCCGGACGTCGTCGCGATCGACGAGGCCGTCGACCTCGCGCGCTCCCTGTCGACCGACGACTCGCCGTCGTTCGTCAACGGGCTGCTCGCGCGCATCGTCGAGATGAAGCCGACGATCACGGCCTGACCGCGGCGCCCGGCCCCGGCCGGGACGACGCCTCGCGCGGCGTCGGTCACGGGTGTGACCGACGCCGCGTCCCACCGGGCGGGACGCGCACCCGGCCGCCGGGCCACGGCGGTAGGGTGGGTGACCGTCAGACATCCTTTAAGGCCCGTCCCGTGAGGCGGGGAAGGAGGTCGCCGGACATGAGCTCTGGCGCTGCTGTGCCCACACCATCCGTACCCCGGCCGGGGTCCGACCCCGAGACGGGGCCGACCGCCGGGACCGTCGTCCTCACGGCGGCGGACATCTCCCGCGCGCTGACGCGCATCGCCCACGAGATCGTGGAGCGCAACAAGGGAGCCCACGACCTCGTCCTCCTCGGCATCCCGACGCGCGGCGTCCCGCTCGCGGCCCGGCTCGCCGAGCGCCTCGCCGCGATCGAGGGAGACGGCGCGCCCGACCCGCACGCGATCGTCGGCGAGCTCGACGTGACGATGTACCGCGACGACCTGCACCGCCACCCGACGCGCACGATCGGCGCGACACGCCTGCCCGCGTCGGGGATCGACGGCAAGGTCGTGGTCCTCGTCGACGACGTCCTGTACTCCGGCCGCACGATCCGGGCCGCGCTCGACGCGATCAGCGACCTCGGCCGCCCTCGCGCGGTGCAGCTCGCGGCGCTCGTCGACCGCGGCCACCGGGAGCTGCCGATCCGCCCCGACTTCGTGGGCAAGAACCTGCCGACGTCGACGTCCGAGCGCGTGAGCGTGCGCCTCGCCGAGATCGACGGCGCCTCCGCGGCGGGCGACCCGTCCGCCGACGCGGTCGTCATCCGGCCCGCGGCCCCGCGGGCGGCCGCCACCGACGGCGGGGAGGCCCGCGCATGAGGCACCTGCTCTCGACCCAGGACCTCGGGCGCGCCGACGCCGTCCGCATCCTCGACACGGCCGCCCAGATGGCCGCGACGCAGTCGCGCGAGATCAAGAAGCTCCCGACGCTGCGCGGGCGCACGGTCGTCAACCTCTTCTACGAGGACTCGACGCGCACGCGCATCTCCTTCGAGACCGCGGCGAAGCGGCTCTCCGCGGACGTCATCAACTTCTCGGCCAAGGGGTCGAGCGTGTCCAAGGGCGAGTCGCTCAAGGACACGGCGCTGACGCTCCAGGCGATGGGCGCGGACGCGGTCGTCGTGCGGCACCAGGCGTCGGGCGCCCCGCACCTGCTCGCGCACGCGGGCTGGCTCGACGCGGCCGTGGTCAACGCGGGCGACGGCATGCACCAGCACCCGACGCAGGCGCTCCTCGACGCGTACACGCTGCGCCGCCACCTCACCGGGACGGGCCTGACCTCCCCGGGGGCGAGCGGCCCCGACGACGCCGCCGCACGCGGTGCCGGCCTCGACGGACGCCACGTCGCGATCGTCGGCGACGTGCTGCACTCGCGGGTCGCGCGCTCCAACGTCCACCTGCTGCACACGCTCGGGGCCCGCGTGACGCTCGTCGCGCCGCCCACGCTCCTGCCGGTGGGCGTCCAGACGTGGCCGTGCGAGGTCTCCTACGACCTGGACGCGGCCCTCGCGGGCGACACGGCGCACGGCGGCCCCGACGCCGTGATGATGCTGCGCGTGCAGCGCGAGCGCATGAGCGGCGCCGGCGCGGGGGGCGGGGCCTTCTTCCCGAACCCGCTCGAGTACAGCCGCAAGTACGGGCTCGACGCCCGGCGCCTCGGGCTCCTCGCCGAGCACGCCGTCGTCCTGCACCCCGGCCCCATGAACCGCGGCCTCGAGATCTCCGCGCAGGCGGCGGACTCGCCGCGCGCGGTGATCGTAGAGCAGGTCGCGAACGGCGTCGCCGTGCGCATGGCCGTGCTCTACCTCCTCCTCGCGGGCAGCGACGAGGCCGACGCCACGGCGTCGGCCGCGCACCTGCCCTCCGCCCAGCCCGTCCCCGCCGTCGAAAGGGTCTCCGCCTCGTGAGCAGCGCCGCAACCACCACGTACGTCCTGCGCGGCGCGCGCCCGCTCGGCGGCGACCCCGTCGACCTCGTCCTCGCGGACGGCGTGGTCGCCGAGCTCGCTCCGGTCGGCGCCGCGCGCGCCGCGGACGACGACGGCACGGTCGTCGTCGACGCGACGGGCCTCGTCGCCCTGCCCGGGCTGGTCGACCTGCACACCCACCTGCGCGAGCCGGGGCGCGAGGACGCCGAGACGATCGCGTCCGGCACCCGCGCCGCGGCGGCGGGCGGCTTCACGGCCGTGCACGCGATGGCCAACACGACCCCGGTCGCGGACACGGCGGGCGTCGTCGAGCAGGTGTGGCGCCTGGGGCGCGACGCGGGCTGGGTCGACGTGCACCCCGTGGGCGCCGTCTCCGTCGGGCTCGCGGGCGAGCAGCTCGCCGAGCTCGGCGCGATGGCCGACTCCGCGGCCCGCGTGCGGGTGTTCTCGGACGACGGGAAGTGCGTCGACGACCCGATCCTCATGCGCCGCGCCCTCGAGTACGTCAAGGCGTTCGACGGCGTCGTCGCCCAGCACGCGCAGGAGCCGCGCCTCACCGAGGGCGCCCAGATGAACGAGGGCGTCGTGTCGGCCGAGCTCGGCCTCGCGGGCTGGCCCGCGGTCGCGGAGGAGGCGATCATCGCGCGCGACGTGCTCCTCGCGGAGCACGTGGGCTCGCGCCTGCACGTGTGCCACCTGTCGACCGCGGGCTCGGTCGAGATCGTCCGCTGGGCCAAGGGCCGCGGGATCGACGTCACCGCCGAGGTCACGCCGCACCACCTCGTCCTCACCGACGACCTGGCGCGCGGCTACGACCCGACCTTCAAGGTCAACCCGCCGCTGCGCACGGCCGCGGACGT
The DNA here is from genome assembly GCA_003052455.1 of Sphaerisporangium cinnabarinum. GTDB lineage: Bacteria > Actinomycetota > Actinomycetes > Actinomycetales > Cellulomonadaceae > Cellulosimicrobium > Cellulosimicrobium cinnabarinum. The sequence continues at coordinate 6,646 of QAPD01000001.1, read as the reverse complement.
CGAGGCGGTGCGCGAGGGTCTCGCGGACGGCACGATCGACATCGTCGCGACCGACCACGCCCCGCACGCGCGCGAGGACAAGGACTGCGAGTGGGCGGCGGCCGCGTTCGGCATGACCGGCCTGGAGACGGCGCTGAGCGTCGTGCAGCAGACCATGGTCGACACGGGCCGCATGACGTGGGCCGACGTCGCGCGCGTGCTGTCGAGCGCGCCCGCGCGCATCGGCCGCATCGACACGGGGGAGCGCGCCCAGGGCCGTCCGCTCGAGGTCGGCGAGCCCGCGAACGTCACGCTCGTCGACCCGGCCGCGCGGCGCGTGGTCGACGGCGCCGGGCAGGCCACCGCGAGCACCAACACGCCCTTCCAGGGCCGCGAGCTGCCCGGTGCGGTCGTCGCGACGTTCCTGCGCGGCCGGGCCACCGTGCTCGACGGCGCGCCCGTCGAAGCGGTCACCGCCGGTCGGGGGGTGGGAGCGTGAACCTGCCGCAGCCCGTCGCGGCCGGGATCTGGATCGTGCTCGGCGTCGTCCTGCTGACGCTCGTGCTCGTCGGCCGGCGCCGGCTCGTGCGCCGCTCCGCGGGCTTCGTGCCGACGCCGCCCGCGGTGCCGGAGGAGCCCGCGCGCGGCGGCGTCGTGCTCGGCCCGCTCGACGCGCTGTACGTGTCGAGCACGCTCGCGGGCGACTGGCTCGCGCGCGTCGGCGCCCACGGGCTCGGCGACCGGGCGCAGGCCCAGGTCACCGTGCACGACGCCGGCCTGCACGTCGCGCGCCGCGGCGCCGCCGACGTGTGGGTGCCCGCGGCGGCCGTCGAGGACGTGGCCCTCACCCCGGGCATGGCGGGGAAGTTCGTCGGGAAGGAGGCCATCGTCGTGGTGACGTGGTCCGTCCCGGCAGAGCCGGTCCCGGCCGACGCGCCCGAGGCGCCGGCGCACCCCGAGGTTCGGCTGGACACCGGGCTGATGCCGCGCCACGACCACGACGTCCCGCGTCTCCTGGAGGCCGTGCGCGACCTCGCCGGCCGACCCCGGAGCCCGGGCGCCGACGGTACCCGCGAACGACGAACCGGGGCGCCGAGCAGCGCCACCGACGCACCCACCGACCAGGACGGCCCGGCGCCGACGCGCGAGAGCGCGGCACCCGGCACCGACGAGAACGACGAGGATGCACCTTGACCGCCTCAGCGAACGCAGTGAGCTCACCGACCGCAGTCACCTCGGTGACCGGCGCACCCGCCCCCGACCGGGCCCTGATCGTCCTCGAGGACGGCACGGTGCAGGCCGGTCGCGCGTACGGCGCGCGCGGCACGACCGTCGGCGAGATCGTCTTCAACACCGGCATGACCGGCTACCAGGAGACCCTCACCGACCCCTCCTACCACCGGCAGATCGTCGTCATGACGGCCCCCCACATCGGGAACACGGGCGTCAACGACGAGGACCCGGAGTCCGGCAAGATCTGGGTCGCCGGGTACGTCGTGCGCGACGCGGCCCGCCGCGCGTCGAGCTGGCGCGCGCAGCGCACCCTCGACGAGGAGCTCGCGGCCCAGGGCGTCGTCGGCATCAGCGACGTCGACACGCGCGCCCTCACGCGCCACCTGCGCGAGCTCGGCGTGATGCGCGCGGGCATCTTCTCCGGTGACGCGCTCGTGCGCGACGGCTACCCGCGCACCGTGGAGGACCTCGTCGCCGAGGTGAAGGCGGCGCCCGCGATGGCCGGCGCCGACCTCGCCCGCGAGGTGAGCACGGAGACGGCGTACGTCGTCGAGCCCTTCGAGGGCACGACGCCGGACGGCGAGCCCGTCGCGACCGTCGTCGCCGTGGACCTCGGCATCAAGTCGATGACGCCCCAGCGCCTCGCGCAGCGCGGCGTGCGCGTGCACGTGGTGCCCGCCGCGTCGACGGTCGCGGACATCGAGGCGTACGCGCCCGACGGCGTGTTCTTCTCCAACGGCCCGGGCGACCCGAGCGCCGCGACGCACGAGGTCGAGCTGCTGCGCGGCGTCCTGGACCGCGGCACGCCGTTCTTCGGCATCTGCTTCGGCAACCAGATCCTCGGGCGTGCGCTCGGCTACGGCACCTACAAGCTCGCGTACGGCCACCGCGGCATCAACCAGCCCGTCATGGACCGCCGCACCGGCAAGGTCGAGGTCACGGCGCACAACCACGGGTTCGCGGTCGACGCGCCGCTCGACGGCGAGTCCGTCGCCCCGCACGACGGCGGCCGCTACGGGCGCGTCGTCGTGTCCCACGTCGGGCTCAACGACCAGGTGGTCGAGGGGCTCGAGTGCCTCGACCTGCCCGCCTTCTCCGTCCAGTACCACCCCGAGGCCGCGGCCGGCCCCCACGACGCCGCGTACCTCTTCGACCGCTTCGTCGAGCTCATGACGTCGCGTCGCGCCGCGGGCGCGGCGGGCGCAGGCTCCGACGCCGTCGAGCAGACCACCAAGGAGAGCTGACCGTGCCTCGCAGAACCGACATCTCCAGCGTCCTGGTCATCGGGTCCGGCCCGATCGTCATCGGCCAGGCGTGCGAGTTCGACTACTCCGGCACCCAGGCGTGCCGCGTGCTCAAGGAGGAGGGCCTGCGGGTCGTCCTCGTGAACTCGAACCCCGCCACGATCATGACCGACCCCGAGTTCGCGGACGCGACCTACGTCGAGCCGATCACGACCGAGGTCCTCACGTCGATCATCGCCAAGGAGCGCCCCGACGCGCTGCTGCCGACGCTCGGCGGTCAGACGGCCCTCAACGCGGCGATCGCGCTCGACGAGGCCGGCGTCCTCGCCGAGTACGGCGTCGAGCTCATCGGCGCGAACATCGCGGCGATCCAGAAGGGCGAGGACCGCCAGCAGTTCAAGGACGTCGTCGAGGTCTGCGGCGGCGAGTCCGCCCGCTCGGTCATCGTGCACACGGTCGACGAGGCGATCGCGGCCGCGGGCGACCTCGGCTACCCGATGGTCGTGCGCCCGTCGTTCACGATGGGCGGCCTCGGCTCGGGCTTCGCGTACGACGAGGACGAGCTGCGCCGCATCGTCGGACAGGGCCTGCACTACTCCCCGGTGACGGAGGTGCTCCTCGAGGAGTCGATCCTCGGCTGGAAGGAGTACGAGCTCGAGCTCATGCGCGACAAGAACGACAACGTCGTGGTCGTGTGCTCGATCGAGAACGTCGACCCCGTCGGCGTGCACACGGGCGACTCGATCACGGTCGCGCCCGCGCTCACGCTCACCGACCGCGAGTACCAGAAGCTGCGCGACATCGGGATCGCCGTCATCCGCGAGGTCGGTGTCGACACGGGCGGCTGCAACATCCAGTTCGCCGTCGACCCGGACACGGGCCGCGTCATCGTCATCGAGATGAACCCGCGCGTCTCGCGGTCGTCCGCGCTCGCGTCCAAGGCGACCGGGTTCCCCATCGCGAAGATCGCGGCGAAGCTCGCCGTCGGCTACACGCTCGACGAGATCCCCAACGACATCACGCAGGTCACGCCGGCCTCGTTCGAGCCGACGCTCGACTACGTCGTCGTCAAGGTGCCGCGGTTCGCGTTCGAGAAGTTCCCGGCCGCCGACCCGACGCTCACGACGACCATGAAGTCGGTCGGCGAGGCGATGGCGCTCGGGCGCAACTTCACCGAGGCGCTCGGCAAGGCGCTGCGCTCGATCGACAAGGGCGGCTCGGTCTTCCACTGGGACGGCGAGCCCGTGTCCGGCGCGGAGCTCGACGAGCTGCTCGTGCGCATCGCGCGCCCCACCGAGAACCGGATCATCGGCGTCCAGCAGGCGCTGCGCGCCGGGGCGAGCGTGGAGCAGGTGTTCGAGGCCACGAAGATCGACCCGTGGTACCTCGACCAGATCCAGCTGGTCAACGAGGTCGCGGCGGCCGTCGCCGGCGCGCCCGCGCTCACCGAGGACGTGCTGCGCGAGGCGAAGAAGCACGGGCTGTCCGACGCGCAGGTCGCGCGCCTGCGGGGCATGGGCCCGGCGGGCGAGGCGACCGTGCGCGAGGTCCGCTACGCGCTCGGCGTCCGGCCCGTCTACAAGACGGTCGACACGTGCGCGGCCGAGTTCGCCGCGCGCACGCCGTACCACTACTCGTCGTACGACCTGGAGACCGAGGTCGCGCCGCGCGAGCGCGAGGCCGTGATCATCCTCGGCTCGGGCCCGAACCGCATCGGCCAGGGCATCGAGTTCGACTACTCGTGCGTGCACGCGGCCCTCACGCTGCGCGAGCGCTACGAGACGGTCATGGTCAACTGCAACCCGGAGACGGTCTCGACCGACTACGACACGTCCGACCGCCTCTACTTCGAGCCGCTGACGTTCGAGGACGTGCTCGAGGTCTACCAGGCGGAGCTCGCCGCGGGGCCGGTGAAGGGCATCATCGTCCAGCTCGGTGGCCAGACGCCGCTCGCGCTCGCGCAGCGCCTCGCGGACGCGGGCCTGCCGATCCTCGGCACGAGCCCCGAGGCGATCGACGCCGCGGAGGACCGCGGCGAGTTCGGCCGCGTGCTCGTCGAGGCGGGCCTGCCCGCCCCGGCGTTCGGCACGGCGCGCTCGCTCGACGAGGCGAAGGACGTCGCGGCCGGCATCGGCTACCCGGTGCTCGTGCGCCCGTCCTACGTGCTCGGCGGGCGCGGCATGGAGATCGTGTACTCGGCCGAGCAGCTCACGGGCTACGTCGAGCGCGCGCTCGTGGCGGCCGCGGCGGAGGACCGCACGGCCGGGACGCTGCCCGCGCCGCTGCTCATCGACCGGTTCCTCGACGACGCCATGGAGATCGACGTCGACGCGCTCTACGACGGCACCGAGCTCTTCCTCGGCGGCGTGATGGAGCACATCGAGGAGGCCGGCATCCACTCGGGCGACTCGGCGTGCGTCCTGCCGCCCGTGTCGCTCTCGGAGCAGGAGATCGAGCGCATCCGCCGCTCGACCGAGGCCATCGCGAAGGGCGTCGGCGTGCGCGGCCTGCTCAACGTGCAGTACGCGCTCGTCTCCGACGTGCTGTACGTCCTGGAGGCCAACCCCCGCGCGTCGCGCACGGTGCCGTTCGTCTCCAAGGCGACGGGCACGTCGCTCGCGAAGGCCGCGGCGCGCGTCATGGCGGGCGAGTCGATCGCCGAGCTGCGTGCGGCGGGCGTGCTGCCCGCCGAGGGCGACGGCGGCACGCTCCCGCTCGACGCACCGATCGCGGTCAAGGAGGCGGTCCTGCCGTTCAAGCGTTTCCGCACCGCGGACGGCGTGGTCGTGGACACGGTCCTGGGCCCGGAGATGCGCTCGACGGGCGAGGTCATGGGCTTCGACCGCGACTTCCCGCACGCGTTCGCCAAGTCGCAGGCCGCCGCGTTCGGCGGGCTGCCGACGTCGGGCCGCGTGTTCGTCTCGGTCGCGGACCGCGACAAGCGCTCGATCGTCTTCCCGGTCAAGCGGCTCGCGGAGCTGGGCTTCGAGATCCTCGCGACGGACGGCACGTCGAGCGTGCTGCGCCGCAACGGGATCGCGTCGCGTGTGGTGCGCAAGTTCTCCGCGGGCCGCGGGGCGGACGGCGAGCCGACGATCGTCGACCTCATCACGGCCGGCGAGGTGGACATGGTCATCAACACGCCGTCCGGCCAGGGCGCGCGCGCCGACGGCTACGAGATCCGCGCGGCCACGACGGCGGCCGACAAGCCGATCGCGACGACGGTCGACCAGCTCGCCGCCGCGGTGCAGGGCATCGAGGCGGTCCTCGCGGGGCCGTTCGCGGTCGCGAGCCTCCAGGAGCACATGGCGGGCGAGGACCTGACCGCAGGCGTCGAGCTGCCCGCTCCCGCCGCGGAGCGGGTGGGCGCGTGAGCGCGGGCTTCGGCGCGCGCCTCGCGGCGGCGACGGCGGACCACGGGCCGCTGTGCGTGGGCATCGACCCGCACCCGGGCCTGCTCGCGGACTGGGGCCTGCCCGACGACGCCTCCGGGCTGCGCGAGTTCGGCCTGCGGGTCGTCGAGGCGGTCGGGGGCCGCGTGGCCGCGGTCAAGCCGCAGTCGGCGTTCTTCGAGCGGCACGGGTCGCGCGGCGTCGCGGCGCTCGAGGAGGTCCTCGCGGCGGCCCGTGCGGCCGGGACGCTGACGATCGTGGACGCCAAGCGCGGTGACATCGGCTCGACCATGGCCGCCTACGCGGACGCGTACCTGCGCGACGGGTCGCCGCTCGCGGCGGACGCGCTGACCGTGTCCCCGTACCTGGGGTTCGGGTCGCTGCAGCCGGCGGTGGACGCGGCGCTGGAGACGGGGCGCGGCCTGTTCGTGCTGTGCCTGACGTCCAACCCCGAGGGCGCCGAGGTGCAGCACGCGCGCCGGGGCGCCGGGGCGGGCGTGGAGTCCGTCGCGGCGCACGTGGCGCGCGAGGCGGCCCAGGTGAACGCCCCGCTCGTCGCCGCGGGTGACGCGCTCGGGCCGGTCGGGCTCGTGGTGGGCGCGACGATCGGGGACGCCGCGGCGCGCACGGGCACGGACCTCGCGGCCGTGCGCGGCCCGCTCCTCGCTCCCGGTGTGGGCGCGCAGGGCGCGGGCGCGGCGGAGCTCGCCGCCGTGTTCGGCGACGCACGGCGCCAGGTGCTCGCGTCGTCGTCGCGCGGCGTGCTGCGCGCCGGGCCGGACGTTGACGGGCTGCGCG